>JBCBSS010000029.1:0-56387 GCA_039819065.1 Bacteroidota bacterium
ACCATGAAGAAGCTAACCCTAGTAGCATTGCTATTAGCCAACATTTCTTATGGACAAGATAAGCTCTCCAACGATGTACCAGCTGAACTGGAAAAAATCGCTGGTCTATGGGTGACTTACGAGATTGTAGATGAAGACGGAGATATTGATAAAGGTTTAGAATGGCGCAAGAAGAATCCGTTTCAATCTAAAAGCATTTTTGCATCCTTCTGCGAGAGCATGTTGTTAAGAAAAGATGGTGTCTACGTACCGATGTTGTGGAACGGAAAGAAGGGAAAGGTCTCTCAAGACAAATTGATGTGTGATGGTAAATCCAGTAAGTGCGGCCATATCACATACAGCCCTGATACGAATATGTTGATCTTCACCGGAGGCGATTGGCCCATGAAGTTTTCTATCATTAAATACGATAACAAAGAGTTGTGGATCAAAGGACTGGAAGATAACTATGAAGTATTAGGCAAGTCCACACTCAAGCTCAAAAAGGTATCAGGTTAAGGCCTGAAAATCTTTCCGAATAAGCTGATGGCGCGAAGTTTACTTTCTTGCCGTATTCTATCAATTAAACGTCGAATAACAGTCGATTAAAAAAGCTTACAGATCACGTCAGCTCAACATTTCGGCACTAGTAGAAATCTATCCCTAATCAAATGCCATCAATACTAGAGAGACAGATTTCTCATTGCATTCGAAATGACAGCCCGGAAGATCAGACTCTAGTATCTTAGGTCTTTCTTCTTACATCTAATGTCTTATTTCTTATGTCCTCATATCAACCCTTTCCTGATTAACCGAGCCTTGAGCTGCTCATGGTGCTCCCAAAAACCACTTTCCAGTCTTGACATGGCTTCTTTGAATTCAGGGTCATCCTTTACTTCGTCCATCAATGGGTCATCAGGCAGGAACCTTACAATCCAATAGTAGTAATGGTTCTCTGAGACATAAGCCTCAAGATGTTCAACTACTTTCTTTTGATCATCTCGATAGGCATAGTAGGCGGCTAAGTTCAAGTGTCGAAAATCGGAATCATCTGCTTCCGCAAAGGCCTTAAAATCATTGATCAGCTTTTCTGCCTCATCTAGCTGGCCATTCTTCAAAAACACATAGGCAATCTTGATGTCTTCTGCAGGAAAGATATCAAGGTTTAATGTACGCTTAACATCCAGAAAACCTTTATAATAGGCATAGCCAAGCTCATAATCTCTCATGCTGTAGCACATCTTGCCGATTTCCTGAACAATGTCCAACCTGGTGGTATCTTTCTTCAGAGCAGCAATCAAACGCTCCCTGGTGATTTCGGCACTCTCTCCCTGTGCCAACAGGATGTAAGCTCTCAAATATGCCGAAAACAGGTTGTCCGGATTGTAAACCAAAGACTGGTCGATGTATTTCAATGCTTCATCAACAAAGCCAAACTGGATAAGGGCGTTACTCAAATGCAGATAAGTAAAACTAGCTGATAATGAATCTTGTGGTACTACATCGACACCCACTCCTTTGAGGGCATACTCAAGGTACTTACGGTTATCCGGGATATAATTGGCATAGAGATCGGATAGTGTATTGATGACTAGAGAGGAGTTAGGGTGATACTCCAGGGCCTTTTCTAAATGAGGTACAGCCAGTGCATATTCTCTCGTATTCATGTAATAGAAAGCCTTGGCTATCATGGCCTGTGGTAGCCTGGCATCAAACAAGAGTGCCTTATCTGAATACTGGTTAATGTCATCGGTATAGTCCTTCTCCAATTTAAAGATGTCGAGGTAGTAATAGGTGATGGCTATATTGGCATAAGCCCTGGCAAACTTTTCGTCCTTTTCTATGGCCTGCTTGAAGTGTACGATCGCCTCTTCTAAGCCTTCTTGCGTACCAGCGTAGAATGCATCCATACCTTTCAAAAAGTGCTCGTAAGCTTCCAGGTTATCAGTGGGTATTTGGTTTATTTGTGCCTCTTCCTCTGGTTTAATGATCACTTTGATTTCGGATGCAATCTGCTTGGCCACGTCTCTTTGCAAATTGAAAATATCCGTTGTCTCGCGCTCATACTGCTCTGCCCACAGATGGTTATCAGTAGTTGCTTCTACCAATTGAATGTTAAGCAAGATCTGGTCACCAATTTTCTGGCCACTCCCTTCAATCAGATAGCTGACCTGAAGCTCCTCAGCGATCTCCGGAATAGTTTTATCACTATGGCGATACTTTTCAATTGAAGTACGGCTAATCACCCTCAGGTCTTCTATTTTCTGTAGGTTATTCAAAACAGACTCCATCAAGCCATTCACAATATGTACATTAGTGGAATCATCACTGTCATTTTTGAAAGGCAGCACAGCAATGGATTTCTCAAGTGCAGGACTCAATACGGGCGGGTTAGACCCTTTAAAAAACTGACTGTAAATGAATGTTAGCATTACACCCAGCACAACAATTGATACCAGGATGTAGAACCGTGTTCTTCCGGAGCTATTAACTGGCTTAGGTTCATCTTCATTTGTTGCCTCTGGTTCGACCTCAACATTCCCCACCTGTCCTGGTGGATACCCATAGTATTCCCTAAAGCATTTGATAAAATAGGACGTACTACTGAACCCAACCTCATAAGCAACCTCTGATACATTCAGATCAGTCTGTTGGAGCTTTTCCATGCCTCGCTTCAGACGTTCTTCACGAATAAACTGGCTAGCAGATAGGCCGGTCTGACTTTTGATTTTACGCAGCAGGTTAGAACGGCTCATATTGGCTGCATTGGCCAGCTCAGATACACCGAAACCCTCATCAGCCAGATGATCATTGATGAGGTTTTCAAGTGACTTCAGAAAGTCGCTGGTTGGCCTATCATTCCGTTTGGTATGCCCCGTAGAATCTATGCTCATAGTGAAGAGATCACAAGATACAACAATGCCCTAATATCATGTAAAAGTCATTGTTCAATTCTAGGAAATGGACTTGTGCAAAACATCTAAAAACAATGCTTTCAACAACACTTGCGTCATATTTTATATCGATTCGTCATAGTTTCAACCCTTTCTACAAACTTGATAGCATTGGCTGCAAGGCTGTTTAGCGTACCCTGCATGTCCGTACGAACTTTGTATCAACAAAAAATAAATAGTACTAAACCCAGGATAGAACCCTGGACCCGAGCTTCCGGGGCAAAGCCCCGAAGAATTAAACCACAACCTTCTCGTCTGCCGATCGCGTGCCGCAAATAGCTTTAGCGATGGCGCAAGCAGCCGCGAAGGCAGATTCGAACGCTAAACAAAAGAAAAATGCTAACTCAAAAATTCACCCTTCGCTATGCTGCCGTATTGATCATATCAGTCCACTTTTTGACCTTGACTGCTTGTGATAAGCAACAGGCTAATGACAGTACGGAACAAGCTGTATCTGATAATGCTACCAAACCAGAAGCGCCTTCACAGAATATTCATGAAGCCACCTTTTTTGGTAATGTGCAAACCGTATCTAAGCATATCAAGGCTGGTACCGATCTCAACCAAAAGGATCAATATGGCTCTACTCCATTGACCATTGCAGCTACTTTTGGCAAAACAGAGGTAGCTAAGGCACTCATTGAAGGAGGCGCAAATGTAGACGCACCCAGTAGCGATGGTTCTACGCCATTACACGTAGCCGCTTTCTTCTGCCGTACAGAAATTGTTGCCATGTTATTAGAAAAAGGGGCCAATAAAAACGTTACGAATAACTTCGGTTCTACTGCTCTTCAAAGTGTAGAGGTACCATTCGATCAGGTCAAGCCTATATATGATCAAATGAGTAAAGATCTTGGGCCGCTAGGTCTTAAACTAGACTACGAATACCTGGGGACCACCCGTCCGGAAATCGCTTCCATGTTGAAATAACCAGATCTATTAACTACCGCTATCATGACTAGAAGACACGATATTGACTGGCTAAGAGTAATTGCGATCGGGCTTTTACTCATCTATCACATAGCCATTGCTTTCCAACCCTGGGGCGTACTGATTGGCTTCATACAAAACAATGAGACACTCGAGTCCATCTGGGTGCCCATGTCGATGCTCAACGTTTGGAGGATTCCGTTGCTCTTTTTCGTTTCTGGTATGGGGGTATGCTTTGCCATACAAAAGAGAAACCTGAAACAATTGATCGTCGAACGCTCCAAGCGTATCCTGCTACCCTTTGTATTCGGTATGTTGGCTATCGTTCCGTTGCACCTATTTATTTGGCAGCGGTATTACCATCAAGACCTCTCCTATTGGCCTAATCCTGGCCACTTATGGTTTCTCGGTAATATTTTCATCTACGTATTGCTATTATCGCCGCTTTTCATGTACCTGAAAAAGAACGGGAATCCAAAGTTAAAGCGCCTATTTCAAAGCCCAATTGGCCTACTAATCATTATGGCTTGCTTTGTCATAGAAGCAGTATTGATGAAGCCGGAGCCCTTCGAACTATATGCCACGACTTGGCATGGTTTTGTACTGGGATTATTGGCTTTTCTTTTCGGCTTTTGCCTGGCATACAGCGGAGAGCAAATCTGGCAAAACCTGCTCAAATGGAAGTGGTTATTGGTCTCCCTTGCCGCCTCGTTGTTCATGATAAGGCTTTTCATCTTCGAACTGCAAGCTCCTGTATACCTGGTATCTATAGAATCGAGCCTCTGGATCTTCTCAGTATTTGCCTTTGCCTACCAATACCTGAACTGCCCCAGTAAGGCACTCTCCTACTTAAGTCAGGC
Organism: Bacteroidota bacterium; assembly: GCA_039819065.1. Lineage (GTDB taxonomy): Bacteria > Bacteroidota > Bacteroidia > Cytophagales > Cyclobacteriaceae > JBCBSS01. Next base: position 4,724 of record JBCBSS010000029.1, read on the forward strand.
GGTATATCCTGTTTATATTATTCACATGATATGGTTGCACCTAGCTAGTTACTTCTTATTTCCAACGGATATACCTACAGGCATACAGTTGGTCCTGGTAATCATTTTCACGGCTGTAGGGTGTTTTGCCATGTATGAGTTCGTCATTCGTCGCATTAACTTCCTAAGACCACTATTCGGATTGAAGAGCAAGTCCAAAACTAACCATCAGTCAGTGGTGACCTCAAATGCGGTAGTCTGATCAGGCTATCGTATTGGTTTAAAATAATAGGTGAGTTGTAGGCGTTAGAAAACAAATAGGTTTCCTACCAACGCCCTCCCATGATGTTAAAAAAGTGGAGCAAACTATTTTTCTCATTAATATGCTTAGGCATATTCATCCATCTGTGCTCGGGGTGTGTTTCATTAAAACACGTGCATCCCACAACCAAGGCCTATTACGCACAACTCAAGAAAGAACTGGTAAAACAGGGCTACAAAGATCGCTTGATGGTCATCAGTGGCAAAAGACCGAAATGGTGGAATAGCATACTGACCAATTTTGGCGCCGCTAAAAAGAGCCAACATCTCAAAGGTAACGCTATCGATATCCTAGTATTAGATGTCAATGACGATGGCAAAAAGGATACTAAAGATGTTGATATTGTCTATCGCATACTCAACCAAAAGATTATTGGCAACAAAGGCGGTATTGGCACCTATAAGACCGAAAAGGTCATTTGGAACCGGCAAATGGTTCATATTGATTGCCGCGGCTACCGGGCAAGATGGCATAGGTGAATATATGATAAAATGAACATGCTCATTGCACCAATCAAGATCGGCTCTGGCCAATCTTTACAAATGGGCTTATTGACTATATTTGCCGGGCAACCTATTCAAAGTATCATGAAGACATTCTCTTCGACTGTTGTCTTACTTTTAGTCGCACAATTATTATTCTCGCAAAATACGAAGTTGGAATTCACTGAAACCCCCGAGTGGATAGAACAACAAGATTTACCTAAGAATCTTCAACAAATCAAACGAGAAGGTGATTTGGTCAACGTATATAATGAAGAGCAGATAAACTATTTAACCGATGAGATTTTTAGCAGAAGTGCGTTTAAAGTCAATCATTTAAATAGTCGTCGGCTACCCTATTCTATCTATTTCACTCACCATCCTACGACCAATAGCTTTCACCCCATTGAAGTCTCCTTGCTCAGAGATGGGCAAAAAGTAATACTTAATCAAGAACTAAAAATCCAGGAGATCGATGAAAAAGAGTTAGTTAGAAATCAACTTTATTACTCTACCAAAAAGATTAAGTTCTATTTCAATGACCTTGAAAAAGGTGATCTTATACTTATTAGTTACCTAGAAAAAAACCTTAGAGACGACATAAAGCAACTACCAATTCCAGAGCTAAGAGCCCCAACTGGTACTCCAGTATATTATCGTGTCATATCTTCAAAACCATTGGCACACCATGAAATCAGTGGTTTATTGTCACCAACTGAAAGGGAGACCCGTTTTGGTCATGAGTTAGTCTGGAAGGGAACATACTATGGAGTATCTAGTGAAGGGGCACCTTCTTGGTATTATTCCGAACCTATGTTTAATGCAACACCTTTCAAAAATTATCAGGAATTATCTGATTGGATGATTCCCCTTTTCCAATTAGACTCATCGGCAGCCAGTGAAGTCAAAGCCAAATACATTGATCTGACAACAGCACACCAATCCAAAGATGAAAAGATAGCAGCAATCATAAACTATGTCCAAGATTCTATCAAATACTTAGAGTATGGTCTTTATCAACCGTATTCTCCGGCCAGAGTAATGACAGATGGGTTTGGTGATTGTAAGTCAAAATCTCTATTGGGATCTGCTTTACTCAACCAAGCAGGTGTTCCTGCATGGCCTTTGTTAGTAAATTCAAATGGTTATGAGCATCAATTTAGTGACATTGCTACACCTCAAAAATTCGATCACTGTGTAATTCAATTTGCTCATGGAGGAGATACAATTACAGTTGATCCAACGATTCCTTATCAAGGTGATCAGATTGGACAATATGAAATAAATGACTTTGGCCGAGGATATCAATTGATACCGGGCACAAAATCAGAAGTATCAATTGATCAACAAGGTTACCGGAAGGTTGAGGTATACGATTTAATAGAATTTGATGAAAAGATTAAAAGAAAAATTGTTTTAGAGGGAGTCGAGGCTGATAAAATGAGAAGACAGTACCTCTTTGGAGGAGATTCTGAAATAGTCTTACTATTGCAAGATCAGCTGCCTTATAATCAGATTCAATATCGAGACCTTATCTATCTGAGCCCGCCTTATGAAATTGACTGGTCACTAAATAAGAATATAACAATAGAGGATATCAATTCTACTACGAGTAATCAATTTATTATTAACCTTAATTATGAACTGGATGAATTCCCTCGATTAGAGCTGCCCGACTTGATTCCGTTGTATTTTGAGGGCGCTTTTGAAACCTCTGAATTTGACTCAACTCTATTGGATAGCATATCCATTCCAAGTATTGAAGTGTATTATCAAATTAAATTTGCAAGGAGTGATTTACAAACATTCCTCGACAAGTCATTGCATATTGACACGATCAATATTAAAACTGATTTCTGCCGCTATAAAGTCAATTCAAAACTGTACCAAGACTCACTCATTTTATCGCAGTTTTTGTCAACATCAAGAAATGTAAAAACAAATGATATCGTCGCGTTTGAGTCATTTCTTGAGCGAATTGAGCAAGGACGAGAGCAAATTGCACCTGTATCCAACAAGGTATACCAGTCTTTCACTAAATATAAGCCTGACAAAGAGTCTACACGGTTAGTAATCTTATTATCGGTCTCGGCACTGATTCTTTTTTTCTTCATTGTCGGATTGATCAAAACCTTGCGAAGAATCTATAGGGTGATAAAATTCATAAGGATTCAAAAAGCCCGAAGGCTGACTGTACTTTTTCTGATACTATTCTTGGCACTGTCAGCGAAAGCCCAACATATACCTAATTCAGAAGTACCTGATTGGGTCGTAAATTACCCAAAAGTAGGTCTGACTGAATCAACCCAGGGAATACATCAAGTACGGCAGGAAGTTCAAATCAATGACATAACGAAAGAAGAATTTCACCGTGAAATTTACAAGGTAAGCCAAGCCGGGCTTTCTAAGTCTCATTCTTTTGAACTTAAATCCGAGTCTTCCATACAAACCATTGAGTTAGCAGAGGCATACATTCTGAGGAATGGAAAGGTCGTGAATTTAATGGACCAATATATTCAGGTCCTAAATACGAAAGAAAGTAAAGGTGATTTATTATTAAAATCGAGAACTTCAATTGTACTTAGAAGCGACGATTTTAAATCGGGGGATTTGCTAACAATTTCTTATCTATTGAAATATGACAAAGGCAGAGAACCAGCCGAGTCTGACTACAAATTTACTGCATCCGATTCCCCTCTTGAGTGCGAGAACATATTCAGAGTAATTAAAGGTGAGGGTAAATTACACTACAAATCCATCATCGGTTTCGGTGAGCCAGAGCTTTTAAACTCCAACGGGTTTAAAGCTTGGGAGTGGACTGAAACGATCAAAGCTCCACAGAAAAATAATACTAACAATGAATACTCTAAATGTTATGTTTACTTGCCAGAGATATTCGTTTTTTCTTACGACTCCCAAAAAGAACTTGGTTTAAGTATAAGAGAAAAACTTAGCCTCGAAGCAAAAGGACTTAACGACAATGAACTTGACAGTATCATTGTATCTATTATCCCGAAGGACGTCTATGATACTATTGATTCTATCACAGCAATTGATAAATTCGTAAGGCATGAAATATCAAATCTTTACACCAACCTTAATGATCCACAGCTTACAACAAGGGAAATCTTGTCACATCACTACGCCAGTTGGTATGGTAAATGTAAATTGTTTAGCTATTTGCTTAGACATATAGGTATTTCAAATGAAATAGTATTAGTAAAAGAGTTTGGTATGGATCCTTTGTACCAAGAAGTGTTGTCAAGCCACATATTCACCCATGCCATTGTAAAATATGAAATTGAAGGTAGAATGTATTACTTCGACCCGACCAAGAACTTTTATGCACCTAAAGTCACAATGTTCGAAAAGGTAGATTATAAGTATGGGATTAACCTTGACAGCCTTAAGGATGAATCATACCAGAGTACACTTACTTATCCAGAGCAAAACGAACTGGAAATAAAAGATACTGTAGATGTTTTAGGAAACTGCTCAAGAACTATGATTGCCTCAGGTTGGGTTGCGTCAGAACTCAGAGATCTATATTACAATCCAGATGTCGAACTTAGCAAAGTAATCAAGGGTGAATTACGGTTTAGTTTGAAAACGCAACTCAATACGAGACTAAGCTACGAAGCTCATTTTATAGACTTAGATTCTCTGGTCTTTAAAGAAGAACTCCCTGAGCAAGTAATAGTTAAGGTCACTGGCAGCCTAGATTCAACGGCCATTTACTATGATCAACTTGGGCTTGAGGACATCCAGTTCACCGTTAATTTGCAAAATGTGCTTGATCAATGGTATCCAGTTGAGGATAATGGCCCAATATCTTATGAGTTTCCTATCATCAAAATCAAACATGCTATAACTATTGAGGATACTGTTCTAAAGAACAAACATATTCCAGACTTAGATTTGAAATCTAAGTCAATGGGTTTCAGAAGATGGTCGCAATTTCACGAGGATTATTTTACCCTTAATTATGAATTTGAATCTACTACAGATTATATCAACTCAACTAACCATGATTATGATTATCGCTATGCTATACAAAATGCTACAGGTGGGCGAACATTTAACCTAAATAATCTTCAAAGAGATATCAGCATATCAAGAAAGGTAGGCTATCAGAAATACGGGCTGTTGGCATTCAAAATATGCATTGGGTTGTTGTTTTGCATTATCACAATTATCGGAATACTATCATCTGCGAGATGGATAATAAAACGTACGTTTAAACCAAAGAGGCCACTGCACTCATAAATGGTTAAATGTACATCCTGAATTTGAATCAAGTTTCCACGGGAAGTCAGACATAATAAAAAGTCATTTGGAATCGGCAAATGGTTCACATTGATTGCCATGGCTACCGGGCCAGATGGCATAGGTGAGTAAGGTATTCATATCCGTCGTGTATAAACTGCTTGCCAAAAACTGAATAAGCAGAGATTTAAATCTGATCATTTACAGGGTCAACTTAATGTTCGGAAAAGAATATTTCCTATTTTCATTACCTCTAACTAAACGAACACATATAAATCCATGAAAGTCGCTTCCCTATTCACTATTCTTTTTAGTATTAGTATCGCATGTACTACGGCTGAACCACCCCCTTCTACCAAAATACACTGGGACAAATGGGGTGTGCCACACATATACGCCCAAAACGACGATGAGCTTTATTTCGCGGCCGGGTATGCGCAAATGCACCTTCGGGGCAACCTGATACTGGAGCTTTATGGGAGAGCCAGGGGGAATGCCGCATCAATCTGGGGAGAAGACTATGTGTCCACCGATGTATTGATCCAGACTATGGGCTTTCCGGAATTAGCCAAAGAATGGACAGCCAAACAAGACCCTGAGCTCCAAAAAATCGTTCAGTCTTTCGTTAGCGGGATGAACAACTACGCAGAAACACACCCTGAGGCATTTGATGATGATAAGAAACTGGTATTGCCGCTTAAGGCCGAAGATGTCAATGCGCATGCTCTTTATGTCGTGTATACCATTTTCGTCGGTGGAGAAGACCTGGGCCGCGTACAGAACTGGTCCGAAGCTGGTTCCAATGCTTTCGCTGTGGCCGGTAAGCGGGCTGCTAATGGCAATGCTATGCTGGTACAGAACCCTCACCTACCCTGGTTTGGCGAGTTCCTCTTCACCGAAATGCATTTCAACACCCCGGATAATAACCTCTATGGCGCTACTTTGGTGGGATTCCCTACCATCGCCATCGGCTTCAATGACTATCTGGGTTGGACTCATACAAACAACACTATTGACAATGCAGACACTTATGAATTGCAACTCAGCGGTGACGGTTATCTGTTGGATGGCAAAGTGAAAGCCTTTGAGAAAAGTACCAAGACACTCAAAATCAAAGCAGTAGATGGCAGTATAGCGGAAAAGGAAATTGAAATATGGCACAGCGAGCATGGTCCGGTGGTGAAGAAAGGCAATCAAAAAGCTTTAGCCGTTAGAATGGTTGGTTATGATCGACCTGATAGTTTTCTACAATGGGTCAGAATGGGCAAAGCCAAGAATTTCGAAGCGTTTGAAGAAGCCTTACAAATGTCGCAAATCCCTTTCTGGAACGTGATGTATGCTGATAAGCAGGATAATATATTCTACCTTTTCAATGGCTTGGTGCCTAAACGGTCGAATGGTGGATGGTCTTACTGGAATCGTATTATCCCGGGCGGTAAATCCGAAGATATCTGGCAAGATGTACACCCTTACAGTGACTTACCTAGGGTGAAAAATCCTGCTCAAGGTTGGCTCCAAAATTCTAATGACCCACCATGGACTTGCACCTACCCAGTGGCACTCGATGCGGATGACTTTCCACCCTATATGGCACCGAGGTTTATGTCTTTTCGTCCTCAAAAGGCAGTAGAAATGCTCAACGGGGATCAATCCATCACCTTTGACGAACTGGTGGAATACAAGCTTTCTACGCGTATGGGTATGGCCGACAGGATACTGGATGATCTGTTTCAGGCTGTGGATCAATATGGTGGTGAAACGGCTAAGGAAGCCAAAAGTGTTCTGAGCGCCTGGGACAGGCAAGCCGATCCTCAAAGTAAAGGTACATTGCTCTTCACGCAGTGGGCACGTAGAGCCAGATTAGGGTCTCAAAGTACTTTCGCCAAGCCATGGAGTGAAGACGACGTCATCAACACACCGGATGGACTTGCAGACCCACCAAGAGCAGTAAAAGTATTGGAAGAGGTGGCCACGGCCATCAAAGAAGATCATGGAAGACTTGACATACCATGGGGTGACGTATATCGCATAAAGTACAACGGTATCGACTTACCAGGCAATGGGGCTTCAGGGTTATATGGTGTAGTGAGAGTAGCCTGGGAAGGCGGGCGTAATAGAATAGGTGGAGGAGATTCCTGGGTGGGTGTTATAGAATTTGACGAGAAGATCAAAGCCAAAGTCCTGTTAAGTTATGGTAATTCTTCCATGGCTGGTTCGCAAAACAATGGTGATCAATTACAACTTTTCTCTGATAAAGAAATGCGCGATGCTCATTTCTATCAGCAGGACGTCGAAACCCATACAGTGATGACAGAAATCTTGAAAAACGGTAAGTTCGAAAAAACGGATTCTAAATAGTTCAAAACCAATGTAATAGGAAAAGTCACTCTGCACGCTGACGCATGGTGACTTTTTTTAATTTTTCTCCCCTGTCAGCAAACCTTCTTCCATGAATTTTGCTTACCATAATGGTTGAGTATGTGCTAACCATACTCCACCCTTGAATACTTTGTTTGTCACTTAATTACTAATGAAAGATACCAAAACAACCAACACACTGCTGTTGATTATAGTCATTCCGCTTATATTCTACTTGCTCAAAACGCTTTCCTTTATTTTCATCCCACTCATCCTCTCAATGTTTATCACTTTGCTGTTTTTACCATTGATGAGATGGCTGACAACGAAAAAGGTGCCTAAGCTCTTGCGGATAGTGATTGTAGTGTTGATCATTTTGGGTGTATTGAAAGTTAGCGGTGAGTTGATCCAGTTATCAAGTGATGAGGTACTCTCGGCAGATAGTCAATTCTTCGAAAAGCTTGAAACTAAACTGGTCGGCCTGATCGTATCCATTGAAGCATTTTTTGGTGTAGAACGGCTTCAAGGTGAGAACATACTGATCCATTATTTTGAAGGAAGTAATACGCTACAGCACTTCGGTTCTACACTGGATACCATCAGTAAAACAGCCACCATGACCCTGACTACCACATTTTTTGTGATCCTACTTTTGTCAGAGTCCATCAATTTCCAGCAGTTGCTAAACACCACCATATTCAAAAACAACTTCGCTTCTATCAAGACCTTCATGAAGGTAGAAAAGGAGATCATCAGGTTTGTGAAAGTGAAGTTTATCGTCAGTCTCTTCACTGGCATAGGCTTCGGACTGGCCTGTCTGGCTTTTGGTATAAGCTTCCCCATCTTCTGGGGACTGTTCGCCTTCCTGATCAACTTTGTGCAGATGGTGGGCTCCATCGTATCGGTGGTATCTCTGTCTTTATTTGCCTTCGTCGAAACCGATCAGACAGGCATATTATTGTTCTTCATTCTTGTGCTTATTGCTGTACAGGTAGTGTTCGGTGCCATACTAGAACCTATTTTCATGGGAAAGGCATTCTCGCTCAATGTCATTACCATCCTGATTATGCTTATGCTTTGGGGGTATATCTGGGGCGTACCGGGCCTTATCATGTCCATTCCCATTACCGTATTTATCAAGATCGTCTTAGAACAATTCCCAAAAACCAAAGTAGCAGCGGAGTTGATGTCAGCTCCCCCTGGTTCCGAGTGACGCAGCAAGCCTTCGCTGTAAAAAGGAGCTGGGTATTCGGAGAAATTGGTATCAGATCAAGGTTGATATGTTTTTTGTTTTATATAGAATCTCTTAATTAATTACACCTATATAATCGGTTTGGTATTGACTATCAGGTGCTTACTTTCTGTTCTCGTGTAAAAGTCTCATGGACTCCATGTAAAAGAATGGGCATAATCATTATCTTGAGTTAAGCACCTTATTCTATTGCTATGCAACAGCTCATACCATACCTCGTCTACCCTGGCAATTGCAAAGAAGCCATGCAGTTCTACGCCTCATGTCTGCATGGTGAGATTACCATTCTGCAAACTTTTGGTGAGTCACCAATTGACGTACCAGCAGAGGTAGCAGACCGCATTTTCAATGCCGAAGTAAAGGCAGGCAATATTACCCTAAAGGCCTCAGATGACATGCCAGGACATGAAGTCAAGCAAGGAACCAGTGTCTCCCTTTATCTTGTATTTGATGATAAAGATGCTAAAAAAGTAGCTTTTGACAAGCTAGCCGATGGTGGTAAGATTTTGTTTCCTTTAAAGGATGATTTCGGCATGCTCAAAGATAAATTTGGTGTGCAGTGGATGGTGGTACATAAGGCTTAGCCCAACTTATCTACACTTGTTATACCTTTGAAAGATGGGGTCGGCATTTATTATTTCAGCGTTGTTAAAAATCACTATTGTGTTGGCGGGTTTAGCGTTGACCGCTTTTAATGTGTACAAATGGATATCTCAAAAAAATGATCAAAGGTTAAAGAAGGCCTTTTTATTCTTTTTTGGTACGGCCGCTCTCCTAATTCTAATCAGCATCTCAGAATTTGCCGTGATCAGCGCCACGCAATAAACTGATAAAGCCTGAATCCAAACCTGCACTAATAAGTGCTACCTAATATCATCAAAGTCCTTACCGGCGTCCTCCGTTACCCAATACTCTCCATTGTAAGTCATTACCCAAAAATCGTCTTTCCATTGTAATGAAAGCTGGCCGCCCGTTCCTTCTTCAGAGACGCTTTCAAACGATATACTGATTTCGGCACCGTCTACCTTCATATCTGTGAGTGAATACGCTTCATTACCACCGTCAGACACTACGAACAACGGATACTTGTATGAAGACACCCCGCTTAAGCCGAATGAGTTGCCTTCACCCTCAACGAAGTAATAGAATCTACTCTGCTCTTCTTTCACCGAATAAACGTAGGAGCCGTCTTCCATTTTCAGCACTTGAGTAAACTTATTTGGGGCATTATCAGGTGAATCAGAAAGGACATTCATATCGATCAACAAGTGCTTGAGCCTTTGTCTTTTCTCATTGGTATCCGGCATCTCAACAAGGTCGTAATACTTGATGTTTAGCTTTTCTATCATGGTTAGTTTCGACACATCGTCTTTGATACCGATATTTTGCTTCATGCTATTGGTTAGGGCTTCATTATAAGCTACGGTACCATTGTCATAAGAGAGTACAACCAAGCTGATGAAATCAGCTTCTCTCATGCCATCCTCAGCGGCTACCATACCAGCAATTTCTGCCTGTATCACTAACTCCTGCGTACCATTCTCATCTACATCCTTTTGTGCTACATAGTAGAAATCATGTGTAGTGGAGGACCGGAAACTACTGAAGGGAGAGCCCTCAGGCAGGTTAATCATTTCCAGTCTGAAATTGGTATCTTCTCCGGGCATCAACACAGCAAATTGCTTCTCATCCCTGGTACTAAAAAATAGAATTGGGCTTTCGAAGTCATCCGTAGGCTCCCAGATGGAAAATGCATTCAGTTCGTCATCTGGAAAGGCTTCAGATACCGTACTGAAGGCAAAAGCGTCCCAATCCATAGAAGGATCCCATTCGAAAACAGTTTTTTGAGCGGCTTCGCCTTCGGAGGTCTCAGTTGTTCCACCAGTTGATTCGACTGGCGCTGTTTCTTGACTTGTATTTTCTGAAGGCTGTGATGAGCAGGCGTAAAGGCAAAAGCAGCCTATGCCAAGCACTAAAAGTATGGTATTTTTCATGAGGTATAAATATTACCTCAACATAGTCATTTTAGGGAAATTTGAAAAGTACTTGCATGAATGACACTTGAGTAGCATATCGAACCCAAGCTTCCAAGACAGAGGCTCAAGGAATTAAACCATAGCCTGCTCGTCCGCCAAGGCACATCTTGTTTGGCGAAGCTTCAGCGAAGGCAAATCTCGTCTGCCGGTCGCGTACCGCAAATGGCTTCAGCGATGGCGCAAGCAGCCGCGAAGGCAGATTAATGTGAGCCTCCACCTCCGGTAAGATGCCACCAATTATCACTAAAGCCACCTCGATCTTTATCGCGGTCTTTCTTGGTCATGGTCTTACTCTCGCTCGATTTGAGTATAAACCGCACAATATAAGCCCAGAAGAAAGGGATCAGCCAGGACAACAATGAATTGATCCTTTTTTGAAAGGTGGTAAAAACGATAGCCTTGTCTATCATCAATTGCGTTTTATAGGCCAGGTATAGGTGCAAGGACAAGGCCACTATCATCAAAAACTTGAGTATTAGCATTTTAATTATTCACTGGTTCTTCTTTTAACATGTAGGTGCAAGCTGGGTGTTTCCACCCGGCATTCCTTCGAGCTTGCTCAAAAGTATTCCAGATCACCTTTTGCCCTGCAACCTGGGTGTTTGGTATCATCATTTTAACCATTGATAGGTTCCTCCTCTAAGACATCCCTATGAACTCGTCCAGGCAAGACTCTGTACACGGGTATTTCAATGCTATGTTCTTTGCAAAGTCTTTTGATCTCACTATCAATTTGATCATGATCATAGCGTGTTGAAAAATGACTGAGAATTAACTTACTCACCTTGATTTCAGATACCATCTGTATCACTTCAGGCAACGTACTGTGCTCATTGTGCCTGTCGCTCGGAGATCGTCTTTCAGAAGCATCTAAAAAGGTAGCTTCATGAATTAAAATATCAGAGCCATCCCAACGGGCATAATCTTCCACAGGGGTATCACCAGAATAGCCAAGGATGTCGGTCCTTACCTCTTCGGTAATAAATTCGTTACCTTTCTCTTTGATTAGCTTTTGAATCTCTTCACCGCTGAGTGTGCTAAATGCTTTCTTCAACTTTCGCTTTACACTGAAGATTTTATAACTCAGGCTTTTGTGTAAATGATCGCCCACTTTAACATGACCATTACGTACGGTTTCCACCATTATGCCATTCTTTACCTGAATCACATCTCCTGATTGAGCCGGCACCCATTCAGGAGGTTGGACATGAGGATCGAAGCGAGTACCAAAATCAGCCATATTGGGAAAAGAGCCACAATCTTTGGGGTAATATATCTTAGGCAGTCCACCTCGGCCGTTAAGCTGATTGAATTGGAATAACCCAGTCAAATGATCACGATCGGCGTGCGAAACGAATATGTGCTTAACCTTGCCTCCTTTTTGAGTCAAACCTGCCGAAACGCCATCACCGGCATCAAGCAATATGCCCAACTCCTCAATTAGGAACCATGTCGAAAATAACGCGGTCGAATATCCAGTTATGGTCAGGTTGTTCATTTCGTGATTAAGAAAGTAATCTTATATTATCTTTTGTGCTTTTGGAAGAATCTAGTCAGTTCAATTATCACCTCGTTCCTTTTTGAGCCATTTAGTTCATTGGCTAGCTCATCTGGTTGTAACTCGTATAGTTGACCCCACCAACGTTTTATTTTGTTATCCCATATGCGCCAACCGCCAGGAACACCTTTGCAAACATACCTTCTTTTGGACTTACTCATCAGACCAATTGCTAATTTGAACAAAACTCAACCACTACTACCTTGCTTTCCAAAAGTTCGGTAGCCATTTACAAAACTAAACAAATGCAGTCAATTGTCTAACTTTGGTATACTGGACATTTACGTTATTTTCCATATTGGTAGAAACTTCTCCAGACACAAAGTGCTAACCATGTAGGAGATAGATTTCTCACTGCGCTCGAAATTACCGCTCTGTATGGCTTTTGAGACGGCCTTGTTCGGTTATACTGCCCTATTGTGTGGAATCAGGTGTTTGGTGGGCTACTCGAAACCGTCAAGCTCAAAAATCAGCATCCAGGATCAGGCCTGAAAGCTGCAGTAAGGTCAGCTCGGCTAGTTTAGCGTCGTACTTGGCCTGGTTACGGCTGGTTTGTGCATTGAGTAAGTTGATCTGCGCCTGGCGAAATTCTATCGATGTGACCCTCCCAAGTTTGTATTGCTCTTCGGTGCGATTGAAGTTGATTTGATTGGTAGACAAGTTCTTTTCCTGCGCTGTTAGTATAAATAGTCTGTTTTGGTAATCACCCCAGGCGTTATCAAAATCACGTGCTAAAGCTTGCTTAGCCTGCTCTCTTAACAACCGTTGGTTATCAACAGCAATAAGTGCATTTTGCTGGCTGGTTTTGGTGGTGCCTCCATCAAATATTGACCACTGCAAGCTTACGCCAGCGTTGATGCCATTAAAAGACTGAGAAGCCAAAAAGGAAGCCTCATTGTTGTTATTTCTGCCCCAACCATAAGAACCGGTCACACCGATATTGGGTAGGTAGGCTGAATTGTTCACTTTCAAATCATATCTACTAAGCGCAATGGCATTGTCGGATTGGAGCAATAGAATATTATTATTCTCGAGTCCGTTAAATAGGTCTTCTCTGGTAATGACATCTGAAAACTGCACTGTCGTGTCTACCTGAAATCCGATATTGACATCTCTACCTAAGAGCGTATTGAGATTGCGCTTGCTGTTTTGAAGCAGTTGTAAGGTGTTCAGCACATTGATGCTGTCCGTATTGACATCCACTTCTGCGTTAGAAACATCCAACCTGGAGTTCTGACCATATTCGAATTGATATTTGGCACGTAACAACCGGTTTTTAGAGATATCCAAGGTTTGCCTTAAAGTAGCCACATTTTCGGTCAGTCGGGCCACTTCGTAGTACTGTTGAAACAGCTGTAGAATTGCATTTTCTATAGTGGCGCGTTGTTGTAGTTCACTTTGATCAAGACTCTCCTCAGCCCTTTCAGTAAGGTATTTTCTCCTGAAACCATCAAAAAGCGTATAATTCAAATCAACTGAAGCGTTGTAGCGTTCAGTTGTGGCACCTCTCAACGTCGTGGTAGTGCCATCCTGCCGATTAGCAGTAATGTTATTATTAGAATAGTTGGCACCTGCATTGGCAGTGACCGTCGGCAAATGATTATTGTTAAAAACAGAGGTATTGTTCTTGGCTACCTCTACGTTGTTCTTGGCTACGCGTACGTCGTAGTTGTTCGACAAAAGCACGTTTACCGCTTCGTCTTTGCTAAGCAGTTCTTGTCCTTGTGTTTCAATAGAAAACAGGCTTAAGAGCAGTAATGTGATTATGCTAGTGTACTTCATCGAGTTCTGTTTTTAATTCTTTGATCACTCTTTCCACATCTTCTTTTGGCACCTTGCGGCCGGTCAACAGCCATTTGAAACTGACTTTGAAAGCATTGCTTACCGATAGCAATAGCGGTAACACCAGGAGCGTCAGTACGGTGGCAATGGCGATACCATATGCAATCGAAATAGCCATGGGAATGAGGAATTGCGCCTGCCTGCTCTTCTCCAATATCAGTGGTGCCAAACCGGCAATCGTGGTAAGGGACGTCAGAAATATGGCTCTGAACCTGGACTTGCCTGCTTCATACAATGCCTTGTCGTATTCCATTCCGTTTTTGAGGTACCCATTGAATTTCCCTATCAGTACGAGACCATCGTTCACCATTATACCTATTAGGGCAATGATACCCAACCAGGAAAGGATGTTAATCGGGAAGTTATGCAGCCAGTGCCCCCAGGCCACACCAATTACACTGAAAGGGATCATCAGCATCAGCAGAAATGGTTGCCCGTAAGAACGGAAAGTGAAGGCAATAGTGGCATAGATCAGAAATAGTATGACCACCACCACAGTTCGAGTGGATTTGATGAGCTTGCCGGCTTCTCTATTCTGTCCTTCATAGGAAGGCGTCACGGTGGGGTATTTGGATATAATCTCTGGCATGATATCATTCCTGATTTCAGCCATGATATCTGTGGCACTGGCTGTTCTGTCTTTCAGGTCAGCCGATATTTGAATTTCGCGCCTTCCATCCAGGTGATTGATGGCTACCTCTCCCCTTTCTATTTTATAATCAGCAATCTCGGCAAAAGGCACGCGCTCACCACTTGGTGTCACTACACGCATCTCATCCAGCTTGTTGATAGAAGAACGGTTTTCCCTGTCATACCGCACCCAAACCCTGATCTCATCCTGGCCACGCTGGAATCGTTGTGCCTGAAAACCGAAGAAGCCATACCGTACCTGGTTCATTACGTTTTGAGTATTGAGCCCTAGCAGATAAGCGCTTTCTTTCAGCTTGATATCTATCTCCTTGATACCTTGAGGGTCATTATCTTCGATATCTTTGAGTTGCGAGTTCTTGGTCAGGACTTCTTTGAGCTCGTTTTTAGCCGCTTTTAGTTCACTAATGTTGTTACCAAGAAGAGATACGGAAACAGGACTACCACCAAAGTTACCCCCACTTCCATAAGTGAGTGTTTCCACACCATATACTTTACCTACCTTGTTACGAATGGCGTTGGCAACAACGTCTGAACCGAACGCCCTTTTCTGACCTGGCAAGAGGTTAATACGGAGCTGTCCGTTGGATGAACCGACACCAATATTTTTCACTATATTTTGAATCACATCCTCATCACCCGGCTGATCTTCATTCAATGATTGATTAACCTCCCAGGCAGCGAATTCTATCACCTGAAGAATAGAATCGGTGATGGCCACATTGGTGCCTTCAGGCATTTTCAATGTGATAGTCACCCGGTCACTGGCAATTCTAGGGAAAAAGGCGGTGCGGATAACGCCTCCCATGATCGCACCGATGGTAGCGATAAAAAGTGCCAACACAACGGCAATAGTGAAGAATTTATTGGCAATCACGAACTTCAGCAGCGGTAAGTAAGTCTTGTCTCTAAGGAAAACAATGATAGTATCACCGATCTTATTGATCTGCCGCAACTTCATAAAAGCGGTCTGTACCAAGTTCAGCTTTTTCGTCTTATCTTCTTTTTTAAGTGCTTTAGAATGCGCTATATGGGCAGGTAGAATGATAAATGCTTCTATTAGCGATATGGCCAGTGTGATCATTACCACAACCGACACTTCTCCAAAGAATTCTCCAATTCTACCATCCAGAAAAAGGAAAGTGCAGAAGGCTAGAATAGTTGTAATGATGGCCGATACAATTGGCGGAACCACCTCTAACGTACCATCAATGGCGGCTCTGACCGGCGTTTTTCCCATTTCATAATGATGGTATATGTTTTCAGCAATTACGATACCATCATCCACCAGTATACCAATCACGATGATCATTCCGAATAAGGAAAGTACATTAATGGTAACACCCAGTGATGAGGCAAAGATGAACATACCCAAAAACGCCACCGGCAAACCGGCTGCCACCCAGAAAGCCAGGCGTGTATTGAGAAAAAGGGAAAGGAAAAACAATACCAAGCCCATTCCCACGACCGCATTCCATGCCAGTAACCTCGTCCTTTGGTTCAGCGTAATGGATGAGTCACTAACCACATTGAGCTGAACATTATTGTACTTCTCGTTAAACTCTTCTATGTAATCCCTGACCTTGGCTGCTGAGGAAATAAGGTCTTCCTCATTGGTATTACTGATGCTTATGTTTACTGACAGATTGCCATTGAAATAGCTGGCGTTGGGGTCTTCGGCAAACTGGTCTCTGACATCAGCGATATCTCCAAGACGTATGGTATTACCATTCGGGTCAGTACGCACAATAAGATTGAAGAGTTCATCCGCTACGTATGATCGGTTATTGGCGCGAATGAGGTATTCTTCTGAGTCCGTTTTGATGTTACCTCCAGTGGTGAGGATATTCTCCCGGGAAACGGCACCAGCCACTTCCTGAAAAGTAAGATTATAGGCCAATAGTTCCTTTTCCCTCACCGCAATTTCAATCTCCTCCCTGGGGTAACCAGAGATCGTCACCTGAGAGATACCATCTATTCCTCGCATATCGTTTTCTATGCTCCTGGCTATCTCTTTCAAAGTTCTCAGGGGTACATTTTCACCGCTTAAGGCAAATACAATGGTTTCGCGAATGGCTTCCTGCTTGGCCACTACTAGCGGTTCCATACCAGTGGGGTATGAGGGTACTCTGTCAACCGCATTTTTTACCTCCGAGAGCAGTACATCTATATCCTGGCCCTTTTTAATTTCTACCGTGATCGTACCGCTGTTTTCCCGTGAAGATGAAGTAACCCTATCGATGCCAGATAGCCCTTTAAGGTTGTCTTCTATCTTAAGAATGACCCCTTCCTCGATCTCCTGTGGTGAAGCTCCCGGATAGGCAACCGTAATATTGATGATCTTGGAATCTATCAGTGGGAAAAAGGAAGAATTCATACCTCTGATACCAACAATACCGAAGACGATCACCGCAATGATCACGATATTGACAGCAACAGGGAATTTTATAAAGTAAGAAATAACAGATTTCATGGTGATACTTTATTGTGCGGCTTTTTCCTGATATGGCTTGACTAACATGCCTTCATAGGCACCTGGTACCGCTCTTTCCAGAATCAGCGTGCCATTTTCTACGCCTTTCAGCACTGCGGTTCTATCGGTAAAATACACTGGCTGCACATCTATTAGGTGCAAAACGCTGTCCTTGAGTGTGAAAAGCTGCCTTTCATCTATGAGCAGTTTTCTAGGTACCTCTATGGCATTCTCCTCATCCCTGGCACGCAAACGGGCTTCTAGGTACATGCCTTCTTTTAGGCCCTCTCCGGCCACTTGAATAAAAACGGTAATGGTTTGAGTGCTTTGGTCAATTCTTTCATTGACCCTAATTACCTTACCTTGCCAGGTACGGTTGTTATCGATGTCATTAAGTGCTACTTGCTTGCCCACTTTGAGCAGGTCACTGAATGAGACGTTTACATTGACGGCTAATTCAAAAATTTCTGGGTCAATAAACTCGCCTAGTTTTTGACCAGAACGGACCAGCGTACCGGGGTTAACCAGGGTTTCAGTGAGTACTCCAGTGAAAGGTGCCCTGATATTATACTTAGCATATCTTTCCTCCATGTTTTTAACTACATAGTACGTGGATATGACTTGCTTTCCTGTAATGAAGAATCGCTCCTTGTCAGAGGTTGGTTCGGGCAACTTAGCCACCGGTTTGTTAATATTGAAAGCCAAGAGATAGTCTTGCCACTTTTGAAATGCATCCTGATAATCCAACCTTAGGTCAGGCATGATGCTCGTGATCAGATCGAAAAGACTGCTACGTTGTGCAACTAAGCTGGAATAATACTCTCGCCCATCAAGTCCTAATAGCAATTGGCCGCGGCGATATTTTTCACCCGGTTTGAAAGCCTTATCAGAGGCATTGAAAACACCTTGTACTTCGGAGTAAATCTCTATTTTACGCTGAGCGGTGAGGCTGCCATTGGCATTGATGGTGATCGGTATGGTCTTATTGACCACGGTGTCAATGAAGACTGTCTTGATTTCTTTCGGTACAGGTGGTCGTTTCCTGCTATTACTCGAAATTAAAGAGGAAGCCAGGTAAAATGCTCCAGCTATTAGCACCAGCCCTAAGACTGCCAGGATGATTTTTCTCATTATGTTATGCGAGATCGCTTGTTCTGATTTTGTACTGTGCTATACTTACGCGAACGTTTTCCGCGTACTACGACTCAAAGTTAGATTAACCTACGCGATTCTCATTTAGTTCGAATGAGATTGTTAGGGTGGCGACCCAATCTATTTTGAGTATTACCAATACAATAGAACAACCATATACAGTCATTGTTCCCTTGCCGCATACTATTTTAAGGGCACATTTTAGTGGGATTTTTTGAAAGATATTGTTCTATTCGTCTATCTCATCCATATGATCTAATATATCACCGGGCTTGCATTCCAGTACATTACAGATCGCGTTCAGCGTAGAAAAGCGAACCGCCCTTACTTTGCCTTGCTTGAGCAGAGAGAGGTTCTTCATGGATACTTCTACTCTTTCAGATAACTCTGTCAAAGACATTTTTCGTTCGGCAAGTACTCTATCAAGTCTTACTACTATGGCCATTACCCGGGTATTTTGTCTTTTTAGAATTATACAGTCTGTTGCTCTAATTCTTGCAACTCGGTTCCTTCCTTAAACACCTCCGATAGCAAGATAAAGGTCATACCCATGAATATGGCTACAAAGTTGAAATCCGCCAAGGTTGGAAAAGCAGCGACATCGGCATTGGCCACCACGAACTTACCGGAAAATACCCTGGTGACCACCAGCCGTACCATGAATTGATAAATGCCGATACTGATAGTGATTAGACCAATCCATCGGATGCGTAATATATGGCTTCTGGAAAATGTATGCCTTGCCTTAAGATCTTTGAATATCCGTTGCAAAAGAAAAATAACGAGAAAGAAGTGCATTATGTACAAAGCGGCATGTAAATAGCCTATCATTTGCCACCAGGTCGTATTCTTTGGTAAAACCTCCAATTCAGCCCGTTTTACCTCTATGTGGGTGACGGTAAAGTCGGAATTGATTTCCTGAGGTGAATAGAAACTTGTGGTATTATGAAGAGATAGTGGTACTTCAAAAGTAGCGTACATCTTTTCAGGCAACCCGCCGAATAAGGCAATAATGGCAACAATCAATAGATAGGCAGTGATCAGGCCAAGTAATCCTGATCCTACAGTGGTAAGTACATGTAGCACATTTAAAAGTGGGCGCTGTGTTTTCATGGTCAATAATATTTACGATAAAAGTAAATAATATTACGATAAAAGTAAAATATGAATAAACATCGGCCATTACGAATATTGATTCAACTGCCTTAACTGTAGCGTTTAGACCGCGTTTAGTTTAGATTTACTTATCTGTCTGTATCAATTGAACCTCCCAAGGATTTCGAAATCTTTTCAACTATGAAAAAACCCTTAACCATAATGATTTGCGTCTTTATAGGCCTATCCACCTTATCAAATGCTCAACCATTAGATATCGTACCTGATCTTATTAAATTACGTGACCGAATCTATATACCGTTCGATTCTAATGAAACTGACAGTTTAATCTATGATCCTGAGAAGTTGATCAAGGAGAGTAAAGAAATCATCCAACTCTTAGATAAAATGTCAGAAAATGCAGGTATCTATACGGAGCAGGCCACCATTATTGACTTTAAAGACCAGTATAAACAAATAGATGATGTTTTGGGTGATTATAAGAATGGCAAGGTCACGCGTTCAAATGCCAGGAATATACTTCTTAACATTACTTGTCAATTTGACAAACCAATCTTTGATCTGACGTTTAAAATGATCATCGATTTGAAATATTTACTATCAAGTTTCTTAACCATAGAAAAAGAAGAAAATCGCGACGACTTGTTCATCAGGTTTTCTTTTGAAAACAATTTAGAAACCTTCAAGGGAGAGGTGAAAATGTTTCTAGATAACCCACTTATCCTGCCCTATTCCAAGTAGCCTAACATCTTGTTGAATAAACCAAAAACATAATCAATTGATCAAATACAAGTCTAACGTCAAATGGAATCCTATAGCTTGAGGTACTCCGTTTTATGGTGTATCTTATAATTGTCACTTTAACAGCTATTGCAGATGAAAACGATCATTCAAACCCCTACGCCTAACCTCAGAGAGAGTATCGATTTTTATCAAAAGCTGAGTTTTAATCAGATTTCTGAACAGAAGCCCGTAATGGTTACTGATGGCAAAACCATCATCGAAATCAATGATGACCGATTTGCCCGTGCAGGCGTGAAGCTGTTCCGCTCAGATTGGCAGCGTGTACTTGCAGAATTGGAAGGGTTTGCTCAAGTCACATCGTGGGAGAATGGCTATGTACTAAGTGATCCCAGTAACGCATGGATATACCTAGCAACAACGGATGATCAGGTTGATTTCGAACCCTCGGAACAATCCTATTCAGTGCTGGGCAATAATGCCGGTCTTAGCTTGGAAACCACTGATATGGATAGATCGACTCGTATCTGGGAGGTGGTGGGTTTCAAAAAGAACATGGGTTCTGCTGAGCAAGGTTGGATCAGTCTGGTTAATGAAGATGGACTGGTGATAAGCCTCATGAAGCCGCATAGCTGTCCACACCTGTTTTTCAATCCATCACTGACCTATTTCAATGGTGAAAACAATCCGGCCATAATCGAAAAAATACGTAGCTTGAATATCTCCATCACCGAAGAAATTACCTATTTCAACAAAGAGGGCAAAGTAGACAATATCATTATAAGAGATCCGGGTGGCTTCGGATTCTTCATTTTCAATGATTGACACCAAACAGCAGCAAAACACAGTCTTTTTCCTAGCCACAGTATTTGCAATAGATGCAACCTTAAGGTACATTTCGAAGTCTTTTTTCTGAATCAATTAAGTAATCAAGAATGATCAGAACACTTTGCTCGCTTGTGTTGCTACACATAGGATTTTTCTCTTTTGGCCAGAATGAAAGAGTTTTTACCAAAGAACAGCTGCAAGAAGATTTCAAATTCTTGTATGAGAACATTAAGACCTATAATGCCGGTATTGGCTACTTTCACCCCGTCGATGAATTCGACAGCACTTATGATAGCCTTTTCTCCCTGATTGATAGAGAAATGACTGACCTGCAATTCTACCCCTACCTGGTAAAACTGGCAGAATCAACCAGGGAAGGACATACCTCAGTGGGTGTAAGCTATGATACCATCAGCAGCATTTATCGCGGTTTCTTGCAAAATGAGTTCGAATACTTTCCACTTAGCATCAAATACATCAATGATACGATGTATGTGTGGGGAAATTTCAGCCCCGACAGTACACTTCGTACCGGTGATCAAATCCTAACCATTAACGGTGAAAGCACCGCCGCGCTGATGACTCAATTAGAATCCTACATCATCACAGATGGAGATATCAAAGTCGCCAAAACAGTGCAGGCCGCTTCCAACTTCAATCGGTATTACTACTGGTTTATAGATCAGCCTGATAATTTCCAAATCACATGGCAGAATGATAGTATCGGTACTCCCCAAACCCTAACCATCCCTGCTATCACCCGTGATTCTATGTTTGCATGGATTGACAAACGTTATGAACGGAGCCAACCCAAAGGTGATGTTTCTGACGTTTATGAATTTAGCATTTCTGGAAAAACAGCCACACTCACTTTAAAAACATTCGTACGCCGGTTGATGGAGCAATATGAGATCAAACCCAAAAAGCTGTATGCTGAAATATTTCAGGAGTTAAATGATAAAGGGGTAGAAAACCTGATCATCGATGTACGGGGCAATACAGGTGGACGCCGTGAATATGCCTGGGAATTACTACCGTATCTTATGAAATCATCAAGAAGTGGTGTCATCTATCAGGATGTCTCATGGAAAGGAAAAGCCAGCAATAACAAATTCCCTAAACCCAACAAACTGGCCTTCAAAGGGCAGCTTTATGTATTGACAGATGCGGTTACATTTTCCAATGGTTCGGTAGTAACAGCTTATGCCCAGGAATTCGGGGATGCTATTGTCATTGGTGAGGAGACGGCTAGTCGCTTTGAAGGGTTTGTTGCCGGTTCTCGTCAGAATGTAACATTGCCAAATACCAAGATCATTGTTCGTATTCCTCGTTATTTACTTAAGAATGTCTATCCAAATAGTAAGCATAAGTTCAAAAATAGAGGGGTCATTCCTGATTATCCTATTGCCTATACTTTTGGAGAAATAAGACAGCGAAAAGATAAGCAGATGGAAAAGGCACTGGAGCTCATTGAAGCTACTGTGAAAAATGAGTGAGTACCTTGGTAGTTATTGATTGTCAAAGTGCTACAGCATTGAAATTTGATGGACTTGGGAGTTGTTACTGCTTTCTGAAGTGCCATCAATGAGCTTCGTTGGTCAAGCTTATTGCTTGGGAGCTACCCTCTCAAGATCTTTTATTTTCTCGTACAAACTTCAAGACCTTCTGCACCTGTAAATCAATATCTTTCACCCGAGCAATGGTATAAACGAGGCTTCTCTTTTTGCCATCCGTATATCCCTCAAAAGCTTGCTTCACCTCTTCATCTTGTTCGATTAAGACCTGTAGCACTTCAGGTATCTCAACCCCCAGCGGATTGGGGTCTTCATAGATATCGAACGAGACCATATCTCCCGGTCTCTTTTGTAATTTTTTAATGTATTTAGCGCCAACTATGATAAAAAAGTTGCCATCTCCAAGGTGGTTCAAACCACAAGAATAACTGACTTTACCATCGATATCACATACTAAACGGGTTTGCTTTTTCTTTTCGAACTGCTCCACTATTTCAGCATCAACAGTTAGATAGTGGTACCCACCTTTCCTTTTTTCCAATTGTTGTAAACGTTGATCGAAAGTGAAGCGGGGCATAGTAGATCAAATTAAGTTGGCATTGTAGATAAAACACAGTAAGGCCTGATCGGTTGGGACATATATTACCAAATTCAAATACAAAAGGGCATTCCGTTATTACAGAATGCCCTTTGTCTTTTCTTTAAAGCCTATTGCGAATTGACCTATTGAAAGGCTAGTTCTCGATAATCTCTATTTCAGTTCTTCTGTTGATCTCACGACCGTCGATTTCATCGTCGTTAGATACAAGTGGACGCTCTTCCCCAAATCCTTTGGCTTCCACTCTTGCCGTCTTTATACCGTGATTGATCAGGTAGTCAACCACAGCCTGAGCTCTCTTTTTGGACAGGATCTTGTTGTAAGTCGCATTACCTACGTTATCAGTATGTCCGTGTATCTGTATTTTTAGTTTAGGGTTGTCCTCCATCAACTTTTGAATTCTTCCTAACTCTGACAAAGACTCCACCCTAAGATTTGATTTACCAGAATCGAAGAATATGTTCTTCAAAATAACGCGAGAGCCCGCTTCGGCCCTTACTAGTAGCATGTGGGCGTCAACTTCCTGATAATCGTGGAATACGGGTACATTGAAGTTAATAGAACGGAAAAGGTACCCATCCATTTCAGCCGTCAATCCAAAGTTACCGCCGTGAGGAATCGTCACTTCAAATTCACCTGTTACAGGGTCTGCAGTCACGGATTTCATTACCTTATTGGCAGCGTTATCTACCAAAGAAATGCTGGCGCCAATCGGCTTGGCATCAGCTGCATCTAGTACCTTTCCTCTAAGGAGCGTTACAACCCCCAGTGTTTTTTGCAAGTCCAGGATGGATGAATTATACTCTTCTTCTTCATCCAGTTCCTCCTGATTTTCAACCACTTTGACGGTCTCTTCCCCTGTGCTTTCGTTTACGTCTTCCAGATTCATACTGACAGAGTAAATGTCAGTCATACCCACACCGTCTTTCCTGACAGACGTGTAATAAGCTTGTTTTCCATCTTCACAAATCACAAAGTGACCATCGTCGTTGGCTGTGTTGATAGGATAACCAAGATTGATAGGCGCTTGCCAGAGTCCATCCTTTAATTCGGATTTGAAAATATCGTAACCTCCAAGTCCCAAGTGTCCCTTGGAACTGAAATAAAGTGTCTTACCATCTGGGTGAATAAAAGGCGAGTCTTCATGTCCGGTAGAATTAATATCAGGACCAAGATTAACCGCTTTTCCCCATATACCGTTTTCATTTAACTGGCTCATGTAGATATCCAGACCTCCGAAACCTCCAGGTCTGTCACTCGTAAAATACAGGGTTTTGCCATCTCCTGTGATGGTAACCGCTGTTTCCCAATACTCTGTATTAACATCTCCCTTTAAAGGGAATGGTGCTTGCCAGTCATCGCCATTATAGTTGGATACAAATATGTCTCCTCCACCATCTTCATAATAAAGGAACAATGTCTTACCATCAGGAGAAATGGCAGCAGCAGCATCGTGATAATCAAAATTGATGTTAGAGCTTATCTTGCTAGGTGCATTCCACTCTTCCCCGTTGAGTTTAGTAATGTAAATATCTTCGAAGTAGTGGTTATCGACATCCTTTTTGTTTCCTGTTGTACCGGCACGGCGCGACGTAAAAACCATGGTCTTAGCATCGGCTGTTACCAAAGGTGAGTAGTCATGAAACTCAGAATTAACACTATTCAAATTGCTGATCTCAACCGGCACAGGGTTATTGATCAACGAATCGCCCAAGTTGCACTCGTTCAATCTGCGATTGGCAATCGCAGTCATTTTCGGGTACTTGTCTTTATAGGTAGTGAATAGTGAGATGGCCTTTTTGAATTGATGATCGTGTTGGTAGGCCATTGCCAGGTAGAAATCAATATCCGGATCCAGGTTGGGATTGAGGCTATGTACTTTTTCGAGGTACGGTATTGCCCTGGTTTTTTCTTCCCCGGAAAGGTATGAAAGGCCGATTTTTAAATTGACCTTGGCGTTGCCGGGCTTTTGACGTTCAGCTTTTTTGTAAAGCCTGATGGCCGATTCAAAATCACCGTTGGTGTAAAATCGGTCTCCGGACTTCATGAGTTTTTTAAAGTCCTGCCCAAAACCGACACTTATAATTGAGCACAACACAAGTGTGAGCAAAGAATACCGTAAGTTAATCATTGTAGCTAGGGTGTTCGTTCAGTTGTTTTCGCTAAATCGACCTCGAAATTAAGCGAAAAATCTTTTAATTGTCAAAAAAAACTGAAATGGTACACGGCTAATACATGAAAATGTAAGACAAAAGACTTTCTACTTCATTTTCAGGCATTTACACAGCTTTCTTCATCTTTTTTAACTGGTCCTAATTGTCGTGTTCGTTTCGCTCAGCACCTTGATCAATGGTAAACTTATCATTTTGGGAAAATGCTTACAATGGCCGTTCGCCATACACCTCCATCATTCGGTAAGGGTACAATTCCGGCAACGAACTGACTTCATTTAGTTTATCCATTTCCTCTTCCGAAAGTGTGAGCGTAGCGGCTTTTAGGTTGTCTTCTAGCTGAGACATGGTACGTGCTCCGATCAACGTGCTGGCGACAAAGGGTTGCTGGATCACCCAGGCAAGCGCTACTTGTACGTGACCCACATGATTGGCCATGGCTACAGCTTCTACCGCATCTATGATATTCCAGTTTTGTTCCGTATCCCTTCTTGACCAATGTTCTTCAGTATCTTCACTCGTAGTGCCTATCCTACCAGCCGCTGAGTCTACCGGTTTGATGTTTCTATCGTATTTACCGGTCAGGAAGCCTCCGCCTAGTGGCCCCCATGGCACCAATGATATGTTCTCTTCCATCAGTAAGTCCCTGAACTCATATTCTATATCCCTTTTCACTAAGCTGTATTGATACTGAGCAGCCACGAACTGCACCTTATCCTGGAATTGGCTTATACCCATGGCTTTCATTACCTGCCAGGCTTTGAAATTAGAAACCCCAATGTACCTCACTTTCCCGGCTGTTACCAAATCATCAAAGGCACGCATGGATTCCTCAATCGGTGTCAACGGATCCCAGCAGTGCATATAGTACATATCGAGGTAATCCGTACCCAATCGCTTCAGGCTCTTTTCTACTTCGCTTATGATATGCAGCCGTGAAAGTCCGGCATCGTTCTTACCCTCTCCGGTCGGGAACCTCACTTTAGTGGCTAACACCACTTTATCCCTGCGTCCTTTCAGGGCTTTTCCGGTGATCTCCTCTGACCTTCCCCCAGCATATACATCGGCCGTATCTATATGATTACCTCCGGCATCTAAAAACCGGTCTATCATATCTATGGCTTCTTTTTCGGGGGTACTTCGGTCGCTTTCTTCACCGAAAAGCATGGTACCTAACCCCAACTGTGACACCAATAATCCGCTATTACCAAGTCTTTTGAACTTCATGTCATTGAACAATTAAATGAGTAATATTTAAATAAGGGAGGGATGTTCCTTCTGAAGGACTTAAGTTAAAATAATTCCTTGTGTACTCATAATGATTGGATCAAATAATCCTGGCCGTTCTTAAAACTGTCTTGAATAGCACTTTGAGTTCTTCTTACCATAGGTCAATTTTTTAGGTCTTGAGCCAGTCTACCTTCACATCATCAACAGAAATTAAACCTGACTTATGCATTAGACATCGTAATGAAGTCATAAAGCACGAAGAAAGAGGCACTTATGTTGAAGAGGCATAGTATCGCTATGGTGATTCAACAAATTAATGTTAAGGGCCTCTTTCAAAGTGATTTATGAATGTAATAGATAGGCTAATGGATATTTCAGGTTCTAACTATCAACACAAAAAAATCAAGATGAAAAGGTATATCATTATTCTATTGGCCACGCTCACATTTGGTGTCGCCCATGCCCAGGAATTCAAGAAGCTTTGGGAAGTATCTTCTTTGGAAGCACCGGAATCGGTGGTTTTCGATAAAAAGAACAAACGCTATATCGTATCCAATGTGGCAGGGCAACCGGCTGAAAAAAATGGCCAAGGGTATTTATCAATTGTGGATACTAATGGTAAGGTCACTCACCAGAAATGGGCTACTGGATTTAACGCTCCAAAAGGGCTCGGCATACACGGGCAGCAGCTTTATGTAGCAGACATTGATGTCGTATCAGTTGTCGACCTGAAAAGCGGCAAGGTAGTAAAGCAATACAAAGCAGAAGGCGCTACTTTCCTGAATGATGTAGAAGTGGCCAAAGATGGCACGGTGTACATCACTGATACCTTCGGAGGAAATGCCATTTACAAGATCAGCAAAGGAGACATTTCTTTGTGGGTCAAAGATGAAAAGTTGAATTACCCGAATGGTTTGAAGATCAAAGGCAAGGAAATCTATGTGGCTTCATGGGGTGTGGTGACTAATGCAGAAACATTTGGCACTGAAGTACCTGGCGTTCTACTGGCAATCAATCTTTCTGATAAATCCATCCGTCAAGTAACCTCACCTACCGGTAACCTGGACGGACTTCAGGTAATGGACAATAAATTCCTGGTATCAGATTGGATCGCAGGTGGGCTCATGACCATTGATGCCAACGGCGAGGTAAAAGAAGTACAGGACTTAAATGCTGGTTCAGCTGATATACTGCTTCTTCAGAAACAAAACATTCTACTGGTACCACAAATGTTGGACGGAAAGCTAATCGCCTACGAAGTGCAGTAATTGTTTTTATAGCTTTAAAATATTGGGGCTGTCTTGAAAGCTGTTTTGCACAGCTTAGTCGTTTGTGTCTCCACAAACGACAACGAAAAGTAGTCATTTCGAGACCTAACAATTTGGATCGTGCAAAGTGAAATGACATGAAAGTGTGCACGAAGTGTTATTTGTTAAGTACGCTGTCAGTAATTATTTTGTCTTACCCCAACCCCTCCCTAAAATTAGGGAGGGGAAAAGTCTGGCTTGTCAGACTTGGGGAGGGTAAGGGTTACACCATCCGAATTACTTTGTATGTAATAGGTACGTGAGGGGAAATCTATCTCGATTTAAAGTACTTATTCTTAAAGAGATAGATTTCTCGTTGCACTCGAAATGACCACTTGGAGCTACTTTTGAAGGCAGCTCCCTAAACCCTCATTCTACACCTCACCCAAAACAGGTCTACTCCTACCGATACCACCCTATTCTATCGGATAGTGCATCGCCATGATGAGATTTGGCCATTCTTACTATTTTAGTATTTGGCCAGCACTAACCTTCTTGCAGATTTAAAATACAAAGCTTGTTGTTGTGCTGGCCATCAACTTAACCAAACCACTATTAACCATGTACACTAAGAAAGTCTATCGCGCCAAGGATATGGCTATCTGGACACGTTATGAAACATTCATTTTCGCTACCCTCATTACATTATTCGTCGCTGCTTATCACTTTTTCGACCTTGATTGGTTAAGAATTCCATGGACACCTCTGGCGTTGATTGGTACGGCTGTTGCCTTCGTGATTGGTTTTCAAAATAACTCGGCTTACGGTAGAATTTGGGAAGCCAGGAAGATCTGGGGTGGCATCGTCAATACCTCCAGAACCTTTGGCATGTTTGTCCAGGGTATGCTATCCAATGAACATGCGCAGGTCAAGTTGTCGGATGAAGAAATGCATCACGAAGTGAAAACACTCACCTACCGGCACATTGCCTGGATGACTGCGTTGCGTCATGCTATGCGTGCTAAAAAGCCCTGGGAAACACAAATCAGCATGAAAAGCAATCAGGAGTGGAAACTAAGACCACCAGAATGGGACAGTGATCTGGCGGATGATCTTAAACCCTATTTGAGCGAACCGGACTTAAAGGACGTTATGAGCAAGGACAACAAGCAAACGGCTCTTTTGTACCAGCAATCGCATCATTTGAAAAAGCTCAAGGAGGAAGGTGTGGTGTGGGGCTTCGCGTTTCTGGAACTGGAAATTGTACTACAAGAGCTATTCACCCTGCAAGGCAAGTCCGAAAGGATCAAGAACTTCCCCTACCCCAGGCACTTTGCCACCCTCAACCACTATTTCATGTGGTTATTTGTATTGCTTCTGCCATTGGCCATCGTACCTCAGTTTGCAGAAATCGGGCGAAATATGGCAGAGAATTACCCCATTATCGGGAAGTACTTTGTTTGGGTTACCATTCCATTCTACATCATTGTAGCCTGGATCTTCCATACCATGGAGCGTATCGGTAGAACAGGTGAGAATCCGTTCGAAGGGACGGCCAACGATGTACCGATATCAACCATATCGAGAGGAATTGAGATAGATTTGCGGCAGAATCTGGGAGAAACCAAAGAAGAAATACCCGGCCAGTTTCCAGTGCACTATGATGTGCAGATGTAGCCATGACAATAAGATATACTACTCACACTTGACCGATATTATGCAAGATTAAAATCAGTAAAATGTGTTCACGTTTCGGGAATCTGTGTTAATCAGCTCTGACAGAATTAGGCAATTTTGATCAAAGTAAATAAATGGTAGGAAACCCGTGGTAGAACTCTGGACCCGAGCTTCCAGGGCAAACCTCCGAGGAATTAAACCATAACCTTCTCGTCTGCCATAGCAGCCGCGAAGGCAGATTCAAACAATTAAATCTACGAAAATGAGTAACACAGTATTGATCACCGGCAGTAGTAGCGGCATAGGCAAAGCGGCGGCTAAACTCTTCCATGAAAAAGGCTGGAATGTCATTGCCACCATGAGAACGCCAGAAAAAGAGCAAGATCTCAACCAACTTGAAAATGTACTTGTAACACGGTTGGATGTCCTAGACCTGGACTCTATCAATGATGCCGTCAGCAAAGGCATCGAAAGATTTGGTAGCATAGATGTTTTGTTAAACAATGCAGGGTATGGTGCCTATGGACCTCTTGAGGCTTTCCCCAGGGAAAACATTGTCAGGCAATTCAATACCAACGTCATTGGACTAATCGACACCACTAAGGCCGTACTACCGCATTTCCGTGAAAACAAGAGCGGTACCATCATCAACATCTCCTCGATCGGTGGGATCATGACCTTCCCGCTTGGGTCACTTTACCACGGTACCAAGTTCGCGGTCGAAGGCATTTCCGAGGCATTGAGTTTCGAGATGTCAGCCATCGGCGTGAAAGTTAAGATTGTAGAACCCGGCCTCATCGCCACTGATTTCGCAGGCAGGTCTTTTGATTTCACTAACGATGAAAGCCTGACCGCCTATCAGCCTGTTGTTGCCGCTACCTTCAAAGGTTTCGAGGCTGCCGGTGATAACATATCCCCTGCCAGTCTGGTGGCCGATGTGATTTGGGAAGCTGCCAACGATAAAAGCGACCGCTTGAGGTATCGGGCCGGTGCAGATGCTGAAGAGCTGCTGACCAACCGTAAGCAGATGGATGAAGAAGCATTTATAGCGATGATGAAAAACCAGTATGGTATCACCAATGGTTGATAATTGAAGCATAACCACCCCTACGTCTATGCAGATACGGTCTCCTCAGTAAGCACAATCAGTACATATTGAGGAGATCATATTAGATTTGTTTTGGTATTGGCATACTAAAACGCAATAATGTCCAGAACAGATCAAATGTTAAGGTTCTTCCAAACCGAATTCCCATTGAACCAACAAGGTTTGGAAGAGCTTTTATCTTCGTTCGAATTCGTCACCAAAAGCAAAGGCACTGTTCTACTCAAAGAGGGCGCTAAAGACAATAAACTGAGGTTTATCAATACTGGTGTAATCAGAGAATACTATGTCACCGCAGATGCCGAGATCAATATCAATTTTTATACTTCCCCTCAATTTGTAACGGACTTCTCGTCTTTTATCCACGCTGCTAAAACCAAGAAAAACCAGGACTGTCTCACTGAGGTTGACTTGTTGGAATTGGATTTCAAAACCTTTGAAGACCTGCTGATCAAATACGACTGTGGTAAGTCCTTCATAGACGGGCTTTTTCGTTCTATCTTGGAAAGTAAAGAGCTGCATGAGTATAACCGATTGACCAAGGACGCAGAAGCCTTGTACAAGGAGCTTTGTATCTATAAGCCGCATTGGCTACAATCCATCCCTCAATATCACATTGCCTCCTACCTTGGCATTACTCCTGAAACCCTTAGCAGAATACGCAAGCGCATTTCTTGATTCCGATCAATGGATTGCTGATTAGAATTGTTCTTATTTGCCCCTTAGAACAAGCAGAGAAACCAAATGAAAATCCAGCACTTCAGGAATGCCACCATGACCATTGCTTCGGCGGATAAAGTAATTCTAGTCGACCCTTTATTAGGTGAACAAGGCAGTATGCCTACTTTGACGCTTTTTAGGTTTAAGCCAAAGCGGAACCCCATCGTGCCATTGCCTGAGGCCTGCCAGCAAACGCTGGATAAGGTCACCCATTGCATCATCACCCACCAGCACCCTGACCACATGGACAAAAAGGGCATTCAATTTCTGGCAGATAAAAATATACCTGTTTATTGCAGTGTGAAAGACGAGAAAGACCTGCGCAAGAAAGGGCTCAACGTAGAGGCTACCGTCGATTATTGGAAGCAGACTGACTTCTTAGGTGGTAGCATAGAAGGCATTCCAGCCAGGCATGGCTATGGTTTTGTAGCCAAACCAATGGGCAATGTAATGGGCTTTTACATCGAGTTACCGGGAGAGCCTTCAATCTATCTCAGTTCCGATACCATTTACACTGGGGATGTGCGAAAAACACTCAGCAACTATGAGCCAGATATCAATGTCGTAGCCGCCGGTTCGGCGCAATTAGACATATTCAAGCCACTGCTGATGACACTAGAGGACGTCATGCGCTTTATCAAAGATGCCCCAGGAAAAGTAATTGCCAATCACTTAGAAGCTGTCAACCACTGCCCTACAACCAGAGTAGCCTTACGAAACGAAGTAGAAAAGGCTGGTCTTTCAGACAAGGTGTTTATACCTGCTGATGGAGAAATAATTGATTTCTGAAAAGAAGGTAATGCGCTAAATTTTGCGTTCAAATGGTGTAAATGGGTTTTCATACCAATCGTTTGATCATCCTTACTGGACCATAGGCACCTTATTGCTTAGGTAGTCGTATAACTGTGTAAATAGTTGTTAATCGCTATAACAACTAATCTCAAACTCGTGAAGTACAGTTATGAAAACCCTTCTATCAATCCTCGTCATCTCCACCTTACTGACTGGTCTAAATATTATCGAAACGCATACCATAGAAAATGGCCTGCCCAATAATCAGGTTCGGGTTATTCTCAATGATAGTGATGGAAAAATATGGGCAGGAAGCAAAGAAGGAGTAGTCCAGTATGATGGGACGAAGTGGCACCGGAGTACCGCCAATGATTACCCGCTGAACATAGGAACTACTTCTATTTTCGAGAGTAAGGGCAAACATTATTGGTTTGGCAGCCTTGGTAAAGCCATTTCATATGATGGATTTGCTTATAAGACTTATTCTATCATAGAAGACATGGGCTTACAAGGTCGTGTCGTTTTTGGTTTTCACGAGGATGAAAATGGCAGAATTTGGGTCGCCACAACCGGCGGAGTTGCCATTTATGATGGAGAGCAATGGAAGACGTTAACCGTGGAAAATGGTTTAAGTCACAACGTTATTCACGACATCAAACAAGATAGCGAAGGCAACTACTGGCTGGCCACACGCAAAGGTGGATTGAATATCTATGATGGTGAAAAAGTCGAGCATAAATACCTGGAGAAGAACTGCAGGAAAATCTTAAAAGATAATGCCGGTACCATGTGGGTAGGCACCAGCGACGGGATCATTAAGTATGATGGCACAGATTGGAAAGTACTAGAAGCAGGGCATACCATTTTACCCATGTTTCAAGGAGCCAAGGGCTATATTTGGTGCGTAAAAGACGCCACGCACATTATTAGGATCAATGCTGAAGATAGGGTCATTCAATATGACAACCCTACAGAGGGCCATACCAATGAAATTTACCACCTTGAACAGGATAACAAAGGAGCAGTTTGGGCCGGTACAGATCAGGGAATTTTTGTGTTGCATTAATTTGTGGATCTTCCTTTTGAGCGTCGCCATTCCCTACTCAAATCATTTCATGAGGACGTAGTTAAAACTTAAATATGCCGTAATACATCTACGCCTGGAAGCGATCCAAAATACATCAATCTAAAGCCGTCGATAATTGACAGAGATATCAACGGCGTTGAGGGGTGGCCATTGTAAAAGTTTATTACTTGGTCTTCTGTTTTGGTTCTAACTCTTTCAGGATTTTAGTTCCCATGTTCTCAAAGTCTGAATTGAACTTTTTGCCTAGTTCCAAGAATGACTTTCTTTGATCTATGAGTTCCTTTTTTGAAGCTTCATGTTCTTGTTTTTCTTTTGAGAGTGAATGATTCAGCTCATCACGTTCGGCGGTTCTTGCTTTCAGGTCTTTTTCCAAGTTCTTTGTCCTTTGAGCCAACTGTAAGTTCTCTTCTTCTAACCTCGCCTTTTCGATTTCCAATTCAGATTTCTCAATAGATAGTGTTTTAACTTGTTGCTCTAATCTTTCTACTTCAGCATTTCGATTGGTTACCGGTGTTTCAATTGGTGTAAATACTTCGTTAGAGGGGTTGCTATTGGGCAATGACCCCAGGTGAGCCTTAATCGTTGTCAACTCAGTATACAACTGATGTAATTGACTTTCTTTTTGCTCAAGAGCTTCTTTCGTTGACTTTAATTCTTCTTCGAATTGTTGATGTTTCTCTTCCCCTGATTTTATCCTTGAATCCAAAGCCTGATCTGTTTCTTTCAGTTTGTGTAATTCTTTGTTATCAGCAGGGGCAGTGTTTTGCAGTCTCAAATAAGTGATAATTGCTCCAAAAGCCGAACCTAGTAATATGTAGAAGATTCCCATGAGTGATTCTTTTGTGTATTATTGATGGCGAAATTTATCCAGATTTTATCTATCCAAATGCGGTTGTGCCATGGAATAACCGAATAATATCAACTACTACCATTCACATGATACTATTTTCTCCAAACCTAACGAATTTTCAATACTTCTATTACTATTGACATCAGCGTAAAATCGAAGCCGCCTTAAAAAATGAAGTAGTAAAGGCTGGTTTTTCAAACGAAGGGTATTAGCGATCATCACCCGTAATGTCAGAGTTTTCATTGTTAGACGATCGGAAATCTTCATCAAACTCAATTTCTACTATTTCATAAATCACAAAGGTTCTTAAATAACAAATCTATGTATGTAGTCGTATAACTACAGAGGGGTGAATACTTTTTACTGAAATTAAGCATGAGTAATAAGGTCAGGTTTTATCACGTATGGGATTGGAAGCAGATATTAAATACCTTTGGTTTTCTATTTGTTCTTACTGGTCTGTTTTACCTGATTGTCTACAGTGGAGAGATCGTAACAAACTATCGATTGTCTCAATATGACAAAATTACTTCTGGCAAGTTGATTAATATAGAGGAAAAAACGGCTCTCTTTCAGAATAAGTTTGGCTCTCATGAAGTGGTCATCACTTATAATGTGTCTTATTCATACTCCATTGATGATCAAACCTTTACCAATGTTGATCATATTCCCGGAAGCATACTCAATGGTCAACGTCTTAAGAAATTAACTAATAGAGTTCGACCATTAAAAGTAAAATACAATTCCAATAAGCCAAACCTTAGCGCTATTGACGTTTTAGAACACTAGTTAATATTAACTGGTGTGAAGTGGTACTTTTTGCTAACTTTTGATATTCTAACCAAACTCGGCATGGGCACCACTTCTGAACGTACTATACACCCGGATTTCCTTTATCATCTCGAGATGAAGGAGCAACCGTTGATTGAGCTCTTTAAGGATGTCCGCCAATTTATACTGGAGCTAGCACCTGACAGCAATGAGTTATTGTACCATACGCACGCGCTCACAGCCGTTTTTTCTATCACTGATAAGTTAGGTGATGCTTTTGTTCATATACCTATTTACACGAACCATTTGAACCTTGGCTTCAATGAGGGTGCATTATTAGAAGACCCGCACAATCTGCTGCGAGGTACCGGCAAGGCCATTCGTCATTTGGAGGTGAAAACATCGGCAGATTATAGAAAGGATGAAGTACGAGAACTGGTAATGTCCGCTATTACTATGGCCGAGGATGGTTTGAACAAGCCTGTCAAAAGCAAGGGAAAAACCATTTCCAAAATCAAGACTGCTTAACCATCAAGTAATAATTCGATCATCAGCCAGCCAAAACCTCTTCACGCTATAATAACTAAATTCGCATCAACTGGTCCTTAACTCGTCTTATACTGTAGAATTCAATAATCTCTTACACCTTATCCATATTACGCACCAAAAATATCCTTTGGTTGTTGGTGTGACTTTAATGATGTTTCCAGATTATAGATAGAAACAAAAGCAACCTTCATTCATGAGAATACCATATCTGTTAGTCGCAATCACTTTACTTATTACAAGCTGTTCAAAAGATGAGCAATCATTACAGAAAATTGACCCGCCTTTTGAGCATGTTCAAATTCCCAGAGCCGAGATCACCATCGATCCTGCTATCAAGCAAATAGCACGTTTTGAAAATGGCACCAATGTCGAAATACCTGCCCATGCCTTTATTGATCAAGACGGCAATGTCATCACTGAGCCTGTTACCCTCTCGTTGGAAACTTACAATAGCGCAGCGAGCATCATCGCCTCCGGTATACCCATGAGCTTTGATGACGGCATCGAAAGCGGCCATTTTGAAAGTGCAGGCATGTTCAGGATTGAAGGTGAAGCAAATGGTAAAGAGGTATTCATAGCCCCTAATAAGCCTTTGACAGTAGACACACCTTCTGACGTACGAGGTGATTTTGATTTCTTTTATTTCGAGGAAAGCCCAAAGGGTGATTCTACTGGAAGCTGGAAAAAGCTAGCTGCTATGACTGGTGAACCGATCGCAACTCCAGCCCCACTTGATACTTTTAAGCTGAAATTTACAACAGCAACCTATCCGGAGCTAGCCCCTTTGGAAACCATTACCTGGAAACTCGCCAGGCAATATGCGAACCCCAAAGAAGCCGATAACCAATGGGTTCTGAACGAAGCGTGGTCTTCTGTAGAAATATCCCAACCGAAGTATGGGTATGGCGATGAGATATTTAAAACTCCTGTGAGGGAAGATAATAATTGGTGGTATGATAAAGCCTTGGCATTCAATAAAAATCAAAGCATTATCACCTTAGGCAAGGATAAGCTCAACTTTTGGGATTTGAATGGGCAGTTGTTAAATACAGTGCCTTTCGTAAATGAATATGGCTTCAACATAAAAATATTTGATGATCGTATCATACTGCTTGAAGGTCGTCTGGAAGAGAAAATTCTGGACAGCCAAGGTAATTTGCTCGGTACAATTGATGCCTCTTATGATCACCTATTTGTTCCGGGAAAAGATTTAATCATACATAGAACATATGATTATGACAGCATTACAATTTCCAATCTGGAGGGTAAAGCTTTACACTTTATCGAAGTAAGACGTGAAAATCCGAAAAGGCACTACGATTACAGAGATAAACCCCTTTTCATTGAATCTGATCAACACATTGTCACCAACTCTGACTTAGGCATTACATTCTACGACCTTGATGGCCAAGTAATACGGCAAAAGGAAGGGTGGTATTACAAGGTTGATAAGTTAAAGGAAGATATACTGTTATTGGAAACACCCAAAGGCGAGTTAATAGCATGGGATTATAAAAATGATATTGAAACCAAATCTAAAATCGAGGATTTCAGAACATCAAAAATCGTAAATGATGACCATCGTACTTTAGCATATTACTATCCTATTTACAATACATCAATTGTTTACGTTCAAGAGATGGAATCTAACATTTCTAAATTGTGGGATTATAGCTCTAATATCACTTCAACCTTAGATTTTCAAGTCGAAAGTATTGTGCATCATGATTCCACCCTAAGATTTATTAATGGCTTCAATATTCCTGACAGCACCTTTCAAGTTTATGACTTTGTCAACAAGCAATACATTATAAGTATTCCAGGTGCCTACCCATCGACTACAGATGAATCTATTAGGGGTAATTTTGACATAAAGCTATCTAAAGAGCAAGAAAGACTCATTTTGCGTAGCCCTTCT
Organism: Bacteroidota bacterium; assembly: GCA_039819065.1. Taxonomy (GTDB): domain Bacteria; phylum Bacteroidota; class Bacteroidia; order Cytophagales; family Cyclobacteriaceae; genus JBCBSS01. The sequence continues at coordinate 42,006 of JBCBSS010000029.1, forward strand.
CATGTCCGGCTCTATGACGTTCAGGGTACATTATTGAGAGATTTCAAACAATTCGATTCGCTGATTTTGGTGGCGGGTTTTATAGACGAAGCTTCGATCTATACACTCGATAGTATTGGTATTTACAGAATATGGGACTACTCAGGTAATGAAATATCAAGCGTACAACTTGACCATGTTAGACCCGAATGGGCTCGCCTTTATGGTGAATACCTTATAGTTGATGATTATATATCTGGTGGTTACTTCTATTATAACTCAAGAGGCGTTTTACAATCTCAAAGCCCTACCTGGGATCACATAAAGATTGATTCCACCAGGGATTTACAAGTCATTGATATCAATAAAGCTGTCTTATATCACCTTTTCGAATTAGATAAAAACGTTTATCAAATCATATTTCGTAACAAAAAAAGAACCTTTACCACCTATGTCTACCTATCAGAAGAAGACTTGGAAAAAATCAGGCGTCACCACCTATTTCTGCGACAATTGAAAATAGCTGAAAATAAACAGCGACAGATTGAATATAAGAGACAAGCGTTTGAAGACGCTGTATCCAGACGGCTTAGTATCAGCAATTTTGGTTTGTACAACTGGGACATATTGCTCAAAGAAGAAGGAAGAGTACGCTTGGCAGCCGAATTTGACTTTAAGCAGTCGACAGAAGATATTGATATAACCGTTTTTCTCATTACCAACGTCAACGGCCGTGCGGTCATTAAGTACCCAAAGGGCGCATGGGATCAGTTCTCCATAGACCCTACTGTTTCAAATAAGCTGCTAGCTGTTCTACCCAACAACAAAATAGCGGTGTTCGATGAAGCCGATATGGCTCAACTCAACTGGGCTCAAATCGAAAAGGACAGCACCTATCGTTTTGAAATGAAAGTGTTGGATAAACCCATTTCCTCAGTGGCGGATTTGGATGAATTAATAAATGGTATTAAACCCTAGAGTAGAACCCTGGATCCGAGCTTCCGGGGCAAAGCCCGAGGAATTAAACCACCAACTCCTTCGTATGTCATAGCTTTAGCAAAGACATATCTAGTCTGCCGAAGCTTAAGCGAAGGTAAATCTCGTCTGCCAATCGCGTGTCGCCTAAAGCTTTAGCGATGGCACAAGCAGCCGCGAAGACAGATTAAAATAGGCATCGCTAATCAAAACGCAACCTGCTTGTTGGAGAAAATGATCATCATAGCATCCTGAAAAACTAAATACCTGAGTTCGGCGTAAGGCAGATGAAGTTTTTGCCTAAAACTTTAAAAAAACAGTCTTTCCCCGACACGTCGGGGGAGAAATCTTTCTTGGCAAAATCTGTGATAGAATGACAGTAATTAATTCTATAGAGAGAAAGATATCTCCGTTTCACTGCGATATGACTTTTTTTTAAAGTTTTGGGACTTGGTTATCCCAAGCTCAGGCTAAATAATTATTTGTTTTTTCATAAATTAGATAATGCTTCTGGCTAAAGCAATACGCTAAGCGAATTGAAGTTATTAGTGGTTAAACGGGGTATGAATATGATGTCATCACACATAAAACGGCAGAGTCAAAGTAACCATCACCATGAACAGGTCAATAGTCAATACCCTCGGTCAAAGCCATCCGTTTCATTTGTTGATAACAGAGCCGAAACAAAGCAAGCGAAAAGTCTGCAGGATGAAGCCGATTCCTTTTCAAAGGGGACTTCCTTTCAGGCATTACAGAAAATGGCTGATGACCATTTCTACAATTCTGACGCTACCGTCCGGCCACAACCTTTCCAACTACATAGTGTCGAGTCTGGCCATGGTGCAGTACAAAGGGTTGTTAAAGTAGGTACAGATACGTACAGACCCTACAAACGGGGATTTGGCATAAAGGACTTGACCGAATTGGTGGAAAGCAATAAAGGTACAGCCAGTCTCAGGTATGATTGGAAGGCCAGGGTCAAAGAATACGTTAATGCCGCTGTTGTTACACCACATGCGTTTTCAGACCTGGACGATCTGATAGACTATCTCACTAAATCTTCTAAGAAAAAAACCACCAGTCAGAAAAATAAGGAACAGGATGACCGCATATTAGGCCTGAATACTGGCTATGGTGCAGATGAGCTATATAAAGGCAAAATCCTGGAATATGAGAGTCAAAAGGCCTTTGGCAACTTCACAGGACAGATAGCAGAAATGGACGAGTATAAGGACGAGATGATGGAATTGGAAGGAATGAGCTCGGGGTTAAGGTCTACGACTAATGATTTCACCAAATCCGATAATCCATTTGTCAATATGATGGCATTGGGTAACTCCAACCTCAAGCGTCTGGATTACATGGCGGACAATGATGTAGAGATCAACACACAGGGCTATTCCAGTATGGGAGACCGCTCTGTTGATCCGAATACATTACCAACAAGTTTTGGCTATGGTACGGTAAAAATAGGCCCTGATATCAGTACCTACATGAAGGAAATGGAATCAACTTCCAGGCCTAATCAGGATCAAATGGACTACCTCAATCATTTGGAGATGCACCGTTTCCCAAATTTGGCTACTCAAACCGGTATGAAAAGAGAACTCTATAATCAAGGCCATTTTAGTAAAGACCAGGGTATGTGTTACCAGCATGACCATAGCAGCGTTGAGTTTGTTGGTGCTATAAGCGGTAGTACTATGACCAAACAGCAGCTCGCCAACATGCGCAGGCAACAAACGATGAGCAACTACGCCATTCTAGAGACGGCCAACAAGATATGTCCTAACGCTGAACTGGGCAGTGCATTAAGCAATGGCAAACACGTGCCCACATCACAGGAAGAAATGCAAGCCCTTAACTCTTTCATAAGTGTTATACAGGACGCTAACTCGTCTTCTTCGGATAAGGATAACGCGAAGCAACACCTGCGTAAGGTATTGGTGCAGATTCTTAGAGGGGTCACGGGAATGGAGGATGTCCTTTCTGAGGACGAGGATAACTATCCGACCAGCCCATACAATGAGACCGATTATTCGTAACCAAAAACAGGTAATATAGATCTATATGCCTAATAGTTACGAATGACTAGTCTCCCCTTTAGCCCTCGAATTGGTGATATACGTTTGTAAGCCTAGTAGTTACTAGTGGCTAGCCTCCCTTTTTTCCACCAGGTCAACGGCTTTGTACTTCTGCAAATACCACTTTACCGTTTTGATCAAGCCGGTTTCAAAGCTCTCCTGTGCTTTCCAACCCAGCTCAAGTTCAATTTTCGTGGCATCAATGGCATAGCGACGATCGTGTCCGGGTCGGTCTTTGACAAAAGTAATCTGATCTTTGTAGGAGCCGCCCAAGTTGCGCGGAACTAGTTCATCCATGATCTGGCAAATCATATTGGCGATGTACCGGTTTGTGCGCTCATTTTTTCCACCGATGTTATAAGTCTCACCGATGTCACCATTGGCCAAAACGAGATCAATACCCATACAATGATCCTTCACATAGAGCCAATCCCTGACGTACTGCCCATCTCCATAAATTGGAATAGGGTCGCCATTAAGCGCCGTCCGGATGATGGTAGGAATGAATTTCTCATCGTGCTGGTATGGCCCATAATTGTTAGAACAATTGGTAGTGACCACATTCAAACCATAGGTCTCAGCAAAACTTCTCACCAAGTGATCACTTGAAGCCTTACTGGCACTGTATGGGCTATTAGGCCGATAGGGTGTCTCTTCGGTGAAAAGCCCGGTAGAACCCAGTGAACCATATACTTCATCCGTGGATATGTGCACGAAACGGCTGCGCTCAAGGCCAGGAAATGGTTCGAAATGATCAGCCATCCAATGGTCACGGGCTGCCTTCAATAAGTTGAATGTGCCCAGTACATTAGTCTGAATGAACAACTCAGGTCGGCTGATAGAATTATCTACGTGCGACTCAGCCGCGAAATGGATCACAGCATGAATCTTATAAGCGTCGAAAAGCTCATTGACCAGCCGGGCATCGCAAATGTCACCTTCTACAAGCTTGTAGCGAGGATGATCCTTCACTGGTTCCAGGTTTTCAAGATTGGCAGCGTAGGTTAGCTTATCCAAATTGATAATACGTACATCAGGGTGTTTAGCTAGAAAAAAAGGAATAAAATTAGAGCCGATAAACCCGGCACCTCCGGTGACTAATATACTTCCTGACATTGCTGCTTTTTAATTAAGGTTATACATGATTTCAAACTTTCCTTCCAATGAGGAATAGATATGTCGAATTGATTTTTGATCTTTTGCTTGTCAAGTACACTGTAATACGGTCTGCTCACATTGGTTAAGAATGATTTAGAATCGATGGGTGTTACAGTGGCTTCGCTACTAGATAGGGTCAATATTTCATGGGCGAAATCATACCAACTGGTTATCCCTTCGTTGGCATAATGATAAATACCCGGTTCATGGCTATCTGGGTCATCTTCCAATCGATTAATGATAGTGAGAATGGCTTTGGCCAGGTCTCGGGCATAAGTAGGTGTACCTACCTGATCGGCCACAACATTGAGCGTATCTTGTTTTTCGCTAATACTCATGATGGTTTTCACGAAGTTCTTGCGGTGCGATGAGTAAAGCCATGAGGTTCGTATCACATAGGCCTCCGGGTTCATTCTACTCACCACGTTTTCACCTCTGAATTTCGTGATACCGTAGACACAGGTCGGATAGGCTGGATAGCTTTCCTTGTATGGAAAATGGCTACGGCCATCAAACACATAATCAGTTGATACGTGGATTAGTCTAAAATTATGGCACTTGGATAAACGAGAGAGGTACATGGGACCTAGTACGTTAATCGCTTCAGCCACTTCCCTCTCGCGTTCCGCCTGTTCTACATTGGTGTAGGCAGCGCCGTTAATGACGTAGTCAACCTTATATTCCTTGAAGAAGGCATTCAATGCATCATTGTCTGTGATATCCAGCTGTTTTCGGTCAGCGAAGATGAAATCTAACTTATCATATCGGCCGGCCAGGTCTCGAAACTCCATTCCCAACTGACCACTAGCGCCTGTTACAAGTATTCTTAACATATCTTTTACTATTTAAGATGGATGATTTGGAAAGACAGGTTGGGACACGGGTCGAAAGTGCCCCAGTCCTATCTCTCTTTACCAATTATTTCAAATTGGCCGTCGTCATAAGCTATGCCTCCAGCAGAGGGTCGTCACTATCCGGCATACAGATTCAACTACCGGTTAGATTATCATGAAAAAATATTGCCATGCACCTTTAAAAAGTATTTTCACTGTACTGGTGCTGTATTGGTTTCTCTTTCAATAATTGTTGTAAGTATTTCCCATACTGCGTTTTACTGAGTGGATATGCTAACCTCAAAAGCTCCTGCTCATTGATATAGCCCAGTCGATACGCGATTTCTTCAATACATGCCACCTTTAGCCCCTGACGTGTTTCGATCGAGGCTATAAAATTGGAAGCTTGCAAAAGCGTCTCATGTTTGCCTGTATCCAACCAAGCCATACCTCGCCCAAGTAGCTCAACATTCAACCGGTCTTCAAGCAGATAGAGCTTGTTAAGATCTGTGATTTCAAGTTCTCCCCTGCTAGAAGGGTTAAGTGTCTTCGCCTTCTCCACTACCGTATCATCATAGAAGTAGAGTCCGGTTACAGCGTAGTTACTTTTAGGCTGTTCTGGTTTCTCTTCAATGCTTAGCACCCGGCCTGTGGCATCAAATTGAACGACTCCATAGCGCTCCGGGTCATTGACATAATACCCAAATACCTGGGCTCCTGAAACCAATACTGAACTTCTCCTGAGTGTTTCGGATAAACCGTATCCGTAGAAAATATTATCACCTAGAATCAGGCAGCATGAGTCGTTCTTGATAAAATGTTCACCCAAAAGAAAGGCCTGCGCCAATCCTCCCGGGAAGGGCTGTACCTGGTATTGAATATCCAGACCTAGTTGAGAACCATCGCCAAATAGATTCTCAAAAAGAGGGCTATCCTGGGCGGTGGTAATGATCAATATCTCCCTAATACCAGCCAACATCAGCACCGACAATGGGTAGTAGATCATCGGTTTATCGTAGATAGGTAATAATTGCTTTGAAACTGATTTGGTTAAAGGATACAACCGCGTTCCTGACCCACCTGCTAGTATAATTCCCTTCATATTACCGCGTTTTCTACCTGTTCTACTTTTAGCTCATTTTTCTTGATGTGCCACTTCCATGCCGTCTCTACAATGCTTTTGATATCGTTGTATTGAGGCTCCCAACCTAGTACGTTGCGGGCCTTTTCAGATGAGCCAACGATTCTGGCCGGATCACCCTCCCTTCTCTCAACTACCTTTGAATTGATCGGCAGGCCTGTTACTTCAGCAGCTACTTTGATGATATCTTGCACCGAAAATCCATCACCATTACCGAGGTTGAAATCATTGGAAGCGTTGTTTTCCAACATCCACTCCATGGCCAGCATATGGGCTTCCGCCAGGTCATTGACGTGAATGTAATCGCGGATACAAGTACCGTCCTTGGTTTCATAATCATTACCAAAAACCTTGATTTCCTTGCGTAGGCCTGCCGCAGCATCCAACACCAAAGGTATCAGATGTGTTTCCGGGTTATGATCCTCGCCAATATCCCCTTCAGGGTCGGCCCCAGCGGCATTAAAGTATCGTAAGATCACATGTTTGAGGTCGTAAGCCTGCTCATAGTCTTTCAATATCTGTTCTATCATCAATTTGGTACGGCCATAGGGACTGATCGGCTTTTGAGGGTGTTTTTCATCCACCGGATAATACATGGGTTCGCCAAACGTGGCGCAGGTAGAAGAAAAGATGAAATTTTTTACATCATTGCGCACCATGGCGTCCAGTAAATTGATGGTATTGATCACGTTATTATGATAGTACTTAGAGGGGTTTTCTACCGATTCCCCTACGTAGGCAAAGGCGGAAAAATGCATCACCGCCTTGATCTTGTAGGATGATAAAAGTCTGTCGATCAGCTCTTTCTGCGCCAAATCTCCAATGATAAAAACACCGCTTGTCACGAATTCTTCATGACCATAACTGAGGTTGTCCAATACCATGGTATGGTAGCCATGTTTGCTCAGCATTTTATTAGTGTGTGAGCCTATGTAGCCGGCCCCACCGGTGACTAATACGTAACCATCTGTTTTGCTTTCCACTTGAGTACACTTTTAAAGTAATCAATCGTTATTTCCAGCCCTTCCTCAAAGGAAATACTGGGTTGCCAGTCAAGTACCTGATGCGCCACTTCTATTTCCGGTTGACGCTGCATAGGATCATCCTTGGGCAGTGGTAGTTTTATAATTTTAGAAGAAGAATTGGTCAGTTTTATGATGCGCTCGGCCGCTTCCATAATAGTCAATTCATCAGGGTTTCCGATATTGAGCGGCCCGGTGATGTTATTGCCAGAAGCCATGAGTCTCATCATGCCCTCAATGTTATCATCGACATAGCAGAAGCTGCGCGTTTGATCCCCTCTACCAAAAACGGTGATATCTTCACCCCTCAGCGCCTGTACAATGAAGTTCGAGATTACTCTGCCATCGTTCAGATTCATTCTAGGGCCATAGGTATTGAAAATGCGCATGATCTTGATCTGCACGTCGTTGCGCTGATGATAGCACATAAACAAAGTCTCTGCACACCGCTTACCTTCATCATAGCAGGCCCTTGGGCCAATCGGGTTTACATTCCCCCAATAAGACTCCGGCTGTGGGTGAATAGTAGGATCGCCATACACTTCGCTAGTAGAAGCTTGGAGAATGCGAGCGTTGGTACGCTTGGCTAATCCGAGCATATTAATCGCCCCCATCACCGAGGTCTTGACGGTTTTTATAGGGTTGTATTGGTAATGTACCGGAGAAGCCGGACAGGCCAGGTTATAGATCTCATCTACCTCAGCGAAATAAGGCTCGATCACATCATGCCTTACTAACTCGAAATAAGGATTGCCCAAAAGATGGGTGATATTGGCCTTGTTACCCGTGAAATAATTATCCAGGCAAATGACCTCATTTCCTTCGTCTATTAGTCGGTCACATAAATGTGAGCCTAAAAACCCTGCTCCTCCTGTAACCAATATTCTTTTTCTCATTTTGGTATGCTATAAGCTTTGCGTGTGTATCGTAAGTCTTAAGTGCTATTGATTTTAAGCTTCTACTTCCTGTAGCATGGTTGCCTCGGATCTGACAGTGCGCCGCTCACGGAGATAACTGAGGAAAGCACCTATTCCCCAGACACCTCCGTGCGCAGTAACACTATTCTCAAAAATGGACTTTCTAAAGTCGCTGGCTGTTATACCTCGATACTCCGTGAAAGCCCTACCTATGGCACTCAAAAAATGTCCATCGCTACTCCCGAGCTCCGGGAGGCGAAGAGAAGTGCGGTTAATCCAAGTCGTATACCAATTGGACATCAACTCTGTCGGGTTCGAATTAATCACCTCTACTGCATCAAAGTGCATGTTCTTTATTCTATCCGCGACGCCTTTGAGTTCGGCCAATGTTTTCGATACGCGATATACAAAAGTGTATGGGTGCACGGCAATGGCTATCCCTCCCTGATCATGGATGGCATTTACCGTTTCTTCTGCACTCATCTTCGCCGGCACATCAAACTCAAGAAAAAGGCCCACAATATGGCCTTCCAATGAGCTGATCTCAGAACCCACCACTATTTCCAGTCGGTTGGCCAATGAAGCCTTTGAGTAGAGATAATCACGTGCTATTAAACCGCCTTCGATGGTATCGTGATCCGTAATCGCTATCAAATTGAGCTCCTGACGGGCTATTACATAGTCTACCGTTCGCTGAGGGCTGGAAACACCGTCGCTGCAATGGGTATGAATATGTATATCTGCAAAGCCCATGTCTGTTCTTTCTATATATGCTTCAATGCTAAGTACATCATGCTATCTCCAGAATCTCCAATTGACTATTAGTTCTGAAGCTATTCGTACCGATACTATTATAGTAGAATCCGTGTTTGTTCATCTCCTCCAAGTCGAGGATATTACGGCCATCGAAGACCATTTTCTCCTTCATCAGTTTCGTCATCACCTTGTAATTCGGGAATTTGAATTCTGACCATTCAGTAACGATGAGCAGGCAATCCGCATCGATTAATACTTCGTACTGGTCGCGTCCATAAGTGATGTCATCACCTAGAATGCGTTTGGCTTCTTCTGTTGCCACCGGGTCATAAGCATGCACATCACACCTTGTGGCTAGCAAGCTATTGATCAAGGTAAGTGATGGTGCCTCTCTCATATCATCCGTTTCCGGTTTAAAGGATAGTCCCCATATGGCCACCTTCTTTCCTGAAAGCCCGCCCAGCGAAAAATGCCTTTTCATCTTGTTGAACAAGACATGTTTCTGGCGCTCATTCACATCTTCTACAGCCTGCAAGACCTTCATTTCGTATTTGTGCTCAGTAGCTGTTTTGATGAGGGCTTTTACATCTTTTGGAAAGCATGAGCCTCCATAACCCACTCCCGGATAAATAAACTTATTGCCTATGCGAGAATCACTCCCTATACCTTTGCGCACGAGGTTGACATTGGCTCCGACTAACTCGCAAAGATTGGCTATGTCATTGATGAAGCTGATCTTGGTAGCCAGCATGGCATTGGCTGCGTATTTGGTCATTTCCGCCGATGGGATGTCCATGAATACCACTGGGTGGCCATTCAAAGTGAACGGCTTGTACAGCTTAGACATCATTTCTTTGGCCTTATTACTTTCTACGCCTACTACAATTCTATCTGGTTTAAGAAAATCGGCTACTGCTGCTCCTTCTTTGAGAAACTCCGGGTTGGAAACGATATCTATCGGTATTTCTACTTCTCGCAGATTCAACCTCTCCTGTATCTTATTCTGTACCTTCCTAGCCGTTCCCACAGGCACCGTGCTCTTCGTTACGACTACTGTATATTGATCTATATTATCACCTATATCACTGGCTACATTTAAGACATGCTTCAGATCGGCACTACCGTCTTCATCCGGAGGGGTGCCAACAGCGATGAAAATGACATCCGCTCCGCTGATCACAGATCTCAGTTGCGTGGTAAAGTGTAGCCTTCTTTTATCTGCATTCCTCTTGACGATGTCTTCCAGTCCGGGTTCGTATATCGGTAGAACGCCGTGCCTGAGGTTGGCAATTTTGGTTTCATCTATATCTACACAAGTGGTATGGATACCTACCTCTGCCAAGCAGGCCCCTGTGACCAGGCCAACATAGCCTGTACCAACAACAATAACCTTCATATTATCTCTTTTTAGGTTTTATAAATGCTTTTATGACGAATAACCCCCGAAGTCAATGTTCTTAAGAAAAGTATGAGAAGCGCGCTTGCCTTCATCTCAGATCTACCTTAAACGCGCTTCTCAATACCTCACTAACCCCAGATCGCTTGGGAATAATACAGAGATCATCAGGTCTCTACGGATAAATAAAAAGGTACTGAAACCGATGGCATGACGCGTTCGTCAGCCATCGATAACAGTGGCCTTACCCTATCACTATTCAAGAACACCGTAAAATGTACCCTGCTCCCAATGCTATAATTCACCCCTTTTTCGGGGATCAATTTCTCTTGATCACTAGCATCCACTCCGGCCCATTGGTCATCCCAATCAGTCGAGTCGATGGCCCATGAATTTTCCATACAGGTCTCGGCTATATTTACCTGCCCGTAATGATCCAATCTGACATCATCCTTTGTCGCTGATTGAAACGTAAAGCCTGTCGTAGAAATGCTATATGTCGATGATATCTGCATTGATTTACTGAATGGATATGAAACAAATCTACTTTTAGGACTACCTGTATTCAATAGAGTAACGGCCTAATCGGGTAATTAAGGCTTTTACGTAGAGGGGCAGTAATTCTGAATAAAAGGGTTGCTTAGCGCGTGCGGAAATAAGATAGACTTAGGATTTCTACCCAGGCATGATTATCCGGGTTTTATAAAAGATTGCCCCCTTTTTCTCCCATAAGTTGGGAGGTAATAAGCATCTATTCACAAAACCAGTGTTAATGGAAAAGTGAAATCAGTTCAAAGATTCGCTTTGAATATATGCTTTCGGGCTCATGCCGGTTTTCTTCTTGAATAGACGTGAGAAATACTGTGGGTATTCAAAACCAAGCTTGTAAGCTGTTTCGGAGATTGATGCGTTTGGTTCAAGCAACAGGTTCTTTGCTTCTTCGATAAGGAACAGGTTAATCTGATCCACAGCTGTCTTACCCGTTTCGGCTTTGATCATATCACTCATATACCGATGGCTTACTTCCAGTTTTCCAGCTAACCAATCAACGGTGGGAATACCTTTATTCAATAATCTACCTTCTTCAAAGTAGGCATTCAAAACATCGGTAAACTTGGAGAGCATGGTCTGGTTGATAGATTTGCGGTTTAGGAATTGCCGCTTATAGTATCGGTCAGAATATTTGAGCAGGGTTTCCAACTGGGAGAGAATAATCTCTTTAGAGAATTCATCCTGGTTGTTGTGATACTCGTCTTCTATGCTTTTGAATAGCGACTTGAGCTGTGTCTCTTCTTTAGGAGATAAATGTAGCGCCTCATTGACTTGATATTCAAAGAAGTTGTATTTCTTGATTTTATCGTAGAGTTCAGTCCCCCTGATGAAGTCTTTATGGAATAGAATGTGGTAGGCATCTGAGCTGAAAACGATTCCTTTGAAAATAAGCTTTTGATTTGGTGCGGTAAATAGCAGTGTACCCTTTGTGCAATCGTACTTGGTTCTACCGTAGACCAACTCTCCGGAAATGATATTCTTCAGGCTAATGCTATAAAAATCGCACGTCAAACTGATTTCCTCATCACCCCCATAGCCACTTTGTGCATCATCCTTCATTCCTGTATAAGAAGAAACGCTAAAAAGTGGGTTTTCAGGTTCGGGAGTTCCGTTGTATGCATGGAAGTCGCTGATTTTATTGAAGACCAATTCTTGCATATCTATCACTTAAAGTTTCATTATCGACGCGCCACCATTGATCAGCGTTGAAGCCCAGAGAATCAGCGAGCTGAATAGATTCTCCAATCTTAGGAGTCGCAATGGGAACATTCATTTCCTGTGCCGCTTTGGTCACTCGTTCGACCGGATCTGTCCAGCTATGGGTAGCCAAAGCAAACGATCCCCAATGAATGGGCATCATCAATTTGGCTTTTATATCCTGAGCCGCTGCAACCGTTTCTTCCGGCATCATGTGCACATCTTTCCAGAGCTCATTATACTGACCACATTCTAATAAACCTACATCAAAGGGACCATATTTCTCTCCAATTTCCTTAAAATGCTTACCATAACCACCGTCACCACTGAAGTAGATATTGGCGTGTTGGTTTTGTATGATCCATGATCCCCAAAGGGTAGCCGACTGATCCGTAAGCCCTCTTCCGGACATATGCCTTGATGGAGCAAAGACGATTTGCAAGTCTTCCAATACTGCTTCTTGCCACCAGTCCATCTCAGATATTTTGTTATCTTCGATTTGCCATCTTCTCAAATGGTTGCCAACACCCAATGGCACAAAAAAGTGATTCACTTTATCCTTGAGTTCATTGATGGATGGATAGTCCAAATGGTCGTAGTGATCATGAGAGATAAACACAGCGTCAATTTCAGGCAATTCAGAAATCTTGATAGGCATTTCCCGATTGAACCTTACCCGGCCTAACCAATGATGTGGTGCCGCATACTTACTAAAGATCGGGTCGAGTAATAGTGTCTTTCCTCCCGTCTCTATCAAAAAAGATGAATGCCCTAACCAAGTGATGCGAGTGAGCGTATCCGGTTGGTTGAGCAACTTATCAGGCGTAATCTTCTCCACTTCAATGTTGTGATCCGGCACCACATTCGGGTCGGGGTTCATGACTTCTTTGAGCATTTCAGTGATGCTATGGCAATTAATTTCCATCACGATCTCTTCGTCGTTGATGAAGACGCCATCCTCATAATGACCGGTGGTAGCATATATTACTTTCTGTTCATTACTTACCGTTCCTCCGAATTGAGGGCTGAGGTATAGAAAGCCCGTGGCTATGATAAGCACTATCAGCACAAGTATGCCCAGTGAGAGAAAAAACCGTTTGATTATTTTTTTCATTAATTATTTATTCTAGTACAGTACAAATCGATATGCAATAAAGGTACAACAAGCTCCATGACCACTCCGCTTGCCACTACAGAACATGAGCCACCTACTAACAAACCCACTGTGCGAATAAAAAACCTACCTTATATTTCTACAATGGCAATGTCAATAATGCGGTGATCTCCAGATCATATTTACTTAGCAGTATTGTTTAATGAAAGGGTACCTTCTAAAAAAGATCACCTCAAGAAGTCATTTCGAGTGCAACGAGAAATCTATCTCTTTAAAAATCAATGCTTTTAGTCAACTGAGATTTCTCTCCCAACCCGTCGGGATCGAAAAGACAGCTTTTATGACACCTCTTTTCCTCTTCTAAAATTACTTATTGAAGAATTCCGCTACAGCATCTGTTGATACTTTGACTGCTTCTGGCTTGTAATAGAAATCAACATGACTAAACTCTTCCACAGCTAAAACCTCAGGATCATTGGTAAGTTTCTCAATAAACCCAGTTGAACAAGGAGCGGTACTGGCATTTGTTCCATAAATTACCAAAGTAGGTTGTACAATTTTATCTGCATAAGCTTCTCCTATAGAGATAAGAGATTGCATTGCCTGATCACCGATATGCATGTTCGTAAAGTTTTCAACAGTTTTAGGCCCTCTAAATCCATCTCTGCCATAGTAGTCATAGGTCTCTCCAGCCATTTGCGGATATGCTGCGGCTTCTACAAATTCTTCTCTTGATTGGTCATCGTTAAGTCCAAATGGTGCTACATAATCTGGCTCTCCAGTTTCATACTGCTTTTGCATTGAAGCATTCGCTGCTGCTATTTGTGGATCTGTCACTTCTCTGCCAAGCCACTGGAAACCATCTGCAGCCATCATTCCTGAAACCGTGGCAATTCTCTTAATTCTGTGGTCCGTTACCGCTGCCGATGCAATGATCGAACCGCCCTGACATACCCCAAGCCCATGAATTTCTGCTACAAAAGGAAGTGTTCCTAAATAAGAGACAGCATCCCAGGTATTTTCGATCAACCTAAACATATACCTAGATTGCTTGAACTCTCCTGGTAAGGCTGGCGAATCCCCCATGCCTAAATAGTCAAAACCTAAATAGACAAACCCTCTTTTTGCCATTTCCGGACCATAGGTAGCTGGAATTTGATCTTTAACCTGTGGGAACGGACTGGCACCCACTATGGCTTTGTATTTTTTGCTTTGATCAAAACCCTCTGGAAGGTATAAGTCTCCAGCTAATGCTACT
>JBCBSS010000030.1:0-55623 GCA_039819065.1 Bacteroidota bacterium
CTTTGAGGAACTTGGTAGCCTGGTCAACATCCTGGAATTCGTAAATTCTTTTCTCTCCTTGCCCGAGGGTGATTTCTATTTTAATAATGTTCAGATCGTTCGATAACTTAGCTGCTGCAGCAATTGTGTACTGCGCATCACTTTTAAGTGGAGCGATATTGAATTGAGTCGTTCTGGTAGAACCACAGTAAGTACACTCATAATGCTTAAGCAACTCACCGCCTTCAGAGTCGGTTGGCTGTAATGTTACTTCTTCACGTTGTACCTTCATTGTATAGAAACCACAGCTTCCACATTGTAATGCTACCAAATGACCCGGATACTTTTCGATTTTGACTTCTGCTGTCTGGTCATCCACCCAAACGTCATAGTCCACGGAAAAGGCTTCTTCTTCTGCCTGCATACCCTCATCCAAGTGCACATCTTCTTCCTTTTCACTCAAAAGCCGCATCTTATTGCCTGTATTCGCATTGACACGAGGCATGTATCTCCATTTGTTTAATTTTTTATGCAATCTGGTAGGGTAATAGTTGTCAAGTATTAAGGCGGCAACGTAGCCTACTAACGTACCTGCAGAAAGGGAAATGAAAAGCCTTACCAGGAACCAAACTATATCAAACTTGAGCGTGCTGGCGCCATACATGTTAGCGAAAAAGAACACCGCTGCTCCTAAACTGAAAAAGCACCATTTAAGACGCTTAATCTCATTTTCACGGAGATAGTCATACTTAGCTTTAGGGGCCTTAATGGAGGAAAATTTGAGTACATGGATAACATAGATCAAGAATGACAGTGATAAGCTAGCAATAGCGCCAATTAACATTATCAAATGCCATAATTCCAGAAATCCGTTGTTTCCTTCTTCCATATCAATTCGGTTTAGTTTGGTTTATTGTTGATGACGGTTTAAAGTTAAGACTTTTTCCAAAATGGAATATTACATTTTCTATATAGTAAGGCTATCTCATTCATAACCGACGGCCAACACAATCAAAACGTCGTTAGTATCCAAAATCTTATACGATAGGTATCTTGCTTTTGTCAGTATTACCATGATAAACCTAGACAGGTAATCAATTTAGACTAATAGCTCATAGTAAATATAGTGTATTATAGTCTACCTAAGTAGTTGAACACCAATCAAGTTTTTTCGGTTAATCTTGAGTGAATTTTAGCTTTTTGTCACGAACCTTACAATTAGAAGTGATCTATATTGTCACCTTCTATCGTTAATAGTGGTGAAGATCGTCTATTTAGAAAATAAATCATTCAAAATGAAAAAGTTAAAATACCTTATCATCATTATCGGGCTAGGCTTTGCCACCGATACGGCCTATGGGCAAGAAACTGTAGCGGAAAGACGTGAGCATTTGCTTACTGAAGATGGGATCGCCCTTCAAGGATATGACGCTGTTGCATACTTCACCCAAAACAAAGCGGTTAAAGGTTCCAAAAAATACAGGTTTGATTACAAAGGAATCACCTATCAATTTTCATCTCAGTCTAATTTGGATGCTTTCAAAAAAGATCCTGCTAAATACGAACCAGAATATGGTGGATGGTGTGCCTATGCTATTGCGGATAGAAGCTTTAAAATGGAGCCAGATCCTGAGACCTTCAAGATCGAGAACGGTAAGTTACTATTATTCTATAACGGTTGGTTCAACAATACGAAGAAAACCTGGAATGGTGATCCAACCAAATATAAAGGCAAGGCTGATAAGAATTGGAATGAGCTAGTTGAATAAACAATTGTGCTAATTGCTCATTTTTAAGCCGTCCCGGATCTAACACTAAGCATCCGGGACGGTTTTTTTAGCTCTTTACGGTCTTTTTTTCCTTTTTGCTCAATGCTTTGAGGCGATTAGCCGACAGTAGACTCGCTGCTCCTAATACACCCGCTTGCTCTCCCAAAGTGGCTTTTTCAACCACGATATCTTTTAGATAATAGTCCGGAAGGTTCTCCTCCAATACATTTAATAATGTCGGGGCAAAATAATCGAAAGCACCCGCGACTCCCCCTCCAATCAAAATATTGGTGACGTCGGTGATGCGTATAATAGTGACAAGCGCTTGTCCTAGTTTCTGCCCTACATAATTGAAGGTAGACAAAGCGAGCGTGTCCTCATTTTGTGCTGCTTCAAACACCACACTCGGTGTTATGGCAGACTTCTCCTTAAGCGGAGACCTGCGAAACCTCAGCTTCTTGAGGTTTTCGTGCACGTAGTTGATGATACCTTGTTTACCGATCTGTTGTTCTAGCGTAAAGCTCCTGCCAATCAAAATATGACCGGCCTCCATGCCATTTCCCCTGCCGCCATTGAACAACTCTCCATTCATGACAGCTCCGCTGCCAATACCGGTTCCTAGAGTCATTAACAGGAAATTGTCCCATTCCTTTCGCTTACCATAGTAGTATTCCCCTAAGGCGGCGCAGTTGGCATCATTCTCAGCTAAAACAGGTGTTCCTTCAAATCGGTTGGATATCGCCTCGACAATATTGAGTTCTATTATGCCTGGTATGTTGGGCATACTCAAAATGGTTCGTTTGTCTTGGCTTAGTAATCCTGGTACTCCGATTCCGATACCTTCAATGTTTTTATGGGTTTCCAAGTAGTCCCCCACTACCTCAAGGATGTGTTGGGTAAAATCCTTGTCCTTGGTAAACTCATGCGTATAATACTTCCGGTAATCGGATATGGGTTTACCTGGCGATACCACACCAAATTTAATACTGGTACCACCAATATCAATTCCTAATTTCATAATGTCATTTTTTTAAAAAATTAAAAAAAGAAAAGTTAGCCTAACAGATAAAAGTAAAGTTAATCTTACTTGTGTAATATTTTGATCAGCGCATTTGGAAGTCGTAAACCTTTAACAAAGTTAAACTTCTTTGCGAATAATGCTAAAGCGACAACCATCAAGTACCATCATTTTCGTTATAACAGCTATTTCACCGATGAAAAAAGACTTGATTAAGGCTTTTTAAACTTTAATCGATTATTAATAAAATTAAAATAAATGGTACATATTATGATTACTAAAAATGTGATGCCGGTCAACGTATCAATCAGACCGACGTCGCTATTTGTCGACAGCGTGTGATCGACAACGTACTTAATGAATGAATTAGGCAGGTCTTTCTCTCCGAGCCTTCTTTTGACGTCCCAATGCCAATCCGTTAGGAAACAATATCCAAGACCCTTCCATAAGCCCATTACTACCCATGAGAAGGTAGTGAGGATAACCAGCCAAAGGTGCCATTTCCTGGTTGATTTCCATATCCAGCCCAGCATATTGAAGAAGGTGACGCCAACATGAAAAGTCATCAAAAAGATATCAGCGAATTCAAGCATAAAATCAGTTCATTTCTACCAAAAAAAATGCCAATGACCAGAGGTGTCACCTATCATGAAAATAGGCTTTCAACCTGGCCATTGGCGCTTTCCTGCACTCAGGTTAATGAGTGCTAAGCAAGAGTTGACCTCATAACTAAGAGGTCAACTTTAGGATTCTATTTGTTCTTTTGTCCCTTATTCTTCGCTTTTTGAACTTCTAAGTCCACTTTAGTCTCATCCAATAATACTTCAACTGCTTTGGCCAGCTGTTGATCTATTCCTTTGATTAACATTTCAGGGTCATTCTGGACTAGAACGTCAGGATGGAGCTGATTATTTTCTAAGTACTCTCCATCAGGAGTCAACATACCGACCTGAGGTATACCGAATACCAATGTCGGATCAATTTGCTGCTCCCACCATACGGCGGTTCCTGTACCGGGTACAGGCATGCCAACCAGCTTACCAATTTGTTTAGCGCGATAGGCGTATGGGAACATATGGGCATCTGAATAATTACCTTCGCTCATCAAAACAGCCGAAGGTCGTGACCATTTCAAAATGGGCTCAGAGCCTAATCTTTGGTCTCTCGGAGCGAACTCAAGATAAGCTGTTCCGTCAAGGAAAGTAGCCAAATCTTCATGCAGCCATCCACCGCCATTGAAACGGGTGTCAACGATGATCGCCTCCTTATCTTTATTCTTACCCAGTATTTCTTCCACCACCGTTCTATAACTGCCATCGTTCATGCCTCTTACGTGGACATATCCAATTCTACCTTCAGAAAGCGCTTCTACCGTCTTTCTAGAATTTTCTACCCAACGACGATATCTTAACTGACCTTCCTGGCCCATAGAAATTGGCTTCACTACCTCTTCCCATCTCTTCTTACTCTTAGGATCGTAAAGAGAAAGCAAAGTATTCTTATTGGTTTTTCTGTTCAGTAATGAGAACACATTAACATCAGGGGTAATGGAAACGTCGTCTATCTTTTCGATAATGGTGCCCTCATCTACTTTAGAATCTGCTTTATCTAATGGGCCTTTGGTTAATACCTCGGTTACTTTGAGGCCATTGCCAGTGAAATTCTGATCATAGAATAAACCTAGCGACGCAGTCTGATCACCGTTCCTTTGGTTAGGGCGATAACGACACCCTGTATGAGAAGCATTGAGCTCTCCCAACATCTCACTCAGCATCTCTGCAAAGTCGTGGTTATTGTTGATATGAGGCAGGAACTTTTCGTATTCCTTTTTGTAGAATGTCCAGTCCACACCATGAAGGTCTGTCTTGTAGAACTTCTTACTCACCTGTCTCCAGGCATGATCAAATATATAGGCTCTTTCTTTGGCTGAAGCCAGGTTCATTTCGCCATTAATGCCAATGGTTGATTTCTTTCCACTGTTGACATCTACCTTATGTATTTTACCACCTGCCTGCACAAACAAGTGCTTTCCTTTTTTATCCATGACCAGGCTATTGGCATTGGCACCAAGCTTGGTCAGCACTTTAGTACTTCTCGTTCTCAGGTCAGTCATCCAGATATCAAATCCCCGATCGATATTGCTCAGGTAGTAAAGCTTCTCACCATCTTTAGAAACCACTGCATCAGAAAGCGCAGTAGAATGTATGGTGAGTCGGGTTTTGCGGTCCTTCAGGCCATCCATTTCTATTTTAAGCGTCTTGGAATCGTCGTCAGAGGCCTTCTCTTTATCTTCTTTTTGTTGCTCCTTCCAAAGATCGTAATCCGCTTTACTCAACTTGTACTTATCATAAGCCTCTTGCGTGAAGAACATGGCGTAAACGTCTTGTTCACCACCCCAGCTACCATGGTTTTTTTGTCCGTCGCGGTCTGAAAACCAAATCATCATATCTCCGCCCATCATCCATTTTGGTCTGGAATCACCGTAGCCGCTTTCAGTCAAGTTGACCACCTCACCTTTGCCATCCGCTTTGATCAAGCCGGCTTCAGGTATCCAGTTATGCTCGATGTATTGTACCAGGAACCACTTGCCATCCGGTGACCATTGATAGTACTGGTCTCCATCGGCATAGGAATAGTTATACTTACCATCAAGAATGGTTCTGCGTGATTTGCTGTCCAAGTTGACCACCTTTAAGGTCGTTCTCTCTTCCAGGTAAGCTACTTCTTTTCCATCGGGAGAAAATGCGGGCTGAAATTCTTCCGCCGTAGTCTCAACGACAGGTGTCTCTTTTAATACGGTTGAAGAATAGAAGTATGGCTCTTCTTCTCGCGTAAGCGAAGTCATGTAAACATTCCAATTGTTATTTCTCTCACCTGCATAAAGTAAAGAACGTCCGTCAGGGCTAAAGCTAACCGAGCGTTCCTGCTCGGGCGTATTGGTGATGCGCTTCGTCAATCCATTTTCTACCGAAGAAACGAATACTTCTCCGCGCACGATAAAGGCCACCTCTTTGCCATTAGGTGATAGCGCCATTTCGGCCACATCCTTATTGATAGGCACTATCTCAGATGATTTAGACCTGCCATCGGCATAGACGCTTATGTTCACTTTGACAGGATCATTTCCGGGTGTTTGGGTATAGATGCTACCGTCATAGCCATAGCATAATTTACCTGATTTAGATGCTGAAAGGAATCTTACCGGGTGCTTTTCAAAGTTACTAATACGCTGAGGCTGATCGGGATTTGAGTCGTTCACTTTATAAACATTGAAGCTACCACCCATTTCACTTAGGTAGTAAACATCATTAACGGCGAAAACGGGATTTCTATCCTCTCCTTCCCAACCGGTAAGCTTAGTGTACTTATTTGCTTTCACATCCAAAGACCATACGTCTCTGGTTATCGATGAAGTATGGTGTTTTCTCCAAGGATCCTCATATCCTTTACGGTCATGATATATAATGCGGGAACCGTCAGCACTTACTTTGGCGTACTCAGCCGTCATGGTGGTGATCATACTCGGCGTGCCGCCTTTGACGTTCACTTGATACAGTTCAGGCAATGCGCCATAAGGGAACTGGGCATTCTTGGCGATATCAGTTCTAAGAGATGTGAAAATGACCTGGCTATCATCCTGTTTAAAGTCTGACGGATAGTCTGCTGTAGAATGGTAGGTCAATCTTTGAGCCTCTCCGCCGCTGGAAGGCATTACGAAAACATCAAAGTTGCCGTATCGATCTGAGGCAAAGGCAATGTGCTTTCCGTCATGTGACCAAACTGGCATATAGTCATGACCTTCATGCAATGTTATGGGTATGGCTGTGCCCCCACTGGTACTTACCTTGTAAAGGTCTCCTTTGTAACTGAATACAATATCCTGACCATCTGGGGATATAGCAGGATACCTTAACCATAGTGGTTCGTTCTGAGCAAACAATGCGGTTGATGACAATATCAACGCTAGTAGGATGTTCAATTTACGCATAGTTTCTAATGATGATTAATTCAGTACGAAACAACTAAAAAAGCACTTTCAAAACTATCAGGATTATTTAAGCGGCTGGCATTTTATCTGGTGAATGATAATGATTTGTATGCTAATACCCCAGTACTTTGAGCATGGTATAAGCGGTTTCTTCCTCTTTCCAGGTTTGGTACCCTTTCCTTTTATATAATCTCACTGCCGGATTATTCTTGCTTACACTGAGCGATATCTGCCCGAAGCCGTTTTTTAAAGCTTCTTGATCGATATGATCTAATAACGATGACCCAATACCTTTTCCTCTGAAACCTTCACGAAGCGCGATACCCAATTCAGGCGTATCCTCATCTACGAACCCATATCCAGCGGCTTTTTTGGGGAATAACCTCAGCCAGACACCTCCTATTGGCTCACTATCTATCTCAGCCAACAGGCATACATCACCCTTTCGGCCCCAGTTTTCCCAGTATTTGCTGATCTCAGGTACATCGACAATACTTCTTGGGAAAGGATCATGACCGGGTTCTACAAACAAAGAAAGATAAATGAGCTCTTTCAATTGTAGTATTTCATCATTGTCTAGAATGCGGATGTCCATTGTCTATAAGCCTCAGCAACTTTTTATCATGCCTACTGTTTCAATAATAAGCAAATAAGCTTATTTTTAAATAAATCTGCTTTTATGAAAAACCCTTTCCTAATCACACTCCTTATTCTGGTCGTATCTGTTTCCGGGTTTTCTCAATCTTCAACCACGAATGTTGACGATTTGCAGATGTTCAAAGATGGTTTACTACGTGACCAGAACGCGGCCATTGTAGATAGCACCTATGTTATGGAGCAATTGCAGCTTCCTGAACCACCTAAATACATATTTAGATCTTACCAGCCAGGAACAGGGCTAGACAAGGTTTACGTAGCCAATGATCAAGGCATCTATCATTCAGGCTTTAGGCCAACTAACCCCAATAATTTTTTCTCTAGAAACAATTTCGACAGCTTCAACCCTTATGGTGCAAGAGATGCGGGTAGCGCACTCGGTCTCGGCGTCGCCAATTACCTGATCCAAAAAATAAAGATTAAAAAGGACGTTAAAGTAATGTTCACCAACTAGAACTTGCCGGTGGTCTCTGCGCTACTGTTTGATTAATTTCCAAATACCTTTCTTCTTTCCCATCTTGAGATGAAGCCAATACGTACCCGGCGCTAGTTGAGAGATATCTAACCCCTGGGATTTTCTCGATAATACATTGGTATCCAGAACTGAATTACCGGTTTGGTCATAGATGGTCACAGCAATCTCTGCCGTGTTTGCATCCATATCTATGAACAGCCCATGTTCTACAGGATTGGGATAGACCTTGATTTCAGCTGCCAATTCATTTTCTAACGCTGTCACAATTTCTACTGAAAAACCTTCTGAAAGAGAAGTGCATTGCTCAAAATCTGTCACTTCTACGCTGTAAACACCAGCTGAGTCCGGAATGAACACATTGAGTGTTTCTCCTGGCAAAGCGATGGTGTCATAGTACCACTGATAGGCTATGGCCACGCTGGGATCGGCTTGTAGCAAGCCTGTTACCGGATCTTCAGTGATAGTCGGGAAAGGGATACAAACGGTGATTGGGTCGGATTCCATGGCACAGCCTTCTGCATCGGTCACCACTACGGTATAGTAGCCCGATTGTTGGGCCGTGATGGCATCGTTGGTGGCTCCACCGATCAAATTGCCCTCAAAAAACCATTGATAGCTAACCCCTACTTTATCCACCGTGACAAAATCATTGACCCTGCTCAATTGTGGTATGGGCAAGCAGACCACTAAGTCTTCCGAAAAAGCAGAACAACCACTAGTGCTACTGGTGCCTTCCAGACTGTAAACACCACTTTGGTCGGCAATGATATTCTGGTCATTGGCTCCTGCTATGGGTTGGCCATCTCTATACCATTGAATTAGGCCGAAGAATGAAGTGGACAGAAACTGGCCATTTCTAACGATGTCCGGGACTGGGTTAGGCAGGATATCAAGAAACACCACAGCCGATGTGTCAATGCAGTTTCCGACATTGACAATCAGGGAGTAGTTTCCTTGTACTTGGGCATATAGTTCAGCACCTGTGGCATTCTCTATGGGGAAATCATTGAAAAGCCAGGTGTATTCATAGCTTGGATCGGTTACTGCCTGGAATAGAAAAGAATCTCTTTCACACGTCACTGCCGGAGCACTCAAATTGATAGCAGCATTGGGTATCGGTACCACATCTACAACAACAGGGGCAGATTCTCTGGTACAAGCATTGGAGTTTTGTGTTACTACAGTATAACTACCTGATTGCGAAGCCTCTAAAAACCTTGTATTCGCAGCTGGCACCGGTACTCCATCCCTAAGCCATTGATATTGGAAGTTACTCCCAGCTGAGGCCGCCAGGGTAACAAAGTCACCGTTACAAAAAGTAGTGGCGCCTTGAGGAGTGATAAGAGAAGGTGGAGATAAGTTGACAGCAATGGTGGTAATTCCTGATATTTCAGAGCAACTGCCATTACTCACCTCCACCTGGTAAAAGCCTGAAGTATTCACTACTAACGATTGACTCGTAGAATCTTGCATTAAAATCCCATCCTTCAACCATTGGTAAGAAAGACCTACTCCGGCGTTGGCCACTAAAATTCTAGTATCGGTTTCACATATTGTTGTATCATTTCCATTGGTGATCTGTGCTGTGGGTCTTGCCAACACCTGCATATCAATTTCATCAGACAGCCGATCACAAGTTGCATTGGTCACATAGACCGAATAAATACCTGTTTCCTTTACCACCAGGTTATTACCGTTGGCTCCCAGTATATCCGCACCATTACGCCGCCATTGATAGTTCTGCCCTATGATTAAAGGGGTAGAAAAGGTCACAGAATCTCCCTGGCAAAGGAATGGGGGCAAAACTTCATCATTGAGATCTACAATCGGAGACTGTTGTACGACCACCGTATCTTGCAGGGAGGTGGTAGAGCAGCCCAACGCATTGCTGGCTATGACATTATAGCGTCCGGTTTCTTTTGCCTGAAAGACACCCAATGTATCATTCGGTAAAAGCTCACCATTCCTGTACCACTCAAATATGGTTGCTGCTACTGTATCCGCTGCGATAGTGACCGAATCACCACCGCAAATCACGAACCTGCCAAATGGCTGAAGCGTATCACTTGGGAAGGGTAAAAAGTCGATATCAAAAGTATCGGACTGAACGGTACAGTTGAATTGATTGGTTATTTCAACATGATAATCGCCAGAATTGGTGACGGTTATGTTATCATCTGCAATACCCGTTGCAGCATTGTCAAGAAACCATTCGTAAGTAAATGAAGCGCCCAAAGGTGCACTAAGCGTCACCGCCCCACCCTCGCACTGCATCAAGGGGTCACTAGTCGTTACTGCATCACTAGGTAGCTCATTGAAACCTACATAAGTAAGAGGCGTCAATTTGGTGCAGCCCAAACCTACTACCTCCGCTCTATAGGTGCCTGAATCTGAAGCAACTAAAGTAGCATTCACTTCCCCAGGAATAAGATTGTCATTGAGAAACCACTGATAAGTGTTAAGGCCGCTGTTAGTGACATTGAGGTTGACATTGATGCCAGGGCAAACCAAGGTAGTATCCATGGTCAACATTTCTGCTACCAATTCGGGACATGTGTCTACCCTACCAACAAAAGCATTGTTGGTACCTCTATCATTGACAATTTCGTCGCCTACAAAACGGATATACTGGCTGAAGTAGCCGCCCAGATAAATATGATCGTCATCGAGTGAGCTGGTTTGGATAGCTTCATCTTGACCTTGCCCACCGAAACCTTGAAGCCACATTTCCACTCCGGTATCCGGATCGAGCTTGGATAGAAAACCATCTAAGTCACCATTGCCATTGAGCGTATTGTCAGCACTTATCAAGGCATTACCACCGTAGGAACCAGCCATAAGCAGGCTACCGTCATTATTCAAAGCAAGATTAGATGGTAAAGGCGCGGTGGCACCTGTAAAAGTCCATGCCAAGGCCATATCGGCGGTATCAGTCGGTAGATCATAACGAATGAGGAACCCGCGCTGACCCGCTATGGCAAAAGTCGTGTCTGTATCAATAGCTGTAATGCCATCCGCAAACCCACAAAGGAAGAAGCGGGAATTGGCGGCATCTAGCAAAATATCTTCAGTCTGTGGAATGGTAGTTACCTTGCGCCAAACAAGGTTACCTAAATCATCAAAGTGCATGACGAGGCCGCCTTGTGTCAAAGTACCTAGCTGACGAATGGTGTCCATACCAAACCTGACGCGCTGATCGAATTGGGCGGTAACTAGAATATCTCCACCGACTGCATCCACAGCTTTACCCAATGAGGGTGAGTTAATGCCATCAACAGCAGCTAATGACCTGAACCATTGTGGATTGCCCGTCAGATCAAATTGAGATAAGAAAAACGTTTCTATGCCCGTACTGTCCATATCCGCTCCTACCTGTATTTCACCATTGAAGAAGCCGGTCAAGTATAGGAATGAACCATCAAGCGCTATATCCGCAGCAGCTATGGTGGCTTGGTCGTCAACTACAATGGTGGTCGCCCAATCCGTTTGCCCGTCCGGTAGAATGCGTGCCAGGAATGTCTCATCAGTGGGGTCTGCATTGCTTATTACAGGTACATCGGCAAAGTCCAAATCACCTTGGTATTGCCCGGTGATGTAGACATTACCAGTGCCATCCAATTCCATGCTATTCAGGAAAATGCTATTGCCAACACTACCTTGCACTTGCTTTGACCAAATCAAGTTACCGTCAGGGTCATGTTTGGTGATAAACAAGTCAATATTGGTGCCGGGTGCTGGAGAGCTTATTTCCCCACATGAATTGTTGAATAAAGTATCGCTGGCAAAAACAGTATTGCAAGTCATGAGCCCGGCGGCGTAGACATTACCTGTATTGTCATGACCTATGGCGTTGGTTCGCCCGACAGCCAAAGAAGCTCCGGATCTTACCCACTGAGCAGAAGCGGTTATACTTGCTGTAAGTAAAATTAGAAGGAAGCCATATTTAAGCCAACTGCCTGTCATCTCACTGTTCTATCCTTTCCTTTTCTTAATACCGTTTTTCTTGTAATTAAACTTAGGCCTTTTCTTTTCCCGCTTCACCGGACCATTTCGAGACTCAGGATCATAGAGGTAGAAACCCAGTGTAAACTCATGTGTACCGGTACTGAATTCGTTTACTTCACTCATGATCAAGTCATATGAATAAGCAAATGCGATGATATCGAAGCGGAAGCCTAGCATACCAGCCACTGCATCTCCCGTTCTATAAGCCAAACCTACCCAGCTTTGATTGTAGTAACCTTTGACAACCAAGTCGGCTTGAATAGGCGCCGCCTCAGTAGCTTTGACCAAGAAAGAAGGTTCAAGCGCAAATTCAGTAGAACCACGGAACTTGTACCCACCCATTACATAATAGGTGCGCCTCAGTGCATTGGGATTAAAGTCAATATCAAAGATGTTACTCCCATTCTGTACCAAGAAGGCAGCAGAGGCCCCGGCAAACCAATCATCTCCTGAAGCATAAACCCCTGCAGTTATATCTGGTGATAACCTGCTGGTCTCGTTAAGCATATTGACCACAGCCGGATCATCGGGGATGTCGGTTTGTAGCTTGGCCGCGTCAAATGTGTATTGATAGAGGTTAAGCGACATACCAAAGGAAAACCAATTATTAGAACGTTCTTGTAACTGAAAGTGACGAGCGGCGGAAAAGGTAAATCCCGTATTTCTGGAAGGTCCGGCAATATCATTATAAACGATCAGTCCCAATCCCATCGATTTGCCAGTGAAGCCATGGGCAGAAAACGTCTGCGTTACCGGTGCTTCGTTGATACCCAGCCATTGCCTCCTCACATTGAGTAGAATGGGAATCTCTTGTTCTGAACCAGCCACAGCTGGGTTAACCGCAAACCGGTTAACATAAAACTGTGTCCGTTGGGATATTTGCTGTGCTACAAGCCCATGACTCAAGACTATGCCAAGAAAAATGCCTAGTAAAACTTTCTTCATCCCTACCTGATTATAGTTAATGTTCCAGTAAAAGGCGGATCACCATTCTTAAGATCCACTATGTAATAGTAAGTACCTTCCTGGACCTCGCTGCCACTGAAGTTACCGTCCCAGGGTTCATTATAGCCTACAGACTCAAATAGTGTAGAACCCCACTTGTTGAAAACCCTGACCTGCATAGCCGGGTACACCTCAAAGTTTCTGATCACCCAAAGGTCGTTGATGTCATCGCCGTTAGGGGTGAATGTATTGGGTATCGTAATTCTGGTAATACAATCCCTTGGGTTGGTAGGCATCACAAATTCAGTTTCGTAGACGCAGTTATTGGCGTCCGTAAGCGTGACTGGATAAGTACCTCCCACCAGGTCATTAATTTCAAAATCCATTGAACCATCGAACCACACCACATCATAATCTGGTGTGCCGCCAATCGGGTCCAGAATAATTGAACCATCGTCCTGATCCTTGCAGCTTACCTCGATTATTTCAAACTGGAAATCAAGGCTATCTGGCTGATCTACGAATATTCTACCAAAGCCTGTGCACCCCTTCTGATCAGCCACCACTACCTCGTATTCGTTAGAAAGTAATTCTACAGCAGTTTCTTCTCTACCACCAGTCGACCATAGAATAGAATAAGGTTCATTACCGCCACTGACGGTCAGTTCTACCTCTCCATCTGGTTTGTTGAAGCAAGAGGCTGGCGTAGGTTCGAGATTGACCACCAACGGAGAAGGCTGATCAACAAAAGTGCTGTCTTTATGCTCACAGAGGTTGGAATCGGTAATTCTAATAGCATAAAAGTCACTGGTTAAGCCCGTAGGGTTGGTGGTGGTATCCCCTAGTACGAAACCTGAGTTGGACCATTCAAACTGATATCCAGGTGTACCACCAGAAACTTGTGCCAGAATTTCACCTGTGTTGGACTCAAAGCACTTGAGGTCTGTCACTTCAAATTCTACACGAATCGGTGGAGGCTGAGGCATGGTAATAGTCATGATCTCCTCGCAGTTATTACCGTCGGTCACAGTGATAGTATGCTCGCCGGCGGGCAGGTTAATCACATTTGGAATGGTATCACCGGTACTCCACAAATAGCGATAGGGTAATACCCCTCCGAATGTGACCGTATTGATCTGACCATCAGAACCGCCATTGCAGCTTACCGGTATCACTGTTGGTGAAATACCAAGATCTTCCGGTTGAGTGAGTGTAGCACTACCTATGATTTGGCAACCTACCGCATCACGCACCGTAACTTCATAATCACCCGCGATAAGCACATCCACATCCTCTGTATCCTCACCGTTGGTCCACTGATAGGTATAAGGAGGTGTTCCGCCTACTACAGTAAGGTCAATACTACCGTCAGCTTCTCCGAAACACTTGACATTATCAACAAGCAGATCCACCGCTAAAGCTGGCGGCTCTTCTATATCCACGAATTCATTGAGGAAGCAGCCTCTGGTGTCACTCACTTTGACAAAGTGTGTTCCAGCCGGAAGATCGTCTCTAGATAAACGGTTATCGCCATCGAACCATTCTATGGTATAAGGCCCGGTGAACTCATCGACTACAGTAATATTGATAGTAGCTTGCCCGTCGGTAAAACCGTTGCACGAAACGTCTTGAAAAGTGAAGTCTACTTCAAAATCACACGGAGCAGATGGGTCAGTTGGTATTGCTGTTCTGTCCCCAGCACGAAGTACCGTGATGCTCAAAGCAAGTATGAAAACGGGCAATATGCATGACAGTTTTCTCATTTCACAATCGTCAAAGGCCCTGAATAAACCGGATCACCGTTTCTTAAATCAACCATATAATAATAGGTGGCAGGCTCAAGGTCGCTGCCATTGGATCGGCCATCCCATGGCTGTTGATAGCCATTTGATTCGAATACCGTGTTGCCCCAACGGTTAACCACCCTGATCGAGACTTCGGGATACAGTTCGATATTCCGTATGTTCCACACATCGTTAATGCCATCTGCATTTGGTGAGAAGGTATTTGGAATGAAGAGACAGGCTATTTCACTTCTCATGATCTCAATATCCGTAAACCATTGGCAGTCGTTGCTATCGGTGATCAATAAACCAACAGCGCCTTCACTCAGGTTTTCGACCATTCTGGTAGTATCACCAGTCGACCAGCTAATCGAGTATGGTGGCGTACCTCCCTTGATGGTTTGAATATCCACATATCCATCCTGCTGCTCATTACAGCTTACATTACCAATAAAATATCCGGCACGTATTTGCTCCGTCTCTACCAAAAGCGTTTTGGTAGCCACTGAACAGCCGTTGGCATCGGTGACTTCTACCTGGTATCTTCCGGCTGGCACATCGATTAGGTCTTCTGTGGCTTCACCTGACTCCCAATTGTACATATAAGGTGGTGTACCTCCGGTTACGGTCAGGTCGATAGAACCCGTAGCCGCATCATTACAATCGATGTGATTGGGTGTAAGAATGGCCTCCAAGGGATTGGTAGGGCCCGTCACTTGCTCAGTTAATACTAATCTACAACCTCGTGCATCCAATACTTCTACAGAATAATTACCTACTACTAAGTCCCCGATTACCGGCCCGGCAGTATTGAGTTTGACATCGTCATTCAACCAGGTGTAACTGTAAGGCGGAGTTCCTCCCTGTACGTCGACACTCATCTGTGCGCTGCTTCCGGCAAAACAATTGACGTCAGAAGACTTATCGATTGCTCCGGTCATGACGGTTGGTTCGGCAATGGTGATGAAATCAGTTACTGTACAGCCTTTTACGTCCGTCACTGTTACTTCATAAAAGCCTTGTGCAATGTTCTCTAAAGAGCCACTGATGGCATTATTCGACCAGAGGAAAGAGTAAGGCGGTGATCCGCCATCTACAAGCAGATCAAGTGATCCGTCATTTTCGCCATTGCAGCTAGGTGCTATCGGATTAAATATCTCCACTGTGAGTGGAAAGGGTTCTTCCACGCGCACACTGTCCACAATTTGGCAGCCAATACCATCGGTGATCGTAACTGTATAAAGACCAGCACCTCTGTTTGATAAAGTTGGTGTGTTATCCAGTGTATTCCATTGGTAGGTGTAAGGTCCTACTCCACCGGAAGCAGTTACACTCACCTCCGCTGTGGTTTCTCCACTACATAAGATTTCGTCAGCTTGCATATCAACCCTCAGTTCATCGGGTTGGTTTATTTCTACCGACTCGAAAAAGACGCAATTGTTGGCATCGGTGACTTTCAGGTAGTGCACTCCGGCCGGTATGTTGATCGGATTTGGATCGCTGCTCCCAAATGACCATTCATAGGTCAAAGGCGCTGCGGCATTCGGGATATCCGTAAGGATAGTTCCGGTGCTATCTCCGTGACAAGTGACATCCTGTACAATGAATTCACTGGTCCTGCGCCTTGGTATCAGTCTGAAGGGTTGTGCTATTTCTACATCATTAAAGCCTTCTATTTCCCAATTACGATCAAAATAAGGTGGAAAGTCCTGGTCTACTAATGTAAAAGGTGGAGGGCTGATGAGTGGTCCGATGTTTAAAGATGCGCCCGGAAAACCGATCTCAGGTGTACATAGATCACCGACAAACGGAATGGGAATACATATCTCGGGGATAATGATATATGGATCAATAGTCACTTCGAATTCAAGTGCTTCAAAACCCAAAGCTACCTGGAAGTTATCAAAGGTCTTGTTTGAAAACTGACCTTCTATGAAGTGCTTGGCTTTCACATCCATAAAGTCAAAAAAGCATGGGAAGGTAATATCGACAGAATCACCCACCTGGTATCTGATCGTGGTTGAGCTACCGGAAATGTTTCCTTCTGAACTGCTATATATCGTATAGTCAATGGGCTCCGGGAATTCTAACTCAGTAAATACCCTAGGTTCGAAGTTAAACTCCTGATTATGCGTAATGGGGAAAAGCAAATTGATAGTGGCCAATGTCCACCCCAATGTGATTCCTCTTACATTACCGGTCACATCTGGTAGAATGGGAATAGTACGACTGAAGGATAGAATAGAGGTAACTGATTGGGCACCCGGTATGTATCCGATCAACTGTACAATATCTATTACATTATCGACATAAGTAGAATCACCAGTAGCCCTAAGGTTCCTGCCTCCCCCTAACACCTGGGTAGTGGTTTCGACATGTGGTATCGACACTTCTCCAGATAATGCTCCAGCACCATAAGACCATGGCGGAAATCCGGTGTTGGTATTACACTGGAAGAGGCTGGCAGGATCATTACATATATAGGTCAGCCCAGTCGTCGGATTGACTTCGAAAAACTTAAAAGCAGAATCAATCAGTGGTGAGGGTACTGATATACCGGGCGGAGGAATGATAGAAACCCTTGGCGTACAGTCAATAAAGCATGCCTTGAAGCCTAAACTGGCATCAAAGTAGACACCCATGTCCAAAACTACCGTACCAGCTTCAGGATAGTTAGTGATAATTTCAGCTCCGTTGCCAGCCTGGAATTCTGATCTGATGGTAATAGTCTCTCCAGGGTTAAAAGTAGAATCATCGGGCATGATGATACTGACTTCTGCCGGGTAGGTGATACCAACATCTCCGAGGGTAAAGCCTTCAATTCTAAATTGAAGCGGCCCCACGCCGAAACCAACGTTGCCATCAAGTGCGGCACCGAACTCAAGGCCGGAAAACTCCAATACAGTGAATGATTCTGTATTGAAAGGAAAGTCACGACGAAATTCCGGAAATATCTCTAACGTCTGGTTCAATCCGGGGTTAGGAAAAGGTCCCCACATGGATTGCCCTGAAGTTTGAAATAAGGGTGTATGTACTACGGTCTTTTGGGCTTGGGAAGGTAGAACGACCCAGGCCATCAAGGCCAAACTCAATATGAGTTTGAAATGACGCATACTCCTATCAGGTTCAATTTAAATTGATACTGGATATAACTTGTAGCACTTCTTCCTCCACCTGATTCTTGAATACTGCCGCGTAATTTCCTATTAGCAAATAACGTTCACGGTCATGTTCGATGAGCATGGTAAGTCTTTCGAAATCATGACCTTGTAATTTATATTTAGTTCTGTAAAGCCGACCTTCTCGTTTCACCAATTCGTTACTATCTTCTTCCTGGTAATATTCTACCTGCATTCTACTATCTTCTTCGAAAAATGACTTGGAAAGACCTGTATCAATGTTGTAAGGTTGATTATCAGGCACTTTCACAAACACGATGAAAGTACCACTGGCTTTGTGTATAACACCAGGTGCTTCTCCGGTCTTTATTTCGAAATGTTGAGGTACGTAAATTTGGCAGGATGTATTAGGAACTGACTTTGTCTCACCTACACCTTTTGACAGTTGCGCCACAGCATAGTTGGAGTACAACAATAGCGTAATAGCCACTAAGTATTGTGCCTTCATATAGTTCCCCCCTCAAAATATGGACTGACGTCAGATGATCAATCCGTGGTTGTTTTGGTCTAGTATTAGTTCAGTTAGTCTGAACAAATGTACGAAA
Organism: Bacteroidota bacterium; assembly: GCA_039819065.1. GTDB lineage: Bacteria > Bacteroidota > Bacteroidia > Cytophagales > Cyclobacteriaceae > JBCBSS01. The sequence continues at coordinate 18,345 of JBCBSS010000030.1, forward strand.
AAGTTCCAGACGGCGTAATTATTTTTGCACTAAGTGAGTGAAAATCGTTTATTCCAATCAATCCAGAGCGATTTGTTTAAGGAAGGATATCTATAAGGTCCACATTAGACATGTAAGGTTAAACACTTAACCGGTTCATTTTCTGGTGGATAAATGGCTTTTACTCATTTTATATCTAAAACACATTATATGCACCCCAAATCAACCTTGGATGGCTCATCGTTATTAGGGAAGCAATTACCGGAAGGAATAGATTGAGGTACGTATCTCTCCAATGCTGGGTCATAAAGTCCGTTTTCTATAAAATCGACTAATGCTTCTATTTCTTCGGCATTGAGGTCAAGTGGTTTGAACTCTGCTGCGAGGAGAAACTCAGGTACAGCAGCATTCTCTAGCACGGCAGCGTTCTTATATTCTATTACATCTTTAACTGAGGTGAAACTGGCCCCATGCCCGTAGAATGGTGAATCTTTCAGGTTGTAAAGTTGAGGCACCTTGAACTTGAAGAATTCATCTGAATCTTTGATGAATATTCCTCTGCCACGGTTGGCCATATCGTTTTCCTTGAACTGAAAGCCTTGTAAATCATTGAAGCCCAGCGCGTGAAAAGTCATGGTATTGAGTGCAGGCCCTGTGTGGCATGCTACACAACCAGCTTCTCCAAAGAACAACATGGCTCCCTCTTTCTGGTTTGGTGTAAGTGCATCCGTATCACCAGCCAACCACTCTTGCCAAGGGCTGCGGTTTGCTAAGAGTGTACGTTCGTAGGCAGCTATGGCCAAGCCTCCGGTAATGTTATTGATACGCTCATTTTCTGGTAAATCCGGAAAAGCGGCGGCGAAGGCAGCTACATATTCGGCGTTTGTCTCGCAAAGTGATCCATCAATTCTCTGTCTGTGTACATCCAAACCAGCAATTGCCTGCGTTTCAGTACCTTCGAAACCCAGATTATTTTTATCTGTAGGCGTACCTTGAAGCCAGTTGATTTCTGTGCCCACATTCACACCTGTGGCACCAAATTGCCCATTCCAAAGTACGTTGGTTTGATAAGCAATATTCAAAGCTGATGGCGTACGTACGGGTTGTACATCAATGCTATCCTCCGGCGTAGCAGCCTGCTTCACACGAAGCTCGCCAGCCACACCAAAACCTTCACCTCCTTCTCCTATGCCTTGGGCTACACCGGCCTGGAAACCAGCCTGGGCATGATGACAACTTGCGCATGAATAGGTACCTGTATTATTCGGATCCTTGGGGTCTATGGCAATGCCTGTTTCGTGAAAGAGCATACGCCCTAAATCGACTTTGGCTTGCGTGATGGGGTTATTCGGGTCATTTGGAATGTTTTGGTAATCGTCGCTTTCCGGGAATTGGTAGAACGACAAACCCTCACCGGCCGGGGCATTAGTTTCCAACAAACTCACCAACTCATTATCGATTAAAGTTGGTTCTTCAGTACTGTTATTACAGCTATTCAGTAGCAGTACTACCAACAGCAAACTACAAACACGTCTCATCATAAGGCCTTTCATTATTATTCCGTTGTTAATATAATATCGGATGTGAATAAATCAAATCAATATTCCTTTCGTACTGTATGAAAAATGCTATTAGTCCTACTTTATCAAGATAGAACCTATTACTACATACCTATCGGTAGGGTATGCTGCATAGCAACTTTCCGGCAAAAGGCCTGTTGGTGATAACATGTAAGAGATGCTCATGGCGAAAATGACAAAGTAGTGTTAGTATCAGTTATCTTTAATTACTATCCGATCATCAAGTAAACCGTGCAACAAAGTCATTTATATTTTATCTTGTACTTGCTTATCAAAACTGACCTTTATGAGTGCCTTCAAACGAAATATGCATTGGCTGATGCTAGCTATAATCGCGGTGGGATGCCAACCAAAAAGTGAAAGCAAAAAAGACCTTACTCTTGGTGAGATTCAATTCAATGTGACGGGCAATGAGGACGCCCAAAGCCATTTCACTAAGGGTCTTTTGTTACTACACAGTTTTGAATATAAAGACGCCGAAGAAGCATTCGTGGAAGCCCAAAAGGCCGATCCGGAGATGCTAATGGCCTATTGGGGGGAAGCTATGACCCATAACCATCCATTGTGGTCACAACAGAACTACGAAAAAGGCAAATACGCACTCGACAGACTCACCAACGAGCAAAAGGAGGTGTTAAAGGGAAAAGTTTCAGCGGTAGAATGGGAGCTTTTTCAAAGTGCTGAGATACTATTCGGGGAAGGCGAAAAGTTCGATCGCGATCAAGCCTATTCCGACCATCTGGGCAAGCTGCATGATCAGCATCCGGATAATCATGAAGTATCGGCTTTCTATGCTTTGTCATTGCTAGGTTCTTCCAATCAGGGGCGTGATTATGAATTATACGGTAAAGGAGCGAAAATCGCTAAGAGCATTCTAAATGAGAATCCGGGACACCCTGGGGCATTACACTATTTAATTCATGCTTACGACGATCCGGATCACGCACCTCTGGCGCTTGAAGCGGCCAACAATTACGCTGGTGTAGCTCCTGATGCTGGACATGCATTGCACATGCCATCCCATATCTATGTGGCCATAGGCATGTGGGAAGAAGTCATTTTATCCAATATCGCTTCTTATGAAGCACGTCTTAAGAAGATAGAACGTAAGCGCCTGAACCCTGCTTCCAGAAATTATCATGCCTATCATTGGCTGTTGTATGGGCACCTTCAATTGGGGCACTATGAAGAAGCCAAGGCTATCATGCGCAACATGGCAGCATATGCCGCTGATACTGCTGCGAAAGGAGGCTTGAGGTACTATGCGATAGAAATGAAAGGGATTTACCTGGCCGAGACCGGTGATTGGGACAGTGAGTTTGCAGATCTGACTGTCAATACGGAGGACCTAAATATCCAATCACAAGCCTCGCTCCTATTTCTGGACGGCATGAAAGCTTACCAGCAGCAGGACAAGAATGGTATGAAAGAAGCCATGCAGCAAATCGAAGACGCGGTATCGGTCGCTACTGGTGTGATTGAATCCAAAGGCGTTACAGTTTGTAGTGGTGTTGGTTTTGCCTCCCGTTTGCCAGATCAGGATGACCTCAACCAAGCGGAGATATTACTGATGGAGCTCAAAGCCATGTACGCCAAACTCGAGGCCGATAAAGAGGGTATCGAAAAGTGGTTAAAGAGCGCCGTAGATTTGGAAGATAAAACCAGTTATGAATTTGGTCCGCCAAACATCGTATTTCCATCTTACGAGCTATATGGCAACTGGCTGGTCGAAGAAGGCCGTGCTCAAGAAGCCTTAGCACTTTTCGACAAAGCACTCATAAAAGGACCTAATAGAATATCAGCACTTAAAGGGAAATTAGCAGCGGCTACTCATTTGAATGACACCGCATTAATAGAGGCGTTAACAGCAAAAATAGAAGGGAGAACCCCGAAAAATGAGTTGGTGTCCTCTCTCTGAACTGAACATACAGGTCTAAACTCATAAATCACTGATAGACAAATGCTTGCAATAATCAAGGAGAGCTAAAAGTGTTATTTATAGGGGAGATAGATTTCTTACCTGTTTACCGGAAGAGACAGGTTGCATTCGAAATGAACTGTTAGAAAAGCTTTTGAAATCACTCTCTTTATTTCCTCATATTATTGGAATACCATCAATTGATTATATGACTTTTGTCTAGTTATTGCCTCTGGACTGCTTCGTCATACTTCTTAGTCAATGGACTGACAGGCTCGCAGTGACAGCTATGATGTTTTGTCTACTCACCAGCACGAGGGGGGTGCCTGTACAACCAGCTACTAATTACTAACTACTCCATACTATCTTAGTCTCTTCGGTAGCTTCACTCCTTTTGGCAACGGCTGGCCGTTTAAGTTAAGCCTTTGCTTCTTACGTTTCTTGGACAAGTCGAGCTCAAAACCCAGACGGATGTTGAATTTCCTTGGGTAGGGACTGTTATCATCATGGTTGAAGTTATAGAGCAATTGTGCAGTGCCTTTTACATTGCGAGAAAGGTTATAACGCTTTACGATACCACCATACAGACCAGTAGTCCAAGCTCTATAGGTCTCCCCGGATTGGGTGCGAGGTACATTGGTACGGATATAGTCTCCTCCGGCTAGTAGTGAGAAGCTCTTGAATACTTTGTAGGTGGAATAAAACCGTGCTCCATGAGTGGGCATTTTTCCTGCCAGGGCAAACTCATCTTGCTTGAATTCAAAGCGATAGACATAGCTGCCGTGGATGGACCAGCGGTCGTTCATGCGATAGCCAAGGGTCGGGGCAAAATCAATGAATGGGTTGCCAGAACGGGCGATTTCCAAATCGAAGCCTGGTCTTAGTCGTTCTTTTAGGGGTTTGCCTTTGAGTGGGTTGGTTTTCTTTAACAAAGTGTCTTCTAAACTCTGTATTTCACCATACTTCTTTTTATAGGCGGCCAATCTCTTTTGTGCTGCTTCTAGCTTGGATTGGTAGTCTATATTCTTAGGCAGGTGGTTGATGGCCAGGTGCTTGGATTTCTCTTTGATGCGCTGGATGACCATGTCTTTATTTTGGTACTGCTCAGCATCTTTGAGGAATTTACCATGCTGTTCTTTGATCTTGTTGAACCCAGCCGTTTCCTCATTCAGCATATTTAGCTCACTACGTTTGAGGGCTTCTTCTTCGGCTTTCTTTTCCAGGTCTTCCACATCACCCTCTTTGGCTTTGGCGATGGCTTGGTTGTACTCATCTACCTCTGCCCCTACTTCTTTCACCTTACCCAGTTCATCGGTTACACCTTTGACCTCGTCTGAGCTTTTCACTTTCTCAACCTCTCCCTGAGGCACACTTTTGATGCGGTCGGCTTCGGATTTGATTTGGCTGAGCTTTTCATTGCCTTCCAGTGGGTTTTCGATGTTGGTATCAATACCCACATCTTCCAAACCTTTCATGTTAAGTTCACCCAAACCGGCTGGTTTGTTGATATTAAGCTGCTCTCCCACATCCGGCAGATCAACGTTACTCTCTGGTAATCCTACATCGGGCAGGTTGACATTGCCCAAGCCCAAACTATCTGCTCCATTGAGCTTAGCGGTCAGTCTAGCTTTCCAATCTTGTAACTTCTGCTCGGCTTTTTGGTTCAGCTCACTGATCTTGTTTTCCAGTTGGCTGTTCAGGCTATCCACTTTGGCTACGTACTTTTCATGGGGCAGGTTCAGCATTTTGATGCTGTCCAGCTTTTGCCGGGTAGCTTGTTTGAGCGAATCGATCTTCTCATTCCTGATCTTCAGTTCGCTGATACTATCCAGTTGATAGGTAAGTAAAGCATTGGCGGAGTCGACCTGCCCGAGGGCTTGGTCGACCACACCAGTACTGTCTGGATTTATGTTAGGTTTGATACTGTCCAGTTTTTGCCTAGCCCGATTGGTCAAGCTATCAACAGCTTGCCTATCTTGACTATAAGCCAGTGTAGACAAGAGGAGCAGTATGAAGATGAGGGCTTGTTTCAAGGTGTTAGTAATTATTTTATTTGCTATTTTTTTGCTTTAAGTATTGCTCAACGTGTTCTGGCTTAATAGGCAAAACCGTATATGTTCCATCCTTATTTTCTATGAAATCGTAGTAAAACTCGGGTCCTGTTTTACTATCAACTTCAAATGGCGAGTAATACAAACCTTTAAATTTCGATGAATTATCGTATTTATCATAAACATTACCTTCAATCACAACTTGTTTATTAGCCGGGTTTTTCTGGTGAATCTCAAGAAAGAGAGATAAAGCACTTAGCTCGTTAGAGGCTGTTAATAAATTCAATACAGAAAATATATTTTCTTCACCTAAATCTAGAACGGCGGTAGGCCCATCGCCCCATTCACCACTGGCTAAATCGATAACATGCTCAGTTCCCCCTGGACCATAAATAATTATATTGGCAGATGGTAAAGACTTTAGTCTGTCCATGAATATTTCAGCTTGACTTTTTGCTTTAATTGGCTGAGGACCATCTTTAATTCCCCAGAATCTTTTAAATGCTCCAACTAAACCGGAAAAATCGATACCGGGTAGATAGGGTCCTGGCCCTGTCATTCCTCCAGTTGGGTCAGCAAGATTGATATGATCATTACCCATGCCAACATATGGAGAATAAAACTCTCTGTAAGGATCAACACTAGTCCACCTGCCAATTGTAGCATCATACATCCTCAACTCAAAACTATTCCAGCCTGTCTCGTCGTCCTCTTCAGCATATTCTCCCTGGTAGCCATAGCGGTAATATTGACCGAAGGCTACTGGTCTTTCTGGTAAAGGCTGTTCTATTTCTTCCAGTGGCAGCTTACGCGCCAATTGATCAATCTCTGCCGATGTTAGGGCGCGATCAAAGATTTGTACATCGTCGAAATCTGCCATACTATAGGTATCAGTAATACTTGACATCCTTCCAATGCTTATGGGAAGGGCGCTGTTGGGTATAGGCGCATTTCCGATATCAAGTTCCCCTACTTTACTTCCGTCCATATATAGGCTAATGAAATTACCGGAGCGCATACCTACTATGTGTGTCCATTTTGATTTTAATGGCTGAGAAGAGATAAGCACATGTTCTTCACCTGTATTGATCATAAATGTAGGTGGATCAATATCCTTGAAGTCTTCGATGTCACTCAAATCCCCTAAAGTAATATGCCACTGGTTTTCTGAAGGCACACCATCTATATCCCAAACACCAACACCCCCTAGATTCTGCGTACCTTGACTAGCAATTCTCTTGTCTACCCAGAAAGAAACAGCAAAATCCTCTGCTCCGAAATCAAAATGAGGAGCGTTGGGTATGGACGAGTAATCATCTCGTCCATCCAAACTTAGTGCTCTATCTTGATTACGGCTGAGGTCGATACCTAAACGACCTCCGTTCATGGTTAGCTGGTTCTCTTTGCCACTGGCATCTTTGGTATTATAATCGAATTCAAATCTGGCGATATTACTTTCCAACAATGTTGATGAACCGGCATCTTCTGGTTCTTCGGCAGGCTCGAAATAATTATTAGGAGTATTGTAGCGTCTTGACACGGAACCAAAAGGATAGTAATCCGTGGATTGCGTTACCACCTCCCTGTCCATGATCGAGACCTTCAGGTCATCAAACCACACTGCCGTCTGGGGTGATTCATTGCTGACCCATACAAAGATGTATCCATCCTCTTCGGGTACAATAGCTGCGTCAAAAGTCAAATACTCAAACTCAGAACCTGAGCCATAAATAGCATCGGCGCTGACACGCTTAGCCCCCGCATTCTTCAATATGAGGTCATCATCAAACAAAACATAGTTGAGGTAGGCATGTGGTACTTGATCACCATTGCTTTCTGGCAGTATCAAGAGTGCGCCATTAGCGGCTGTGATCATATCATTAATTACTGAAGCTGCGTCTGGCGCAATTACTCCGGTAAACGAGCCGGATAACTGACCTATAATGGATGAGATAGGAGCAGTCCTATTGTAAGTAGTCTGTTCATCCAGATACTGTGCTTGTACTTCCAGTAGAATATTATCACCTGCCATTACTCGGAAGCCCGTGGAAGGTCCAATGGGTTGAGAATTAAGGTCCGCAGCCCCTCCCCAATACAAGAAGGATGAAAAGGAAGCATCGGCATAAGGTGTGTGATTATGGTTAACATCATCGATGGCTGTTTCAACCAAGTTCTCAAAGTATTGCATCTCTTCGACTCTTGGATTGAGCATATCGACTTGCTCTATATCTTCCATAGTGGCAGTAACAATAACGTTCTGTCGCTTTATGACAGCTCTTACATTACCCAAATGGTCGGTCAACTCATAAGCGGTTGTGCCATCTTGTTGTGGATAATAAACACCTATCTTGTTTGACCCGTATATAGGTACTTCAGTCTTGATTGGTGAAGGAGCTTCATCAGCTCTTTCGTATATGGTTACAAGGTTACCAGAGGCATCACGGATATACCATGTCTCCTGACCCGTTTCTTCATCGCGCTTCATTAGTCTGAAACCACGATCATCATAGGTATAACTGACCTTCTTAAACTCATCCTCAAAGTCATAAGCCTCTGTAGCTTCATTGTATGTGGCATGAGAGTAAATAGCCATTACTTTTCCAGTAATGTCGTACTGAACATATTTATTTGGGGTCTGTTCCGAACTTTCATGAGTCAGTTGTCCTATGCTATTGTAGTGATACGATGCATAACCGGGAATGCCTTCCAATTGATTAGTTGGAGTGGCTAATGGATCAGAGTTGTAATTATAGATAAAACTGTGCTTTGACTCTCCCGCATTATTATATCGTTTTAGAGATAATATATTACCGTTGGCGTCATAATTGAGGTTGGTCAAACGGTACCTATTGTTATTAACGCTGATTAATCCTGTACCATCCCTTTCTCCCCAAAACGCTTCCTTTAGTTGATACTTATCGTCATATTCGAACAAATATGCACCCCATCCATCGTCTTCGAATTCAGTTTCTGTAACATCAAAAGGTTTTTCTGAGCGCCATTGCACTGATGTGATGGTTCCATCATAGAGCGGTTTCACCTCATAATCAGTTTCAGCTCGATCGTTAATAGCGGCAACCCTGAAAACTGATGAGTAGATGGTTAAACCGGTTACCAGGCTATTTGTCATGACGCAGCGGTAATGCCTTCCAATAAAGCTTTCATCCACACCACTTAGGACAAGGTCCGGTTGATCTGCTCCTGGCACATCGGTCCAAGCCCTAAACTCATCTTGATACTCCCATCTATAGGTTGTAAAAGTCCCACCCTTACGATCATTGGTTATTGTGAAATTGTCATTTTCATCAATCACCACATCCCGAATTTCATCCGGGTTTTTCTGTCTTTGGTAGAGAATAAATGATACATTAGCTGCCTCAACGTTGGGTTCCAGGTGATTAAAAGCGAGCGCATTGTTATGCACGTCCAACGTCAATGATTGACCAGAGCCTGAAAAATCAGGTAAAGCGTCAAAATAATTACCTATAATACCTACAAAGATTAGATCTGGAAGAGCCGTGAGGTCATCAGGCAGTGGCCCTGACAAATCAGTTTCCATAATGAAAAGAAATCTCAATTTTGTGAGTGATGCAATGCCATCAGGTAGGTGACCCGAAAAACCTCTTCCGCCAAGGCGAAGGTTGGTCAAATTTGACAGTGAGTAAATTGATGTGGTCACATTGGCATCCAAATGATCATCAGTAATATTTAGCAAAGTTAAAAGTTGAAGATCACCTATTTCGGAAGGGATTTGACCTTGAAGTTTGTTATTAAACAAGGTTAATCGTTCAAGTGCACCCAAATTACCTATTGTTGAAGGCAGATGTCCATGAAGATTATTCTCTGTGAATCCCAGCTCAGTTATATCACCATCAGCTATCGTAACGCCATGCCAACCTTCCAGTTGCTCAATTTCCGTAATTAAATCCCATTCTGATTGAGAAGTGGGCCAACCGGTCTTATTGAACCATTGTAATCCTTCTGTTGCACCAAACAAATCACGAAGCGCTGAAATTTCAATATCATCAGCAATTAAACCTTGATTTCTATCCAGGCTTTGTACCATCACTTCATTCGAATATTCAGAAACTTTCTCAAAAGTTGAGCCCCTCACCTGATAGTAGTAAGTCTGGTTCGGCTCAATAGTTAGATCGACAAAAGAAGTACTACCTGTCTGAGCACCGGCAAATGGGGCATTGTCGTCATTCGGCACAGTACTCCTTCTGATTTGAAAAGAACCTCCATTATCTGAGTTATCTGTCCAGGTAAGCGTTATCTGGCCTGGAGTGGCCACGGCGGTAAGATTGGTCGGTCCATCGAGAGGAGCTGATTTCTCTATTACCTTCAGTACATTAAGGTAGCCAAACGTCGAGCCTGGCGCCGGCCTAAAGTCCAGCAGGATTTCATTGTTACTATCAGGCTGTAAGTCAGTGAAGCTTATCACATTGCTTGAGTTGTTGAGCGCATCAAGGATCTGCGTCTCACCATTAACGGTGTAACTGCCCACCCTGTTGCCAGCGCCCATACGACTCCCAAAGATGACCAGGTCATAAGTTCTAAAACTATTAAACCCAGTTAATTTATATGTTCCCCCGGCACCACGTGCAAAGTAGCTATCTGAATTGGCGGTACCAGGCTGCCCTAATGTTTCGCCAGTATAACCATCAAGATTAGAGCCGTTACCATAGCCTTCAGAGGCATCACTTACCACCTCAAAACTCATGGGGCTGGATACCCCTTCCATATCGGCCATATTTAATATTCTCATGCCCGTGGCTTGAGGTCCGGTCACGTTATTCCAATTGCCTGGTGTGCTGTTAGAGGGGTTGCCGAGGTCAATAAGATATACTCTTTTTGTAGCAGCACCGGGATCCGTATCTACTATTGTAGCCATGGCATCAGAAGAAAATTCAGAATCCAGATCACTTGTTGTGCCTGTGGCCCTCACACGATAGATATAAATATCTGGAGCTAGCCCATTATCACTAAAGGTAGTAGTACCTTCCGGTACGACACCTATAGGCTCATAACCACTTGATATGGTAGCCCTTTCTATCTCGAAACCTGTCTCGTTGTCCGAGTTATCAGTCCAGGTCAAGGTTACGGACGTTCCTGATGATCCATCAGCTACCAAACCGGTGGGGGCAGCAGGTGCCGGAATAATGGGGGCAGGAATATATTCCAATTCAACTGCATTGAGATAACCAAAAGTCCCGGACGCGCCCTTACTTACCTTCAATATCACCGTCCCTGTCGCGTCAGGTGATACATTGGCCAGCTCTACCAACTGGTTCTCATTGTTGGTGAAATCTGCAGTGACACCATTGCCATCGATCTCAAATACCGTATTCGATGTCTCCGTGCCTGCCCCTTTGGAATTGTCATAACTACTCATCATTCTGAACGTGTAGCTCACCGATGGGTCCAAACCTCTGATTTGTATCTCTTCCGTGTCATTCCTTACCCTGAAGTAACTGCGCATCACATTGACAGGGTACAAAAGTGCCCCTGTTTGCATGCCATCTGTCGTACTGCGGTTGTCCCAGGCCGTGGCCATACTCATGGTGATGCCCGAGCTGTTGGCATCGCCGTCGACAAGGTTATTTATACTGGCTAAAGCATCATAGCCCGCCGATAGGTTGTTCCAGGGAGCCGGCCCTTCGGTGGCACTATTGCTGTTAATATTGATCAATAGCTTACGTGTAGCTACAGTCACTAAATCCACTCCATCGCAGTCCTGATCGATACCATCGTCCGGTATTTCCGTAGCCCCTGGATATATAGTGGCATCGGTATCGTCACAGTCACCTTCTACCTCGCTAAAAGTATCGCCATCGTTGTCCACACTTGCTGTCACTACACTTATCTCCGCAGCAATTGAAAAATTGGTGGGGGAAGCTCTTGCCAGAACGCGATAATCATAGCCGGTATCCTCTTCAAGCCCCGCACCAAGGTTGTCATCATTGTAAGAAACTATGTTTTCATCGGTAGTGACCAACAACGTAAAATCGTCCATTCCAGCCAATGACCTATAAATATCAAAACCAATTTCATTGTCTGAGTTATCAGTCCAGGCCAAGGTTACCGATGTGCCTGCCGACCCATCAGCCGTCAAACCGGTAGGGGCAGCAGGTGCCGGGGCAGTGGATGCAGGAACGTATTCCAGCTCAACGGCATTGAGATAACCAAAAGTCCCGGATGTGCCCTTGCTTACCTTCAATATCACCGTCCCTGTCGCGTCAGGTGATACATTGGCCAGCTCTACCAACTGGTTCTCATTGTTGGTGAAATCTGCAGTGACACTATTGCCATCGATCTCAAATACCGTATTCGATGTCTCCGTGCCTGCCCCTTTGGAATTGTCATAACTACTCATCATTCTGAACGTGTAGCTCACCGATGGGTCCAAACCACTGAATTGTATCTCTTCCGTGTCATTCCTTACCCTGAAGTAACTGCGCATCACATTGACAGGGTACAAAAGTGCCCCTGTTTGCATGCCATCTGTCGTACTGCGGTTGTCCCAGGCCGTGGCCATACTCATGGTGATGCCCGAGCTGTTGGCATCGCCGTCGACAAGGTTATTTATACTGGCTAAAGCATCATAGCCCGCCGATAGGTTGTTCCAGGGAGCCGGCCCTTCGGTGGCACTATTGCTGTTAATGTTAATTAGAAGCTTTATGGTCTCGGTTTGAGCATTAACAATCGTGGTTGTTAATGAAAGAATCAGACTCAGTAATGCTAAAAATCTTAAAGTCATAATCTTAAATATCATGTTGTGATTGGTTATTGGTCTGATGTTTGTTGGTCAAGCAGACGCTTTAATTGCTCTCCATATCTCGGTTTTTCTGCACTGTACTGCTTAAAACCTGATTCATTTGGTGCTTGCATTGTAGGCATAAAAAGATCAAACATCGACGCAATCTGAATTGGCTGAAATTCTTCACCAGCCAAACCATGAAATTCAAGCGGGTTTGGGTGATTATCCAGCGCAGAAATCTGGAAGAGCCCGTTCATATTATTTTCATAATAATTCAGGATCATGCCGAAAACATCTTTTCTAAAGCCGTTACCGCCTCCGTCGTTTCCCGGATCAAGTCCAGGGTCAGAATCTGGGTGATTAATTGATTTCAGCCAACCTTGAATGTTATATACAAAGTCAATACCCTGCAGATCATTGGCCAACTCAATTCGCTTTAAAGGCCCATGTAAATAGTAAATGTATTTGGCTTGAAGCTGGGCATTATCGATATTTCCGTCTAAACTGGTTAATGTCCTGCTTAACCTTTTGTCTGCATCATATTGATAATGATGAAAGAACTGGTCTTTTGTAGTACCATCGGGCTCATAGGACTTATACGCGACCTGAAGAACATTGCCTAAAAGGTCGTAGTTATACTCAATCACAAAGGTTACAGGTAAGTTAACAGGCTTTTGCGCCATCCATTCCACTCTACCCTGCTCATCATAGCTGTACCAGGTTTTGATATCTTTATTTTCTGTCCAACTAACCGCACCCAGTACAAAATCTTGATTGTAGTCGGTTAACTTAGTCACGGTTTGAAAGTCAAAGTCAGGCAAATCATAATTGGTTTTCACCCACTGCCTTTTGTTGGCAGATAATCCTGGTATCCTATCAATCGTCGACAATAAATCATCAATAGTAGGATTGAGGTTTGGATTGATGAACTCAAAGTCCAAAGTATTTTCAGGAGCCTCAGGTATAATATCGATTTCCCCGAATTCAATTGGCCGCCCTAGACTGTCATAGTCAGTATAAGAAAAGTCTAAACCAACCTTTTGCTGGGCATTTTGTGAATAACGGATACTACCATCTTTCCTGTAACGGTACTTAGTCTCTCCAACATCCGGTTCTCTTGTAGATTCAAGCCAACCCTGATGGTTGTAGGCATAGTATGTGGTAAAGGGCAAATTATTTATATCGAAGTCATCCACTCCGTTGGGACTATTCAGTATGTCTAGAACCCCGTTAGGTGCGATAGAAGCAATTAATCTATTCGCCCCGTCATAATAATTGAATGAAGTATTACTAAACCTGACTGAACCGGAAGGCTGAATATCAATATACCCTAGTCTGACATCGAGATTACCTGTCCCCGGAACCCCGGATACCCATAACCCGATCGCCTCATATTCTTCGGTAGCCTCAAAATCTATTGTTCCATCGAAGCTACCACTGGATACAAACTGTGACCCCAAACCAACTTCTGTACCGTCACTCCGGATCCCACTGATAAAAATAGAATAGACATTGTTCGTATTACCCCTGGCCATTTGTATATATGCCGAGTACTCTCCGGGTAAGATGGTGATATCATTAACAAGCGTATTCGTATTGCACTCACTGCCATCCATACTGAAGGCCCTAAGCTCGTGGTCAAAAGAAAGTTCGCTATATGCCCACCTCAAATCGCCTTGCTCAAGATTTCTCCAGGGGCTGAGACTACCATTGCTGAAGTCTCTATTTCCAACACCGGGAAATTTCGCATTCTGCGTTATCAAAACGTTACCACTCTTATCTTCGACTATTTCGGACCTTATATCATTTTGATCTACAAACACTTCTTTAATCGCTTGGCTTTGCAAAGTAGTATTTCCATAGACTTCAAATAGTTTATTACGGATGGTTAGATAGTCGTCAAGTTCATCGGTAACAGATAAGCGTTCCGTTTTGACTTCTTTTCCGGAACCAAGCTTATAGCGGTTTCCAGGAATAGTGGATCGCTTAAGCTCTTCAGTACCATCATCATAATACTCAACCCGAGCATACGGAAAGTCAGTAACAGGCACAGATGCCTCAAGGGTATTGCCCGTACTATAATACTGGCCTAACCCAGATGTTTTGCTGATTGGATCCGGATTAAGAAATTTGAATGATTGTAACGGGTTGTCAAAGTTTAGATAACCGTACGGATCACCATTATTGTCAGTAACAAAGTTTTCAAGGTAAGAAAACTCAGTCAATAGAAATGGAGCATTCAATGTGTTGATTACCGGTCGATAAAGGCGGTCATATACAGGTTGATTAACCAGTATTGTGCCGTCCGTAAAGCCCTTGGTCTGGTTTTGAACAACCTGTCCAACCAGATCAAAGTATATTCGTGACCCCGATATAGGATTACCGTATTCATCGTAGGATGTAGCAGTTATGTGGTTTAAACTTGAGTTGCAGCTGGCTTGAACATTAATATCAATTATTGCAAAATCAGTTGTTTTACACCCATTGGCATCCTGTCCGAATAAATGATACAAATATGTTCCCTCATCTAATTGGCCAAGATCCAAAATATCTTCTTCAACTACGGCAGTAGACTGTTGGTCTTCCCAAATGAATGATGAAATTCCCGTAGGTATATCGGGTGCAATAACCACATTCTGTTGACCACAAAACGAATACGTCTCATCTGATAGGCTTAAGTTAGGACTGGGCAGCACAGTTATATTGATACTACCAGATGATGATTCTTGTCCCGAGCAATAGTCTACATCCCCCGTTACCGTGATGTCCATATCCTCGCTTATTACAACGCTTATCGGGTTGGTAGTGCCTAATGAAGTCTCACCATCAAACCATTCAACACCTGTTGCATTAGTCGCCGTTAATTCTATTTCATCATTTAGGCATGGATTGGCATCAGAAGCATTGATCTGGACTGATGGTATAGTCGGTGGAGATACCGTTATTGAAACACTTTGAGGAGCATCCCCGCACTCTCCTCCCTCAAATGCGACGTATTGATAAAGGATTTGTGCAGTTCCACTGAAAGTGCTACTCCATTCCACTTCAGCCTGGTTCGTAACCCCCGGGGAACTCACAGAAACGCGAGCCGAAAGCGGAGTAACTATCCAGGCACCAGAAGCAGTCCCACAATTTGGGGGCCCTTGATAGGTCACAGTGCTACCCGGACAAGCCGGTCCATCACTTACAATTGTCTGAGCAAAAATATGTCCTGATAAAAACGTGATTATGATTAATAGATAGTATCTCATCTTATTGACCGTTGTTTCTTGAATAAATGATTTCTTGTGAGGAAAGCCTTACCCGACCATCATAGTGGCCATCAAGATCGCGGTCGAAAGTCTCCCTCCAAACCTCTGTAAGCCTTCCTACGCCGTCGTACCTATATTCTGTATATACATTATTAGCATCTAGTATGTGGGTTAATTCTCCCCATTGGTTATACACATAACTGGTCATGACCGCATCAACCGGATGAACTCTGAAATCGTCCTGGAGGGTTATGCCAGAGCCTTCTGTCCATATTTCAATTTCGTTTAGGTTATCGGCAGAGACAGTGATGTATCCTCTCAATAAATACCATCTGTCTTCCTCACTGTCGCTCACTTGCACCCACTTACGCGGTAAAAGCTCAGCGAAGCTAATTGACCCTAAGGAATTGTCGTTTCTTGTCTCCCTATACTTGATGGCAGAATTTCTAGAAGTGGTCCAAAAGGATACCAAATACTTTTCTGAAGAAGGGTTCTCTATCTTATAGGAGAAGCCCTTAGATGTCGCGTCTCGGGATTGTACAAAATGGATTCCGGTGTGTCCGTAACCTTCTACCCATTCACCTTCCAGCTTTACTCCTCCTCCGAAATACCCATCTACAGGCGTATCTTCAGCACCAGAATAAGCAAATTCATTGTATTCGGCATTAGCTACGGTAGTATAGACCTGTTCCCGACGGATGTCCATTTTGGTGGCAGCATAATTACCATTTATATCCTTAGCCTCTAATGGTTGAGAATAGATGTCATACAAGGTCACTTCCGAATTTTTCTGCCACTGTTCTGAGATAGGCTCTTGACCCGCCTCCCAGGAATCAAATCGTTCAAAAGAATTGAATGGGTACAATCCATCCGGTTGTGTTGTAAGGTCTATGTTATCACCCAAATATTGATAAGAACGATGTTGTCTAAACGACCCAAGGATTTCGCTGTTCCTGGAA
The DNA here is from genome assembly GCA_039819065.1 of Bacteroidota bacterium. GTDB lineage: Bacteria > Bacteroidota > Bacteroidia > Cytophagales > Cyclobacteriaceae > JBCBSS01. The sequence continues at coordinate 34,843 of JBCBSS010000030.1, forward strand.
ACTCCTGAAGCAATGTCTTGAGATAACCTAACCTCATACCTCCAATAACTACCATTATCTTGAAATGATAATACTCTTCCCAAAATCGGAGCATTGAAATAGCTAAACTTGAACCTCTCTCCAACCTCCAATTTGTTAAGTTTATCATAATCATCAGCATACCATAAAATCTGGTCTGGTGTTGCATTAGCGCTGAAAGTCAAAGCCACTTGATCAAGCAATGGCTGTCCTAGGATCTTAGAATTAGAATTCCACGTTTGGGCAGTAGCCGAAACCAATGATTTTCTAATTCTTTGTATAGGGACACCAATTTGCGCCGTGGTTATGGTGGGAGCACGACCATCCATTTGGATGTAGAAGTGATCATTAGCTGCTCCAAATTGACCAGTCGTTTTGGCAACAAATTCCTGCCCATTTAGTATGAATTTGATATGATCGCCAACAGCAAGCCCTTCTCTATTCACTTGTATTACCCACGCACTGGCTGGGTTCGGATATAGATCTATCGATATTGGATTATCAAGTGGCAAGACTGAATAAGCAAACTCTATATTTTCAGCTTCTTGAGTCAGCATATTCGCGCCACCATTTAAAGCAAGTCCCATGCCCGGATATTTATGGTAGGCCGGAATCGTCTCACTCACGAGTTGATTACCGTAACTATCTTCAACCAAGGTTTTGGTGGTTTGCCCGGAAAAGAAGTCAAACGCCAAAAAGCTGGTTCTGGTGGTTACTCCTCTTTTTAGATCTTCCTCGACTGTCTCTGTCAGTATGTCTACATAATCTGACTTCTTGGTGACCAGTGCCCTGTGATAATCATACACAGATTCAAAATCGTAAGGTGGCTCATAATCAGTGACGTAGAACTTATTACGCCGGAAATGCTTATGCGCAGATTGCTCAATCACTCCTTGTTTTTGATCCTTAAGCACTTCCTCGAACGTAGAAGTCTCAGTGTCCAACAAATAGTTATTGGTAGTTCGATATACTACCTCACCGGCTTGATTTATTCTCTCATGTTTTTCCAGATTTCCTATTCTATGCGTATAGTTTTTAAGTTCAAGCTTGGCTGATCGATTACCAGCTAGTGTATTCGTAATTTCTCGCTCCTTTTGTACCATATCCTCAGAAAATACGGTATGCTGATACCTGTTTTTAAAATCAGCTTCAAAGTCGTTCACACCATTTTGAACGGTTACCGTCCCATAGTACACGCCAACAGGTATTTCCGTGATGTTGGCCATCACCTTTTCATTGGCTTCGTTAGCTTTATTCTGGAAACTACTGCGTGCCTCATCGAACACCCTTAGCACATCGGTATTAGTGTCTTTTAAGGAATTATAGAAATAGTCATTGTGAACGTCATAGCTAACATTGATGGCATTATATGGTTTATAGCTACTGACACCAGAAGTCTGACCGGTAACTACATCATTATAATTGTATGTAGTCCAGCTTTCTCTTCCTGAAAAACCATCCAAAACGCTTATTTTATTAACTCTTACTCCACCTCCTTTATGAATCACCGGATCAGTTTTGATAAAAGCTGATACAAAATGAGGTATGGCATTAACATTAGAACCGGAAATGTTAACTGTCCTCTCACTTAATAATTGGTATAAGGTCGGATGACTTACGATGATACGATCATCATTGAGACTCACCACAGTACCCAACTGATCGTCTAATGTCTGATGACGGGCCATACCCGAACTCAACTCTTCCATAGTAAGTGCTTTCAAATCTACTGATACCCCAGGCGTTAGCCTTTGCATCAGGACTGAAGACTTTTCTTTTAAAGTGAGGATCACTTGGTTAAGAGTCGTACTTTTCTCCATTTCACCAATTTCGTATTGCTGACCGCTATTCAAAACGGAGGTATATTCGTCCGCTTCGTATTCCACGTTTATTTCAGCACCTAAAGGGCTGGTGATCCTGGTCAGAGACCATGCGTCAAGGTTATCTGCCGAGTTTTCAGTCACTTCTCTACTATAGGGTAGTACTGCTTTCTGTTCATCTGTGGGATTAGGAAAGACCACTAGCCGTCCGTCGTTATCTCTATTGGCAGCTATATTGGCCGGAACAGAACTGCCACTGAAATCATCTTTATAATACCCCCACTCGTCATAATAATTAGTTTGATAATCTGGGTTGTTGCCATACTCGAATGCATATGGTGGGACTACACTCTCTCCGCGTTTACCCAAAACATCGACACTTTTCAATGTGAGTTTACCTGTTCTTTCAAATCTGACATCCGCACCGCCGTTTAAAAGCAAACCATCGCCAGTTTCGCACCCTTGATTGACAAGGTCGAATAAGTATGTACTGTTTTCTCCATACATTTCGTATACACCTACTCCACATGGAGGAGAGGATATTCTAAGGTCGTTAGGGACTGGGATATCATACCCTTTAGGGAAACATAAAGGGTCTGGTGGAGTAGAAGTATTACCGAAGTCAGAATAATGAGCTATAGAGTTCGGTACGCCATCCGCCAAAGAATAATCATAGTTAAAATCTACAATGCGAAGTGATGATGCTTCCAAACCATTATTACCTCCAAGAATACCATCAATATCGCCGTCGTCTAGTACCTGGTCTCCGTTATGATATTTGACATACACAAAGTCCTCGCCTTCTCTTATGTTTGGCCCGGTAGGCACATCTACCTCTGCTCCTTCATAAGGATAGGCATGAGGCCCATCATTATATTTATCTCCAGCGGCTTTATCTATATTGATTTGACTATAATCATCCTTATCCAGCAGATAAATTGCATCTAATTTCATAGTAGCAACTGGCGCTACATAGTAACGTAATGAGCCTAAGTCTTGAAACCGATCGGTTCTATCGGGATACGTAAAATTATATTCTCTTGGATTACTTCCACCTTCCAATCGGCTCGTCACCCCATATCCATCCTTTCTCTTTGACTTGGCAAATAAGGCAATATGTGATTTAGTTTCAATGGCATCCAGGTAATAGAGCTCCTTCATGCCGTAAGTAAAAGTCATTACATCGGCATTGATATCTTGTGCATATCCTTGGTGAGGTGTTCGCCACTGATAACTATCTGTCCACATGCCATAATCAAACTTGACCCAATATCCCCAGTCGTCATCATCCAAAACACCATTAGTATTTCTATCGACGAAGTCAGGACCTGTCACCGCCGTAAGTAACCAGGTATAAGCATAGGGTGCTCTATTGAAGTTTTCTCTGTGTTCAGCAACGTTTTCCCTGGTTTCTTTTATTCGGGTACGAGAGTATTCGTTATAGTTGTAAACGGGCAAGGCATAATGATAAGTGACACCACTTTCATTTGTTACCTTAAACCCACCTATTTTCTCTCTGAGATCGTAGTTTTTAGGTTTGAGGCTTTTATAGTAGAAGTCACCGGGGCAATTGATCAATACATCAGTATCACAATACTGGTCACCCACAAAGGAGGCTTCATTGTGTTCTGAGTCAAAAGGAGATTGGAAATTATTGAGGCAATAAGATAAGCTTGCTTCAGGCTGCAAATAGTTCTCATAGACTTCATAGTCTAACTGGCGGTCTGAAGGGTCTTGGTAAAAGTCCATGAAGCCCTGAGCCTTTGCTGAACCAGACACGATCTCCTCATTGGTAAACCACTGGATACCCCTTGAACCTGCGATACGCTGCTCTTTACCACTCAATCGAAGTCCGTCATTGTGCCCAGTGACATTGTGTTCCGTTGTTCTGAAAACATTGGAAGCATCAGACAGGATGTCAGCCGCATCTATATCCACTCTGTTAGAGTAATCACCTAAAAATCTAAAATCAACCTTGTCAATTTCAAACTGGGTTCCTAACGTTTGATATTGCATGAGGGGGTTGTTTATAGAAGGTATCCCGCTGAGCAAACTTGCAGCATAGTAACTCTGACCAAATAAATCTCCATTTTCAGCTACATACGGTTCTATCATACCACTTATTCCCTGACCTAGTACCTGGTAGCTATCGTAATTGAGAAAACTGCCTCCGATTTGAAGTTCGGGGTTATTCTCTGCCGCAGCTTCATTAATTACATCATCATATAAATGATACACGTCTCCGCTGTGTGTGATCAAAACGTTGTTCTCCAGTCGGTCTTGATCAAGGTCATTGTTGGCGTTTCTAGGGTAAAGTGACCCATAGGTCTTCATTACTGCGGTTTCACTAGACCAATACCGGGTATACTTTTTTGTAACGTCTAATACAACAGTTAATGGCTTACCACCAAAACCACCACTTTTATTTTCCACGCTGGTATAAGAACTAATTCTTCCCGCCGAGCTATTCTTTGGCGCAATATCAGCAGAAGATCTTGCAAAGCTCTTTAGCCCATTAGAAGATATTGAAGCACCTGTAGACAAAGAACCCGCAAATCTGTTACCTACACTAACAGATCTATAAGCTGAAACCTTACCATCAGATACAGTTATTCCATTAGATAAGGATGCTCTTGGAGAAACTGGACTTTCGCCAAAAGTATAACCAGCTCCAGATGATACGGAAAAACTTCTGGATACTCCTTCATAAGTGTCTGAAGTAGTTGATAGACTAAAATTCAGCGATGAACTTACGTCACCTGCTAACTTCCCTCCTAGTGCCAAATTGTAAGTATCCGTAGTTCTTTCACCTCCATCAGAATAATCCAGGGTCTTGTATTCTACGTCATTGGCATCATCAGCAAAACCTTGTACAGATCTGTTGATGGCACCTGGATTTATATTCCATCCAAGCCCTACCCATGATGACTCTTGATTATGCTTAATTCCGCCATGATATGATAGTGAAAGCGGGTAACCTCCACCTGGGCCTGGTACTTCCAGTATTGGCATGTTGTATACAAAGTCGCCATTGAGCATATTAACCATATCGGTAGTGTCTACCGGTTCAAAGCTGGTATACTCTGGTGCTGTAGGACCAGCGGTCAATGCATAAGACACTATAGGATGGCCCAAATCGAAAAGCATCTCTAACAAAAAGAATATAGAGATGGCTTTGATGAGTTTTCTTTTTCTAAACATGTGGTAGTAATTAGTAGTAAGTACTTAGTAATTAGCTGTTGATATTAAGTTCCTTTGAATTTGATTTTTGGTGTGTTGTCTAAGTCTTCTTTTCGGAAGCGGAAGTTTTGGTTACCGAGTCCGAGGCCGAATTCCTTGAGATTAAGTTGTACCCATTCGTCTCCCTCTGCTTCTTTTTTGTTGAAGACAAACATGAGGTTGGTGGCGCCTCCCATGCCATAAGTCCTGGGAAACACGTAATCGGCCACTTCAATGGTATCGCTTCCAGCTGTTGTCATGTTGACATGGCTCGCCATACGAAATGACAAGGTCTGCACCATATCACTGAATTGGTCGTAACCTCCCCCGGTTTTGTAAAGTGCTTCTTTATTATCTCTTGATAAGCTAAGAATGAAGTAATAGTAATCTTCGTACTTCTTGGTCAGCCTTTCTAATTCTTCAGTATCCAGAGCTGTTGCCCCTCTTGTCTCTTGAGCGATCAACAGGTCTTGAGGACGGTAGGTAACCTGCACCTCGTATCCTTTGAATTGCTTTTTCTTGCTCAGGCCATGGTCAGTATCCTGAACGTAGGCTTGTAGTTCTGCTTCGCTAAGGGATTGTGGCACACAACTAATTGACAATAGTAATACTAAATATGATAGTATTACTTCCTTATTAAACAATCGATATCTGCATCTCATGGAGAAAATTGGTTACTCAGATGAATTACTTAGTTCTTTCTATTGAGGGATTGGTGCTCGACCCATAGGTCAGAATAGGATCCCGATATATCGTGATCACAGACTGAAAGGGAAACCATAGATTTAGCCCTATATCATTCCTTACTGCCCTGTATATTCTTGATTTAACCCTGCCAAAACTTCTTCCGTAATATCCAGGCCATCTTCAGCGTAGGCGATATTGCCATAGTCAGTGGCAGCTAGAATGATGTGGTAGTTATGCTCTTCGCCGTGGCCTTTTAAATAGGCATTCACTTGTTCCAGTACCATAGAAGTCAGTTGCTGGTCTTCCTGCACTGCTTTTTCATTCATGGCTTTTTGGTAGTCGACCAGTTGTCTCTGTTTGGTGCGGATCAATTCTTCAGAAAGTTGTTTTTCTTTTTTGCTCATTTTGAGCTTTCCAGCCTCGTATTCGCTAATGGCTTTCTGCGTTTCACTAGCCAAGGTATCAATGTTGGCCTTCCAGGTAAGTGTTTTCTGCTGGTAGTCTTTACGGGCATCAATCATGCCCTGATACTCATTAAGCAAGCGGGCGGAGTCTACATAAACCGTCTTCTGTGTTGTGAATTGTTGGTAGTAAAGGAAACCCATTCCAATGGTTAGAATGACCAGAAGAGTCAATTGTAGTTTGTTGTTCATCATGTTTGTTTTTTGTTTCTTCTAATTATTGCTTCTACCATGTTGCTTTTGGGGTATGAAATGTTACTGCTAATACTCAACTTTTTTTAATTTTTCTAAAAATTCTGATTAGATTCCGCGCTAACGAAGATTTAGCACTAGCACGTGAGGGTTGACTAACGAGTATAATCGCAAGGTGGGCTTGGAGCTTGTAGTAGTTGGCTTCGGTGCAAATTCAGTTTTTAAAGAACCCTCTCATATTCTCTACCCAATCTGTCTTTTTCCCGAGGTAGATGAATAATACACCCATGATTGTGAGTAATAAAAAACCAAAGCGGCTTTTCTCTTTGGTATACCCCATACTTATTTCGGTTTTGCCTTTGATATCAAGTTTGAAAAAATCAGGCCTGTGCCTGATTTGCTTTTCCGATACCCAAATTGTCACTGGCGTTCCCTTGGTCAGTTGGTTGGTTAACCGGTTATAGCGTTTGTGATATTCTCTTTGATCAATATTTTCAAAGATTCGAAAAACCCTTGACTCTTCGAGCAACTTAATCTCAAGTGTCGCTTTGTTGCTATGATATTCACCTCTATATCTATCTGGTGCAGAGACTCTTTCAACATAGGTTTTTGAATATTCGATACTCCCTTCTATTCGCGTTAGCGAGGACTCAGTTAGCAGTAGCATGTCGTAATTAAAATAAATAGCTATGCCAATAAAGGCTATTCCGACCAACGTCATCTTTATCCTAAAACTCTTCTTTTCATATTCAGGCATGACGTACTTCGGCGGCTCTGGTTCTTGAAGTTCAGTTTGAGTTCCTTTTGCTCTACGTTCCAATTCCCAGGTTGCAGCTAGTTTGGCCTCCTCAACGTGGCTATCACTATCAATAATATCATTGAGTTCAAAGTCAGATTTCTTTATGAAGTGTTTTGTGAACCGGTTGCTTGTCTTCATACGGGGTTTTAGGCGGCGTTTCGGTTAAAATAGGTGTTTAAAGTCAACCAAAGTTAACGTTTTATCCGTTTAACCAGGATTCAATGCCGCTTGGTTAGATGTAAAGCCTGCCTAAATCGCTGTCTCCACCAGCTTTCATAAGGTACTCGTGGTCGTAAGTGTCTTCCTATGTTTTAAGGTAGGCTAAACGCTTTTTGACAAAGCGTTCACGAGACGGTCTCATAGCAGATGGGTACTCAAAGGCAAATTGGTGGTTACCACTCATTTGAATGACACAGTGTTAATAGAGGCGTTAACAGCAAAAATAGAAGGGAGAACCCCAAAACGAGTTGGTGCCCTCCCACTAAACTGAGTGTGTAAGTCTATTCTACAATTTCGATTACACGAATCACCACCGGGCTGATGATATTACCGGCACTGGTGGTGGTAGCTACATCATTGATATACATTTTTGTTCCGTCAGGATTAAATGCCAAATCGTTGGGTAATGAGAAAGTAGCCTGATCTAGCCCGCCGTTACTCAAGCCGCGATTTCCCGTGCCAGCAAACAAGCTCACGTTACTATTCATATCCACCTTGTAGATTCGGTGAGCCGATCGGGCAATCACAAATAGCTCATTCCCTCGAAAAAGCAAATGCCCATTATTGCCTCCTGGTATGTTGGCAAAAACGGATGGTACCCCGTTGGGAGTTACTTTGATCACATTGCCATCGCTGAAATTCGCCACATACAAATTACCGCTATTGTCCATATCTATGCCATTGGGGCAATTGAATATGGCACCGGTAGAGAATGTGCTTGAAACACCGTCTTTGGTTACTTTTTGAATGGTATTATTACCGCAATTGGCAACATACATATCTCCATTACCCGCAACTGTGACACCTACAGGTCCAACTATTCCGTCACTGGCAAAAATACTAACCTGACCGGTTGGTGTTATTTTGCTGATAAAACCTCCCGTAATACTCGATTGGAATAAATTGCCATCACTGTCGAAATCATTGCCAGAAGCGCCATTCAACCCAGTAGCAAAAATGCTTACATCACCTTCTGGGTTAATCTGATAAACTCTATTGCCGCCGCCATTGAGATTGGCGCCAAAGTCGGCCATGTAAATATTGCCATCACTGTCTACATCCATGCCACCGGAACCGGCCGATATTTGACTGGTCAACGTCCGAACGGCACTCGCCCTTGTAAGCGTAACTTCTGATGATGGATTGGATAAGGTGTTATCCAATTCTACACCAGGCTCGGCCACAGAAAGAACATAAACCTGGTAAGCCGTACCCTCAACAATCTCGTCACCATCTGTATCGGTTTGCAATTCATCTAGCCTCAGTTGGCTGGATTTGCCATTGCGCTCTACCATGATATAGTTATCGGATGATACCGCATTGGCTTGCGTTAAACCAAAAGTGGTAGCAGCTTTCACGACCATCATCCTGAACTCTGATACATTATCCCTTGGGTTGGGTTTCGAAAAAGATACCTCCATATCTGAAGCAGCAGCATCATTGGCTATATCGACAGCCCTTACGCCGGTAGCGGCTTTTATCTCGATCATTTCTTCTTCGTCTGGATCATTGTCACATCCGATACAACTAAATAGCCCCAAAAGGAGTACGACACGGTAAAGTCTTTTCATAGCTACGGCAGGTTGATTTATGGTAGAATGCAGCTATAGGAAAAAAGATACAGGTTTGGAGAGTAGATGTTAGATATGAGATATTAGAAGTTAGACAAAAGAATAAGCACATCTCTTAAATCTGGTGTCATTGCGTCCGTCAGTGGCCGGACAGGCGCGACGAGGGAGCGAAGCAATCCAGTAGCTATCGGAAGTAGAAATAAGTAGAAGTAAATAGAAATAGATAGAAACGCTTAGAAATAGAAGGTTAGAATCTTTAGGCCGGATATTACCTACTGCTGGTTGTGGACTGATTACTAACTAAGTTCTTCTGAAAGAGTCTTATTAGCGGTTAAGCACAATCGAATTGAATGAATATATAATCAATTGATGATATCGTCATTCATAATTACAATACCGTCACTTTAGCTCATTGCAACGGTTGGGCAGGACTATTTTAAACTCAGTTCCCTCTCTGAAGGTCGAGCAAATCGATACATAGCCGTCAAGTTTGTCTACCGATTGCTTCACCATAAAGAGCCCTAACCCTGACCCATCGCTTAACTCAGTGGCCCTGAAAAACATTTCATAGACCTGATCGATGTAATCGTCTTTAATACCTATCCCGTTATCCTTGACATTGATAAAAACGTTCGCTTCATCAACCAGAATAGCGCAATGGACAAAGGGCTTCTCCTTGAGTGGGTCGCAGTATTTAATGGCATTGGTGAGCAAATTCTTGATGATAAGCCTTATACTTCGCATATCAGAACAAAAGTCGGATTTGCCTTCAAAGTCAAGTCGCTTCTCTACGGAAGTGGCGTCTTTCATGTACATCAAGCTGTCATAAGTATCCATCACCAACCCTTCTAGGTCAATTTTCTCGATGTACGAACCTGTCCTTGATATGCGTGAGTAGTTAATGATCTCTCTGATAAATCCATCCAGTTTACCAATCTGTTCCTCGATGTACAAATTGTATTTCTTTAGGCCATCCATCGAGTCTTCCACCTTGATCAAATTGGTTAGGCCCAGTATTGACGCTAATGGTGCTCTTAAATCATGAGATGCCCGATAGACATAATGATCCAGTTCAGAATTCACCCGCTTCAATTCCTCATTGCTTTCGGTCAGCTTATTCTCCATTTGAATGTGTGAAGTGATGTCAGTCGAAACGTTGAGGATCAATTCTACCTCCCCTTCTTCATTTAGAATGGGCATTTTTGAAGTCTGGAAATAGCGCTTGGTACCATCGCTATGCGTCAGTTCTTGCGACGACATTTCTATGACCTGCTTCTGTTTCAAAATCTCCATGTCCGAGTCTCTTATTAACTCTGCTTCATTGGTATCGAGACAGAAATCCTCCCACTTACCTCCTATTAGTGATTCGGGATTTACCCCTAAGAAATCCCCAGTAGCCTGATTGGCCAATGTAAACCTTAGGTCTTTATCTTTCCCATACACCAGGTTAGGGTTAAGGTCTATGATTTGCTTCAGGAAATTCTCTCGTTCCTTAAGCTCTTGTTCTTGCTTCTTTCTAAGAGAAATATCCTTGATTACCGTTATACAATACTTTTGCGCCTCGTCGATCAATGGCAACAGTGACACCTCTGCCTCAAATACTGTTTGATCTGCACGCAGAAAGTTGAATTCAAAATGCAACTTCTTGTTCTTCTTGAGCACTTTAGTTTGCGTTTTTAGTGCGTCAATGGGATTGATAAAGTTCTTTTGAACCGGCGAAGCCAACTGCTCAGGTGACATTTTCAACAATTGATCACGATTGTATTTGAACAATTCAGTTGCCCTTACATTACAGTTTTCATAGATATTCTCTTCTATGTTATACAGAAAAATGGCATCGAAGGAATGCTCAAATAAACTCCTAAATTGCTTCTCACTGATTTGTAAAGCCCGCTGTGCCTGTTTCTTTTCTGATATATCACGATATGAAACGATCAACAGGTTTCTATCCTGACCAAATGGCGATATCGCCACTTCCGTCTCGAATACAGTACCATTGGCTTTCATGCTAAGCGTCTCTGTATTGATCTTCTTACCAGAATCAATTAGGCGGTAATGATTGTCCACATGATCATCTACAGGGGTACCATCTACCATCTGTACCGGCTTGATATCCTTATAAGAAAGTTGGCAGAACTCTTCCCTGGAATATAAGAAGAGGTCTACAGCGGCCTGGTTTACTTCTAGAATGCGCTGCGCGTTGCGGTCGTAAATTAAAGTGGCTTCAAAAGAATTATTGAAAAGACTTTTATATCGTTCCTCACTCATCCTCATTTGCTGGGCATTACTCTCCTTTTCCATGACTATGCCGAGCCTGTAGGCAAACATGTTCAGCAAAGAGGTAATCAATTCAGGGTTCTCAATGGGCTTGGTATCCATTACAGCAAGGTGCCCTATGGTTTTACCGAGGCTATTTTTCAATGGGACACCCACATAAGAATCCACCTCCCAGTCAACCAGATAATGATCATTTGGATAAGCATCCTGCGTATCTTTAGGTAGCGCCACACAGCCCTGCATGATCACATCTCCACAGGGTGTATCGGCTATGGCATAGCTAAAAGGAGATTGTAGCTCTCCATTGATACACATTGCCCTTATCGTAATATCCTCTGTATCAGGGTCATAAATACCTGTGAAAGCATAATAAGTGTTCAAAGCTTCACCAAGGTTCATTACCGTGGATTCAAATACCGATGCTTCGTCAGAGGAAGTGATACTGTCAAGCAGGTTTCTTAGAGTAGAGTGATTGATCCGCTCCTTTGTAAATTGCTGTACGTGGTAGAATGAGTAGGTATTATCTCCCACCTTCTGCTGGCTGTATTTCAGTTTGCACCAAACAGGCTGCTGATTATGGTTCATGAACCTTAGCTCCACTTCCCTGCCCTTAAGCTTTTTCACTGAAGACAGTTTACTACGGTCATCGCTACTTACCAATTCCGCCAACTTTTTTCCAAGCAATTCATCCTCGTCTATTCCCACAAGTCCCATAAAGTGTCGGTTCACCTGACAAATAGCATTGTTATGCAATACCAGCACACCGAAAGGACAGGTATCAAAATAACTCGTCAATACCTGGAATTCTTCACTTTCATCTACATGATTCATGCACTAAAAATTGAAATTAAATAATTAAGACAGGCCAGATTATACGCCAAACTCCATATTTGGGGAAGTGTGTTGAAGCCGGCCAAAAGTACTTCAACAATAGCGAAGTATAACCGCGCAAAAAAATGGTCTGTTGCTTAGTAAGTTTCTTTGTCAAAAGTATTTTAGCCAACTATATCACATAGAAACTTTTGAGAATAAATATAGTAAAATTTAAGGATAATAACTTACCATTGACCTTAAAACTATTCGCTAAATGTATCATTATGAGCCAAATAGACAATTCTACGTTAAATACAAGAAATAGGTAATATATAACAAAACTAAGAACATAGTCCTAAGCGTATATCCTTATGCCGTTCAATTTCGTATGTACCAAAGTCTGAGAGGCCAATATGAGGTTTACACATTATTTGAATCAAGAACACAGCAACCGGATCATCATAATTCAGCTAGTACTTCTGTTTAGCCTTGGCCTTGCAGGGTGTAAGGAAGAAGTAGTACCCGAACCATTCAAGCCCAGACCAGATCACAAGGGTTATGTAGCCTCACTTAAGGTAGCTGAACTCGACAAAACTGCTCTCGGCCAGGATTGGATCTCATCTGCGGAAAAGGCGCTTTATTCAGCCACTCCCATCACCTCTCCTTTCTCAGAAACATTCTATTTGAACCCTAATGCAGCTCTAGCCATAGGTTATAAATTCAAAACGCTCAGGGGGCAGAAATTGATGGTAAGTGTAGAAACACATTTTAAGGACTCAATTGGACTGTTCATTGATTTGTTCCGTGTCAAAAACGACTCCCTCAGGCAATATCGGCATGTAGCCAGCGCCAACAAAACGGCTTATTTGCTAGGTTTTGAGCCTCGACAAGATGCAGACTATATTCTCCGACTACAGCCAGAATTACTTCGAGGAGGACGTTTCACCATCACTATTAAGCAAGTACCCACTTTGGAATTTCCAGTAGCCGGCAAAAACAGCCGGTCTATCCTCAGCTTCTTCGGGGCTCCGCGAGATGGCGGTAGAAGAGTACATCATGGCGTAGATATTTTTGCCAAGAAGCATACGCCCATTATAGCACCTGTCAAAGGAAGAATACGAAGGGTGGATACCACAAAATTGGGAGGCCGGGTCATATGGCTGTATGATGAGAAGAGACAACAGAATCTGTATTTTGCCCATTTAGAATCGCTATATGCAGAACAGTTCAGTGATGTGGATGTAGGTGATACGATCGGCACCGTTGGCAAAACCGGCAATGCACGATATACACCCCCTCATTTGCACTTTGGCATCTACAAAAATGGCCCTGTTGACCCGTTGGCCTTCATCAAGGAAACCAAAACAGAGCCTTCCGCTATCGTACCTGATACTAGCCTAGTCGGCAGTTGGGGTAGAATAACCAGGAATTCAGCCCTCAGGGCATCTAACACTAGAAGGTCGAGCCAGATAGACACTTTATCGCAATTTGATATGCTCAAGGTATTGGGTGCATCTGCCAATTATTTCAGAGTACAGCTTCCGAATGGCACGGCTGGTTATGTCTTGGGGAAGAACGTAGAATTATCAGCAGAACCAATAGAACAGTTCACTGCTCCTACCAAAATGGCCATTCTCGAAACACTAGGAGACACTACTAGAATAAAAACCGAAATCGACGCCGGAGCCTCCATTTCCGTCATGGGCAGCTTCAACGATTACAAGTTCATCCGCACGCCTTTAGGCGCTATCGGATGGGTCAAAGGTATTTGATCGAAAAGTCCATTAAGCTTTGACAGATTATCTACCGTACTCGTCATAATACTCATCATAGTATTCCTCGTAATTATAGAGCAAGTCGATATTTTGAGCCTCAAGTGGTGTAAGTTGATCCCGGATATCGACTGACATGGGTATGTACCAATCCTTCGCATCGAAGATTCTTCTGATCTTTATATTCTTGAAACTATAGCCGTGTCGGGCATAGATTTCATTTCTGATCATTTCAATCTCTTCAGGCAGGAAGTTTTCTACATCAGGTATTTCCAGTTGCCTAGTAGAAGCATCCGGAAAATCACCCTGAGATGGTTCATACTTATAGTCTCTTTTTCGGAGGGTATATTCTTTCGCTGCTGTGGTTTTCTTGTATGGTTCCCATGTTCCCGCCAACTCACCTGCGGCTAGGTTGATTTCGAATTGGAATGCACCATCATATTTATCGTCTCCCGGTTCCCACATGTTAATAGCATAGTTACCCCCTTCCTTCTCCTTTACCGTTCCCTTGATCGGCCTAAAGTTACCTGCGCAAACACTATGGCCGAAAATCGAGTCACCTTCCGTGTAGGCCAAAGCAATGTTGATTTTATTCTTGCCGAAAGCGCCTACCCAATAGCCATAAAGGGGGTTCTCGGCAGCATTGATCCTGTAGATATTTTCGTCGATGTGCTTCTGGGATTGAGGTTTAGCCGGTCCAATTTTCCTGGGATCTCGGGTCAGAGTGGCTTTCAGTTCCTTTACATCTTCATCGTGCGAAGATACCTGCTCGGTCGAGTCATGGCCTTGCTTAATTCCATCACCACAAGCAAAAAACGAAACAGACAAAATAACTACAGGTATTAACGTGCTAAGTTTCATATTCTATTGAATTCGCGATTAGATCAAAAAAGTTTAATTTCGATTTGAATTTAAGCAATGCGGACGACTATTAACATAGTAATTCTACTGACATTAGGTTTCTTCACGCTGTTAATGGTTCAGATTACACTGCCATATCTTGATTTTAATGACCGCACTGCTTTCTTAAGAATCAAACAGTGGATAATTCATAATCAGGTATGGAAAACGGCATTCTACGTACACGTCATTACCAGCTGCTTTTGCCTGATTGCAGGATTCACTCAATTTTCGAAAAGCTTAATGAATGCTCGACCAAATATCCATAGGTATTTAGGTTGGCTTTACGTAATCACCGTACTTGGCTTCTCTGGCCCTTCCGGATTGATCATGTCGGTTTTTGCCAATGGAGGACTTATTTCGCAGACCGCATTCACTACTCTAAGCGTACTCTGGATTGCTTTTACCTGGCTGGCATTATCCAAAGCCAGAGCCAGGGATTTCAAGGCACATCGCGAATTCATGATACGCAGTTATGCGCTTACATTATCTGCCATTACATTAAGGGCCTGGAAATACCTCATTGTCTTTTTCCTTAGGCCTCAACCTATGGATGCCTACATGATAGTAGCTTGGTTAGGATGGGTACCCAATTTATTGTTCGCTGAATGGTATATAAGAAAAGGTTATAAAAAGCTTAAAGTATACTTCTGATGCCTAGAATACTATTACTGATAACTATGATTTGGTCACTCAGCCAGACATTGCTCCTTATTCCTGATCAGGTTATCTCAACAAGTGACGGCTCGACTAATATCGTATTTGACCTGAATATCAGAATTCTCAATGACACCGCTTTTGTATCGCTCAATGATTATGCAGATGGTTTCCTTTACGATATGAAATATGCCTCTGCTGATAACTTCTTAAAACAGCAAGTCTACAGTTGCTCAGATTGTGTTATTAGAAAAGAAGTGGCGGATGCGTTGATCGCCTGCAATAAGGAATTTCTGGAAAAGCATGACTTGAGAATCAAACTATTTGATTGCTACAGACCATTAAGTGTCCAAAAGCAAATGTGGTCTATTTTTCCGGATGGTCGTTATGTTGCCAACCCATACAAATCCGGGTCCATTCATAATCGAGGTGGTGCGGTGGATATTACACTCGTAGACCTGCAAAGCAAGGAGTTGGACATGGGTACATCTTTTGATCATTTTGGTGAAGAAGCACATCATGCTTTCCAAAACCTCCCACAAACTGTCTTGGCCAATAGAAAGCTTTTGAAGGGTGTAATGGAAAATCATGGGTTCAAAGCCATAAGAACCGAATGGTGGCACTACAACTATCGTGGAGCAAGATCATATCCATTATCAGATTTCAAGACGGATTGTCAATAGCAGATGGAATGCAAAGAAAGGGCCTCATTACATGAATGACACCCTTTCAAACAGCCCAAACCCAAACTGTTAAACCTGAGATTTTTGATCGGTTACTTACCTACGGCAGCTACAACATTAAAGGTTTTGTTTTCCCCATTGAAAACAACGGGATACTTGCCGGCAGGAATCACACTGCTTTGCAATTTGAATTGTTCGGCAAACTCTTTGCCCAAATCCAAATCATTTTCAAGCAAGAACACTTCCTCGTTCAACACTTCTTCGATTGGTGCATAGAAT
This sequence comes from Bacteroidota bacterium, assembly GCA_039819065.1. GTDB lineage: Bacteria > Bacteroidota > Bacteroidia > Cytophagales > Cyclobacteriaceae > JBCBSS01. The sequence goes on from JBCBSS010000030.1 coordinate 51,210, forward strand.
TGTAAACCAACGTTGACCTCATTGATACGGAAAGGTGCCACCGCCACTCTTGGATCAATTTCTAACTCTAGCTTTTCAGGGAAGGAAGCAAAATCACGCGGATCTAATTCAGGATAGATTATCCAAGGGTCGATAGGCTCGAACCAGCAAGGTACAAACAGACATGGATCAATAAGTATAGGTGGGACAAAGCAGTGCCATTCGATTGAACAAATGCCTATCAGGTTAGAATTACAGAAGATACCTGGCGTCCAAGGTGATGCAACCCACCTACCAGGTATAATTTCAGGAAAACAGTATTTACGGCGGTCGAGCCCCTCTTTACTCTCCTGTAATACTTCTGATGCGGTAACATTGGTTTCCGGCTCGGTAATCGCTCCATCCTCATGACAAGCAGTAACGATGACCGCAAAGGCCAAAATGAAAAGAAATTTGAGATTTTTCATGGTTAAATACATTATTGTGAATATTTGATTTAACCATTAGTGAAGTAGTGATTATAAGGTAAACCTTTTTAGTAATATTCTTTTAAAAAATTTTACTTACACCTTAAAATATCAATATGAATTTTACTATTTATACATGAAATGAATATTCAACAGCCCAAGGATAAAAATATCTTGGCCACTGGAAAATCAGGTTTGTAGGTCTTATCTACAGAGAAACGGATCAAAACAAAAATGGGAACTTCTCTTTGACGAAAAGTTCCCATTTCATATCGTGAAAACTAATCCGCGATATGTCAAGCTACCGTTATCTGACTTTCCCTGCGCTGATAATGACCGAAGCCATCAAACATTTTCAGGTGCTGGTTTTCAGATCGATTACTTAGTCAACATTATTCTTGCGAACATGCACTGACTGTTACTAAGTAGCCGAAGCTATCTCAGACTGCTGTGTTACCACAACCGTCCTTAAAGTAATCAGCCTGTATTCTTCTTCTTTACTTGCAAAACAAGTAAAGAGGTCGAACTGACCTTCAGAGAGATAAACGCAGTGACTTTAGCCATTTCAAACCGTCAGTCAGAGACCTCGGTTCATTTGTTCATCAATCAATGTTTCTAATCTTAATAACCTGTTACTCTTTTGTAACTGTCGAGAATATCTCTTACTTGATGATTTAAAGGTCGCCATTATACCTTTGTCACCCAAACAAAATGATAAATTGTTCTCAACAACTTATACACAATAAAATTTGGTTTAAATAACAGTTTTACCAACATTTATTCTGCATATCCACAGAAGTTATGCACAATTGATGGGTGATGCTTTAACTCATGCCATATTAGATGCTAATAAATGCTGTTTTAAACGGTTAACTTCTCCGGCCACTTCGCCAACTTGGCTCCTGCCTGATAAGCAGACTCCAAAAATGCCATCAAATCTGCTTGAGGATCTTCACTTTGGATCAGGTCATCGTACATCATAGTAGCCATAGGGCTACCATTACTATCGATCCATTGTGCATAGCTTGGTGAGAGTGGTTCTTTATCCAACCCCTCTGGTGCGGGATAGGTGTAACAATAGAATGCCGCTCCCCTCACCTGCTCGTCTCCTGCCCAAAAACCTGCACTGATCACCTCATGTGAGTATGCTTCTTTATCTGCTATGGTTGATGTATCTGGTAACGCTGGGCCTTCATCGCCTGAAAACCTGGTAACGGCCAAGTCCATATGATGCCAGTAAATATGTGAAGGACTTACTTTTCCGTAGAAACGACCTGAAAACGCTTTGAAGACGTTATCAACCGCAATGAGGACACGCCAAAAACGCTGGACGTATTCAGCATTATAACTTTGGTAGGTTTCGCACTCTTGAAAAGGTTCTTCACAAGGGTGATCATAAGGCACCGCTACTATTTCAGCCTTTATGCCTAGATTTTCTAATATGGAGAATACCTGCTGATGAAATGCCGCAACGGTCAGCCCATTCTTCAATTCAAAAGACTCACTACTTCCCCAACTAGTCGCCACTTCTAATCGATGAGACAAAAAATCAAACTCAAAATGAAAGCTGCCCTTCTCATGGGGTATTGGACCGCTGGTCAGTCCTTTTGAACTGACATGGAAAGTGATATTCCACCAATGATTGCGTTTCGGCATCAAGTCAAGCTTGATCTTACCGATGATCTGAAGCCATAGGTGTAAAGTAATTTTGGAGTCTTCCCATGCTTCCAATGGCAAAGGTGGGAATTGATCGTTTTTGGAAATTGTCATATTGGTTTTAGGAGTTCAAGTTTTACTGATTAACAGAATTAGATCGTGTTAGTTGAGCGTTCAGCATATATGCCAACATATTAGCGTCAAATAGCCATGTCACTAGCGGTAAATAAGTGAAAGTACGTATCCGATATCTACTTTAAAATACGTAATCAAAATACGATAAATACTGCATTGCGACCTTAATAATCGTAGCGGAATTTTGCAATCTGAAAGCAAAGTCAAACAACCTATTCTCGACCTGTTTTCAAACCCATTCCGAAAAAAAGATAGCGATAAAACTGTCCGGAAAGACTCAAGGAAAGTTAATCAAAGTTATTTTTTAGTTAAGCGAGAGAACAATGGATAATTCAACGGACAACGTTACGCTCATTGCAGCATTCATTCAGGACATCATACACCAATATGATGGAAAACCAGAGTTTCAAGGAAGGTTGAAAAAGATGGCCCAAGGCTTTGACCAAGCCGAGCCTACTCAACATGTACCAATCAAAGTATATAATGATATGTGTGATTGGATCGAAACGCAGATTGGAGAGATCAATGCTAAAATACTAGGCAGAAAAATTGGCAATACAGCTTATCAAAGTATGCTGGAATTAAACATGGTAAGCCCGGATTCCACTCCATTTGAAATCATGGAGGCGCTAAAGAATGTAGCCCATTCTGTAATCAACGATCCCAAACAACGTGGATGGGAGATTATAGACAAAGGCAACAAACACATCACCATGAGAAGGACACAAACCTTCAACAGTACACTACAATTTGGTCTACTTGATGAACTGATCAGAAAATCAAAAGTGATTGCCCCTAGTGTATCTTACCAAAGCTCAGTTTTGGCCGGCGATGAGTTTGACGAATACAAAATCACCTGGCTCTGAAAAAATTAAAACGCGGAAGAACTTGAGGGTATACCTATGTTAGAGGTTTATGATGAAAATTTGAATGAATATGTCTCACAATCCTAACTAGAAGGTAATGAGAATTGCAAAGGCATACCCTCAAGGTTTCTACATTGATTTAAGTCGTTCTTAAAAAGAATAAAGTGGTAGAACTACTTCGAGATGGCTAATTATAGGGCTGTAATAATCACCTAGAACTCCTTGCACATGACTCTTAAAACCTTTTGATCATATACCTTTTCATATTCGGTTCTTCGCGGCCATCTTTAAAGGCATTAACATAATCGGGATAAGTATAGCTTCCTGCACTAACAACATCGATATAAGATAAGCTTAATTCGTCATTTCTAGATAAGACGTCCATTTGAGTCTCAACTTCCTGAGGCAATTTATGCAATTGGTATTTGTTGGTCATTCCTCCACCAGAGTATACTCCCCAATTGAAGCCGCCTTCTGCCAAATACCAACTAGAAAATACATAACTTATGTCATCTGAACCAGATATGGTAATATCGAAATTTTCAAAATTGTCTGTAACCAAACCTATCTTAGAATCTAATAAAACAAATTCGGAGGGAATTTCTCCTCTGCTATTCTGGTAATAACTAATTTCATCACCAATAGCTGAAAATGAAGTTCTGAAATCGGAAAACCCCTCAGGAGTATGAATAGTAAATGTTGCTGATCTAGGTGAGAAGGATCGGTTGCTAATCAAATATGGGTAGCGAATATTATCCATGTGCCCATGAACTGTGTTCCTGAAATCAAAATTAGATAAACCAGAATCTTCAAATCGTATTTGATGAAGGTTTTCCATGTTAACTCCTTTATCAAAATCCAAAACTACATGCTCATCAGGTTTCCTGGTTATTATTTGGTATTTGGGTATACTGACTCCAGTATGGACTGTGACCAAATTAAGTGGAAACTCTTCACTTGCGGAAAAAGCCGAAATTTCCCCTGGTGCTACAGACCCTTGAAATAAGGTCTTGTAGACCTGTCCTGGTAGGGCAACAAAAATTTCTGAATAAAAATCAGGCAAATTTTTGTATTCAAGTGTTGCAAAAGTAGATGGGTTTCTGAAGCCATCAATTACTTTGGGAGCCTCAAATTTAGCAGTTTGGCCTAATTCTAGATCCAAGTAACTAGTCGCATCAACAAAACCTTGCGAGCTGACCATAAAAATGGTCAGTGCAACTTTATCGCCTTTAAAATTGGTGTTCGAAATAGTTTCTTTACTCCCATTGAACAATTCTCCTTGCGCTAAATTTGAGGCTCCCAAAGTAATTG
>JBCBSS010000031.1:0-55397 GCA_039819065.1 Bacteroidota bacterium
AGAATTTTAGCCTATTTTATCACAGCCTTGACCTTTTTTGTTTCGTTTTTTGGGTCAAGCCAAAAAATGAAAGAACAGCAGCTAAAGAAAGGCATTCGCAATTATCAAGGAAACCTGAACTATGAGTAGCTTGGCTATGCTTGTTGTGATTTGAGGCTGTTGGGTTGAATTACCCGATCGACTTGTTCGTGTACCGCAAATAGGCTCGTGGTATTTAACTTCCCTTTCAAGGTATAATCACCAAGTGCCGTAGTCACCAATTTATCTTTGTCTTCTAAGCCAGCACAAACCTCACTGGATATGATCAGGTCGCAATTATGCTCCTTACAAAGGCCTTGAATCCTGGCTGTGGTGTTCAAAACATCACCCGTAAAAACAATCTCTTTTTTCAAGGCTCCTATTTCCCCGGTAGTAACGTCTCCCACGTGTAGGCCCGCTTTGAAACCAGGTGCGACACCGTACTTACTTTGAAATGCATCAGCTTTCGACCTCAAGTTTTCCTTAATGTCAAAAAAACAGGCCACGCAATTGTTGTTTTCGAAGCCTTGGTCAGCCTTCCATGATATTACCACTTCATCACCGATATATTGGTACACCTCTCCCAGGCGATTAATAATGGGATCGGACATGACATCATAGTAGTCTCGAAGTAGCTGAAAGTATGTTTTGTGTTCCAGCCTTTCGGCAATAGTGGTAGAATCTTTCATATCCAAAAACATGAATACTCGCTTTTCCTCGATGGGCTCATTATACTTACCAGTGAAAAAATTGAGGAAGATGCTATGTCCAAGGTGCTCACTGATGGCAGAATAAATCAGACATAGGATGAGTGAAAAAGACAACTGAAGTACGGTGCTGACAAACGATAAGCTCAAGAAAAACCGCAAGGTTTTATCCCATATTTCCCCATCAGTAAACCCTAAGCCTGTTTCGAGTACCGCAGCAACTGGGTAAGTGATGGAAATGACTATCAATATTAAGGATAAATAGAGGACGAACTTGAATGTGATCTTTTTGAGAAAGCTATAACCCCTGAACCGCTTTTGTACAATTAGGGTCTCTATCATCCCCACCAAACAACCGGTAATGAAAATGGCTATACTGGCAAAAATGAATACCGGTACGGTTAAGCTGATGTCGGTGCCAGGGTTGAGGTTTTGGTTGCGAGTCGCCAAAGTATCCGACAGCAGAAACGACATGCCGGTTAAATACCAGATGACGCCGAAAGGTATGATCTTACCGACATTTCTTTTGAACTTAGGCGAGGTGATTAAGGACATCCTTAGGTCTACGGATAGTAATAACCTAAGTTAACCGATCTGTTGATATTAAAGGATAGATGCTGTAGTTGAATTGGCTCGCTTATACTTCAAGATAGTGCTGTTCTGGCAGATCCCTGAGTTTTTGAGCGGCCATCTCAGCAGTAATATCGCGCTGAGGATAGCCCAGCATTTCGAAACCTACCATGAACTTCTTCACCGTGGCAGAACGCAACAAAGGCGGGTAGAAATGCATATGGAAATGCCACTCAGGATGATCTTCCCCATCAGTAGGTGCCTGATGAATACCAGCAGAATAAGGGAAGGATACTTCAAACAGGTTATCGTATTTAGTAGTCAGGCGTTTGAGAATGTCTGCGTACGCGCTAACGGTCTGATCGTCGAATTGGTTGATATGTTGATGTGCAGTGCGACTGATGATCATGGTCTCGTAGGGCCAAGTAGCCCAGAACGGCACTAACGCCACGAAATGGTCATTCTCTAATAGAATACGATCTCCGGATGCCAGTTCTTTGGCCAAATAGGCCGAGAGCAAAGTTTGACCACGCTTTTCGAAATATGCCGCCTGTCGTTGTTGTTCTTTCAGTGGTTCATTGGGGACATGGCTGGTAGCCCATATCTGCCCGTGCGGGTGAGGATTACTACATCCCATGATCTCACCTTTGTTTTCGAAGATCTGCACATAGTTGACATAATCCAACGCTCCTAAAGTGCGATATTCATTTTGCCAGAGCCGGATAACTTTTTCTATACCTTCTACCGACATGCGAGGCAGCGTGAGACTGTGATCAGGTGAAAAACAGATCACCCGACAAAGTCCCTTTTCAGGCTCTGCCACCAAAAGGTCGTCATCGTCTAAAATGTCGTTACCATCGTGATTGGCTAGTGCGGCAAAGTCGTTGGTGAATACGAACGTGTCCTCATATTGTGGGTTCTTATCTCCGCTGGCGCGGGTATTGCCGGGACATAAGTAGCAACTGGGATCATAAGTCGGCCGGTCATCACCAACTGTCTTTTCTACCTTCCCTTGCCATGGGCGTTTGGCACGATGTGGGGAAACTAATACCCACTCTCCGGTGAGTATGTTCTTGCGGCGGTGTGAGTGTTCCTGGATGTCCATCTTATTCTACTTGACTTGTGCCCCCGGCGATGTTCACTTCGTACACCTTAGGGTCTATGTTAAATTTCGTTTTGTAAGCATTAATGACTCTTTCTTTCACTTCTTCTAGGCTGTCCTTTCGAATAAGGTTGATGGTGCAACCTCCAAAGCCTCCACCCATCATTCTGGCCCCTAATACCTCAGGCATGGATTGCGTCGTTTCTACCAGCAAATCAAGCTCAGGGCAACTCACTTCGTATTGTTTACTAAGGCCGGTATGTGTCTCGTACATCAATGCCCCCAACTCTCTGAGATCTCCTTTTTCAAGGGCACTGGCAGCCAATGTTACGCGCTCAATTTCACCGAAAATGAATTTCGCCCGATCACCCACCTTTCCAGGCATATCTGAAATAGTCTGTGCCAGCATATCGTGAGTACAATCCCTAAGCGATTCAACCCCACCAAATTTCCTGTTTAAGATCTCGACCGCTTCATTACACTCTTGTCTCCTCACATTATATTCTGATGAGGCCAGTGAATGCTTCACTTGGGAATCGAAGAGTAACAGGCAGTAATCGCCCAATTCAGCTGGATAATAAGAATAGCTCAAGTCGCGGCAGTCTAGCTTGATAACGTGACCTGCCTTGGAAAAAACACTGGCAAACTGATCCATAATCCCGCACTTCACGCCTACAAAGTCGTTCTCTGCCTTTTGTGCCGACTTCACTAGTTCTATGGGAGTTAATTCAAGATCAAAGAGTAGTTGAAGACCGTAGCCAGTGCCGCATTCTAACGCAGCCGAAGAAGACATACCTGAGCCTATGGGAATCGTACCGCCAAAAACGCAGTCGAAGCCTTCTATTTTATGGCCTTGCTGTTGTAATTGATCGATCACACCAGCCATGTATTTCGCCCAGGGTGTGGTTACTGATTGTATGTCATTGAGCGAGAAGGAAACCTCTTCTTCAAAATCGAGGGCAGTGATGCGAACCTCATTACTCTCGTTAGCCCTGAGGGCCAAAACGGTCTCTTTATCCACCGCCGCTGGCATTACGAAGCCCAAATTGTAGTCTGTGTGTTCGCCAATCAGGTTGATCCTTCCAGGTGATCTTACCAGTATCGGCTTTCCTTCATATTTCTTTTCAAAAGAGGCTTCGTAATACTTATAATTCATTTTTTACCAGAATACAGAATAGAGGGCCACCAATATGCCCAAGATCAAGATGGAACCGACCACGAAGGTGCCGCTCAACTCGAACCAACTATTGTCCATAGTCTCTTCGCTCGATTCACTTTCGTTTGCGGTTTGGAATTTTAACAATGAGATGACCATGGCTATCATAATGACACCCGTAATAGAACCTCTCACCACATTGGATAGCCCAAGCAGGTCAAGGCCATGGTATATAGGTACACCAATGGTCGCCATGATGATACCAATCATACCATAGCGGAGCCATTGTTTGTCTATTTGTACAGATTTAGAATAGTCGTGCTTTTTATCAAGCACACTTACCAGCATCATGATGAAAAGCAAGATGCAGAATACAATACCCATTCTATCGAGGAACGGTAACGCTTCGATCAGACCAAATGCCCATGATAGTGGAATAGCGATTACTGCAACGACCAAAGCGGCATTAGCGGTGGTGCGCTTCCAGAAAATACCCATCATGAAGATGGCTACCACCGCGGGCGTCACATAGCCAGAGAAGTCTTGAATGAATTGGAATACCTGATCAAAGCTTGATAGCTGTGGAGCGGTGAGCATAGCCAATACCAATGCTACTACGCCAACCACTCGGCCTGTCACCACCAAGCGTGATTCAGAGGCATTTTTATTGAAATAGTTCTTATAAATGTCCATCGTAAAGATGGTGGCTGTACTATTGATCATAGAGGCCAGTGACGAAACGATAGCTGCGGTCAGTGCGGCAAAGGAAAGCCCTTTTAAGCCAACCGGTAGAATATTCAACAGCACCGGATAAGCCTTGTCAGATTTGATAATACCTTTGGTAGCATCTGTCATGGCCGAGGTGTATTCGCCTCCACCACCTTCACGGGTTACCAATACGTACATGGCAATACCAGGAATTACCACGATCAGTGGCATAAGCAATTTTAGAAATCCTGCGAACAGCAACCCATTTCTAGCGTGGTGAATATCCTTAGCCGCCAGTGCCCGTTGTGTGATGTATTGGTTAAAGCCCCAATAGCCAATGTTGGCAATCCACATACCGCCAAACAATACCGTTAAGCCAGGTAAATCGAGGTAGGCGTCTTTCTTGCCCCCATCACCATCGGGGATCATAAAGTCCCCCTTGGTAAAGATCATAGTGAAGTGATCCGCAGCTTCTTTTCGTAAATCGCCCAAGCCAGCCATGAAATCCCCGCCCCCAACAAGCTTCAAAGAAAGGAAGGCAGTGAATAAACCTCCTATGACCAGGAAGACTACCTGTACAACATCTGTCCACGCTACCGCTTTCAGTCCTCCATAAAGCGAGTAGACGACGGCGAACAATGCCAGTCCGATCATCCCCCAAACAAAGTCGACTCCTAAGATTGCCTCCAGGTTCAAAGCACCCAGGTATAGGACTGAGGATAAGTTGACGAAGACATATAACAATAGCCAAAATACGGCTAGACTGGTTCTTACTTTGCTATTGTAGCGTTTCTCAAGAAACTGTGGCATCGTATAGATCTGCTTCTCAAGAAATACAGGCATAAAAAAGATACCTACTAGAATAAGCGTAGCAGCGGCCATCCATTCGTAAGTACTGATGGCAAGACCCATGGCGAAGCCCGAACCTTGCATACCTACAAACTGCTCGGCTGAAATATTAGAAGCTACTAGAGAGGCTCCGATCGCCCACCAGGGTAAGGCCTTACTGGCTAGAAAGTAATCGCTTGAATCCTTTTTGTGTCCCTTCTTCTCACGGGACACGAGCAGTCCCACGGCGATGATCAAAAGGCAATAGGCAATGAAAATAACTACGTCAACAGTTCCAAAATTCATGGCTAATAATTTCGTGTGGCTAAAATTGGCTTATCTTTTTATCTGGATCTACTTTGGAAAGATCGAGACAGGGTAAGATAGCTAATTAATTTCATTGCTCACAAGTAACGCAAAGGAAAACTGTTGAGGCTTTGTTCTATCCTGTGCCTACCTGATTTGGGGTCTATGACTAAAGAGCGATAACGCACAAAATAGCCTCAAAAAGCTTTGACTGAAATAAACAATAAGGGTATTTTTCACTTATTATGAAGTGCCAATCTTATCTTTCCAGTGTCAATCTGATAGACAGGGTGATGGCTTCATTTACTCTTTAACCTTCATCAAACCGGACCAACCAAAATGAAACTGGATTCAATTTTCGTCGGAAAACCAAGGCAGGTCGAGAATCAGGGTAAAATGGTCACCACCGGTATTTTTAAAGAAAAAATCACGGGCCCTGTAGGTGTAACCAAACTGAATGTTGAGGGAGACCAGCAAGCCGACCTCAAAGTACATGGGGGAGTCGAAAAGGCAGTATATGCCTACCCATCTGAGCATTATCAGTTCTGGAAAGAGAAAAGGCCTAACCTTGCGTTTGGGCCAGGTAGGTTTGGGGAGAATCTGTCAATTACAGGTTTGAGCGAGAAAGATGTTTGCATTGGAGACACCTACAAAATAGGCTCAGTAGTTTTCATGGTCAAATCCCCCAGAATGCCTTGTTTCAAGCTCGGCATCAAAATGAACGATCCCAGATTCGTAAAGGACTTCATGGATGCGAATTTGACGGGTTTCTACTTCTGCGTTCTAGAGGAGGGTGAAATAGAAGCGGGTAATCGCATTGAGAAAATAGACGAGGATGGCCATGGTCTGACAGTGGATGAGACGGCTCGATTATATGCATTGGACAAGGATAATAATGCACTGCTACGAAAAGCAGCGTCCTCTCCTAGCCTCCCTACTGATTGGGTCGAATTCTATCAAAAACGCCTTGATAAATAATCCTCGGTAATAAGCTTTTCTAATGGTTATCTAGAAATCCAGTTTAGCCCATACCTCAGGCTTCAACTGATATACAAAACAATCATCGGCTCCAAACTTTCTGGGCTCAACAAATTCAAAACCAAGCCGCTCATAGAATCGATGGGCATCCATGTTAGAAGCCAAAGGGTCAAGCAAGATGACTTTTGCCTTGTAATGGTTAAAGCACTTACGGATAGCGATTTTCATCATCTCAGAGCCATAACCCTTGTTTAGTTCGGTCGCCTCGCCAATCCAAATGTCCAGGGCCATCGTATGGGGAGCCACAGCACCCCAATACTTTTGGGGATCGAGGTAGCAATCCATAATCTGCATGAAACCAATGGGCTTTCGATCCAACTCCGCGATGAGTTGCTCCCTCCAATCCTCATCGTTTGGAATCTCTTCTTCCCATTCCCAATCGTCATTCGGGTCTGACAGGATCACGTGGGGCTGTTGATCCCAATGCCTCAATAAAGGAATATCATCTACAGTAGCTGGCCGAAATGTAATTTGTGTCATGGTTTGATTTACGCTGCTTCTTTTAGCAAAGTTTGGCGGATAGAAAATATGTGTAGGAAAATAGCAACCTGCAACATCACCGCCGGTAGTAAAACATAAGGAAAAGACACAAACTCAACACCCTGATCAGTCGTGGCAAAATCCCCGGAGTAGAAGGAATAGATAAAAGAAAAGCCGGTAAGCGATAGAATGGAAAGTGAAATGATGTTCCACACTAAAATGCCTTTGCCTTTCACTCTTCCCTTTTGGGCTAAGAAGCCCATCGGTAGTGCCGAGATACCTACCAGTATATCATAATTCAGCCCCTCGAATGTTACCCTTTGCGGAAAGGTACCATCGACAAAAGCGCTGAAGATGAGCAATTCCACCACAATTCTAAAGGACTGCAAATAAACAGGGATGTACTTTGAGGTCTTAACAAGCAATGGTTTGAATGAGGCTAATCGGGTGGTGTAAATCATACCGATTATCATAGGTATAATAATCAATAATGGCACCTTGGGAGGCATACCAAAATCGAGCAGCACGCCTGACTTCACCAACAAAAAGATGTAAACGAGCCAAGCCAATACAAAGCCAAGATAAAGACCCGTGGCTTTGACGAATTGATTGGCGTTGCGCAGAATGACCAGTAACATAAATACAGAGACGCCTGACCATAAATAGAATCCTATTGCTGTCATTGATTTGATCGAATAAATGTAATAAACCCAAGGTTAGAAGCCTGGACACAAGCTTCCAGAGCAAAGCCCCGAGGAATTAAATTATAACGTTCGGGTCTGCCGAAGCTTTAACGAAGGTACATCTCGTCTGCCAATCGATTACCGCCCAAACTTTAAGCGACCGCGAAGGCAGATTAGTAAACCCTCCAACTAAGATAGGTAAGGCCATTGATGCGTGATTTGACCGAGATTGCTATTTTCCGCTGATCGCAGAAGGGCTCACACCATGCATTCTGGTGAAGAATCGGGTAAATGCGGCCAATTCCGAAAACCCCGTGATCAAGGCTACCTCAGTCATGGTATGCTTTTGCTCTCTCAAAAGTGCCAGCGCCTTTTGATAGCGCAATTTGGCGATATACTGTTGAGGTGTCAGCCCTGTGAATCGCTTAAATACACGAAGCAGATGAAACCTTGAAAGTGTGCTACATTGGCTTAATTCGTCCAAAGTTATTGACCAGCTTTGTGTTTGATGAATGTAATCCAATGCGCGTAAAACCCTTCTGAGTAATTCGTTTTTAGTAGCCTTCTTGACAGCATCAAAGTCATCGGACTTGCTATACAATTTACTTTCTCTGACAAGCACAAAAGCCATAAACCCAGCTAACAATTCATTTTCGCGTTCACTGTCAACATGCTGATAGGACTGATAAAAATCACTCAACTTGCTCACCCAGCTTTTGAAGTATTCATCCTGCCAGCCAATTCTGGGCACTACATGCATGACACCGCCCTGCTTTTGAAAGGGGCTATCTAAAAGTTGTTGGGTATGGCTGGTTAATGTTGAAGACACACCTTCATACAGACTTTGCCCAAAATGGATATTGAAAGTATGGGTAGGTGTGCGATCATCAATGACAAGGTCATAATATTGCCCTTCATTGGTAACGGCATACGTGCACTCATTGACCTTAAAAGAGTTGCCTTCACTGGTAATCCTACTGCTACCTTTGAGGTTGACAAAAACACTGAATGGCCCTCTGATATCTTTTCTTTCTGTGTGCCTTGTTGCTGTATTGAGGACTACACTAGGCCACCCTTCTCCTGGCAGGATGTTTCCATAAAGGTCTCGTCTGGAAGCAAAGCCATTCTCAGCTTGTTTACGTAACCATTGAATGTCTGGAAATTCGTGGATAATCATGGCCTTCGTTTATCCGGTATAAAAAATGATATTAAACCCCTGGGAGAATCCTGGAACCGAGCTTCCGGGCAAAGCCCTGGGGAATTAAACTACAACCTTCTCGTCTGCCGAAGCTTTAGCCATGGCGCAAGCACCCGCGAAGGCAGATTAAAGTTACAGCCTTTTGCTGATAGCAAAAGCTTTTAGGGTAGTCCATTTACCCCAGTCCCTTTGTTCGATCAAAGAGATCTTATCAAAAGTTATCACCTCAGGCAGTTTGAACTGGCGTATCTCTTCAAACATTTGATCGGTGCAGGTAGCGTTTCTCGGGTGCATCAGTGTAATATGAGGTTGATGTTGCCTTGGCTGACCAATAATGCCTTTAAGTACTTCCTTTCTCAAAGCATGAAATGCAACATTCGATCCATGGCCATCAAGCGTTACACCTTTCCCTTCCGAAAACCGGGTGGCTTGTCCTAAGGATACTGACAACTCTTTCGTTTCAATCCGATTTATATTGTCCATCACAACGTCCAGATCTACAATTTCATCCTCTCTGCATAACGTGACATGAGCCGCTATGAGCCCATATTGAATTGGGTTAAACTGTTTGCGAACCTTTTCTATCTCAGCCGATTGAGATTCAGGAACGAAAAGCGTAAGTTGTTGTCTGATTGTAGGCAATTGATCTTGTTTTAAAAGAGGGTTTGTCCTTGTGTGAATCTAACCAAGTTTACTTGAATTGAAAACAATGGTTTTGCTTATAGAATCGACGATTTCGAATCTTTTGCTATTAAAACGAAAGTTCGTCTTTTCAATAATCTCATCTAATGGGTCTCAGAATCAATCACAACCACCTAATCTAAAAATTACCGCAAACTACCTCGCTTAAACTGCTGGCTATAAACACCATCTCCTGCTCGGTCATTGTAGGGTGGATGGATATTCTAACCCAACCTGGCTTTTCTGAATGATCGCCCTGATCGATCATATCCGTTATTTCCTTTGATCTCTTCTTGTCCACTCCCAATAGGTAGTGCCCGTAAGTGCCTGCGCATGAGCAACCGCCACGAGTTTGGATGCCATATTTATCATTCAACTGCCGTACCACATCGTTATGGTGCATACCCTGAACGCATAACGATATTATACCTAGCCGATCGGTGTGCGCTTTGGCTAACATTTCAATGCCATTCACATGGCTAAGGTTATCCCAAAGTACTTGCATTAACTCCTGCTCTCTTGCCATAATGTTTCGAACACCCATCGTTTCTTTCAGTTCAATAGCCAGAGCGGCCTTAATCGTCTGCAATATCGCAGGAGTCCCACCGTCTTCTTTCTCTTCTATATTGCTTACATACTTTCGGCCTCCCCAGGGATTAGTCCAATCTACCGTGCCGCCGCCAGAAACATCAGGAATGGTATTGTTGTACAATGAAGCATTGAAAACCAAAATACCGGAAGCACCCGGCCCACCCAAGAACTTATGAGGAGAAAAATAGACAGCGTCCAACCTGGCCTCAGGATCATCCGGGTGCATGTCTATCATGACGTAGGGTGCAGAGCAGGCAAAATCGACAAAACAATAACCTCCACACTTGTGTATCAACATGGCAATCTCATGATAAGGGGTGGTGATCCCCGTCACGTTAGAACAAGCGGTTATGGCCGCTATTTTGACACGACGCTCTCTATACAGGCCTACCGCATGTTCAAAGTGCTGAAGTGACACGGATCCATCTTTACCGGGAGGTACTACAACCACATCACAAATCGTTTCCAGCCAACTGGTATGATTAGAATGATGCTCCATGTGCGTGATGAATACGACAGGTTTCTCCTGTTCAGGCAGCTTGATGTATTGCCTCAACTGTTCAGGCACCCTCAGACCAAGGATTCGTTGGAGCTTGTTCACTACATCAGTCATGCCTGAACCTGCTGAAATCAGTATATCCTGCTCACCCGCGTTGACGTGACGCTTGATTAACTGACGTGCATTTTGATATGCACGAGTGGTGTAAGCGCTGCTAGCGTTAGTTTCTGTGTGGGTATTGGCTATAAAAGGCATGAAGCCATTGACCAAACGATCTTCAATAGGTTGGTAACACCTTCCACTAGCCGTCCAATCTGCATAAACCATAGGAATGGCGGAATGGAGTGGTGTTTTGATCTTTTGATCAATGCCAATGATACCCCTTCTAAACTGGAGGAAGTGCGATTCCAGATCAGCTGTTCCTATGCTATTTTCCAAACTTTGGTTGGCTAACATCCTTTCCTGACTAATCCGTTTTGGCGATGAGACTTCGGCCAGGGTAGCTGACTAAAATCCTGTAGGTAATAGTTCATGACCTTCTGGTCGTTTACAAACTCTGCTTGCCCTCCGTAGAAAAGGCTTAACTCATGCACATTGTGATACATAGCAGAGTCCAAGGCACCGTATTTAATTGGCAGTTCGGGATAAAGTAACCTATCGTACCAGTCGTGCACGCCTCCATATAGAATGGCTGACCTTTGCTTCTGATCAGTGGTAAGGTTATCCCAATGCTGCCTGGACAAAGGATCGTCTCCTGAATAAAAAACCGCTAAAGCGGGTTTGGGCTTCACTCCTCTAAATGCTTGTTCAGGCTGTAAAAGCTCCGCCGTGGGAATATGAAATGCTTCATACAACTCATCTGAACGTAAGTCGATTATTTGAACCGATTCCCGGTTTTTGATCATTTCGGCCAGCTTAATCACCGAAATAAAATTAGGTTTCTGGTTGGTCCCATTCATGCCATTCGGGCTGATGAAACCGAATAATAATCCGGTAAACGCTAATACGAACGCCATCGCAGCCAATTTTTGGTTCATGGTGAGCTGTCTCATGAATTAAATCGAGCCTCCAGTTTTTCGGATAACCAAAACCCAGCAAGCGCTACTGATACCAGTAAAAACACCAACACACCAACCGGTAGATCAACATAATCCGTCATGCTCACATGACCTAAAGGTGAAGCTGTATAAAACCCTTCCAGGTAAGGATACAACTCTCCAAAAACGAGAATACCGACCAGGAGACCAACAACATTCACCAAACCATCAAGGCTGCCGGTGGAAGAAGCCACACAAGAAGTGCCCGGACAATAGCCACCGACAATGAAGCCTACCCCAAAAACGAGGCCTCCCATCACTTGAGGCCATACATAGGTAGGCGTGAGGTAGATCATTTCTACATGTAGAAAACCAAGCCAATTCAACCAGTAAACACCTAGCATAGCGGTTATGATAGCCGTAAACATCATTTTGAAAACGGTAAGGTCTTTTAGGTAGAATTGAGCCGATAGCTTCTTGGCACTACCTAACCCTGCTCTTTCAAGGAAGAAGCCAAAGGCAACACCAATAAAGAGTGCGAAAGCCAAGCTGGCATTTTCTCCGATCCAGCCATAATTGTAGAAAGGCCCATTCATGTCCAAAGTCGTTTAACCGAACCTGCCATAAGGTAAGCCCCAATGAATAATGAGATCATAAATAACCAGCTACCTACATTCATCAGCGCCCCTCCGGTCAAGGCCTGGCCGCTGGTGCAGCCCCTGGCCAATTTGGTGCCAAAGGCCATAATCACACCACCGATGAAGGCAAAGAAAAGTCGGTTGTAATTGGAGATAAGAGGCCCTTTCTCAATTTTCACTTTCGTCCGATTAGCCAGTTTACCAGAAATGAAGCCGCCGATTAATACACCGATTACCTCAAATACCAGCCAATCTTTGAGCGGATGGACATTGCCATCGCCGAGATAACCTGAGTAGAATGTATTGGCCTGTGCGTGATCTTCGGAAACGGCATTTACTCCTACAGCCACTACCGATGTCATCGCACCGGAAGCACCGATGCCGCGCCCCATCACCACGAAAGTAGCCAACAACACCAAACCCAGGCCAATGCCACAGAGGTAGGGGTTCCAATAAGCCTGAGGAAGTTTTTGATTAGCCATATTATTCTACTTCTATAGGTAGTGAATCATCAGGCCCCCACTCATGAAATGACCCGTCGTAAATCTTTATGTTCTCGAAACCCAGCATTTGAGCCGCTGTATAGATTACCGTCAGTTGCATACCGATATGACAATAAAGCAGCAGGTTCCCATCTTTGTCAAGGCCTTGCTTTTTGAAGATTGCACTAATCTCTTCTATAGACTTGAACTCATAAGAGCCGATATCTGTCTTTTGGTAAAGTGAAGTATAAGGGATGGTTTTGGCATTGGGTACACGTCCCTTTCTAGCACCGTGTGTGGGTTCAATACCCTGATAGTAAACCGTAGCGCGGCAATCCACGATATCAATTTGACTATCTTCTATACTAGAAAGCACTGTTGATTTGTCAGCCAGCAATGAAGTATTGGGCTTTATGTTGAAGCTCGCTTTGGATGGCGTCGGGGTTTCGTCCGATACGCTTCCACCATTGGCCTTCCAGCCGACCAATCCACCATTCAAAATGTACGTTTTCTGGCCGTGACCCAGGTAATCCAGGGTAAAATAGAGTCTGGTGACCAGCGGTATCCAATTGGTTGGTGTATAAATAACGACATCAGTATTGTTGCTCACACCCTTGGCTTCGAACAGTTTTTTGAGCTCTTCGTCGGTAGGAAGGTCGAATACATGGATATCATCCTCATAAGTGTACTCTCTGGGGCTGATATGTATGGCACCTGCTATATGCTCTTTTTGATAGTCCTTTTCCAAACCGACGTGGAAGATGACTAACTCACCTTGCGACATGCGGTCTTGTAGCCATTGTGCATCGACCAACCGGTTGTTCTGGGCCATTACAGTTGTACAGGCCATCAATAATCCGATAAAGCTGAGATATAAGATTTTCATAAGCTTGAGTTTTTGTCAATGTTAGGGAGATGCAAAGTGCGGATGTGTTAAGCCGAGGTTAATGGCTCTACCGCGAATGTTAAAAGTGTTAATGAAGTGTTAAAGGTGTTAATGAGGCGTTAAAGCCGTAAGTCATCTGTAGTAGTTATAAAGCTGCGGTCGTAATATGCTATCCGTATCAAACCGGTCTTAACGATCTCCGATTTGCCATGAAATGCGTCTTAACCGTTCTGTTTCCCCTCCTATTGTATACAACAGCGTTTGGTCAGTCCAATGAAGAGGTGTTGGCATCCATCAAGCAAGAAGCCAAGCATGCTTCTATTATGAAGAGCATCAGCTACTTGTCAGACGTTTATGGGCCAAGACTGATGGGTACGCCCAACTACTATAAGTCTGTACAATGGATAAAAAGGGAATTAGAAAGCTGGGGAATAGAAAACATCCAGCTCCAGTCTTTTGATAATCAATACATTGGATGGGACACTGAAGGGTTCAAGGTTGAAATGACCGCACCATCGTATGCGCATATCAATGCTTACCCGTTAGCGTTCTCATCTTCTACTAAAGGCGATGTGGAAGGAGAGGTTATGCTCATATCCTCTTTTGACGAAATCTATCAGTTTAAAGGGCAACTAAAAGGAAAGATTGTGCTGTACCAGGGCTATTATCGGCCTGCACGAAATGTAGAACGCATCATGTCTACCCGGTTAACGGATGAGATCCTGACTAAAGCAAAAGCCAACCCTGATCCGAATGACGTAATTGTTGGTTATCACAGTCGTAGGTCTTCTAAGCAAATCCTGAATATAAGGGCCAGGATCAAGCGGGTAAGGGCTGAATTCTTTGCGTTTTGTAAAAAGGAAGGTGTTCTGGCCCTTATAGAACCGAGCGATTTCCCCTACGGCATTCTACATGCAGATGGCAATAGGCTGCTTCCTTCTTATACCAGTAAAGATGACATCCGCCCAATCGCTTCCTTTGTCATCAGCAACGAGCATTTCGGCCGACTAGTGCGTTTGAAGGATTTAGGATACGCTGTGAAAATGAAAGTAAACTTAAAGGCTAAAACCTATGATGATCCTAAATTCAATGTCAACCTCATAGCTGATATCGAAGGGAGTGATCCTATCCTAAAAGATCAATTGGTGGTGATAGGGGCACATTTAGACAGCTGGCATGCCGGAACGGGTGCCGTTGACAATGCTTCCAACTGCGCCGTCATGATGGAGGTGATGAGGTTGATAAAAGCCTCAGGTTTGAAGCCGAGAAGAACCATTCGTCTTGTGCTCTGGGGAGGTGAGGAACAAGTTTTCGCCGGCTCTTCGAAATATGTGAATGACAGGGTTGGTGATTTTGAAACCTTTAAGCACAAATATGAGCATGATAAAATCTCAGCCTACCTTAACCTAGACAACGGTGCGGGTAAGATCAGGGGTATCTTCTTGATGGGCAACCAAGCCATTGAACCCTATTTAGCCGAATATCTCCAACCCTTTCCTGCCAGCAATACACTTACCATTCAGAATGCCAACCAAACCGATCATGAGCTTTTCGACTTTTTCAATGTGCCTGCCTTCCAATTCATCCAAGACCCATTGGATTATAGAACGGCCATTCACCACACCAATATGGATGTTTACGAATATGTGCCTGAAAAAGACCAGTTGTGCAATGCCCAGGTGATCGCCTACCTGGCTTATCAGCTGGCACAGGCAGACCGGATAATGCCGCGTAAACCTTTCAATTCACCTATACCAAGTAAAAGGGGCAATGTTGTATTTCGACTAGAAGGGTTTGAAAATGCTGAAAGCGTCAGTTTGGTGGGGGATTTCAACCAATGGAATATGTTCGGTACACCGCTCTACAAAACCGACATAGGGTGGGAAACAAAAATCGACCTACCTCCTGGTAAATACTACTACAAATACATTGTGGATGGTATGTGGACAACCGATCCTGAAACACCTCAAAAGGAGCTTGCCAAGGATGGAAAGGGACACGGAGGCTTGACGATCTTACGGGTGGAGTAGGTCTACGTTTCTTACCCCAAGAGTCCCTACCTCCAAATACTGACATTCTAGTGCCTTCGTTGGAGTTGTCCCCAACGAATATTGGGTAAGCTGATAATAACTCGTCGGAGACAGCTCCGACAAGGGCACAAAATTAGGAAGGGGCGGGGGTGGGTAAGATAAAATAATTATCTACGGCACACCGAACACATAATACACCGCTTACGCTCTCATGTCATTTCAATTCGCATAATCCCAATCGTTGGATCTAGAAAAAACAGGTTTTTTGACTTGCTAAAAAGCATTCTTGAGATACTGCTCATTCATCTTGATGATGTTGATAATAGAAATCTCTTGGGGGCAGGCAGCGGCACATGCTTCGGTGAAACTACAAGCACCGAAACCTTCTGCATCCATAGCGGCTACCATTTTACCAGGTCGGGTCTTCCCTTCCATTTGACCCTGGGGCAAGTGAGCCAAGTGAGAAATCTTAGCGCCGGTGAATAAAGCCGCGCTGGCATTCTTACAAGTAGCCACGCAAGCACCACACCCAATACAACTCGCTGCATCCAACGCCTGCTCAGCCTGTTCCGGTGAGACCGTAATGGCGTGTGCATCAGGTGCTTGTCCGGTGTTAACTGAGATATAACCCCCGGATAGAATAATCCTATCCAACGCCGATCTATCTACTTTCAAGTCTTTCTTGATGGGAAAACTCTTCGCCCTAAATGGTTCTATGGTAATGACATCGCCATCCTTAAAGCTTCTGAGATAAACCTGGCATGAGGTATTGTGGCTTCCCGGGCCATGTGCCTCTCCATTAATCCAAAGCCCGCATTGGCCACATATTCCTTCCCTGCAATCATGATCAAACTCAATCGGGTCTACACCTTGTTGTACCAATTGATCATTGAGCAAATCCAGTGCTTCGAAAAGCGACATGTCTGGACTCAAATCATCCATCTTATATTTTTTAAACTGGCCTTTGCTTTTGGAGTCGTATTGCCTCCATACATTGAAAGTGATCTTCATGGCTATTTATAACTTCTCTGGGTCAGTTGTACTTCTTCAAATGAAAGGTGCTCTTTGTGCAATTCCGGCTGGCCAGAGCTTTGGTGCTCCCATACCGAGATAAAGCAAAAGTTTTCATCATCCCTTTTCGCTTCGCCTTCATCGGTCTGATATTCTTCACGAAAATGGGCTCCGCAAGACTCATGGCGGGTCAAGGCATCCATCACAATCAGTTGCGCCAGCTCCAGGTAATCACTTACTCTCCCTGCTTTTTCCAACTCACTATTTAAGTTGTGGTGATCCGCAGGCAAGAGTAAATCCTCATAGAATCGTTTTTCAAGTGATTTGAGTTGTTCCAGGGCGTCCTCAAGGTCTTTCTTATTTCTAGAAAGCCCGCACTGATTGTAGAGCAATTTGCCAATCTCTTTGTGGAAAGTGTTGGGGCTGGTAGTTCCCTTGATGTTGATAAGTTTGTTGATATGCGCTTCAATATGCTTTTTAGAAGAAGAGAAAAGCTCATGCTCGGCATCGATCTCTTCGACCTTCGCACCCGCCAAATAATCCATGATGGTAGTAGGCCCAATAAAGTAGCCATCCACACAGGCTTGCAACAAAGAGTTGGCACCTAACCGGTTGGCGCCATGGTCTGAGAAATTCGCCTCGCCCAGCGCGAATAAGCCGGGAACTGTGGTCATCAGTTGATAATCCACCCAGAGTCCACCCATCGAAAAATGAGCAGATGGCGCGATCATCATCGGCTCCTCGTAGGCGTTACGACCGGTGATCTTTTCATACATAGAAAACAAATTCCCGTATCGCTTTTTGATCTCATCTTTACCGAATCGTGTGATGGCATCTTTGAAGTCCAGATACACCGCGTTTTTCATAGGCCCTACACCCTTTCCTTGGTCTACCTGGCGCTTAGCGGCTCTAGAGCTGAGGTCCCGTGGGGCCAGGTTTCCGAATGAGGGGTACTGCCTTTCCAGGTAGTAATCCCGCTCTGCCTCCGGTATCTGATCTGCCGGGCGATCATCTCCTGCCTGTATTGGCACCCAGATGCGTCCGTCGTTTCTGAGCGACTCGGACATCAACGTCATCTTAGACTGAAAGTCACCCAACAAGGGAAGTGAAGTGGGGTGAAACTGCGTCCAGGATGGTGCGGCAAATCCTGCTCCGCACTTGTGGGCGCGCCAGATGGCTGTGGCGTTGCATTGCATAGCCAGCGTAGAATAATAGTAGATCTTGCCATAGCCACCGGTTGCCAATACCACTGCATGGGCGGCATGACTGGTTATTTCACCCGTATCAAGGTTTCTACAGATTACGCCTCGGGCTTGTCCGTCAGCTACAACGAGGTCAAGCATTTCATGACGGGTATGCAGTTCTATATTTCCTAAGGATACTTGCCGCATCAATTGTTGATAAGCTCCTTGCATCAGTTGGTGGCCTGTCTCTCCCCTTGCATAAAAAGTACGGCTCACTTGCACCCCTCCGAAACTGCGATTGCCGAGGTAGCCGCCATATTCTCGAGCAAAGGGCACACCTTGCGCCACCGCATGGTCAATCAGCGCGGCTGAGCATTCAGCCAGGCGATATACATTAGCCTCCCTAGCTCGAAAATCACCTCCTTTGATGGTGTCATAGAACATCCGCCAAACCGTGTCGCTGTCGTTCTTGTAGTTTTTGGCTGCATTAACACCGCCTTGGGCAGCCACAGAATGTGCTCTCCTAGGCGAATCATGATAAGTGAAAACCTCAACCTGAAAGCCTAATTCAGCTAATGAAGCCGACACGGCAGAACCTGCCAACCCGGTTCCGACCACAATGACTTTGTGTTTACGGCGCACGGTAGGATTGATCACTTTGCACTGGGATCTAAATTTGCTCCATTTGACTGTTAAAGGGCCTTCTGGAATTCTCGGATCTAGTTTCATGTCCAAATGCTATCTGTCACATAAAAGCTAGATACATAAATCGCATCGAGCGATAGACAAAAAAGGTCACCCCCAAACCTAATAAGCGTCATGAATTTTGAGGTGTTTCTCTAGTATGTGCTTATGCGGTGGGTGGGAATATGCTTGGATAGTACTTGTTGGTAGGGTTGTGGCAAGGGTTTGTTTTTGATCGCATCAGGCGCCAGTCGGCTAAAACCCCAGCCACAATCGTCACCTCGACGCAAGGAGAGGTCTATCTATTCGGTATCTTAGGTCGAAATAGATTTCTCACCTACCTATCGGCAGAGGTAGTTGGCATTGCTTATGAGGTGCTTTTGTAATTCATTGAAAGCCTGTGCTGTTCTTGCCCCATGGTATTCCTAACCAATCTATTAAGTCAAGAAAGAAGCCGACTTAGTAATATCACTCGGTCAGTTCCAAAAACACCGCTAGGACATTCATACTCCAGTCAGTTTAAGGTAAAGGTATTTTGTCGTGGATTCCTCATCTTAAGACAAAAGATGAGCCCCAGTAGGGGCGGCCTGTTTATAGCAAATACAGTAATCAAATCTGTTCAAGCGCCGTAGGTGCGACCCAAAAACTAACAGGTCGCACCTACGGCGCTTTTGTTCCTACGTTCGAATGCTTCGCTAGAACGGTAAGCCCCTACAGGGCTTTTTCACTGTTGTAATAATTAGGATGATTCTTTCGATGAAAAATGAACTGTTCAAAGTTTACACAGGAGAAAGAGGGATTATCATTTCGAGCGATCTTTTTGGATTAATAACTGGTTATAATCTTATCCCTTTCTTTTCTTCTGTTCATATCAAAAAATATTATTCCGCATCATAATTGTCGTACGACTACCTCCCGAGACGATCTGAATTTGAAAAAACTTGCGTAACCAGTTACATTATTCTAAATTTACGTAACTGGTTACATAAATAATGGAAAAAGACTTTCTAAAAGGGTTGGGGTTCACTGGTGTCACCGCCAGAATCAAACGGATTAGTGATAATCTGTTGTATGATGCCAGAATGATCTATGAAGAGTCTAACCTGGGCATTGAGCCGAACTGGCACTTGGTATTCCTATTACTTAAAGAAGAAAAACAATTGACAGTAACCCAAATCGCACAGCGCTTGAAGTTCTCTCACCCGGCGGTTATCAAGATCACCAAGAAAATGAAAGCCTTGGGTTATCTGGATAGTGTTACTGACTCGGTTGATTCCAGAAAGCAGTTACTCCGACTAACGGAGAAGAGCTTGAAAGCATTACCGAAATTCGAACAAGAATGGGATAGAATCCAAACGCTATTGCAGGACGTCTTTGATGAGGATTTGCTGCAGAAGCTCAGTGTCATAGAGGCAAGGTTAGAATGGGAGGGCATTTATCATCGCTACAAAAAGTTGGATACGAAAAAACGGCCTAAGTATGACTGATCTGATCGGGTATATTGCGCTAGGCATTGCTCTGTTGGCTTTGTCCAAAAAGAAGCTCTTAACATTGAAGTGGTGGCACCTTACTTCGAGTGCATTGTATATCATCTATGGAACCATTATTAGCGCATGGCCGGTGGTAGTGGGTGC
This sequence comes from Bacteroidota bacterium, assembly GCA_039819065.1. Taxonomy (GTDB): domain Bacteria; phylum Bacteroidota; class Bacteroidia; order Cytophagales; family Cyclobacteriaceae; genus JBCBSS01. The sequence continues at coordinate 20,152 of JBCBSS010000031.1, forward strand.
GGTACTGTATTGTAGCATGCACATCTATCACCTTGTGAAGCATTATCGTTCTAATAAAGACGCACAACAAGCTTAAGTCATGTTGATTCGAAAAGCCAACGTCAATGACTATGACAAAGTATGGGAGATCTTTGAGCAAGTGATCAAAACCGGAGACACCTATGTCTTTCGGCCAGATACACCGAAAAGTGATCTTCCAAAACTTTGGTTCACTGACCAAATGGATACGTATGTTGCGGAAGATGGTGATGAGATTCTAGGCACTTATATGATGAAGCCCAATCAAATTGATTTGGGAAGTCATGTGGCTAACTGCGGCTATATGGTGCACCCAAAAGCACAGGGGCGAGGTATTGGAAAGGAAATGTGCCAGCATTCTATCGAAACCGCGAGAGCCAATGGCTTCAAAGCCATGCAGTTCAATATTGTAGTAAGTACCAATACCCATGCTGTAACATTGTGGAAGAAATTCGGTTTCGACATAATCGGTGTTGTACCCAATGGGTTCAACCACCAGCAACTTGGGTTTGTAGATACCTACATCATGTACAAAACATTGTAACCCCTTTATAGCATGAGCACCTTACAGGATAAAATGTTTTCCGAGATCAATGATCAGCACCTTTTTGAAAAGGCGGCTTCTTATGGTATGGACTATTTATCGAAAGCTTTTGAAAGAAACGTATATCCGACCGAAGAGGCTTTGCAAAACCTTTCTGTCTTCGAAGAAAACCTGCCAGAAAAGGCCGGGGAAGCAGAACAGATATTAGACATGCTACATCAATATGGTTCTCCTGGCACCGTTTCTCAAGTGGCGGGAAGGTACTTTGGCTTTGTAAATGGTGGCGTGGTGCCTTCCGGATTATTGGCTAAAAACCTGTCCATCTTCTGGGATCAGAATACGGCCATGCAAGTCATCTCTCCCATTGCTTCCAAATTGGAAACGGTGGTGCAACGATGGTTGGTCGATCTTTTCGGGCTCCCAGCCGAGACGGTGATTGGTTTCGTGAGTGGCACATCGATGGCTAACTTCTGTGGTTTGGCCGCTGCCCGTTATCGCCTGTTGCAAAAGCAGGGTTGGGATATCACTGAACAGGGGTTATTTGACGCACCCAAGATCCGAGTGATCACCAGCAGACAGGCTCATTCTACCATTCTAAAGGCTATTTCCATGGTTGGGTTAGGCAAGGGCAATATAGAATGGGTGGATGTAGATGATCAGGGTCGCATTATACCAGAAGCGATTCCGGAGTTGGATGAAACGTGTTTGCTCATTCTACAAGCGGGTAATGTAAACAGTGGTGCCTTTGATAACTTCGAAAGCATTTGCCGAAAAGCCAAAGACCGTGGTGCCTGGATTCACATCGATGGAGCATTTGGGCTCTGGGCGGCTGGCACTTCTCGCCTCAATCACTTGACCAAAGGCTTTGAATGGGCTGATTCATGGGCTGTTGACGGGCATAAGACACTGAATACGCCTTATGATTCTGGTCTTATTCTATGTAGCGATAAGGAGGCATTGGTCTCATCATTGCACATGACGGGCGGGTACATTATTCTGGGAGAAGAGCGAGACGGTATGTTCTACACTCCGGAAATGTCCAGAAGGGCCAGGGTGATTGAGTTGTGGGCTACCCTAAAGTATTTGGGCAAAGAGGGCATTGACCAGATGATTTACGGCCTTCACGAAAGAGCGAAGCAATTTGCCAAGTTACTCGAACCAATTGACGGCTTCGAAGTCTTGAATGACGTGGTTTTTAATCAAGTGATTGTACGCTGTGAAAATGATGAGCTTACGGAAAAAGTAATGGCACAGATTCAAGCTTTGCGAGAATGCTGGGTAGGAGGCTCCCTATGGGAGGGTAGAAAGGTAATTCGTATTAGTGTGTGTTCATGGGCGACTACCGAAGAGGACGTGGCCCGGTCGGTAAAGTCATTTGAAAAAGCCTTGGCAATGGTGTAAAACGAACATTCCTGTTTGTTTAGGAGCGAACAAGAATGTTCGCTGTACATCCCCTTACTCAGAATCCACCGAGTTGCTAGTCTCAATGATCTCAATGAAGTTACCTGCTGGATCTTGACAAATAATGGAATCTGTCAAGTCCTTAAAGACCACCTCATTATTTTGCAGGTGCCTTTTAATAGTGGCCATGTCTGAAGTGGAAAACATGAGTACCATCTGAGGAGAAGTGCCATAGTCTCTTTGGCTATCCGTTAAGCCTTCTTTACAATGGATCATAAAGGCAAAGCTCCCATCGGCATGCTTAAGCGGTAAAGCAGCAGGCAAATAAGCCCTCGACCACTCTTCAAAACCCAGAATATCTTCATAGAATTGAGTAGCAGTTTCCATATTACTGATGGTTACACCAGTATTATAGATCTTCAAGCCTTGAAAGGTCGGCACTTGCCTGATTTGTACTTCTATTAAGTTCAATACGTTACCAGAAGGGTCTTCAAAAGGTATCGATATACCCACGCCATTTCGCTGTAACAGGGAATCAAAAAACGGTATGCCTTGCTCACGAAAATGGTCAATTCTAGGGAGTAGCTTGGCCGTTTGAATGGCTAGTCCAGTTCTGGCTACTTTAGGGTAGTCGGAAGTAGTCTGAGAATTGGATTTCTGTAAATAAATGGGCCAGCTACCTGTTTTGAGTACTACTTCACTCTCATTTTTGTCTTTGACTTCGAACCCTAGTGTTCCTTGGTAAAAGTCAAGGCTAGATTCCAGAGAGTTTACAAAAACTCTGAGGCCATGAAACTTGAGGTGATTTTGACTCACTACGTACTCATGGCCACAAAGCAATACACATATTAAAATGATTCTGACCTTCATTGTCTTTTCATTGGGGGAGTTTCTGTTGAAGCTATCTTTTAAAGTAGTGCTTACCCCTTGTATTCCTCCCGACCGATCGGCGGGAGACTCCCTAGAGCAACGGAACTGCGTAATATCTTCATAAGCGTCAATTCGTCATTCTACGGTTCGTGACGCAGGAACGAATCCGTAGCATCTCATTTTCAGCCACTGTTGGTGGTGCTTCGATCTTCCTAGTAATTAGATTACTTGGAGTAATCTAATTACTTTCCATCCACCCCCCACCACCGCCAGCGGGGGACAGCTAGAACTGCTCTATTGCTTGTTTAACGTGACTTATGCTATCGCTCTTTGCATTATTAAAGTAGAATCTTAGCCACAGTGTTCATTTCAATAACATGGCTGTATTGACGTATTTCTATATACTTCTACTTTATTCTATTTATTTCCAGTTTCTAACTTCCAACTTCTAATAGCGACTGGATGGCTTCGTCGTACCTCCTCGCAATGACAGCCAGAATATCGGTCTTACGTCTTTCTTCTTATGTCTGATTTTCATTGCCTCCTCATATTAAAAACCTCCGTCCAGGTTTTGTCGCCATCTTTGAGGTTGAGGCGAATTTCCATTTTGTCATCACCTATGCGCTCGAAGACCAGGCCCTTCATTTCAATCTTATCCTTGTTGTATTCAACCATTTTAAAAGTGACGTACTCTTCTTTTTCTTCCCATGCTTTCAGTTCAGGAGTAAAGTGCTTGAGCCGCATGCCGGTTTCATCCAGTACGATGAACTCGTAAAAGTTAAGTGATCCATCTCCTTTGTGGTGTCTGTAGATACCCATCATGGTGCCGTCCTCGGCGGGTTTCGACCAGACTTCTTCTGATGTTCCCCCGAATCCGTCGCCGACCCAATGACCGGCGAGCCAGGCGTATTCGTGATTGTTTTCTTTCTCTGTGCTATCAATCAGCAGGAAACTAAGCAGTGTGATAGTTGCAATACTTAGTGATGCAATGGTTAAATAACGTTTCATATCTTTTGCTTTTATCTGACTATAAATGGTTTGACTTCTATTCTACCGCCATACTTGATGTGCGGATTTTCTTGGGCTACCTCTATGGCTTGCTCAAGTGATTCAGCTTCCAGCACGAAGTAGCCGGTGGTGAGGTGTGGTTTGAAAGCTGATTGGTAATCCAAACTATCTGATGGACCTACGAACACGGCTTTATTATCCAATTCCTGGCCTGTGATGGTCACGCCTTTCGCGAATGTGCCTTCCATCCAAGTCTTGTATTCATTGAACATATCCATAGGATCTCCCGGTTGGAAGCTTTCGGTTTCATGTAACAAAAGCATGTAGCCCATTTCGGGATTGATCTCCAATACGTCTGCTTTTCCCGTTTGTGTATATTGGCCTACAAAAAAGAAAACGACGGCAATGGCTGCCGCTGCCGCCCATTGTACCCAAGGTAAGCGTCGCTGATTATCATTGATCAGCCCTTCTTGCTTGAGTGCATTTACAATCTGATCTTCCAGCGCTGGTGATGTTGGCTTTTCTGTCTGAAGCTGTCGAAATAGCTTCTTTTCTTCCTCTGATAAGTGCTCCTCGTTCATATCCATAGTTATTTCGTTGAATCTTCGCTTAAAAATGTCCTTAGTGTTTTCCTGGCATGAAAGAGCTGGCTCTTGCTTGTTCCTTCCGTGATGTCAAGCAATTGCGCTATCTCCCTATGCTTGTACCCTTCCACATCATGTAGAATGATGATTTGGCGATACCCAGGAGGGAGTTGGGCAATGCCGGCTTCCAGGTCGTGTGCGTTTGAAAAGGTCAGTTCGCTACTCACCTCTACGCTATCTTCATCGGCCAGCGCATCCATCTTTTCATTGGCCTTGCGGTGGTTCCTATAAAGGTTGACCAGAATACCTGTCAACCACGTTTTCAGAGCCGATCTCCATTGAAATTCGGCCAGCTTTCGAATAGCAATCACCCACATTTCCTGGATAAGCTCATCTGAGAGGCTGTCATCCTGGGTGAGTCTCAGCGCCATTTGATAGAGGTGCGGTGTACGCTCTCTGTACAACTGGCGAAAGGCCTTTTCGCTCTTGGTTTTGAGAAATTGTTCTACTAATTGTCGATCATCCATACACTCGGATTTTCTTATGAGTGTATCAAGATGCTAAAAAGGTTGGTTGGGGGGTGAAATTTTTGTGGGAATTTCTTGATCCTTGGGTCTGTCAAAGGTGTTCGTAGCTGTTTTCTGGATGTTGGTCAGTACTGATGGTTTGATGATATGATCATTTGATGATGTGATGATTTTAACTCTTCCGTCTTTCTTAAAGAATCTTATTGGAGGTTAGGCAGTTACTTTCTTTTATAGAATAATTGACTGAACAGGATCTACCAAGAGCTTTTTGTTTCATAGTAATCATGTTAGCATTTCATAGCGAATAAGGTTCTTTCAGAAGGACACTATGGGGTTATGTCAACTCAAACGTAACTAGGAACATTATTGTACGCGATGTTATGATTTTATAATCATTTGATGGTATGATGACTGTCTTGATCATAAGCCTACCTGTCTTTCTGAAAGAATCTTATTAGAGGCTAGGCAGTTCTTGTCTTGTATAGAATAATTGACTGAACAGCATCTACCAAGAGCTTTTTGCTTCATAGTAATCATGTTAGCACTTCATAGCCAATAAGATTCTTTCAGAAAGACAATAGCAAGGGAACCAGCGCGAGTATATCAATCATCCCATTCCCAAAACCTACTACTCCAACCTCAACTGATCCACAGGATTCGACCTGGCGGCTGAGAAAACGATCTTGGCGATGGATAGCATCATGATTGAGAATACTGCCAGGACAGGCCAGAGAAAATTAGACCATTTAATTTCCATATGGTAGGCATAGACAATATCCATCACTGTGTTGACTACTATATTGGCACCGATCAGCCCCATTATACTAGCCAGCAATAGCATGAAAATGATCTCCTTATTCATGATGTAAAGGATATGCTTGAGGGGTGCACCGAGCACTTTACGAATACCGAATTCTTTGATGCGCCTTTGTGTACTGAGGCTTACCTGCGCGTATAAACCCAATGAGGTGATCAGCAGCGTAACAAAGGCTATGAATGAATTGATGGTGACCATGATGCGGTTAGTCTCGCTCACCTCCCGCAAAACGTCTTCTTGAAAAAAGCTGAGGTACATCTCATCTGAGTGTATGTCATACCACTTTTTCTCGATCAGTTTGTCAATGGCACTGACGTCATTTGTGGCTATTCTAACGTTGGCGTAGGCATATGCACTTTCGGGTGCATAGAAGATGATGGTAGGCTGAATATAATTGTTCAGCATGATGGGCTTAAGATTAAAATTCTTGACCACTCCGACTACATTGTATCGCACGCCATCAACATATATCCAGTCATTCAGTATCTCTCCTCCCAGCATATTGTTCGCCATTTCGTTGACCAATATCTTTCTTTCATTGTCAGCCTCTCGTTGAAAGAAGCTACCGGACAGTAGTTCTACACCCAATGATTCTAAATAGGATTGCCCAACCTTGAGGCTGCTCACATCTGCTTCATTGCCCAGGTAATCAATTGAGATAGCTTGCGTTTGAAAACCAACGGGAGTGGCGATACCGGTCACTTCTTCTACCCCGGCAATTAATTCCAGCTCATTCTTGAGGGCATCATACTTATCGTTTTCTGCCAGTGGTATATTGATAGAATTGTTGATATCATAACCGCGGTCAAGGTTTTCCTGATAGAATGTGTTTTCGGTGAAGGCGATCAGGGAAAAGACATTATAAATACAAACTGTGAACTGAACGACGATCAGTATTTTGGTGAACAGGTTTTTACTGGTAAACCTGACCTTGCTCCTGAATATATCTACTGACTGAAACTTGCTTACATAGAAAGCCGGGTAAATGCCTGCCAATAACCCGGCGAACAACCAGATACTGATCATAAACAGGAGGAAAGGAATAATGGCTATCCGGTCAAACTCTACGATATCAAAGGGAAATATGGCATTATAAGCATCTGATAGATAGTAAGTCACAACAGCCGACACTAATAGGGCTATAAGCACTTGGGCAAAGCTTTCTACGAAAAACTGAAACTTCAAGTCCCAACCGGCTCCTCCCATTACTTTTCTCACTCCTATTTCCCTGAGTCGCTTTTGGGATATAGCCAGACTGGTATTGATAAAGTTGAAGAGTGCCAGCAGCAGTACGGCTATGGCAGAACTAATAGTACCCACCACCGAAGCAGGGTGTAGATAGTCCCTGAAACTTGACTTATGCAACGAGGTCTCATAGCTGCCCCATTTATTTAAATTGCTGATATGGTAATGGGCTACTTCCTGATCAGGGTTGACCTTGTTCTGACGCTCCAGGTAACTACCCAATAGTTGGATGACCTGATCATTAGTCATATTTTGTTCGTTTTTGACAAATGTGCCGTCTACCCAGACAGACCAATCATAATGATCAAGGTTGTAAATCTCCTTGTAGTCGCTTAAGGGTAACATTATATCGAAATAAAAGCTGGTATTCTCAGGTAATGCTTTAAGCACACCGCCCACGGTGAATAGCCTGTCCTCACCATCGCTGAGCACCATCTCCAGTGATTGACCCACTGGATTTGCATCACCGAATAATTGCTTGGCGGCTTTCTCTGAAATAAGCAATTCGTTGTTGTTGAACTTGGCCGAGCGTTCATTGACCAACTGCAAATCGAAAATCTCTAGAAATTCCTGATCGACGAAAGCCGTTCTTTGTCTGAATAGCTCATCTGCGATTTTGAAGTGAAGGTTATCTGCCGTGTACCTGGCAGCGGTGATTTCTGGAAATTCATCATTGACCGCATCGGCCAATGGCAAGGGGGTTATGCCCATTAGAATGCCTCCATTGGCGGATGTCTTTTTGCTATTGACCTTGAAGATCTTATCATGATCTTTGAAATGTTTGTTGAATTCGGCATTGAATTGATAATTGAAATAACCGATGGTACATAGGGCAAAAGCAACGGCAATAGAGAGGAGGTTCATCGAGACAAAGAAGGTGTTTTGCCTCAAAACGCGCATTGAAGTTTTTAAGTAGTTAATCCACATATTTCTGAGTTTTAGATTAACCCTAATATGCCCCTTTTCAATACCCGGAAGGTCTGAGTTTATAAGGTTGGACTATTTAGTGCGGTAGATTGAAATGCAGATTGGCTTTTCTAGCATAGACAGTAGCTTGCTGTCATATCGCAGCGCAGCGGAGATATCTTACTCTTTTTTAAAGAACCTGAGTATTCTTAGTCGAATTTACCCCCTTGTATTCCCCCTAAAAATTAGGGGGAAACTCCCACGATCTACAATAGTGCCAAGTGCTCTGAGTAAGTACTTATAGTAATTGGAAAAGAGTAAAACTACCCCTGATACCGCCTCTTATACTCCGATGGAGTCACCCCCTCAAACTTCTTAAAGATCTGGTTGAAAGAGGACTTGGAATTGAAGCCAGTTTCCATGGCGATACCAAGCAATGTCAAATGCCCATTCTTCTCGTCAGTAATGCGCCGTTTCACCTCATCGACGCGATACTGGTTGATGAAATTGAAGAAGTTGACGCCAAACTGTTCGTTGATCACTTGAGAAAGGTCGTGCCGGGTCATACCCAGTTTGGCCGCTAAGGTTTCGATATTGAGCTGACTGCTGAGGTAAGGCTTCTCTTCTTCCATGTAGCTTCGAAGTTTTTGTGCCAGCTCCTCCGATTCCGGCTGCCTTAAGGTAGAGCTTTTATACTTCTCTTCTTTGGGCTCGGAATCCGGTGCCATGACCTGTGCAGGAACATTTGAAAAGATGGTGCTCTGCCTGAGGCCATAAAACCCGATGATGATCACATTCACCGTGACCATAATGGCTACGGTTTGAAAAGAAGTGAGATAATCCACCCAATCGTATTGTGCTACCCAGATGATGGTGAATGAGATGAAAAACCCGGTAATAGAAATGATGATCCAGTTTCTGAGCCAGTCCAAATTGATCTTCTCAATGTAAGAGAATTCATTTTGGATATTACGTCGATGCCGAAAAAGCAGATACAGGCTGATCAGCGGATATAGACAACTGAAGAAGGCCAGGATCAAACCGTAGTAGCAAATATTGAAAGGGGCTGGCCCTTGATGCTGAATAAAACCTCTGTTTACCAGAATACCGTACACGCCATCATTGAGGTAGAAATAATAGAGCATGCTAACCACCTGATACAGAAAGGGAATGAAATGAAATGAGTGTACCCAAAGCTTGATACCCGGTTTGACCAAAACATTGACATAGATAAAGAGCAGTGGCCCTAAAAGGTAAGGTAACAGTGCCCCTATGATCTCCAAAGGCAGTGTTTCTCCCGCAGTTTTGGTGAAGTTGTAATAGAAAAACACCAATTGAAGCCCGTTAAAAATGAGCCAGGTCAAAAGGATATAATCGTGCAACACCCTTTCCTTCTTGACCATGACCAGCAACGCTAGGAAAAAGGACATAAAGATTCCTGTAAATAGAATGGTGTTGATCAAGGGGTTGTTATTGAGGTTATTTTCATTGTGTAGTCAATGTAAATAACGTTCGGGTTTATGTCAAATGGGTTGGAAAACTTGTGAGGTGTGTTTTGTACAAGCATTTGCTCTGAGTAGACGTAGGCTCATTTTATTGCAGTAACAAATGGCATTTTTAAAATGAAATCTTGAAATTGTGTAGTTAATAAAAAGCCTCAATCAATGGTTGGTCACAAGAAGTACATTCTGGTTAGTCTGATTTTATTGTTGAATTGGGTTGATGGATTTGGGCAAAAAAGAAAGGGAATAGATTCGTTGGTCTATAAGGGTATAGAATTTGACTCGGTAATAAATTACAACCTATATCAGGTACATGGTTTAGTGGACTTCAGTAAGACTAAATTTCATTCAAAAGCCAAGTTTAACGGAACTCAATTTGACTCAAAGGCTTACTTCCGTGAAGCTCAATTTGACTCCTTAACTTACTTCGGCGGAGCTCAATTTGACTCAGTAGCCTACTTCACTAAGACTCAATTTCACTCAGAAGCTTACCTTCATTATACTCAATTTGGCTCAAAAGTTAGCTTCACCCATACTCAGTTTCATTCAGAAGCTTACTTCCGTGGGGCTCAATTTCATTCAGAAGCTTACTTCCAAGAGGCTCAATTTGGCTTCCTTGCTGACTTTACTAAGGCTCAATTTCACTCAGAAGTACTTTTCGATGGTTTACAACTACCTGATATTTTATGTTTTAATAAGATAAAAACTGACGAAATTATCGATTTTACTGGCACCAGAATTGATTTATTACTTAAAAGAGGTGGCAAACATTGCTTTATTGACCTAAGGGGCGCGCCCATTGAGAAATTCAATCTTAGGTATAGTCAGTTTAGGGTATATCATCCACCCAACATTGATAGAGTTGAATTTGAAAGTATCACCAACGTTTATGAAGGACTGTTGAAAAACTTCAAGGACAGGGGATATATCAGTAGCTATGAAAAGCTAGACAAAGAATATCGAGAGTTTAAGTATACCAAAGATCCAGATCGGTCAATTCTTGATCTTTTGCTTAATTTCATCAACAAACATTGGAGCGACTACGGTTATGACAAAGGGAGGATATGGAGACATACCGCTATAGCATTTTTGTTTTTCTTATTGATTAATTGGATCCGACTTCCACATCTGACACTTAATATCTATTCCATTGCCATTGTCGATAAAGTGTTAAGAAAAAAGAAGAAGCTCAGGGCATACAGGTTAGTTAAAGGAAACTATCCTTTATTTAATATTTACGCTCCCTCATTGGCATTCTTTTATACAGCCTTGATCTTCTTCGGTCTCAAGATGAGTACGGAAAACCTTAAACTGGAAAACCCTTTTGGTGTGGCATATATATTCTTTCAATATGTAATTGGCTTGGTCTGCCTTGCCTACCTAGCCAACTACATAATATCATCTAATCTTATTGGGTCGTAAGGAATTCGAAGGCTAAGAAAATAATTCATTAGTATTCATGAAGTGATCTGAAGCTAGCCTAATCAAATCCTCATTCTAACTTTCTTATGAGGCCGAACAACATTTTGGACAATTCCTCAAGTTGGCTCAAAAAGGCCCTATATACTTCAGAAGGTATTTCACCATTCTCTTCTAACAATTCTAGTATGGCTACACATTCAAATACGCTACCTCTGGCAAATACCATGAAATATCTCCGGTCCCTATTTGAAAAGCGAGATGAGCCTTCGGCAATGTTCAAGACGATACTCACCGAAGCCCTGGAAAGTTGATCTACAGTGGTGCGATCAAATTTAAACTGGTGGATTAAATCCTTTATGTCCTTCCTAAAAGACTTTGCCTTTTGGTAAACCTGTAGTTTCTGAAAATCAAACATGATTGATAATACTGAGCGAGCGTCAGTGTGAGTAAAGAGAATCAGCGTGGTGTGCTCGCTATCGCTCTACACACTCACACTGATTAGGTACCCAGGGCGGGACTTGAACCCGCACGGGCGCAATGCCCACAGGATTTTAAGTCCTGCGTGTCTACCAATTCCACCACCTGGGCTTGGACTGCGTTGCAGTCATTAAAGCCTTTGAGATTTTTAAAGCTTTTCAATGCCCATCCCGACGAGTCGGGACGTGACAACCTATTCGGTCATCTCGGCTTAGACTGCATCGCAGTCAGAAAAGCCTTAAAATAAAATGCCGGATCGAGTCCGGCGGTAGAGAGCGAGAGACGGGATTCGAACCCGCGACCCCGACCTTGGCAAGGTCGTGCTCTACCAGCTGAGCTACTCTCGCTTATTACTATAATTTCGAGTTGTGCTTTGTTTTTGTTAGAGGGTAACCCTAATTAGTTAGGATGTGCTCTACTCCCGACACATCGGGAAGCTACTCTCGCTTTTTTCAATACAAACCTTGTTTTCTTTTAAACAAGCACTGTTTAGCATTCAATTTCTAAATGGACTGCAAATTTACTGAAGTGAACGAAATTTGCAACAAGTTTATGAAAATAAATGAGGTTTCAGATACCTAGGCAGACTTTCTATACTCCTTCTGCTCGCCAGCCAACTGCTTAGCATGTTCTTTGTTCTTGGAGTACTTGATGTGATCTGGCACACCCTTCAAGTCCCAAATCAAACCGAAGAAGGCAAATGTTCTCAGCACATAAAAGGTGATGTCGATCTCCCACCAGAAGAAACCTTGCCTAGCCGATGTTTGATAGTAATGATGGTTATTGTGCCATCCTTCACCTAAGGTCAATAGCGCTAACCACAGGCTGTTTTTTGATTCATCACCAGACTCATAGCGCTGCTTACCGAACTTGTGCATAATCGAGTTGATCGAAAAAGTACCGTGGTATAAAATGACTGTACTCAAGAAGAACCCGATCAACAAGGTGGACATACCATGATGCGTAAACATCAACCAAGGACTTCCTCCGTTAACCCAAGCACCGGCCATAGCCACAACGGCTCCAAGGAAAATAGGAGGAATGAGATAGTTCTTATTTAACCAAACCAATTCAGGGTATTTGGAATAGTCACCGATGGTTTTAAAGTCAGTTTCTTTATAGTCTGGTCCGATGATCCAACCGACGTGCGAGTACCAGAAGCCGTATAGCTTCATAGAATGCGGGTCTTTCGGCGTATCGCTGTGCCTGTGGTGATGACGGTGATGGGCCGCCCACCAAAGCGCTCCTTTTTGCGCTGAAGTCTGCGCCATGAAGGCGATTATGAACTGAAACCAACGGGAGGTTTTATATGCCTTATGTGCAAAGTACCTATGGTATCCACCGGTAATCCAAAACATGCGGAATACATAAAGGAATGCACAAACTATCCAGTCGAAAAGAGTAGCTCCGGTCCAAATAGCGGCCAGAGGGATCAAGTGTACGATCGTGAAAGCAATCTCTTGCTTAATTATCGGTTTATTTCTTTGCTCTAAGAGCGGTTTTACCTGTGTCATATGCTGATGTGGTAATGTTTATCCTGCTTAAACAGGAACGCAAAATTACCCATAATATGTTGAGCTTGAAAGAATTATTTAACTGGTATTGAATGACTTTCGTCAGTCTGGTGTCGATGAAACACCACAATCTAAAACAATTCTGGTTCTGCTAAAGTTTAGCCTCCCTTGGTGCCATCAAAGTGGTCAATGTCGGAGTTTACTGCTTGCTTGGCTTTTTGGTGAGGGTACTTTTGATCTCATTGAGCTTGAGCAACGCCTCAACCGGTGAAATGGTATTAATGTCCAAAGTATCTATCATGGTCTGTATTTCTTTGAACCTTGGATCAGCTTCGAAGAGACTCAATTGATAATTATCCTTGGGCATGGCGTCCAGCTTTTGCTGCATATCATCTTTACGCTTGTCCTTTTCCAGAAAGTGCATGATCTCATTAGCTCGAAGCACGACTTTATTAGGCATTCCAGCCATTTGTGCCACATGGATACCAAAACTATGCTCACTTCCTCCCTCTTTGAGCTTACGCATAAAGATGATCTTATCGCCTACCTCTTTCACAGAGACGTTGTAGTTCTTGATCCTTGGAAAGTCTTCGGCCAGTTGATTCAACTCGTGATAGTGGGTGGCAAAAAGAGTTTTGGCCCTGAATTGATCATGATTGTGCAGAAACTCCGTAATCGACCAGGCAATAGAAACGCCGTCGTAAGTACTGGTTCCCCGCCCGATCTCATCCATAAGTACCAGGCTTCTGTCGCTAAGGTTATTGAGAATACTGGCTGTTTCTGTCATTTCTACCATGAAGGTAGATTCTCCTTTGGATAGGTTGTCAGAGGCACCAACACGCGTAAATACCTTGTCAATCACGCCAATGGTAGCGGTAGCGGCGGGAACAAAAGAGCCCATTTGAGCCATGAGTACTATAAGTGCAGTCTGCCTGAGCAAAGCTGATTTACCGGCCATATTAGGACCGGTAATGATGATAATCTGTTGATCGCTATTATCAAGATAGACATCATTAGGGATGTAGCTTTCTCCCAAAGGCAATTGTTTTTCAATTACCGGATGGCGACCTTCCTTGATGTCTATGATATGAGATTCATCAACTTCGGGTTTGGCATACTTGTTTTCTACAGCCGTAGTACCAAAAGAAACCAAACAATCGATAGTAGCTAGAATGCGAGCGTTTTGCTGAATAGGATTGACAAAGTCCACTGCATGCCTGATCAGTTCCTGAAACAATCGTTGTTCGATCGCTAAAAGCTTATCTTCAGCGGTTAGAATCTTTTCCTCATAAATCTTCAACTCCTCCGTGATATACCTTTCGGCATTGACGAGTGTCTGCTTTCTGATCCATTCCTGAGGTACCTTATCTTTGTGTGCGTTGCTCACTTCCAGATAATACCCGAACACCTTATTGTAGGCTACCTTCAAAGAGGTGATCCCAGTGTTCTGGATTTCCCGCTGCTGCACCTGAAGCAGATAATCCTTACCTGAAAAGGCGATTTTGCGCAACTCGTCCAGGTCTTCATCCACGCCATCATTAATCACCCCTCCTTGATTAGCCAATAGCGGTGCATCTTCCTTGATTTCTTTCTCGATCTTTTCCAGCAAGAATTCGCAAGGACTGATCTGCTCAGCCAATTTGACCAGTTCATCGAAACCGCTTCCCGCCAGAATCTCTTTGATAGGAATAGTACTTTTGATCGCCTTTTTGAGTTGTAGCATTTCCCGTGGGTTGATTCTACCGACAGCCACTTTAGAAATGAGGCGTTCAAGATCAGATATCTGCTTGAGGTATTGCAACACACCGTCCAGTAATTCATGATTGGCTACAAAATGCTCAACGATGGAAAGCCTCTGGTTGATGGCCTGTTGATCCTTTAGCGGAAGCACCGTCCACTTTTTCATCATACGGGCTCCCATAGGGGTGACTGTATTATCGAGAACATCGATCAGCGGCACCCCTCCTTCTTGCTGTGGATATATCAGTTCTAGGTTGCGAATGGTGAACTTGTCCAGCCAGACGTATTTCTCTTCCGCAATTCTGGAAATCGCCGAAATATGGCCAACATCCTTATGTTCTGTTTCCTCTAAGTAGAATAGAATGGCCCCGGCCGCACAAATGGCTTCTTCCATCGCCTCGATACCAAAGCCTTTAAGGTTGTTGGTTTTGAAGTGGCTGGTTAACTTTTCATAGCCATAGTCTCGACTAAAAACCCAGTCTTCAAGGCCATAATTGTTGTATTCATCCTGAAATACGGTCTCGAACCTTTCCCTGCTCCTTTTATCAAAAATGACTTCTGAAGGGCTGAACCCTTGAAATAGCTTGCCAATGTACTCCTCTGAGCCCTTGGCAGCCAGAAATTCTCCGGTAGAAACGTCCAGAAAAGCCACACCGTGCTGTTCCTTTCCAAAGTGAATAGCTGCCAGATAATTGTTCTGCTTTTGTTCCAGTACATTATCATTGAAGGACAAACCCGGTGTTACCAGCTCGGTGACACCCCGCTTTACAATGCCCTTAACCGTTTTGGGGTCTTCTAACTGGTCACAGATCGCTACCCGCTCTCCTGCTCGCACCAATCTTGGCAGATAGGAATCCAGTGAGTGATGAGGAAAGCCTGCCAATTCTATGGCCGCAGCAGCTCCATTGGCCCTTTTGGTTAATACAATCTCCAGTATTTTGCTGGCCTTAATCGCATCTTCTCCAAATGTTTCATAGAAATCGCCTACCCTAAAAAGCAACATAGCGCCGGGGTGGCGTGCCTTAATGGCATTGTATTGCTTCATAAGTGGAGTTTCCTTGGCTGACTTGGCTTTGCCCATAACGATTTCTAAAATGGAGTTTCACAAAGATTAGTTTTTTTAAAGGTTTTATCAATCTGCTATAAACCCTTGACTTGCCCTATTTTTGCCTGCTTTAATGAGATCATTATGAGAAAGCTTGCCAACGAAGAATTGGGCCGCATTTCGGTGGAAGAGTTCAAGCAAACACAGAAACTGCCGGTAGTGATTCTGCTTGACAGCGTACGCAGTTTGAACAATGTAGGTTCGGCATTTCGGACGTCGGATGCATTTTTGGTTGAGAAGATCTACCTCTGCGGTATTACAGGTACGCCACCTAACCGGGAAATCAACAAAACAGCCCTGGGTGCTACCGACTCAGTAGATTGGGAATATGTGGAATCATCTCTTGACTTGGTCAAGCAATTGAAAGAGGAAGGCTATCAAGTCTTGTCCATAGAGCAGGCTGATGAAAGTATATCACTTGAGCAATTTCAGCTTGAAAAGGATAAAAAGTATTGTTTGGTCTTTGGCAATGAAGTATTCGGCGTGTCTGATGAAGTAGTTGATGAAAGTCACACTTGCCTCGAAATTCCACAATTCGGCACAAAGCATTCCTTGAACATCTCGGTTAGCCTGGGGATTGTGGTGTGGGATTTCTTTTTAAAACTTAGGGCCTGACTGAGGTATATAAAAAGTCAGTCATCTCAACGTGCAGAATCTCTCTTAATTCAAAGTATTGATTATTAAGAGATAGATTTCTCGTTACACTCGAAATGACTGGCTACTCCGACTTTTTTGATTTACACAGTCAGTAGTTTACAAATAAACCCAAATGATGGGGAACAGGAGTTTTGTCCGACACAAGTCCTATGCACCGCAGTAGGGCAATGCACGTCTCCGTCACTGATCTGGCTCACTTGAAGCCCACCTTTAATTGTGTTCATATTCAATTCGTCCTCAGAAGTAACGAAACTTGTCACTTTCAAATCATCAAGTTTAAGTTTAGCTTTTTTCATGGTTAAATAATTTTATTGAATATTATACCTCATTAAATATAATTAAAATGATTATGACTTTAACATGGCTAATGTGAAGTTATAGTTAAGCTATTCTAATTTGTATCCATTAAAGTGGGCTTTGGTAACGATATAAATAGAATGGGTTCAAAGCAAAAAGGCCCTCTGAATACATCAGAAGGCCTCATCACTTTATAATGTGAATTTTTTTATCTCACAGCATTATAGGCATTTACGATACCCCAACCGAATTTAGAACTTCTCGAAGGATAGAATTGAGAAGCATTTTTAAGCCTTTGTAGTACTTGATTTCTACTTTGTGATGGGTTTCTGGCCCAGACCAAAGCGGCTGTACCAGCCATGGTAGCTGTGGCTACTGAAGAACCACCAACCCTTGAAGGCGTATCGCCGCTGTTAGCTAGCGTAAGCGGTACCCTGCTGCTGCTGGAAGCGCGTTGCATCACCACAGCAAAGTCTACTTTGCTTCCATCATGGCAGTTGCTACATCTTGTATAACCACTGTCTTTGATACCGGTTACAGCCACTGTCTCACTCATGTTGGCCGGGAAGATAACACCCCACCAGTTGGTGAAAGAAGTAGAAGTACCTGCCGCTGCAAATATCAATTTACCTCGACCGTGGGCGTACCTCACAGCATCTTTTACTTTACCACTTGAGAATACATCACCGATTGACATGCTTATGACCTTGATATCACTGCGGTTGCCATAGAATACCAAAGCATCAGAAACGCCGGTTTTCTCGCTACCGGAGTTAACGATTACATCGCTGGTACCTCGAGCACTTACCAAGTTACAATTGTATGCTACTCCTACGGGAGCTCCATTAAAGCTTCTAGGGGAAGCGATAACACCAGCCATCTGAGTACCGTGGCCACACTTGTCATTGGAGCCATCTCCTTTGTAGAATCCATATTTCTGAATGAATCTACCGGAAGAAGAGCCGGAGTTGAAGTTACTGCCTAATCTCGATTGTGATGAAGAAACGCCGGTATCTATCAAGCCGACGGTAATGCCTCTTCCAGTACTAAGGTTCCAGGCAGAACGGATCGACATGAAATCGTAGCTGAATGATGCTCTTGCGTTAGGAGAAACCGTAACAAAATCAGAGGATGAAATACTGCCTGCAGGGTTATTTCCACAACCAGATCCACTTTCTACTTTACTGGTTTGGGCTTGCTTCCAAAAGTCAGCCTCGTAGCCAATTGGTTCTACATACCTTACATTAGGCATTTTTCTAAGCTGCTTTACCAGCTCGAAATCCGAAGTTCGGATCTCCACGTAAGGCAGTACGTCATGATCCCGAAGCAATATCTGTTGTACATTCACGCTGGCATCACCATCACGATTAATGACATCTACAGCGCGCTGTAATACATCATTCTTAGCCTCTATCCAGGCTTTGCTTCTAACACTGAGCGAGTGCATCTTACCCGAGATATCACCTTCTCCTTCAGGTTGATATCCTACGGTGAGTACATCTCCTCCGTGCCTTAGTGCACTCCAAAGCATTTCATCTGAGACCATGCCCCAGTTGAAATCATTTTGCTCCACCCAGGCTTTCTGGATGAATTCATCGATATCGGATTTTGGAATCAGCTCCTGGAATTCGGCGGGGCTTTCCATAAACGAGGTGTTGTCAGAACATCTGACCAAAAAGAGTCCTAACAGGACCCACAGAGCTATGCGTCTTTTCATGGTTTTTTGGGATTTAATTGATTAACTGGTTAGGCTTTAATGCCTAATTATCAAGATGGTATTTTTTCACGAAAAGGGCAATTTTAAATTTGAAAAAATTTGACCCTTTTCAATGAAATTATGGTAATCAATTAGCCCGCTGAATTAACGCATTTAAAATATTTTGAATAAAACAGGTGTTTTTTTGATCAGCGCATATTGAAAAACTATGCCTTATCTACCCATGTTACCTTGTCCTCAATTGGTTTTCGTTTGGATTGAGGCCATTTGGTTTTTGGTGTGCCACAATGTAGGAAGCCTAGTAGCTTATCCTCAGGTCCTAAATCAAAAAACGGCTTGGCCGCTTCATAATAGGTAATCCCACCGGTGCTCAGATAGCAACCGACTCCATAGGCTGATGCGGTCAATTGCATGTTTTGTGCCGCCGAAAAGACAGCTCCTATTTCTTCCACCTCGGGCACGACTGGGTTTCGTTTCATAGCGATAGATATGATGTGAGAGGAAAGTAAGGGTTTAGTCTTCAACTTCTCGTATTTCTTCTCATCAAATGAACCATCTGCGGTGGTTTGTTCTTTGTACAACTCAGATTGAAATTGAGCCAGTTTTTTGATTCCTTCTCCAGTAAAAACCATGAACCGCCAAGGTTCAGTGAGTTTATGGTTTGGAGCCCAATTGGCGTTCTCGAGCATTTGGTGAATTATATCTTCGTCGATTATCTCTCCTGAATACATGGTGGGATAGATCGATCTTCTATTCTGAATGAGGTGATTGGTAGCGACAATATCGAATTTCATAGACTTGGCATTTTTATATTCATATTGTATAACAACCTGTCCTGAAAAATGTATCTTTCAAGAAAGGTTGCATGTGGTTAAAAGGGCTATTTTCCTAAATTAATGTCTTTTCGATTACGGTCGCCCGGCAGTAAATCCGGGTAATTGACAACTGAAACATTCTATACACTAGATTCAATATGGATAAGAAAAAAGTGCTTGTATTGACCGGGGGTGGTGACTGCCCTGGTCTAAATGCAGTAATTCGAGGAATAGTGAAACGCGCCAAACGTGAAAAGGAATGGGAAGTAGTGGGGAGTATCGAGGCTTTCAATGGTGTGATGAAGGAACCTATGGAGGTCATCACCTTAAATAGTAAAAAAACCGCGGGCATTCATATCAAAGGAGGTACTATTCTAAAAACCACCAACAAGGGAAACCCTCTTGCTATCCCGGTTCAAAATGAAGATGGAACGTGGGGCACCGAGGATCAAACCGATAAGTTGATTGATCGATTGGGTCAAATAGGCGTAGAGGCTGTGATCAATATTGGCGGTGATGGCTCTCAGCGAATTTCACAGGCGCTTTATGAAAAAGGCCTCAATATTATTGGCGTACCCAAAACCATAGATAATGACCTTTCCGGGACAGACCTGACTTTTGGGTTTAGAACAGCGGTTCAAATCGCTACTGACAGTTTTGACAAGCTCGTGACCACGGCAGAAAGCCACCACCGTGTGATGATCATGGAGGTGATGGGTAGGGATGCCGGATGGATCGCTTTGCATACTGCCATTGCTGGTGGCGCTGAGATTTGTCTCATTCCTGAAATTCCTTATGATATAGAGGTGGTGATGGAGCGCATCAATCGTAGGTATAGAAAGGGCAAGGGCTTCGTAAATATTGTAGTTGCGGAAGGGGCAAAAGCAAAAGATGGTACTATTGTACAAATAGAAAATGACGAGAAAGGGAGAGAGCATGTGCGCCTGGGTGGGGTGGCTTATGAGCTTTCCCGACAACTCAAAGAGGCGGGCTGCCCTGCTGACATCAGAGAAACGGTTTTAGGGCATACGCAAAGAGGTGGTACACCAATAGCCTTTGACCGTGTTTTGGCAACCCTCTTTGGTGTTAAGGCGTTTGAAATGGTATTGGAAGGCAAGTTCGGTCAGATGGTTTCTTACCGACACAATGACATTTGCTCCGTGCCGATTGAAGATGCTATTAAAGATTATAATCTTGTGAATAAGGATTCTTTCATCGTCTCTGCAGCACGTGGCGCAGGTATCTCTTTTGGAGATCAGTAAAATAAGGTAATAATAATAGTGTTTTTATCCCCCAATAAGGGGGATTGTTTCGACCTAAGCACTTAGTTAAATTGCATTTATATAATTCTGAAGTCTTCAAAACTTCACCAAGGTCATGCAAAACAGCGGTCAAAACTCAAATCAGAGCCACTTTGTGTCAAGTAGGCTCAGTCAGACACGTACATCCCCTCGCTCTAGGGCTGTGACTATCAGCCTATTATCAGCCATATTCTTTCTATTGGTTAGCCTACCAACGTTGTCGGCTCATGAAATCGGCAAAACCAATCCTCAGGTTGATCTTCAGTACACAAAGTTGGTTGTACAAGGCAAAGTGACAAATTCTTCAGATGGAGCACCGCTACCAGGTGTCTATGTAATCATCAAAGGTACAAATCAGGGTACAGTCACTGACGTAGAAGGCAAATTCAAAATAGCCATCCCCAGTGGGTCCAGCGAAGTCTTGGTGTTTTCTTTTATTGGCTATGCTACCCAGGAGATAGAAGTCAAAGGAAACGAAGAAGAGATCAAGGTCAAAATGGAGATGGACGTAAAGTCCTTGGGAACGCCTTAAAGTATTGCTTTCGCTGAGAAGGCCGCACCAACTATTCCTGCATTATTAAGCATTTCCGCAGGTACCAATTCTGTCTTTACTTTGAGGTACTGCTCGTATTCGTGGCTCTTTTTACTTACTCCACCCCCTAGAATCATTAAGTCGGGCCAAAACAGATCTTCGAGATAGCGCAGGTATTCGCCAAACCGATTTCCCCACTCTTTCCACGAAAGCCCCTCATTCTTACGCACACTATTAGCACTGTACTTTTCGCCCTCTTCTCCATTGGGCATGTAAATGTGGCCTAGTTCTGTATTGGGCAAGAGTACGCCATCAGTGAAGAGCGCTGTACCAATACCGGTTCCGGCAGCAATTACCATTACTGTTCCCATTCTATCTTTACCAGCCCCGAAATGATACTCTGCGTATCCGGCTGCGTCCACGTCATTGATTAAGTGGGTAGGGCATCCGGTTATTCTACCGATCAATTCTCCAGCATTTACGCCGATCCATGTATTATCAATATTGGCAGCAGTTACCACCGTCTCATTCTTAATGGCCGCTGGAAAACCACAACCTATCGGGCCTTTCCAGTCAAAGTGGCTCCTAATCGCTTCCACTACGCCGGCTACCGCTTCCGGTGTAGCGGGTGACGGTGTGGGAATGCGATATCGCTCTGCCAGCATTTCCCCACTTTCTATATTTACAGGAGCGCCTTTAATACCTGTACCCCCAATATCAATACCCAGTACTTCCATATTCAAAAATTGTAATTGGCAAATCTATCATAAAAATCATTCAGGAATCAAATTGTTCACAGTGATCAGAATCCAGTATGTAATATTCAGATCACATTTTGATGCCACCAACTTCCAAATATATAAAAGCAGTTCGGTTTACTCCATCATGGCCTTTGGGGTACAGTAAGTGATGATCGCGTCCTTAATGCCTTGAAAGATGAGCTCAAACCGTTGTTCGTCTTCTTCCAATAAGGTAATCCGGAAACCATTTAGCTCTGAATGAAAAGAACTAAGGGGTACGACGCAAATCCCTTTTGTCGCCAACATAGTGTATACAAACCGTTGGTCAGGCTTTAGGTTTTTGCTGAGCCAGTTTTTCAAAATGGAAGCCACTTGCTCATCGGTTACATCAGGGCTTTGGTCAGGGTTAATCGCCTCCGATTTAAATACGATGGTGTTATAAAAGGCTCCATTACTTGGTACGAAGATCACTTCGGACATATCACCAAAGATCTCAGCTAGTCGGCGATTCTTTCTGGCAATGTTATCATTGCGCTCATCCAGGTAGCTTTGATATCGCTCGTCAGATAGTATGAGGGGTATCGCTTTTTGAGGAAGGGTTGTAGAACAGACTTCTACCATTTTTGCATCTTCCAACGCAGCACAAAAGCGATCGAACTCAGGATTACTGTGTCTGTTGTAAAACTCCATCCAGCCGCAACGTGCGCCCGGCCATGGCAACTCTTTGGAGATTCCTTTAAGGGCGATGCCTGGCACTTCTTTGATCACCTTGGCCAAGGAGCAGGTCTTTTCTTCTCCAAAACAAAGGTTGGCATATATCTCGTCACTGATCAATATCAAGTTATATTCCCGAGCCAGATCAACCATCCTTTTCAGGTATGATTCTGGGTATACCATACCTGTTGGGTTATCAGGGTTGATGATCAAAATGCCCACCACATTCGGATTGTATTTGATCTTGTTGTGAAGATCATCGAGGTCAGGGTACCAGTTATTCTCCGGGTCCAGGCGATAAGTAAGCGGTTCACTATTGGCATGTGCCGCTTCAGATGAAGAATGTGTAGAATAGGCAGGAGACGGGCCTATAATTCTAGAGGAGGGCGGTAAAAACTGATAAAGCTTGGCGATGGCATCTCCTAGTCCATTGAAAAACAGAATATCCTCAGCGGTAATAGTCACTCCGCCATCTGCATTGGTACGCTCCGCCAGAAAGTTACGTGTCTCCAAAACTCCTTTCGAATCGCAATAGCCATAAGTAGTGTCGTCGTGAACGAGGTCTGCTACAATTTCTTTGATCCATTCGGGTACGACAGCGCGTTTCTGGATAGGGTCGCCGATATTTTCCCAATATATCTCTCGGCCAATAGCTTCTAATTGACGTCCTTTTTTAACAATCTCCCTAATCTCATATTCCAGGCGAAGTGCTCCTTCATTTAATAATCGCTGACGCATGGCCGTTTATTTTTTCTGCTAAGTTCGCTATGCTGTATAAATAAAAAAACCAGGTATCCGTTCGATGACCTGGTATATTGGGAATTAATCGGGCGTTATACTTTTTGTCAAATTTCAAGTGCTGCTGTATCAGATTCAATGGGTGTATTTTCCAGACCATGATCTGACACAACAGCTCTAATACTTTTCACACCGCAACAAGGTATTTAATGATTTGATGTGAGTACTGACATAAATGATGATCATCAAAAGTTTGTCTTAAACCAAAACACTTCTAAGTGATATACACATCAACTTTATCGGTAATTTATTCTGTCAGTACTATGTCACACAAAATTAAATTGGGCTTGTTGCAATGATTTAGAATATAATTTGTAAGGTTAATTTTCTACGAAAAAAGGAATCCTTTCAATTCCTTCCAAATATCTGGGCTCATATTTTCCATCATAATCTGCCATTTACTGCAAAATGAAGGCTTTTTGGCTGATCTGAAATCAAAAAACAGCCCATTTTATTGAAAATTTTTAAACGCCAACGATTGCTAAATTTTGTGTAATGAGGATTTTGAAATTTTAGGACGCGTAAACTTCGAATATTGTATTTTTTCTTCTGCCTAATTCAGTTGTGCGCTAAAGTTTTATACTTTATGGATAAAGTACAAATCAGGTTCATTAGTCAGCGTACTCATTATCAATGAACTATAAGTTGAGGTAGCATCAAAAGCCACGTGTCATGGTCAACGTTCATATTCAAAGACAATCACACAGGCATGAAGGATTACAGGTCGCTATTCCGTGACTTCTGACCCAAAAGGACTATTTTTAGCCGAAAGGTCCTATGTTAATCCATGTTTATGAAGTCATTATTACTTAAAGTCTTACTTTTTGTTGCTTGCTTGATGCCTATTTTGGCAATGGCTCAAAACGGTTATTTCTTTCCAGCAGGTACTTCCTTTGACAGTAGTGTTCCCTCCCCCCGTCAGTTTTTGGGCTATGATATCGGGGATTTTCACACCAGACATGACCGTATAGTGTCTTACATGGAGACACTAGCTCAAAATTCCAACAAAGTGCATATTCAGCAGATTGGTTTTACGTACGAGCGTAGACCTCAAGTAATACTAACTATTACTGCTCCTGAAAATTATGCACGTTTGGAAGAGGTTAGGACAGCACACCTCGATCTTTGTGACCCTTCTAAACCTGAGCCTTCGCTAAATGACATGCCTGTTATTGTTCATTTGGGGTATAGTGTTCACGGCAACGAGCCATCCACCAGCGAAGCGGCTATGCTTATCGCATACTATCTGACCGCAGCACAAGGGCCTGAAGTAGAGGAGTTTCTAAAGAGCGCTATCATATTCATAGATCCAGTACTAAATCCCGACGGAAGGGACAGGCATACTTCTTGGGTCAACTCACATCGCGGCGAACCATTAGTAGCAGACGCTTTGGATAGAGAACATAATGAGGCCTGGCCTTCCGGTAGAACTAACCATTATTGGTTTGACTTAAACAGGGATTGGCTGCCTTTGGTACATGTAGAAAGCAAAAATCGCATGGCTTTCTATCACAATTGGCTACCTAACGTGGTGACTGACTACCACGAAATGGGTACCAATAGCACTTATTTCTTTGAGCCCACAGAACCTTATGGGTCAGAAAATCCTGTGGTACCGCGTAGCAATTACGAAGGGCTTAATAATTTATTTGCCAAGTATTATGTGGAGGCCCTCGATGAGATGGGTTCACTATACTTTACTAAAGAGGTATTCGACAACTCCTATCCGGGTTATGGTTCTACCTACCCTGATATACAAGGTGGCTTGGGTATGGTATTCGAACAGGCCAGTTCAAGGGGTCATCTTCAGAATACAACTACTAAGCCCCTGACCTTCCCTTTTACCATAAGAAATCATCTAAGAACAAGCTTAGCTACAGTAAAAGCTTCGGTGGAGAACCATGAAAAACTACTCAAACATCAACGAGACTTTTTCAAGTCGGCCAGCAATGAAGGCAAGCGCAGTGCTGTCAAAGGCTATGTATTTGGCGATGAAAATGACAAGAACAGAACCAAGGCCTTCTTGGAACTGATGCTTAGGCATCGCATTAAGACCTATGAATTGAATCGAGAGCTAAAACTGTCTGGTAGTACTTTCAAACCCGGCCATGCTTTCGTGGTTCCTACCGACCAGCCTCAATATCGTATGGTGCGCAGTATGTTTGAAAAGGTGACGTCTTTCCATGATAGTGTTTTCTACGACGCTTCTTCCTGGACTATGTCCCTGGCTTATGGCATGCCACATGCAGAAATACGCTCTGGCTTATCGCTAGGTAAGGAAATGGGCTTTGAAGATATGGAAACTAAGATTGCCCCTGTGGTAGAGGCTTCGTATGCTTATGTATTCGAATGGAGCGATTATAATGCACCAAAAGCGTTGTATCACTTGATCGACAAAGGTGTATTTGCGAAAGCGGCTTTCAAACCATTTACCATCAATACAACTAAAGGCTCCCAAAACTTCGGTTATGGTTCCATAGTGATACCGGTGGCTGATCAAAACATTTCCAAGGACCAGTTATTGGGTATGATGCAGGAAACATCATCCTTGACCATGGTTAATGTTCACAGTGTCAATTCAGGATACAGCTTACAGGGTATTGATTTGGGCAGCGGTAACATGAGAACCATCCAAAAACCTAAGGTGTGCATGTTGATTGGTGACGGCATTTCTTCCTATGAAGCTGGTGAAGTTTGGTTTGTACTGGACCACAAGCTGAATATGCCTGTCACTAAGGTTGATGTTACCGACTTTCGCAGGGTCGATTTAAATCAGTTCAATACCCTTGTACTGGTTTCTGGCAATTACAATTTCCTTAGCGATGGTCAGGTCAATAGCATTAAGCAGTGGGTGCGCCAGGGGGGAACATTAGTGACACAAAGAACGGCTACGCAATGGGCGGTGAGAAAGGGCTTGACCAGTGAAAGTTTGAAGTCGAAGAAAGAAACCAAAGCGCCGAGAAGAAACTATGCTGATGCTCGCGAATACATCGGTGCTAAAGCCATCGGAGGTTCTATTTACCAGACCGATCTGGATATTACTCACCCACTTGGGTTTGGCTATAAGAATAGAGACCTTTCTGTATATCGCAACCATACCGTATTTCTTGAGCCTAGTAAAAACCCATACAGCACTGTGGTAAAATACACTGCCAATCCTCTCCAAGGGGGCTACATTCATGCTGACAACCTAGATATCATCAAGAATTCTGCATCACTTTTGGTAAGCGGCCAAGGTCGTGGTAGGGTTGTTCTTTTTGCTGACAATCCGAACTTCAGGGGTTTCTGGTATGGAACCAACAAGTTGTTTTACAATGCCCTATTCTTTGGTTCGCATATCAGTGTGCCGGGAAGATAAGTCGAGGTTTGATGATGTGATTTTATGATGGTTTGATAATCCGATGATCAATCCGTAGACCTTGATAGACCCAATATTGGTCAAGGAGGCCGCTTGCATGGTTAGTCAAACACGCTTAACTTGATTAGGGTATGCTTAGTGTTCTATGCCCGAATCAAAATCACATGCTATGAAGAAGATATTGACGCTAATCTTGATTACCTTGATATTCAGTTGCCAGACTGATAAATCAAAGCAAATGAACGAGGAACGTAAACTTATCATAGAAAACTACATTAAAGCCTATAATGGCTTCGATATCGACGGTATGGTCAAGGACTTGGATAAAGCTGTGGTGTTTGAGAACGTAACTAATGGCGAGGTCGATCTGACCACAAATGGTGTTGAGGAGTTCAGGAAGCAGGCCGAATCTGCCACGGCGTACTTTAGGGAGCGGGAGCAATCTGTACAATCATGGGATTTTAAGGAAAATGAAATCATCGTAGATATTGCCTACAAAGCCATTCTGGCCATAGAGCTGCCTAACGGCATGAAACCTGGCGACACACTCGAATTGAAAGGGCAGTCTGTCTTCACGTTTAAGGATGGAAAGGTGGTGAAGATTCAGGATAGGAGCTAGGATTTTAGACATAAGTAGAAAGACAAAAGAGGTAAGGCTGATCTTCTGGCTATCATTGCGATCGGTCAGTGGACGGAAAGGGTCTAGGTACGACAAAGCCATCTGGGAGAAGTTGGAAGTTAGAAGCTGGAAATAAATAGAAATAGGTAGAAGTAAATAGAAATAAGTAACTACGGTTATGTTATTGAAATGACACGCTATGGCTAAGATTCTACACAAATAAATGTAAAGAGCAATGGCTTACATCATTTCAAATATGTTGTCGAGCCATTCTGGCTGTCCCCCGCTGGCGGGGGTAGGGGGTGGACGGAAAGTAATTAGATTACTCTAAGTAATCTAATTACTCAGAAGATCGGAGCACTACCAACCGTAAATCCACAAACGACGGCTGAAAATGAGATTCCCCGGATTTCTCCTTCGTCGAAACTGTGGAATGACGACAGTGGCGACTTTCGCCATGTCCATTGCAGGTTCTCCTTAGTTAACAATCAATATCTTTCCTTTTTGCTGATTGCTTTGCATATAGCGATAGGCATCCTGAATCTGGTCTAGTGTGAATTTGCGGTCTAAGACTGGGGTGAAAACACCTTCTTCCAACCCTTCCAGCAGTACTTTCTGGGCTTCAGCGAATCGATCTTCATGCTGTAGCATGTGAAATACCAAATGTACCCCGGAGATCTTCAGACCTTTGACTAACATAGGGAAAAGCGGTAATGGTGCTCCTAAATCATAAGACAATGCCCCATAGAGCACAATGTTGGCTTCTATTGCAGCGGCTTCGGCGATATCTCCTAACATGGCTCCGGCAACAGGGTCAAAGGCGATATCAAAACCCTTTTGCCTGGTGATCTTGTGTACTTCTTCTGATAAGCTTTCGGTCTCCGTCACGATCACGAAGTCAGCTCCCTGAGCCAATAGGAATGCTCTCTTTTCTGTGGTACGGGTAGTGGCGATAACGGTGGCACCATAATACTTGGCCAACTGGATAGCGGCGATACCTACACCAGAGCTTGCTGCTGTGATCAGCACTGTTTTCTTTTCTCCTCGCTTCAAACCTCCTCTCATGACGAGACCGGCATAGCTGGTAGCGTAAGTCATCCAGAATGAAGCAGCTTCCTCGAAAGAAATAGACTGAGGTTTGGCAATCACAGCTTCTCTAGGAACTAGTGCATACTCGCCAACATAGCCATATTCGTAGGGCATAATGTTTGGCGTGAGGCACACTTCGTCACCCAGACGGAATTCACTCACGCCCGAGCCAATGCTCTCTACAATACCAGAAGCTTCGAGCCCCACTTTGGATGGGAACTGAGGCTGGAAAAGGTATTGTCCTTGAAAGAAAAGCAGCTCTGCCTGATTCAGCCCACAGGCCTTTATCCTGACTACTAATTCATTCTCACCTGGTGAGGGTATTTCCTGTTCTCTCAATTGGAGCACCTCTGGCCCTCCAATTTCGTCAAATTCTACCGTTTTCATCATCATTATTTTCGTGTGGTTGGTTTGGCATCTCCATACTCTTTCAAGTCCTTGAAAGGCTTGATCTCATCGATTGGAAATGTGTTAAAGGCGTAATCTTTAAAAGTGAGGCGGTAAACGTGTCTTTTCTCTTTCTTTGGAGCAAGCAATTGGATCACAATATCAGACGGCAACATCATACCCGGGTCGGTTTTGACGCGGTTATTAAACCTTACCGTTCCGACCGCCATGCTCTTGGGGAAAGGCACAAAGAAATCCCGAATGGTCAAGTGGGACAAGTCTACAAACTTAGTCTCCTGGTTGATATACAACAGCCATTGGTCGTGCTCCTTATGAGGTTCTGGCTTATCCCAGCTTACGAAAACGAGGTCATACATCTGTCCTTCAAATTCCTTCGATCCGGCATAGGTGATGATGTCGGCATTGAGCAAACGATATGGCGTTTCGAGGATATAGTGAAAGGTAGCCAGTCCCCATGACCTTCTGGCATCTTTGGTTTGTTCGGCTTCAGTGCTGGGTTTTTCACAGTAGGTTTCCCAGGACTGTAAGCCGAAAGTATATCCTTCCTTTCTGCCGGCTAAGTATTCAGCTTGCCCGTCAAAAGACCCTACCTGAAAACGAAAACGCAAAGGCTTGTTTCTAGCACCCGGAAAAGAATGCATAGGCATAGTATTCCAGGGAAAACGCCAGTAGAATTGCGCTGTCGTTTCATAGGTTTCTACCGTTGCGAATTTGTCATAGCCCATCGCCTTGATCGACTCTTCTAATAACGCTTGCCCTTTTTGTTGATCACTGGCATTTATTCGACCTGATTTCAGTTGATCGGGCCGCACATCAGCCATTTTACAGGCCTGCAAAAGACCGATGATCAAGATTATCAATAGTGTGTTTCTCATCTTTAAGGTTTGGTTATTTGTACTTTGAATTTTCTGGAGTACCAATCGGCAATACCAGCTCCGATCTCGTGTGGGTATTGCTCCTGGATATAGTGCTTCCCTTTGCCCAGGTAAACCGTCTCCAGGTTCTTCCAGGTAGATTTGATCTCCTCCGCTTCTTTCTTCTTGATGATCATACCGGGCTTTACATGGAACATGAGCTTGGGCATGGTTGACGTAGGGTTGTACTCAGAGTAGGATCGAATGACCCTGGTGCTGAATTCTGGCTCTCCGCCAATGGCGATTTGGGTAGGCCAAACGCGGACGGGTTTTCTATCCGCCTTATTGAGATAGGGGGCTCTGTAGTAGTCCATTTCTTCCTTGGTCAGCTTTCTACCTGCCATCATAGGAATGAACTTTTCCACGAAGAAATTCTTCTCTACGATCATCTTATGACCCTTTTTGGGATGTCGGAAGCGTTTGAAGATAAACCGCTCGATGAGGTTGGCATCGTTCCATTCTATAGGTCGGGCAATGGCCTCAAAGAATACAATGCCGGCTACATTATCACGATGGCGGTTGGCATAATGGAAGCCTATACCGGAGCCCCAATCCTGAATGACCAGAATGATGTTTTTCAGATCCATTCTGGAGATGAACTCATCCATATACTTGATGTGGTCTTCGAAGGTGTAGTCAATGTCTGGTTTACCCGACTTACCCATACCGATGAGGTCTGGGGCAATGACCCTTCCGTGATCGGTCAGGTAGGGGATGATATTCCTCCACAAATAATTGGAGGTTGGATTGCCATGTAGCAATAGAAATGTGTGTTCCCCATTGGGGTCACCTTCGTCTACATAATGGATCTTCGATGCCAGCACTTCCAGGTAATGGGATTGGTAAGGGAATGCGGCTGATATCGGCTTTTTGGTTTGGCCAAAGGATACTGCTGTTGCCATAATACAATAGATTATTGTCAATGAAAATTTCATGTGTGTTTAGAATGGGTATGTAAATGCGAGAATTGGGCAGGATAATCAGATATCCATGATCTCCTTGAGGTTCTTGTCACCCAAGACAGTGCTCAGCACTTCATCGGCTGGTTGCGGTTCTTTCATAGGGTGATCATGGTAGAGCTTGGCATGAACACTATCCACACTGATCTGTAGGTCGTGCATATTGTTTTCCGTGTAAGCTTCTATCCGATGCTTGAAGCCATGATCCCAGATGAGTGCTTCAGGATCGACTATGCCTCTATCGATGAAGCCTTTGGTTTTCTTTTTACACCGACAGGGGTTGTCCTTGTTCACCAGTCCGCACTTATCGTTCATCCACTGGTACAGCTCCTGACGGATGCGGCTTAGCTTCTTTCGGAAGTTTTCTTTGCTGATGTCGAATATCTCAGCGCCAAGGTTGTGGTCGATTTGGAAAACTTCTCCCACCACGTAGACCAAACGTTGCTCACGGGACAGGCACATTAACATGCCAGTAGTGCACTTGATCTTGGCCTCTTCGGTGTAGGGGTGATCTTCTTCGGCTATTTCCGGTATGTCTTCGTCGGGGATTTCTGCTATGAAATCGAAGAACTGGTTAAAGGAGTGTATTCTTTGTTCCGCGCTGGATTTTTTGTGATCTAGAATGTGGTTGAACGCGACCCTGTAAAGCCATGCCCGAAAGTCTCCTTTTTCCGGATCATATTTGGACAGGTTGGTAGTGATCTTGATGAGTATATCCTATGTAAGGTCTTTGGCTTTTTCAACATCGGCCAGCATTTTAATAGCGACGTTATAGATAAAGGCATTGTGCGCTTCCAATAATCGGTTGAGGGCCTTACGGTCACCTTCGAGAGCAAGCGCCACTAGCTGCTTGTCATTGTCAGCTTCGTATTTTTCGCTTAATGGGTTTTTGTCTTGTAACATATTTCAGCCATTTGCCCTTACAACGACTGGTTAAGCAAGGTGTGACAAAAACATTTGGGCTGCAAGTTTTTAGAATGAAGGAATTACCAGGAATAATAACTGCAAGCCTAATTTAGAAAGAGACATTGTCTACCCCCGCCAGCGGGGGACAAAGAAGCACTTTGGATGATTAGTTTGCCGAACAAGCCTTAGGGTAAATGCTTGAAGTTCTGCCTTTTGTATCAAAATGTATAACCGACTAGATATAATTGTTAAAAGCAATCGTCAGCAAGTCACGTGGTGTAATGATAATGTTAACCTATTTCAGGATTAACTATGTTTAACTGTAAACCTATTTCAGGACAAGACAAGCATTAACTCCCCTTTCTATTCCTCGCTCTTGGCAAAACTCCTTTTTCTTCTGACAATCTAGTTACCTCATTCTCAATATTCGTTGCGACATTTTCTATAGAAGTAAGTACCTCCTCATCGGTAAATCTGAGCACGTTGAACCCTGCTTGTTCTAATGCTTGTTGACGCCGAATGTCGTTTTCTGCTACTTCTTCATAGCTATGAGTGATTCCATCTACCTCGATAATCAACCATAGCTCCTTGCACATAAAATCAGCGATGTATTGAAGGACAGGTCGTTGCCGTCTGAAGGTAAAGCCTTTTACTCCACCAGCTCTAAGTACATACTTCCAGAGGCTGGCTTCTGCCTTGGTCATGGTTTTACGGAGTGAGTTTGCTTTAGGGGTTAAATTCTTATTGAAGCCATAGTTGTCGTCAGCAGAAGATTTCATTAGGCAAATTTATGAAATGTCCACCCCCTGCCCCCGCCAGCGGGTGACAAATGAGCACTTCGTGTGATTAGTAGTGCTCAGCAAGCCCTAGGGTAAATTCTTGAAATTCTGCCGTTTTATCAAAATGTATAACCGACTAGATTTGATTGTCAAAAGCAATCGTCAGTTAGTCACAGCGTGTGATGATAATGTAAACCTAATTCAGAGCGAAGCTCTGTCCCCCGCTGGCGGAGGCAGGGGATGGAAACACTCAATAATACTTATATCAATCATTCTTCTGAATGTGGAAGTTAAACTCTGCCGTTCCTAAAGCTCCCCATAACCGCAGCCAAATAGGTAATAGCATTTCAGAACCTCTGGCCGTGGTAATATCTCCAAGGTCAATGATGTCTTGCTCAGGCCAGCCAAATTCTCCCAAGATGTTTTTAGTGACCTGTTTAGCGGCTTCATCATTTCCAGATATAAATACGCTATGCCTTCCGCTGATCTTGGCTGGGTCTACCATGATCTGCGCATTCATAGTGTTGAGGGTTTTCACCACTTTGGCTTCAGGAAAAGTGCGCTGAATCAACTCACCAAGAGAGTCCGTGTTGGTTGGGTTAAGGCTTGGCGGCATACCTTGAGAGAAATCTAAAGGATTGGCCAGGTCGATCAATACTTTTCCCTTGAAGTTTTCCGCTCCAGCAGCTTCCAAAGCAGCTATGGTGGCTTGACCTGATGTACAATTGAAAATCAATTCGCCACCAGCCGTGGCTTCTGCAAAAGCCTGCACAGCAATATCCTGGTGATCTTTGTACCAATCTTTAAAAGGTGGATTACCGTAGGCATCTCCTTCCTCACGTGTCAGTGTACTTTTAGGGTTTCTAGTGCCGAGCACTACTTCATGACCCAATGATTTCAATTTATCGGCAATGATCCTTCCGACCATACCTGTTCCTAATACTGTAATTTTCATTTCTAATATGCTTTTGTTATTCACTATCAAAAGTATATTTTTGGAATAGTCGGCACAAGATAGTTTCAACAAGGGAAGTCACTATCACTTTTGACTTAATTGCTGACTATCAAATGGTTATGAACAAAAAATATTTGAAAAAAGATGATTGTTGATGACGAAGAATACAAGTTCATAGTAAACGGGAAGGATTACCACTGTTCATTAGACATCACCATGAGCTTCATAGGGGGTAAATGGAAGGCTGTGGTGCTTTGGTATTTGCGCAAGGGCAAAAAACGTTTTACAGAACTCAAAGCCCATGTACCTGACATCACCGATAAGATGCTATCCTTACAACTCAAAGCCTTGGAAAGTGATGGCATCGTAGAACGCAAGCTCTACCCAGAAGTACCTCCTCGCGTAGAATACCAACTCACAGAGGAGGGAAAGACACTCATTCCGGTCATCGAGGCGATAGCCCAATGGGGTAGAACCAAAGCAGAGAAGGAAGGCGAGATGGTGAGAGTGAAATAATAGACTCAGGGTCATTGGTCAGTCGACTTCGTATTTGATTAATAAAATTCATATTTTCAAGAAAATAGTAAAGCGAAGCATCCTTCAAGAAGGGCATGAAACCCGGCTTTAGAAACAGCAACCAAAAATGAAAGTATCCTTTCCACTAATCACGCTCATTCTATTATGCTATCTAACCGGTTGTGGAGAAAAGCCATCCGAATCAAAAGCGGGTTCCACAGAAGATCAAGTAGAAATCGCGGCACAAGATACTGTACAGGGTGAGATTGCTCCCGAAGAGGGCAATGTTGTGCAGAAAAGGCCGGGAAGTGTATATTATATAAAGTCAAAATCAGGCTTGGACTATTTTGATTCTCCCAAAGGCGAGCCGCTTGGAAAGTTTGCGTTCAATCAAACCGTATATACTACCGTCTATCCTGATATGCCAGACCAAGTCGTTGTAGGGGAGGATACGCTAAATGGAGAATGGTTGGGTGTAGAAAGAGAAAGTGATACGGTGTATGTATTTAGCGGGTTTTTAGGTTCTTCAAAGATATTCTCGGATTTGGCGTTATATGTAGCAAGTCCATTTACGGTTTACCAGAATCAAGAGTTTAGTGGGTTTGTGAATGTCTCTGAAAGCTATGGGTGGGCTTCAGAAGATGATCCGCCAATCATCCCGGAAGCGAAGTTAGGTCAAGATAGCTTGGCTTTGAGCCAAAAGTACAAATCGAGAATCCTCGCCAAAGCCAAGATTTCAGCGTCTGATACTGTTTTTATTTACAACTTCGTCTCGGATTCAGTATATGTCTACCCTGTGAACGAGCTATCCATGGCCGCCTACATAGACGTGTATTCTAAAGGAGATGACGATATCGATGAGTACAGTTACATGGTTGGTTTTGATTTAAAGCGCGAGTACAAGGCGCCCGGCATGAACTTTACCTATATAGGGCAAGAAAATATCTTTGAAACGGGGCATGTAACGCCTATTCTTTGGGAACCTTTAGCAGATGAGCGATTCCCAGATCAGTTCAAAAAGAATATTACCTCTCATGTGAGGGGTTGGTTACAGCATGCTACGCCTAATGAGTCATTCAAATTCTCGACCGACGGCCTTGATTATTATATCCAAAACCTGGTTGGGGAAAGTGGTAGAATATTGCGTTATATGGTGATCGTCGAATCAAAGACAGGTGAGCCGGTTTATCATGACGTGATGTATGAAACTGAATCCCTGTATTTAGTGTCATTGAACCTGAAAAATGAACCCGATCAGTATCAATACCAATGGACTGGAAAGGTTTTTAAAAACAAGCCTGCGATGGTCTACGGTTTTCGCGGTAATAGCTTTGGGTGCCCATCGATTAAGTTTATAGGCACTGAACCTCCCATTGTCATACTTTGTGATAATAGGCATTAACACTTTATACAATGCTAAATGAGGTAGAAGCAAAGCATAAAAAGATGGTGAGGATGTGATATACAAATTGAACATACTAATCTAGTATTC
>JBCBSS010000032.1:0-54775 GCA_039819065.1 Bacteroidota bacterium
TGATGAACTGATGTTATTGGGAGGTCTCTGAAAACCATGTTGAGCAGTATGAACACCCATAAAGTAGATAGCAGCATTTGAGGCTTAACTTTAATATTGATCATGAAACGTACCTGAATTGTTTCCTCAAAATTGAGGAAAAGCATCTTGTTACGCATTCACTATAGTTAACAAGTGATAAGTTGACTTGGTAGATAGAATAGGAGTGGGAGAATGATATTTAAGCACCTATATTAAAAATCACGACAATCATTCAGTTGATGGTTCAAGAATGATCTGAAACAACTTGTGAACCATTAGAGGCTTGTGTCTGCTTATTGAAGATCCTCTTGCGAATACGACTCAGCGATTGCGGTTGCATGCCTAAGTAGCTGGCTATTTGGTGATGGGCCACTCTATTGAAAAGTGATGGACGTGTCTCCATCAGGTGATTGTATCTTTCTTCAGGCGAGGAAGTGACAAACTGCGTCCATTCTGATTTGGCCTTTTTCAATTCCTCCAGTGCAAATGCCGGCATCACTTCCGCCAAGCGTGGTAGTAACTCAAGCAGCCGCCTTTCATACGCTCTATTACTAATGGTTATGATACAGTCTTCCAGGCATTCGAGAAAGTGATCAGATGGTTGACCATTATCGTCATAAGCATGAGGTGTAATTTTGTCACCCTCCGTGAAAAAACCGGTTGTTTTTTCTACTCCATTTCTAATGGTGTATTCCCTTACACATCCTTCTACCACCATGAAACACTGATTCGGAACTTGCCCTTGTCTCAACAATATGGTTCCTTTTTTAAATGCTTCGATAATCGTTTCTTCAACGATAATATCCTTTTCCGCCTGAGTTAATATACTAATCTGATCTATGATAGCTCTTACCTTATCTCTGGAATCCATGGGAGGGGAGTTTTATAACCTTAATACTCAAAAGATGTTTCTTTCTTTCAATATGATACCAAATCTTTACGAGTATCAATTGAGTTTTGATTCAGATTGACTCGTGAAGTGATAATATGACTTCAATAGAGTGTATTCTAATATGCTCAGATATTGCTTTTGAAGCAAAACAACAGCACTGAAATAGTAGTGACAATTCAACCCACAAGTACGATGGTTCAATAGAATGTTATTCCTAAAATGAGCTTACGTTTACACCTTTAGGCTTCACCAATTGAAAAATTCTCTTATGACTACCTCTGATGTGTTTTCGCTGGCCAACTTTATGGTCATGCCCATGTGGCTCTTACTCATCCTGCTTCCCAAGTGGAAGGTTACCCGGTTTTTGATTGATTTCAAGGTCATTCCATTGCTGCTTTCACTCATCTATGCAGTGTACATCATCATAGCCATTCAAAAAGGTGGGGCCATGGACTTTGGAAGCCTCAAATCTGTCATGGCCCTGTTTACTCAGGAAGATGCCGTATTAGCTGGTTGGGTACACTACCTGGCCTTTGACCTTTTAGTAGGCATGTGGATGATCGACCAGAATCGCAACCTGGGTATTCATCAAGTGCTGATGGCACCGTGCCTCTTCGGGGCTTTCATGTTTGGCCCTGTAGGGTTTCTTCTTTTTATGATTATCAGGGCCGTTAAAACCGCCAGATCATGAACGCTGTAAGGAACGTATTCAACACCGTAAGAAAGTCAAGTCCTATACTATTGGTGATCGTAAGCATTAACTTATTCATAACAGTCGTGTGTATGATAGCGTTGATGGTAGATGATAGAATGCTTACTGGTGTTAATGTGTGGATCAAGCCTTTGAAGTTTGCTATCTCTGGTGCTATCTATACCCTTACCGTTGGGTTCCTGATTACCCTATATCCATTCTCCAAACTGAAGAAAAACATCATTAATAACCTGACCTCGTGGACTTTACTCTTTGAAGTGCTTATTATCACTTACCAAGCAGCTCGTGGGGTGCGATCGCACTACAATCAGTCCAGTGTCTTTGATGGTATACTATTCGCTATGATGGGGCTTTTGATTGCCATCAATGTACTGATCATGGTCTTATTCGCTTTCGAGACGATCCGGCTTAAATTAAATACTGCCAGGTCAGTGCAATGGGCCATTCTAATAGGATGGATAGTGGTATTGGTAGGTAGCTGGGTAGGTGGCCAAATGATCGGTCAGATGTCTCACAATGTAGGGATTGCAGACGGTGGTGAAGGGCTTCCATTAGTGAATTGGAGTACCGTTGCCGGTGACTTACGAGTCGCTCATTTTTTCGGATTGCACGGTATACAGATAATTCCGTTATTCGCATTGTGGCTGTCGACAGGATGGAAAGCCCCCAAACGTAGTCAAATGACCGGGGCCATATTATTCGGGCTATTCTACGCTGGATGGGTTGGCTATATCTTTTGGCAAGCGAAACAGGCCATGCCATTCCTGAGCCTATAGCAAAGCATGATGTTACTCAACAAGGAAAGACGAATTAGGTATATAGGGTTCAACGACCTGTGGTTTGCTACAATCGGGATCGTAGTGTTGAGCTTTGTTACTGATTTCATATTCGGTAATTCCTTCGGCCGATATCCATTCAATGAAGCCGTGGTCAAATGGAGTATTTCTCTCTTCTTTTCCGCTACACATTGGTTGACCTTAAGAGTAGTGTTCATTTGGCTGCGTAAAAGATTTCCCTCTATATCAGAAGTAGGTAAGCGAGTGGCATTTATATTTACTTCGATTGTCATATCAGTGATTACCATCGATACATTGGGAAATAAGATACTGGCAGCTATATATTCGTTCGATTTCAACCCCATGACAAGGTTTAGGGTTACGATTCCCATCATCATTATCAGCACCATGATGATGGCTATCTATGAAGCGATCTACTTTTTTATGCAGTTGAAGCAATCCATAAGAGAAGAGGAGCAGGCCAAACAAGCCATTGTTCAGGCCCAACTGGATGCGCTTAGAAATCAAGCACAGCCTCATTTTTTCTTCAATAGTCTCAATACATTACGGGATATTATTGATCAAAACCCTAAAGAAGAGGCCAAAGAATTCGTAAATAAACTGGCCGACGTATATCGGCATATCCTGGAATCAGGCAATACCAATTTGGTGTCACTAGAGGATGAACTCAAGTTCTCTCGCGCTTACATTCACATACAATCGGAACGCTTTGGTGAAAATCTGAAAGTGAGTTGGCATATTCCGGACGAGACTTTAAATGACTTCATCATACCCATGAGCCTGCAATTACTGCTGGAGAATGCGATCAAGCACAATGTAGTTTCTAAATCAAAGCCATTGAAGATTGAGGTGAAGGTGGAAGGAGAACGGCTTATAGTTCAAAATAATCTGCAACTAAAATCAACACAATTACCATCAACTAAACTCGGGCTCAAGAGTATTGAGAAGCGCTATAAATTGATTTCTGATCAACCGGTTGAGATTACACAAAGTACAGATCGCTTTATAGTTTCATTGCCGCTGCTCGAGATATTCGACCAAAAAATAGAGCATGCAAGTATTGATCGTTGAAGATGAAGCCCGGGCGGCAAGCCAACTGCAGCATTTGTTGGCTAGTTGTGGATTTAAGTACGACCTGCTTGGTATACTTGATTCAGTAGAAGATGCTGTGAGTTGGTTCCAGCATAATCCAAATCCCGACCTCGTATTTCTGGATATACAGTTGGCCGATGGATTGAGCTTTGAGATCTTTCAGAAAACAACGGTTGAGGCTCCGATCATTTTCACCACTGCCTTTGACCAATACGCTATCCGCGCCTTCAAAGTGAATAGTGTCGATTACCTCTTAAAGCCTATTCAGCAAGATGATCTACAACAAGCCCTGGATAAGTTTATGCAGTCCAACCAAAAGCCAACGGTAGACACCGAAGTTTTAAAAGGGCTATTAAATAGCCTTCAAGCTCCGGCTAATCGCAGTGGTATCTTGGTGAAGCAGGGTAGCGGATTCGTGCAGCTCAAGGTATCTGAGCTACTATATGCATATTCTGAAGATAGCATCACTTTTGGTATAACCGAGAGCAAACGCTTCATTATTGATGAGACGTTGGATCAGTTGTACCCTACACTCGATGCACAACATTTTTTCCGTATAAATCGTGGACAGATTGTAGCACGTAATGCCATAGAGAAGATTTCTCCTTATTTTAATCATCGCTTGAAACTAGAATTACAAAATGCTAATAATCAAGAGTTTATTGTAAGTAGGCCCAAAGCTAAAGAGTTCAAAGAATGGCTGAATGGGTAGTTCAAACCTGAAATCAATACCGTTTGACTAAACACTACTTTGCATAAAGAGGAAGAGTGACCATAACCGCAAAGTGCTTCTTCAAGACTCACCTTATTGAGGATACATTGACCTGCTCGGTTTTTAGACCATAGACTAAATTAGGTACAACCGGCCACCTTGAACGTGGGATTATCCACAACCTAATCCTTATTTATTGTTTTTTTATTTATAGTAAACCGGTTAAAATATATTTTAATCATTTATCATTTATATTCATATTTTAAGGTGTGCAATTAGCCAGAGCACCTAAGTTTACCATCATCACTAATAATCAAAAGAGGGAATTGGCCTTGTAAGCTGAGCCCTGAATCTTCAAATAAATAATAAACTCAAAAAACAAAAGAGCATGTTAAAACAATTTAAAGATCGACAGATAAGCAGAAGTAAGATGGCAAAAATAGGAGGGGGTCGTACCTATTGGGGTAGGCATATTGTGGTTTTCGAAAATAGTGGAGAGCATGTCTGTGACGTATATGTTGAGGATGATGGAGGTTTAACCGTCAGTGGATGTGTATACTCAGGTAATGTTGCTTAATTATAAAGTCGGTAAGATTATTATTAGAAAACAAATCTGATTTAGATAGACATATAAAATCTATCTGAATAACATTAAGAATAGCCTAGCTATGTTTGACCAAAACAATGAATTACATAGTTAGGCTATAACACTGGAAAGACATCAATTCTAGTCCATAACTAGAAAATGTCTATTTTTTACTAATGGTGGGTGCTTAACCATCAACTACTATATTAATTTGGTAAGTGTTGTTAATGGCGTAAGCCTATTTTTTGAGAACCTTAAAATGATGTTGAGCCCGTCGTGTTTCCTCACCCGGTTTGATTTCGAAATTTGCTGTAACAACGACAGCCA
Source organism: Bacteroidota bacterium (assembly GCA_039819065.1). Classification (GTDB taxonomy): domain Bacteria; phylum Bacteroidota; class Bacteroidia; order Cytophagales; family Cyclobacteriaceae; genus JBCBSS01. The sequence goes on from JBCBSS010000032.1 coordinate 5,140, forward strand.
TAGCTAATTAAATACTTACTATGTCGGTCTTGGGAGCAAACCTACCGCCCGTCGAGTCAGGGGTGGCTAGTTTCCAAGCAGCATTCACAGATTTTATAATGACCTATTCACCAAAATATACCTCGTAATGCTTCACTCGAAAGGCGTGTTAAACCCACTGCGATATATCAATTAGATGTAGTATGGACTTTTTTAAAATGCCCAAAAGCAGCTGCTAATTACAGTATAGTTGCTTTTTAAACGTTAAAGACATGGAAATCAATTCAGACTTACATTGTCACCCGAGCTTAAAAGCTTCGAACAGTGACAAACCTGCTTCGGAAATTTGGAACCACCAACCTGCCAGCCCTGCCATCAACAAATTGAACAAGCAAATCAGGAAAGCCATAGAATCATTGGCCCGAGGTACACAGGCACATCTGGACGCCTGTATCGAAGGTAAAACTCGATTACTGTTTACATCTATTTACCCCTTTGAGCGTCCCTTTTTACAGGTTTGTCCTCAAAAACCATTTCGTCTTTTATTCAAACTTATTCTTCCCGAGAAGAAATACAACTTGCTGGGCGAGGCGGCGTTGGGCGTTCCTGCGTCTAAAATAGAGGAAATGATTGCTGAGGCGCAATCCCCAACCGGTGTCAATTACTTCGAAGAGTTAAACAAAGAGTTGAGATTCTTAGTTGATGCACAACAAACCACAAGTAGCAATTCACAGTATGCCCAACACCGTTTTCATTTGGCCAACGACTTTGATCACATGAAGGACCTGCTCGCAGATGAAAAAAATATTGTAGGCATCCTGACTATTGAAGGCGCTCATGCTATAGGGGCGTACGCTTTTTCAAATCCTTTTAATTATACTTTTGATCAACTTAATTCGGACCAAAAGAGTAATCTAACAACAGCTTTTGAGAAGAATATCAAAACGTTGAAAAGCAATGCGGAGCCAGGAAGCGTTCCACTTTTTGTCACTTTTTCGCATCACTTCAATAACCTGCTTGCAGGTCATGCCACTAGCCTATCAGATAAAAAGCTATTGACGAACGTTATCAAAAAATTCTATACTCCAGGGATGCGCCATCTCTTCGATCAGAAACCCAATTTGGAACAGGGATTTTCGGAATTAGGTATCAAAGTGGTGAAGTGGTTGCTTGATCGATCAAATGGACGAAGAATTTTGATAGACACCAAGCATATGTCTTCCAAATCAAGAAAGGAGTTCTATGCCATGCTGAATACCGATTACGCCAATGACCCAATACCCGTAATTAATAGCCATGCCGCAGTAAACGGTATAAGAACGTTGGCTGAAGCTATCCCTTTAGCCAGCGATCGTAACCTGGGTGAAGGAAGTTTTTTCAGCCGATGGACTATAAACATGACAGATGAGGATATAGAACAGACGTTTGCCAGGGATGGGCTTATTGGGCTGTGCCTACACGAAGGGCGAATGCCTGGAGACAAATTTATGGTGCTCAAAAAGGGAAAGACCGAACCTGAAATACAAGACTTATACTTGAAGCTCTTCTGGTCCAATGCCTTTCATATCGCTAGAATTCAAAAATCCTTCAAAGAGGCCAATCAAATGCAAGATGTAGACCATTGGCGGGGGATCATGGTTGGTAGTGATTACGACGGCATTGTAGATCCATTTGATGATTATCATTCCATGAAAGATTATCCGGAATTGAGAAGTGAGATGATTGATTACTTAACACAGAAAAAGGAGATTATTGATGTTTATACCGAAAGCCCTATGAATCAGGCATCAGTGGATGATATACTTAATGGGAAACAGCCAGCTGAACTTGTCGATGAAATGTTCTATACCAATGCGCGCCTGTTTTTATCAAAGTACTTTACTTCAGACTATCTAGAATCGGATATTTAGTAATGTATAAAGCTTCAGGACCGGAGATGGTCTGTAACCTCCAATCCAAATAGACTTAACTCTTCAGGTATTCATCTGCTCATAAAGCTAAACGCTGGCTAATCACGCGAGCCCATCACCAGATGAATAGTTTTCTGCCTTTCACCAACTAATCCAGGAAAACCCAGAACGCTTTTCTATGCTCATCTTCTAATGACCTCAATTATTTCTACCTTTTTCAATCAAAAGCGACTTTTCATGGGTTATTAGTATGAAAAGCTGTTTAAACGGCTATTCAATTTACACCGTGATTTTGGCAAAAAAATTGTGGTTAAGAAAAACAAAAAACAACATAAACATAAGATATATGCGAAGACTCACCTGGCTTTTACTCTCTATCACACTAATTACGGAAGTAGTAGTTGCCCAAACACCGGATTGGGTATCAAATCGTCCCAATAGCTCCGATCATTATATCGGAGTAGCTTCTGCTTCTAAAAGAAATACAGATTATCAAAAGGTTGCCAAAAGAAATGCACTCGATGATTTACTAGGCGAAATTCGCGTTACTATTCAGAGTGTTTCTATCCTCAATCAGATGGATAAGAATGGCACTTTCAAAGAAGAGTATCAATCTACCATCAAAGCTACCGTAGCTGATGAAATCGAAAACCTCGAACTCGTAGGTACTTTCGAGGACCAACAGAGTTATTGGGTTTACTATCGAATTCTGAAGTCCGAGTATGCCAATCAAAAACAACGAAACCAGGAGAGGGCCTCAAGAATGGCGTTGCAATTCTATGAAAAGGCTCAAAATGCTGAGAAAACGAAGAGTTATGTTACGGCCATAGATTTCTATTTGCAATCCTTATTGGCTATAAAAGCTTACTGGGGTGAAAACATAGAAGTGACTTACGAGGAAAAGCCCATTTTTCTGGCTATTGAAAGCTATACCAAACTACAGGAGCTTTTGGATAAGATCAATATTGTACCGAGTGTGAATGCCATCAATTTTGCTTCGAGGAATGAAAACAAACCTTTGGTTGTCAAAGTAGAAGATCAAAGTAATATACCCATTGCCAAAATACCTTTATTGGTGTCTTATCTACCTCAGAGAGCCAACCTTAAAAATTACTTTTCCAACGAAAAAGGAGAGGCGAATGTCACAGTATCTATAGCTAACAACGCCAGTTTTAATCAAATAGAGGTCCTATTAAACCTTAAAAACTTCTCGAAAGGCAGTTCTGATGATAGGTACTACCAATATCTGATGCAGAGTTTGCGTTGCCCTACGCAAAAAATAGATGTCGTCATACCCAACAATCTGACTTCGAACTTTAATCGTGTGGATGGCGATTTGTTTCCCTTTAATCTGGATTATGTGGATGTAGATTTTAGTGATGCTGACAGCTACACTTTTAAGAACCTAAGATTAGTGCCCATAAGAGCAAAAGACAATTTCAAACGCATTACAGGCAATATGGGCTACTATATCGCTTTGCAACAAGCCATAGATACAGACAAAGTGGCTATCAGTGAAGTGAATAGAAGTGGTAGGGTCAATACATTATTGGTCAGAAACTTATCAGTAGATACGCTATTTGTCATGTCAGGCGAAATTTTGCTTGGTGGTAAGCAAGACAGGGTGATTGCCCGTGATATGCTTATTCCTCCTGGCGGCGGCCAGGTAAAGTTGCCGGTGTATTGCGTAGAAAAAGGACGCTGGAAATACAAAAACACTGGCAACGATTCAAAATTCACAGAATACTATGGCATGGCCAATGAGCACTTAAGGGATATCATTGACCATAATCAAGGGCAGCAAGCCGTTTGGAATGAAGTATCCAAGACCAATAAAAAGGACGGGATTCAAAGTAATACAGATGCATACACCGCTCATGCCGAAAACAGAAGATTTAGAAGAATCGAGCAAGAGTATATCAACTTTTTTCAAAACGTTTTTGTAGGCCAAAATGATGTTATTGGTGTGATAGCTGTAACCGGGAATCAAATCGAAGGTGCGGATCTGTTTATCTCTAATAGACTGTTTCTACAAGAATATAGAAAGCTGATTTATGCCTATTTGGATGATGCTATCACCTACGGATCACCCGTTAGGGCACAAAAAAGGACGATTGATAATTACATTGACCTTTTACTAACCCCTCAAACGCAACAAGGATTTGTAGAAGAGAAAGGGCAGGCATTCAGAAAAGGCAATCAGGTGATTCACATTGCTGTGTATTGAAAAACGGCTAACTTAATATATTAGTGCAAGCCAGATGTTTCTATCTGGCGTTTTGGCTACAGAGAGTAAGAAGCCATTAGTGGAGACCTGCCTTTGCCGGTAGGCAGGCACTAACGGCGGCTAGGCGAATTGGCCTCAGCCATACTGTCCTTCTGAGACCTAATATTTTAATTCCAAATACACAAAATTGGATGACATTGGCTGAAATAGTTTAGCAGTTCTGTTGTTCTGGAGAGTTTTCCCCTAATGTTAGGGGAAATACAAAGGGGTAAGAATAGCAAGGATTTCCGGCGTATTATAAAAACACGTCATAAGCAAAGAAACTCATTGGCAGATATAGATGACCGCTTGAGTATGCTGATATTAGTAGAACAGCATGTACCCCGATCCACTGCATTCTCTATTCTCTTGTCTTTCCCTGTGAGCAGATAAGATTCTTCCAGAATGACTAGGTTGTTGGTATTGTGCCAGCCAGAGGGAAACATCTGGCCTTTGAGGTACTGAGTGCATTAATAGCTATCCCCAGCACTAACTGAAAATATTTATTCTCTTTTTCGAAACAAATATTTACTAAACGAGTTTCTTACTAAAAAGAGAACAAATGAAGAAACTTGCTTTAGGTGCTTTTGAAGAATTGGTTCTACTCACGGTAGGCGTGTTGCAAGACAATGCTTATGGGGTCACCATCAAAATGGAGCTTGAGACACAGCTCAAAAAGAAAATAAGTCTAGGAGCACTCTATGCCGCACTACAGAGGTTGGAAGAGAAAGGATGGGTCAGCTCCAGAGTGGGAGGGATCACCGAAAAACAAGGCGGCCGTAGAAAGCAATATTTTGATATTACTAAAGACGGTATTGTGGTACTGAATGAGGTAAGAGCCATGCGCAATAACCTTTTCGATCGCATTCCTCAGACCAAACTCGGCTGGCTTAAATCATGAATACTAATCACAATACTGTCAAGCCACCTCGGTTAGCAAAATGGTTGCTGAAGAGTTTCTGTTCCTATGACTATTTATCGACCGCACTCTGGGATCTCGAAGAACTATTCTATCATGACCTTGAGACCAAAGGAGTGACCAAAGCTCGATTGCTCTACCTACAAGAATCGCTGAGCATCATTTTTCATCTCTATTTCAAAGGAAAAAGTCAATACGCCATGAATAGCATCGCCATGTTCAAAAATAACTTAATCATCGCTTTAAGAAACTTTAGAAGGCATAAGAACCACACCACACTCAATGTACTAGGATTGAGTTCGGGCCTTATGATCTTCCTGCTGATCACCTTGTTTACTACCTACGAATTCAGCTATGACACCCATCATGAAAATGCTGATAGAATCTACAGAATTTATAAGCGAGTAAACACTTTAGAAGAGCTATACCTTGACTCCGGGACGCCAGGTCCGTTGGCAGAGTCTATGCTCTCCGAATTTCCTGAGGTTGAGGCAGCGGCTCGTTTTATCAAGTATCGAAAGCAACTCATTAGTGCTAACAATCGCAGCTTTGTAGAACCAGCTATACACGTTGCTGATCCGAGTGTGTTTAATATCTTCTCTTTTGAAGCAGTAAGTGGTCACCTGGATGATTTTCTAAAGAACGGACAACATATAGCCATATCAGAGTCATGCGCGATGAAGTACTTCGGTCGCACCGATGTGGCGAATGAGACTATGCTTTTTGAAGGCGAAACCCCCTTAATCATTTCAGGGGTTTATAAAGACATGCCTGCCAATTCCCACTTCACCATGGATATCATTGCGAACTTTGAGTGGGTGATGAAAGCTTATGACCAAGACCTTTCAAATTGGAATAATAACCCATTTTATACATATGTATTGCTCAAGGAAGATGCTGACCCTGTGGCCTTGGAAGCCAAGCTTACTATTTTACGTGAAAAGTATGCCAATGATCCAATAGCAGATGGTGGGCAATCTTCCACTTATTTTCTACAACCATTAACCGATGTACACTTCACGCAAAACATCAATGGTAGTATGGGGGAGACCGCAGATGCTAGCAGGCTCTATGTTTTTACGACCATTGCTTTGATCGTTTTGATCATGGCTGGTATTAATTATGTGAACTTGGCTACTGCCAGGGCGATAGTACGGGTTAAAGAGACCGGCGTAAGAAAGATTATGGGAGCAAAACGTAATGGCCTGTTGAGCCAGTTTTTGCTTGAATCGGGACTTTTGGTGTTCTTGTCGCTTTTACTCGCCTTGTTCTTTGCCTATTTGGTGCTACCCTTGTTTTCATTCTTCGTTGACAGGCCTTTATCTTTCGCTTTTGGTGATCATATGTTCTGGTTACAAATAATAGGTCTGGGGCTTGTCATTACCTTGCTATCAGGTATTTATCCGGCTATTGTCATGTCTTCATTCAATCCTCTCGATGCTATTAGTAAGCGTAGCAGCTTCACAAGCAAGGGTCATCTAAGAAACGGCTTGGTAGTATTCCAGTTCGCTCTTTCCGCCATTTTGATTTTGGCTGCTTTGGTGTTGCAAAGGCAGCTGTCCTTCATCGATACGGTGGATACCGGTTATAACCGAGAGCGGGTTGTGGTACTCAGTATGCGAGATGATGCCATTCGAAAGAAGCAATCAACTTACATGCAGGAGCTACGGCAGGTGGCAGGCGTAGAAGTCGTGGCTAAGAGCTGGTCGCTGCCTACCAATGTCACTTCAAACGCGGAAGCGAATTGGCCTGGCATAGAAGATGGCCAACGCATTCCTATGTATCTTCTAGGAGTAACTCATGACTTCTTCGACCTATATCAAATTGAATTAGTAGAAGGAAGAAGCTTTGACCGAAAGACCGAAGCAGATCAATCGGCTATCATGCTTAACGAAGCAGCAGTCAAAGCCTTCGGTTGGGAAAACCCGATTGGCAGGGAAATGATCACGCAAACTGGTGAAAAGGCCACGGTCATTGGCGTGGTCAAAGATTTTCACTTGAAGTCGTTACGTGAAGAAATCAAACCATTACAAATTATTCTGAACCCGCAGTACGGCACATTGGCCGTTAGAGTTAAAGGAGACATGGCTACTACCATAGCTGGCATAAAGGAAGTCTATAAGAGCTTTGAACCAAGCTACCCCTTTGAATACAGATACTTCGAAGATATTTACGACCGTGCCTATGCAGATGATAACAAAACAGCACAGTTAACGCTGGTATTCACCTCATTGGCCATTTTGATCGCTTGCCTTGGGTTATATGGACTGGCTTCGCACAAAGTAGCGCATCGCGTGAAAGAATTGGGGGTAAGAAAGGTAATGGGTGCCAGTTCATTAAATATCGCTCGCTTACTCTTTAGGGATTTCCTTTTGTTGATAGGAATTGCCTTTGTTTTTGCCGGTCCCATTGCTTATTTCTTGATGAACAGCTGGCTTGATGGTTTTGCTTATCACATAGAATTCGGTGCCTCTCTCTTCGGCATTACTTTACTGATACTGCTAGGATTTGCTGGTGTTACGGTCGGCTACCGTACCTTCAAAGCATCGGTGATCAGTCCGGTGACGGCGCTGAGGGATGAATGAGATGTTAGACATAAGAAGTAAGACGAAAGATATAAGACGTTAGAATTTAGACTAAAGACTTGACTTCTGGCTGTCATTGCGATGAGCGAGGAACGAGCGAAGAAGCAATCTTGTGGGTGATACTGGATACTGGATGTCATTGCGAAGCCGACGCAAGAGGCTGAAGCAATCCAGTAGCTATTAGAAAATAAAAATAAATAGAATTAGGTGTGTGTGCTTGATACTGGATACTGGATGAACGGAACTGATCTCGCTTTGCCGTCCTTCTGGAAGAAACTTATCAGAGGCTTAGCATAACTCAAGCGAAAAGTATGATCAATTGAGTATACATAACTGAGCTAAAGGCACGAAAGTAACTTTCGCGCCAGCCGGGATTTAGACTAAAGACTTGACTTCTGGCTGTCATTGCGAGGAACGAAGCAATCCAGTTGATAAAGTAAGAATTGGGTTCTGTGGTATGCTCTTCTGGAAGAAACTTATCAGAGGCTTAGCACGACCTTAGCTAATGTATATATGATCAATTGATGATATCAAGAATGATCATTTGTAGATATACGGTTGCGTCAGGTTTCTCACTAGCCTATTACCGTCATTCCACGGTTCGAGACATCGGAATGAATCCAAGGAATCGTTGATCGTTGATGAAATTCCCAAGTCTCCCAAGCTACACAAGGTCGCAAGGGAATGACGGTGGTAGTTTTAGATATTAGACTTGACTTCTGACTGTCATTGCGAGGAACGAAGCAATCCAGTTGATAAAGTAAGAATTGGGTTCCGTGGCATGTCCTTCTGGAAGAAACTCATTTGAGGGTAAGCACGACCTTAGCTAATGTATATATGATCAATTGATAGCATGTAAGTCATGGGTGGTGAATGAATGAGCTTCTTCAGGCATATAAACTAAAATATTAACAATGCAATATTTCCTGTTTTTATTGGTTATGCTGTAAACCACCCCTAAAAATCAACCATGAAGCCCATTCAAATAGCACTTTCTTTTTTCGTATTGTTTAGTTGTTCAAACCAAGAGCATCAAATAACCAAGACGCCTCAGTGGATAACTTACGACTCCTTGGCTAGGGTTCAAAAAGACTCATGGGATATTCCAGGTCTAGCTATCGGGATTTTGGAAAACGATAGCATCGTATACGCAGAAGGCATGGGTGTTAAATCGATCAAAGAAAAGGGCTCTATTACTACAAAGTCCGTTTTCCATATGGCTTCGGTGTCCAAACCTTTTACAGCCACAGCCATCATCCAATTGATGGAAAAAGGGATGTTGACTTTGGACGATAAATTGATAAAACACATGCCATACTTTAAAATGGCAGATTCCAGATACGACCAAATAACGATCAAACAGATCTTGACGCATACCTCTGGTATTCCAGATGAGGATGATTATGAATGGAGTAAGCCGGCATATGACGAGGGTGCTGCCAAAGAGTATGCACTAAGTTTCACAGATACTTTTTTGGACTTCGAACCCGGAACACAATACAATTACAGCAACGCAGCTTATGACCTGCTGGCCAATGTTATCTCATCATTGTCTGAGATGACATTTGAAGATTATATGAAGAAGCACATTTTTGAACCAGTGGGCATGTCGAACAGCACTTTCTACACACCCGAGGTGCCAGAAGAGCTACTTACCACACCACATGTGCTTAATGATAGCTTGAAGATAGCGGTTGGTTATCATTACCCGTACAATCGAAGACATGCACCCAGTTCAACCTTACAGTCAAATGTTGAGGACATGCTCAAATGGGCTAGGGTAAATCTGAATAAAGGGGAGATCAACGGTAATCGCATTTATTCAGCATCATCATACGACTTATTGACTTCATCCCAAGTAAAGACAGATTGGGGTGCCAATAGAGGATTGGGATGGGCTATACGTCAAGTAGGTGAATATGAGGTTATCAACCACAGTGGTGGTGATGACGGTTATCTTTCCTTCTTTGCCTTCGTTCCCGAAAAAAACCTTGGCTTCGTCATGATGGCCAACAATGATTTTTACTGGAGTGGTGACGCTTCCAGAATTTGGTTGCAGCAATTGATTTTGGGTGAAGTAGAAAAAGAATGGCGCGTTTCTATTGGGTATAAACTGAAAGACTACATATTTACCGAGGGTATTGAAAAATGTAAACAGATCTATTTTGAGTCTGCAAAGAAGGATAGTATTTATTGGTGTGCACCTAGGTTTCTAGATCAACTAGGCTATAGTCTGCTTTGGAGAGGGCATCATCAAAAAGCATTGGATATTTTTACATTTGCCGTTGAGATTGATCCGGAAAATGCCACCTGGCATGAAAGCGTGGGAGAAGCCTACCTGACATTAGGAGAAAAAGAGCAGGCCATCAAATGGTACAAAAAAGCGGTTGAACTCAACCCTGATCAGGAATATGCCAAAGCAAAGATATCTGAGCTTGAGCCTCAGTAATACTATGCAAATCGAGACTTCATAGCTTCAATGTGCTCCTTTTCTACTTCAAAAAACCATTTTACTTTAGTCCTTCTCAGAGGATATTGAGTTTAAGGCACACTCTCAAGCATCCAATTGAACTCCTTACGGGCTAATTGATAGTTCCTATTGTCCCAGATGAGGTCTACCCTGAGTGTGTCTTGGCCTTTGTAAATGCCGTCAAGCCTGAGCCCTTTTTCATTGAGATCGGCGTAGGTTCCCTCGAACAATGGAACACTGTCGTTGCGAAATCTTTTAATGGTCAGCAGTTCACTTGCACTGTCTAAACTATAATTGAAGAAGTATGATCTGCCATATCTCACCCGGAAAGCAGAATCTACTAGTCCGATACTTCCGCGGTTACCATTGTCTATCACCAAATCCTTCCAATGCACATCAGAGTTGATTGCTGCGGGGATGGTATCACCATTAAGCACAAAGTTTTCAACAGTATAAAAACCACTCTCAAACGGGGGAGGAGCTGTGCTATTACTTCGGGATGCATAAGCGTCATAGTAATTGTAGAAAGGATAAAGAACGAAAGCGATGACAAAAAGGGATTTTACAACAATTCTAGCCGGTTTAAACCAAGCTTTTGTATAGGGAATGTCCCATGAGTTGTCGGTGGACACAGGCTTGTTAAGCAGCAGGAAGTTCAATATACGCTGCAGGTTGGTGAAGCAAATGAATAAGCAAGCAAATAATAACTGAAAAGAGAAAATCTTTACTGGAATGTCATAGCTAACATTGAGCAGAAAGACATTAGTAAAAACACCAAGACCTAATAAAGCTCCCAGTACAATTGTTCTTCTGTAAAGCAGGAATACACCGACCAGCGCTTCCATTAAGCCGCTAAAAAACTCGTAACCTTTCGAATAACCTATGAAGTTCCAGGAGAACCGCATGCCGCTGAAATGCCCTAGGTCGGTTGCATAGTAGCTATTCGATGGAGAAGGCATTTGCAAGCCAAAGATCTTTATAATGCCATAAATGAAAGCAAACAGTATAATGTAATACCTAACGATATTGCGAATCACCAAACTTCCCCACCTGTAATGGGTTCGTTTTCTATCCAATACCGACCAAATAATGCAGCCCACTAAGGATATGAATAGCTGTGCATACAGCGTAGCCCAACCCATAGAGGTATCACCACTACCTCTCGTAGGCACCAGTTCTTCTTTAACCTCATAAATGTAGTTGTTGAAGAAGTGCGTATAACTTTCCCTAATGGCACTATCGAACGTATTGAGAAAAGGAAACCAGGGAATGTTACCAAGCCAAGACCATATGGCCGTTGATAATATGAAATAAATAACAAAAAATCTGAAAAAGACCAGTTGATATTTGGGCCGGTCAAACCCAGTTTGTGCTAACTCACTCATTTTTACGGTATTCGGTTGATCTTCAATAATAAGAGACACCGGCCGTATATAGAACACTTTTTGTTATGAAAGGTCAGATAATCAAACTGGCTGATTATCCCATAAATAGCGGTAAGACCAATATACTAACATATACCCCGCTCTGCGTAGATCCTTCCCCAATAAACCTTGCATTGATCTTGTCACATAAAGAATGAACCATACATCGAATAGTCAGTCATATTTTTTGCTCACTGCTTTACTTTAGTTATCTGCATTAATTGAAAAAATATGAGATACCCTAAAGTCCTATTTCTAGCCTTATTTATAATACCTGCGATTGGGTTTTCCCAATCCGATATAACATTGGTTCGGACTCCTTCTATCAGTCCGGACGGTACTACAGTGGCCTTTTCATATCAGGGAGATATATGGAAAATGCCTATCAATGGTGGTGAACCAAGAAGGTTGACTATCCATGAAGCCCATGAAATCAACCCTATATGGAGTCCTGATGGTCAGTCCATAGCCTTTACTAGCAATCGCTGGGGCAACTCGGATATTTACACCACCAGTAAAGATGGTGGTGCGCCTTTTAGAGTGACCTATCACTCTTCCAATGACGTGCTGTCCGACTGGGCCAAGAACAATGCTATTCTGTTCTCTTCTTCAAGAGCTTATCGGCAAATTGAGTGGGATTCTGAAATCCATTCGGTATCAGCTTCTGGTGGTACCCCTGTCAGGTATCTGGATGCTATTGGCGAAATGGCATCAATGTCACCCAACGGTAATTTGGTTGCCTTTGTAAGAGGTTCTTGTAGAATATCCAGAGAAGATTACAAAGGCCCTGCCGATATGGAAGTGTGGATATATAACGTAAAAACTGAGCAGTATACCAGAATAACAGAAAACGAAACCAATGATTACATGCCTCGCTGGGCAGATGATAATACCTTATTCTTCATTGGTGTGTCATCAGGTAGGTATAACCTTCATAGCTTTAAAATCAATGGTGATGGCACGGCTCAAGGAACACCCACGGCGCTAACCAGCTACAAAGACGAAGGCGTAAGACACTTTGACGTGAAGAACAATGTGGCTGTATTTGAGAGAGACACTCGCATTTATAAAATGAGTGTTGGTGGTACTCCGCAAGCCATGAGCATAGATATAAAAGCTGATTACCGATTTGACCCGATAGAAAAAAGGACATTTAGCAATGGTATAAATAACTACCGGGTTTCTCCTAACAACAAACTGGTCGCGATGGTGATTAGAGGCGAAGTTTTTGTGAAAGAAAATGACAAAGAGAAAAGGAGAGCAGTCAATATTTCTAATCACGCTTACAGAGATCAAGGAGTAGCTTGGATAAACGACTCCACCTTACTTTTTACATCGGATAGAAATGGGCAATATGATCTGTACTTAGCCAAATCAGGAGACCCGAATAAGACTGATATTTTCAAAACGCTAAAATATGAGTTGGTAAGGTTGACCAAAACCGATGAAAACGAATTCTCTCCGGTTATTTCTCCAGATAAGAAAAAAGTGGTGTTTAGAAGGGGCAGAGGGAAGCTACTCACAGCGGACATTGAAGACGGTAAATTGAAAAATGAAAAGGTGCTTCTGGATGGATGGTCTACACCATCCGGGGTATCATGGAGTCCGGATAGCAAATGGTTGTCTTATGCCATAAGCGACCTCACTTTCAATAGCGACATCTACATTCATGCCGCCGACAATAGCCAAAAACCAGTAAACGTAAGTATGCACCCAAGAAGAGACCGTTCTCCATTCTGGAGTGAGGATGGCTCTAAGCTGGCGTTCGTCTCCAATCGCAACAACGGGGACGATGATATATGGTTTGTTTGGTTAAAAAGAGAAGATTGGGAAAAGACCCAGCGAGATAGAGATGAGGGATACTATTTTGACTCAGAAGAAAAGAAAGAAGGAAATGGGAATGGAAATGGCAAGGGCAAAAAAGGCAAGAAGAAGGAGGTGAAACCCATACAAATTGATTTTGCCGACATCCATGATCGTTTACGACAAGTCACCTCACGACCTGGTAATGAGGGGGCACCGGTAGTATCAAAAGACGGTGAGCGAATCTACTTTACAGCCGGCAGCGATGTAAGCAATGGTAGAGACCTGTATAGTGTGAAATGGAATGGTAGAGAAACCAAGGAACTTACCAAAGGAGGACAGAACCCATATGGTATATCTCTTGAACCAACCGGAAATGCACTTTATATCTTGAAAAGAGGAAGTTTGTCTAAACTAGATGCCAAAAGTGGTAAAGCTACACCTTTATCACACAGCGCGAAGATGAGCATTGATCATCAGCAGGAGCGCGAGCAGGTATTTGAGGAAGCTTGGAGTGCCCTCAACGAAGGTTTCTATGACCCCGATTTTCACGGTCAAAACTGGAAGGAACTTAAAAAGAAATATAAGCAATGGGCAATGGCAGCATCAACCTCGCAAGACTTTTACTACATCTGCAATCTGATGCTTGGGCAACTCAATGCCAGTCACATGGGCTTAATCGGTGGAAACGATGAAAAAACGCAAAGAGAATCCACAGGAAGATTAGGTATAGAGGTAGCACCGGAGAAAGGTGGAGTGAAAGTAACACACATTGTGCCTTACACGCCTGCTGATCGGGTAAAAAGTAAGCTCTATGTCGGTGACGTTATCACCGCTGTTAATGGTCAGAAAATGGCAAGCAACACCAACTTTTATGGATTGCTCGCCGACGAAACAGACGATCAAGTATTGCTGGAAGTAAAAGGTACTGACGGAAAGTCAAGAGAAGTGGTAATACGACCTTCACGAAGCATCAACAATCAGCTCTATGAAGAATGGATCAAGGAGAAGCAGGAGCTGACCGAGAAGTATTCTAACGGCCGCTTAGGATATATTCACATCAGAGGTATGAATTTACCTAGCTTCGAGCGCTTTGAAAGAGAACTTATGGCTAGTGGCCTGGGTAAAGATGGAATTGTTATTGATGTGCGTTACAACGGGGGAGGTTGGACAACCGATTATTTAATGGCTGTGTTAAACGTCAAGCAGCACGCTTATACCATACCAAGAGGTGCAGCGAAAAGCCTTGATGAGAATAAGGATTTCAATCAATTCTATCCTTACAGTGAGCGATTACCACTTTCTGCCTGGACAAAGCCTTCTATCGCCATGTGTAACGAGAGCAGCTATTCTAACGCAGAAATATTCTCTCATGCTTATAAAACCTTGGGCATAGGCACCTTGGTAGGTATGCCTACTTTCGGAGCAGTAATTTCCACCGGTGGCCAGGGCTTACTTGATGGGTCATTTGTAAGAATGCCTTTCAGGGCCTGGTACGTAAAAGCCACAGGCGAAAACATGGAGAACGGCCCCGCGGTACCAGATGTGATCATCGATAACCCTCCAGCCAGTAGAGCCAAAGGGGAAGACGCGCAATTGAAAAAGTCGGTCGAGTTATTACTCCAGCAGATTGATAGTAAGTAAGATCAATACTATTAGAAAAGAGGCTTAAAGTTAGTCTGTTGCCAAGGCCTGCCATTTCGAGACTCAATATTTTAGTTTTAAATACACAAAATTGGATGACATTGGCTGAAATAGTTTGGCAGTTCTGTTGTTCTGGAGAGTTTTCCCCTAATGTTAGGGGAAATACAAAGGGGTAAGAATAGCAAGGATTTTCGGCGTATTATAAACACGTCATAAATAGTGAAACGAGAAATCTCCCTCTTTAAAAATAAGCAATTTAAATCGAGAGAGATTTCTCCTAACGTCGAAATGACCAGATTCCAAGATGGTCTAACCCATATTGAATACCCTTTTTAGCAAAGCACCACCATTGTCCCCCGCTGGCGGGGGTAGGGGGTGGAAGCCCAATACAGGCTTGCCTGTATATACTCAACTACCCTAAAACGGTACTCTCTTATTACCAATTCTATTCCGACAAAACACTCACCCCAAATACTAATTTCTTTTTAAGCCGCAATTGGATATTTTTAGCATATCCATTATCAACCTGACTAATCGACCATGCAAAGATTAACTCACCTCACGCTCTCATTCATACTGTTATTTCTGACCGGTACCGCCCTGGCCCAGACGCTTACCGAAGAACAAATGGAACAATTGAAGTTTCGGCACATTGGGCCTGTAGGCAATAGAATCATTTCTGTGACCGGAGTAGCCGGAGACCCTATGATCTATTATGTAGGCGCCGCTTCAGGCGGTATTTGGAAAACTACCGATGGTGGCCTCCAGTGGAAACCAGTCTTCGATAAAGAACGAGTGCATTCTATTGGTGCGCTTGCCTTAGCACCAAGTGAGCCAGAAGTTGTTTATGCAGGTACCGGGGAGTCTTTCATCCGATCGAATGTCTCCATTGGTAATGGCGTTTGGCGTTCTACCGATGGGGGAGCCAATTGGAAACATTTAGGACTAAAGAATACCGGTCGTATCAGCCGCATTGTAGTGCATCCTACCAACCCTGATGTAGCCTATGTAGCTGCCCTGGGCCATGGATATACCCCTCAAAAAGAGCGAGGCATATATAGAACCACTGATGGTGGAAACACATGGAAACATATATTGCATGTCGATGACAACACCGGAGCCTCAGACCTTGTCATGGACCCATTCAACCCGCGTATTCTGTTTGCAGGCATGTGGTCTCTTGAGATTAGGCCATGGACGCGAAAGAGTGGAGGTGCCGGAGGAGGCATTTATCGGTCCCTTGATGGAGGAGAAACCTGGAAAAAGCTCGAAGACAAAGGGCTCCCTAAGGGAGAAGTAGGGAAAGTAGCGCTTGCGATGACCGCTGCTAAGCAAGGCAGACTTTATGCTTTGATAGAAACAGGGGATGGAATTCCATTAGATGGCAAGCCTACTAATACCGGCGAGCTGTGGCGCTCAGAGGATAGAGGCACCACCTTCAAGCTAGTCAATTCTGACCGAGACCTAACCGGCCGTGGCGCTTATTATACCAGATGTACTGCTTCGCCGGATAACGAAAACGAAATATACTTCTTCTCAGCCGCCTATGCTACCAGTATCGATGGCGGTAAAACGGCTACACTGGCAGCCCCAACAGCCGCTCCCAATTGGGATCACCATGAGATGTGGGTTGATCCGACCAATGGCAATCGGCAAATTGTAGTTGGAGATGGGGGTCTTTCTATTAGCCAGAATCGGGGTAAATCCTGGCATCGTGTGCATTTGCCGGTAGCACAGTTATACCATGTAACGACGGATACGGAAGTTCCCTATAACGTGCTCACTAACAGGCAGGATGGGCCTTCTATGAAAGGTCCTAGTAGAAGTCGCATGCAAGGATTCTTTGGCGGCTTCATTGGCTCTGGGCTTTGGCATGATGTAGGGGGTGGTGAAAGCGGTTTTGCTACTGCTGATCCTACTAATCCCGATATCGTTTGGTCCAGTGCATCAGGGTATGGTGCCCTGGGAGGTGTAGTGGTCAGGTACAATGAAAAGACAGGCCAGTTTCGTCAGGTGGAGGTATGGCCAGAATGGACTGCCGGAACGCCTGCGGCCGATGTAAAGTACCGCTTCCAGTGGACCTTCCCGTTGCTTATTTCTCCTCATGATAACAACACCATTTACGTCGCTAGCCAATACGTACACCGTACAACCAATGGAGGCCAAAGCTGGGAAATAGTCAGCCCTGATTTGAGCTTGAACGACGCTGCCAAACAGCAGTTCTCCGGAGGGTTAACCGGAGACAATATCGGGGTAGAATATGCCAATGTGGTTTATGCACTAGAAGAATCCCCTTTGAAGAAAGGGCTATTATGGGCAGGAACCAATGACGGTTTAGTCCATATAAGCCAAGATAATGGGGCGAAATGGACCAATGTAACCAGTAAAATACCAGAGATTCCTACTTATGGAGCTGTGCGTAACATCGAAGCTTCCAAGTATAAAGAAGGAACGGCCTATCTTACCGTTGACGCGCATGAAATGGGAGACTTTAAACCCTATGTTTATGTGACTACTAATTATGGAAAATCTTGGAAGAAGATTACAACCGGTATTGAAAATAGCCCACTCAGTTATTGTAGAATGATCAAGGAAGATCCTATTAATCCTAACTTGTTGTATCTAGGTACAGAAAATGCCCTGTACTTCTCATTGGACAAAGGAAATACCTGGCAGTCGCTAATGACCAATATGCCTTCCAGTCCGATGTACTGGATGGACATTCCTGAGCACTTCAATGACCTGGTAGTTGGCACGTATGGTAGGGGAATATGGATTTTGGATGACTTAACACCTATCCAGCAATTCACCACTGAAGTGTCGGCATCTTCATTCCACCTCTTTAACCCCAAAGATGCGTACCGACTGCATCCTGTTTCTATGGTTATGCATTTCTTCAAAGAGGCCTCATTTGGAGATGACCCACCGGCAGGAACCTCACTTCACTATTGGCAAGCCAAAGAAATGGAAGACAGCGTTTCGTTGGTAATTACCAATGAGGCTGGTAAGGCGATCAGAACCATCAAACATAAAGGAAAACTTGGTATCAATAGAGTATGGTGGGATTTCAAGGAAGACCCGACCACCAAACTGACCTTGCGAACTAAGCCACTTTATGCGCCTTGGTTCTCATTAGATGAGAAGCGAACTAGAAAATCATTGGTGCCTCCTATGTCATTGATGGCGACTCCGGGCACTTATACAGTCACCCTGAAAGGTGAGGGTATCGAGGCGCAAGCCCAAAGCTTCAAGTTGATGAAGGATCCTAATTCAGAAGGTACATTGAATGATATTAATGAGCAGAAAGCACTGCTCGATAAAATCCGCACCGACTATGAGGAAATATCACTGGCAGTGAATGAAGCAGAAAGACTGCGAAGACAGCTTAAGGACCTAAAGCCCCTTGTATCTGAGGAAATGTCGGCTCAAATTACTGCACTAGATAGCGTAGTGACTCAGGTTGAAAATCAGATGATTCAATTGAAGCACACCGGTAAAGGACAAGATCTTATCAGGCTTCCTGGTATGTTGATGGAGAAATTGAACTATTTAGCCAATACCATTGCCATTGCTGATTTCAAGCCTGCTGACCAGTATGTAGAAGTCTATGAAAAGTTGCATGCAGAATGGGCAGAAGTACAAAAAACCTGGGAGCAAGTGAAAAAGAAGGATATTGCTTCATTTGATGCTACCATGAAAGAACAAAAGATTGGTCCTTTGATCATTGGAGGAGAATCCCGCTAACCTAAAATTGTATGTTGAGAATAACCGGCACCTTATTATTAGTCTTTTTGATGCTGCTTGATACGCAAGCACAAAGACGAAAAACAAAAAAACAGGACAACACACTGAAGTATGATCAATCCCTTTATTCGGGAATTGAATGGAGATCTATTGGTCCCTATCGCGGTGGAAGGGCAGGAACTGTCAGTGGCGTGGTCGGTAATGACAATCTGTACTACATGGGTACGGCTGGAGGCGGCGTCTGGAAAACCGAAGATGCCGGTAACTCATGGTCCTGTATTTCGGATGGCTTCTTTGGTGGATCCATAGGAGCTGTAGCTGTTTCGGAATCCGATCCAAATGTTATCTATGTTGGCGAAGGAGAGCAAACACTAAGGGGCAATGTATCATCCGGGAAAGGCGTATGGCGTTCTACCGATGGCGGTGACACCTGGCAATTCCTAGGTTTGAATGAATCAGAGCATATCTCCAGAATTCGAATACATCCCACCAATCCGGACATTGTATATGTAGCGGCCATCGGAAATCTATGGAAGCCCAACACGCAAAGAGGGGTGTTTCGATCCACTGATGGCGGGAAGAATTGGGAGAAGATTCTGTACGTAAGCGATGAAGCAGGAGCAGGGGATCTAATCATCGATCCTAATAACCCAAGAATCCTTTATGCTGCGTCTTGGCAGATGAAAAGGAATGGCTATCGCATGGATAGTGGCGGTCCTGACAGTAAGTTATTCATGAGCAAAGACGGCGGAGATAGCTGGACTGATATCACTAAGAATGAAGGACTTCCCGGTGGCCCTTGGGGTATAGTAGGTATTGCTGTTTCGCCGGTCAATTCTAAAAGAATCTGGACCATCATTGAAGCGGAAGAAGGTGGAGTATACCGCTCGGATGATGGAGCAAAGACATGGAAAAAACTAAACCAAAACCGGGCATTGCGTCAAAGGGCTTGGTATTATAGTAGAATAACCGCAGACACCCAGAATGAGGACATTGTCTATGTGATGAATGTGAGCTATGGTGTTTCTAAGGATGGTGGTAAGACCTTCGAATTGAAGAACGCACCCCATGGTGATCACCATGACCTATGGATTGATCCTGCCAATAATCAACGCATGGTCATAGCCGATGATGGGGGAGCCCAAGTGTCAAATGATGGTGGAGAAAACTGGACTACCTATCATAATCAGCCTACTGCCCAATTCTATCGCGTAACCACAGACAATGCATTTCCATACCGGATCTATGGCGCCCAGCAGGACAACTCTGCTATTAGAATACAGCACCGATCTTCCGGGGGATCGATTGGCCCGAGGCACTGGGAACCGTCAGCAGGAGGGGAGAGTGCTCACTTAGCGCCTGACCCCAAGAATCCAGATATCGTTTATGGTGGAACATTTAAAGGCTATATGATGCGCTTGGATCATTCTACCGGACAGGTGCGTTCTACCAATGTCTGGCCGGACAACCCGGCAGGCTCCGGTGTTGAAGTAATGAAATATCGCTTCAACTGGAATTTCCCCGTTTTCTTCAGTCCACATGATCCGAATAAATTATACGCTGGTTCCAACTTCCTGCATGTCACCACCAACGAAGGTCAATCATGGGAAGTGATATCACCAGACTTAACGCGAGGTGAACCTGAAACCTTACTTTCTTCTGGAGGGCCAATCACCCAGGACAATACTGGTGTAGAATTCTATGCCAACATTTTTGCCGGCGAAGAGTCGGAGCAGGAGGAAGGTGTGATATGGATTGGGAGTGACGATGGATTAGTTCATGTAACACGAGATGGTGGTAAAACCTGGAAGAATGTAACACCTCCCATGTCTCCCAAGCGCAACATGATCAATTGCATTGACGTGAACCCACATAAAAAAGGAGGCGCCTATGTAGCCGCTACTTCTTACAAATTCGGGGATTATACACCTTACCTCTACAAAACGGATGACTATGGAGAAACATGGCAATTGATCACCGCTGGTATCAAATCAACTGATTACACCAGGGCCATTCGAGCAGACCTAACGCGTCCCGGGCTTTTGTACGCCGGCACGGAGTGGGGGATGTACGTCTCATTTGATGATGGTGTGTCGTGGCAACCCTTTCAGCTCAACTTACCCATTGTCAGTATCCGCGATTTACATGTGAAGGATAATAACCTCATCGCTGCCACTCACGGTAGGAGCTTTTGGCTCATTGATGACCTAACACCACTGCACCAACTCTCAGATGAAATAACTGCAGCCAACCACTATCTGTTTAAGCCCAAAGACAGCTACCGCATGCAGGTGGCCAGAAGTTGGGAAAGCCAAAAATCAGTGGGGAAGAATCACCCTGATGGGGTAATCTTCAATTACTACCTCAAGGCGGTGGAAAAGACTGATACGGTGGCGCTGCATATTCTCGAAATGGACGGGGATACCATTCAGGTATTCAGCAACCGATCCAATGCAAAGAAAAACAAGCTCAAGGCCAAGGCCGGTGGGAATACCTTTGTATGGGATATGCGTTACCCTGGATTCAAAACGTTTGAGGGTATGATCTTGTACAGCTCACCCAATAGAGGTCCCAAAGCCATGCCCGGCACCTACAAGGCCGTCTTGACCGTAAATGGCAACTCAGTAACTCAAAACTTTAATATTGTAAAGGACCCAAGGCTTCCCAACACCAAAGAGGATTATCAGAAGCAATTCGACTTTTTGATCAGCGTGAGGGATAAAGTCTCTGAAGCCCATGAGGCAATGATCAAAATCCGAAAAACAAGGAAAGACCTCGGGTATGTAAAAAAGAAAGCTACTGACAAACCATCAGGTAAGGAGTTGATAGCCATGGTCAAAGAATTAGATGAAAAGATGACCGTCATCGAAAACGCCATTCATATGACCAAGAACCAAAGCTATCAAGACCCTTTGAACTTCGGAATAAGGATAAATAACCGTATTGCCTTCCTGTTAGCTGACCAGCAAAGAGGCGATTATCCACCTACGGACCAGGCCGTAGCGTTCAAAGAGGAAGTATTCAAAGAGCTTGATGTGGAATTGAACAAACTAGAACTGTTGCTCAATGAAAAGGTGCCTGCTTTGAATCAAAAGATGAAGGAGTTAGGTATTACGGTTTTGTAGAGATACCAGAAAAATAGAATAGCTAATCAGTTAAGTAAGATTTTAAATAGTAAATATAACAAGTCTAACTAATTGATTATTTCAAATCGCTATTCCTTTTAAACATGAAGTTCTAAGTTTAATGCATTGATCAATTTCACATTTTGCACCCTTTGATTTCTTAATATTCTGTTGATAACTCTTTTGGTATTCGAATCAGGTCTTTATTCGATATAATTCGACAGGTATGTAGGAAATGAGTTTGCAAATTGCGGATGCCTATGGTTTCTAACTCAGACGATAATTGTATTGTGTTTTTATGTTTTGTCTGGTAAAATTCTTTTTATCGAGGCGATTGCAGTTCTAAAAGAAGAGAGCTTTGACTGAATCGCAATCAGCTCGCTATCCATTTTATTCAATTGGCTCCTTATATAAAAGGCTTGTTTTTCTGGATTCTCTTTGTATTTTGACAGAAATATATCGATAGGTGCACTTGTATCAGCAAGAGCTTTTACAAGTGTTGAAATATTAGTCAATATCCGCTTTTCCCTCTTTTTTAATAATCCTGATATTTGGCTCTGAATAATAGCCAGTCCACTAACTACAGTTGCTAAAGGAGCTGATGTGGTAAACACAGTAAGTCCACCGACTCCAGAAAGGCCTCCACCAATTGCATCAATTACCTCTTGTTTTCTTTTTACTTTATTCAGATCTGCAAAGATTATATTCCATTTTTTTAGTGCTTCACTCTGATAAATATTAATTATTGCAATGACAGAATCTCTCTTATTCTTGTATTTAAGCATTTGTTCAGGGCCTGCCTTAGATTTAATCTTAAAAATTAATTCCGCTTCAGATTTCCCGGAAGAATTGTGGCTGACAAGCGTAAGTGATTTGGTAAATATTGTACCTAGTTGATCTTCAGGCAGATCATTTTGAATGACTCCATAGTTAAAGTTTCCAGTCAGCATTCCTGATGAATAAGTCAGGCCATACGAAGAGCCTGATATGCTAACAGAGGCATCTGAATTATCATGTTGATTTAAGGCTTTTATTGCGAATGGAGTTAGCATATCTCCTTCTTCAAATACTATGTCTGATAAAACAATTTTTCCATCCGCGTTAGTCGAAGGAATAAACTTTGGAGGAGCCGGAGATAGTCTGAAATCAATGGTTAAAATAAACTTTATACTTGAAGCTTGATCCCTTATTCCAATGATTCCTATTTTACTACCATTAGTAGCATTGGTAGCCTTTGGTATGGTCAATACGCCATTTGCGCTAATCTGTGGGAAGCTATGTGGCTTGGATAACCAAGTATACGTAAGAGCATCTCCGTCCCTGTCAGAAACGTAATTCTTCAAGTCAATAATAAGCTCTTGATCATTTCTTTTCGAAAATGTAGCTTCGCAATCACCGAAAATACATTTAGGAGGACTATTGGGCTTAATTGGTAGTGTAAGCAGAAAAGATGGATTTATAACAACTCCCCCCTCTTTGTTAATTATTTTAATCTTAATTACTTTGGACGTGGCGTTCATTGGTGGTGTCCAAGTAATGATGGATCCATTACACAGAATATTGTCGTTTACAAACTCCACTCTGTATGCGTCATCTATGAAATGAAAACGTAGTGTTCCTTGCTTGCCCCGAATAAAATAACCGCCATTATTGATTTCATAAGTGCCGTATATCTCCGTGCCATCAGGCTTTTGAAATGTAAAGTTTTTCGATTCCTGAGAATATGCTGGAGTTAGTAAAGCTGTACAAAAACAAATTAAGACAATGGTTTTCATAATTTCATTGATTGAATGTTTGGGAATCAAAATACAGGTTCTGGCACCTAATTGCACTTAGAAAATAACCTTAATAGAGTATTACTTAATACGGTTATTTAATCGACCGTAAATTGAGAATTCCCAACCAGTAAAAAAATACCCAAGATTGGGTATTTTCTACATCTAAAGCCAGTGTATTTGATGGTATTGACTAATTTCCAAAGCCAATTATATGATTGGATGTCTTACTAATAAGCAGTTGATAAATCTAACCAGTTGTCATTAGTCTAAACTCTTACAATTCCTAGTTAAGGTTGGTCTTTATCGGTGATTAGTGAACCTCTTACCCGTTGAGCTCAGTACGGGCATGTACGGTCTAAACATCTGATATGCGTCCACACACAAACTCCCGGATGTGTGGTGTCTTTCATTATTTCATACTTACTAGGCTTAAGCTTTGCCAGAATTGTCTTATCGACCTAAGAAAAACCGACGTTCATTGAGCACACAGTATTTCTAAAATGCCTCAAGCTTAGCGCATGTCGAAGTTTTTTGAAATTGATCTTATGGTCAGTGTATTTCTATCGATTTGCATTATATAATGCGCCATTATAGCGGTAGTATCCCCCGCAAAAACACTTGACTTTAGTACCGAACATAATCACGAACACACACTGCCTAAATTCCAGAAGGAAGCTTTGCAGTTGATCGATGTGCTTAAAGGACATTCGGAGTCACAGATCGGGAATCTGATGTTCATCAGTGATGAATTGCCTCAGCTCAATGTGAGACGCTATCAAAAATTCACTGAGAAGAAAGATCCTTCTCATACCAGGCATGCCATTTTTGCCTTTCAGGGAGATGCATACCATGGGTTGGAGGCGGACACCTTCACTGATGAAGAGTTAGCTTACGCTCAAACCAATTTCAGAATACTCTCTGGATTGTATGGCTTACTGCGTCCGATGGATTTGATCCAACCTTACAGACTGGAAATGAGAACCAAGCGGCCAGTAGGAGAGAGCAAAAACCTATGAGTTTTGGAGCGACGGCATCGCTAAACAACTGAACAACGACCTGAAAAGACAAGGTGATAAAGTGCTGATCAATTTAGCTCTGTCGAGTATTTTAAATCGATGGATCGCAAAAAACTGAGGGCAAAGTAATTGATGTAGATTTCAAAGACGACCATAAAGGTGACTATCATGTCACCACCCTCTTTGCCAAAAAAACTGGGGCCTGCCTGATAGGTCTTTATATCGTCAAAAATCAGCCTAAGAACAATGACTTTAGAACCTCTTCTGATGGAACCTATAGAAACTGTGATTAGTCTCTTTGGAGTTCTGTTTATTGGTAAGCAGGCTTTATTAGTGCTATTTTACCTATCTGAGCTTAGTCTGGAGAAAAGGGTATATTCAGACTATGTATGACCTAGAACTCACAGTTCCTCTTAGAATTTGAAAGATAGTGTTGGAGCCACAAATGATATGTTGTTAGACGCTCCTGTTTCTTCAATAAAAGTACCCGTTATGAAGTGGTAAACCACTACATCAAAAGACAAATTTCTGTTTATCTCATAATTTACGAGAAGGCCAAAGGTCTCTCCTAGATATTTCTCATTGCTAGCGGAAACGGGTCTGGAAAGAAAGCGGGGTGGCCTGTAAAAACCATCAGCAGTTTGGGTTCTGTAGAAGAACGCATATTCAAAATATATGTATAGCTTTTTAGTCGGAAGAACGCTGATATTTGGATGCAGGCTCGTCATGTTTGCCGGAGTATTTACGGAAGCCAAACTATATATGCCTGGATTAACAAAAATTGGATTGAAAGTGCCGATCTTGTTATCTCCCGTTTCCTGATCTCCACTTGACCAGTCTAACTTCAGACCTATCTGTGGCTTCCACCCCGTGTCGCTGAGCCTATATTTCCAGTCAGCCTCGAAATTATAAGCAAATACGTCGCTATCAGCTAATTCGCCTATTTGAAATATCAATTCAGAGTTATAGGTAAATCTCCCCAAGGTGCCATACGATCTTAGGCCCAATGAATGTCTTGTTTCTTCTCCTGCTACATCATTGAATATTGAAAAATCGGAGTGAAAGCCCAGATAGTACAGCTCTACAAATCTTAAATTCTCCTTCAAGGACCTATTCATGTAAATGCCCCAGAGCGCTGGGTTCGAATCGTCTGAATCAAACAGGTTAGAAGTGTTATCGAAAGCGCTGGCAGATATGCCAACTTCAGCACCATAGAAGACATCAATTTTCGTCTGCTGCGACTTCATCCTTAATTGTGCCATATCAAATGACCTTCTGATATTAGGGCCATTTCTGATCCCTACAAGTCTTGAGGACCCATATCCGATCTCTTGTCTTCCTAGCCTCAATTTGATCATATTATCATCAGCAGCCACAATTTTCCAATCGATAAATGCCTGATGCAGGTCGATATCATCGGACTGTAAAGCAACCTCTCCGGCAGATGATAACCCATGGTAGAATTCGGCAAAGAGTCTGATGCGATCGTTAAAATTGAGCGCTGCATGAAAGTTCAACCTTTGTAGGTAAGAGGTCTCATCTTCATCACCAAAATTTCCGTTTCTGGTATGATCCAACCTAGCCCGATATTCGCCACCTACAGTCAGGTATGCGGTGCTATTTTTATTTAGTGGGAGGTATTTGAGTGCTTTAAGAAAGAAGTCAATGCTGTCGTTATCCTTCAGGCTTGAGTAGTCCTCCTCAGCTCTGGTTGTCAGCATACGAGGAGCTTTGGGTTCAGCTTTTTCATCAGATTGAGCATAAACTTTAGAGCCAAGCGCAAGCAACAGGGTTAATGAACAGATAGCCTTATTCATTTAGTAATTTTTATCTTAATTGTTTCTATCACTCCTTCTCGTTCATTTTTGAGCGTTCCTGGCTTGTGATCGAATAGGCCGTTAAGATTATTTCCAGAGGGGTCTTCTAACCTGGAATGCACGTACAAAATGTAATCGCCGTGTGTCCAGTTTTGATGAGGGTAGAAACGCCATTCGGTTTCATTATTAGTGATCTCTACTCTGCCAGCAATAGCTTGATTTTCTGTACCGGTCAACAGTAGTCGCTGCATCAAAGAAAGGCGGTCAAGTCGTTCGGGAAACCTAACGATTAGAGGAGTTTGGCTATCTGCTTTAGGCATTCTGAAGACCCATGAGTCTGTATTTGGAGCTTCTAGATCCTCTTCGATCACAACAATCGATTTGGTAAAAGGAATAGTGGTGCGGCCGTCAACGTCTTGTAGGTCTCCAATCACCAATTGATACCTCTTCCCGTTTACCAAAGCCCTTCCTCTTTCTTCGTGTGACTTAAGGCCTGTTTTTACTCTTGAAGGATCAAAAAGCAGCGTCAATTGGGTTTGCTTATGATCCCATAGTTCATAGGCATTATTGAATATCGCTCCAATTATCTCATTTCCATTTTGATCTATAAGCCGTATGTTCTCCAGATTATCTATGGGTTTCATTGGCTTGGAAAAATGGATATACATTCTAAGCAGGTTCGCAGGTAAAGTGTCAGAAGAAGGAAACACCGCAACAATTTGTGGTTGCATTTCCATACGTGCTTCTTCTGATTTCTGTGCAAAGAGTGGATCAAAGAAACCGATCAGGATCAAGAACAAGTGTACAGCAACCTTCAATTAATCCCTTCCCATTTTTTTAGAAGTCAGCTCGGGATAACCCTCCATTTGCTTGACCATGTCGTGGTATTTCTTGGTAGGAGCCTGTGCCTCGGGGTATCGATAATCTGGGAAGTCATATTCTGAAATGAAATCGCTTAGTCTCAAAAACGTTCCCGTCAATTCCGATACCAAATCAATAGCGCCAGTCTCAATATTCCTGCGAACAATACCTAGCATTTGAGGGTTCTGCACATCTATCTGCATCACATTGGCAGTAGGTATTTCCTGAATACCCTCCAGTCCCGTTGCAAACATGGCTTGCTGACCAGCCATACCATCTCCATTAGCACCTGCTTCTACCGAGTTAAGCGGGATCATTGATCCACCGCGATTCTTGTGCGTGACCAACAAACTTTTGCTCATCGACCCATCAAAACCCTGGGTAGTCACTACCAGCATATCAATAGGTGTATTACCATACCCAAGCTCTGCGATGGTTTTTCCTGTGATAGAGGCACCCTGTTTGATCTCCGCTGTAGGGATGGTAACCAACGGTGTGCAGGTGTAACTGGCTACCAAAGTAGATGCGCCATTCAATTCTGCAAAAAGCATGGTACGGATCGGAGCTCGTGTTTCATTTTGTGTATGTACGGCATGGTACATCTCGATGCTTTTGACTGCCTCTTGCGTATCGTTAAAAGGATAGGCTATTTTTCTAAGGTTTGATGCAAAGTCGCTATTGGTAAGTCCTGCTACGTATACAAAACCGTCATTGTAATCGATATCGGTAATGGTCAAAGCACTTGCTGGTGTTTCTTTCCAGAAAACCAAGTCAGGAGAGGCGGGATTGCTTAGTGTAATGCTCGTACTGTTGGATTTGCTAACCTCCAAAAACCGAATATCCCTGGTAGCCGGATGTACAATAGAGATGACCGATGTAGCGTCAGGCTGATAGCCTAGTCTAATGGCAACATAGGCCTCCTGACTGACAGGGTGGATTTTCATGTCGGACACAATAACCTCTCTGGGAGAAATGCCGAGTTTTTCAGCAATCATTTGATCAAACCCCTCCATGTTATAAGGTATTGGATTTGATAGCGGAGTAGCCTCAGTTTTTACCGCATGGATTTTAGCCTCTTTGCTGTTGCCAATAAAAAGGACATTGTCTGGCCCAAAAGCCAGGACCGTGACCCCGGCTAACTTCTGCTCATCGTTCAGTTCATAAGTTTGACCAATACTTACCGAAACAGTACCTAGTATCAATAGCAAAAGGAATGAAGTTGCTTTCATGTGATTGCGTTTTAGTGTCAATTAAGATTATCAATATGTGTTTGAAACTTGTTATTTTGGATTTCAAATGCAGCTAGCTGTTCTTCGTCAATGATTTTTCCATCCTTGAAAAAATGGTTGAATGATTGTAAATGGAAATCAGCTATGATTTTAGCTCCGAAATAAGGGAACAGCTCTTTAGAGACCCTAAGCACATTGCTTATGGCTTTTTTGCCTGGGCTTGTTGATAAGAGAAACATGGGTTTGCCTCCCCAGATCTGCATCGGCTTGTCCAAAGGCAACCGAGACATCCAATCCCATAAGTTTTTAAAAGCCGTAGTGTGTAGCCCATTGTATTCTGCCAATGAAATGACAAAGGCATCGCTTTGTTTGATCAGGCCGTAAAATCGATGTGCACTTTCGTGTATTCCAATCTCTTTTTGTAAGTCAACGGAATAAATAGGAAGTTCATAATCATTAAGATCGGCTATGTGCAGTTCCACATTCTCCAAACCACTTGCTACAGAAACGGCAAATTGTTTATTAATAGAATGCTTACTATTGGAAGCACCAAAGACCAGCACTTTTTTTATGCTCATGGTTTATGCTTAGCTAAATCGCTATAAACAAATGTGCATAGTAGAAATAGTCCATCCATTAAGATTTCATAAGAAATCAATTTATTCTGCTTTTTTACTACATTTTGATTGAGCTGCACTCAGCACCTCAGGCATGCATAAGGTAGGGGGCTATTCTGTTTTGGGCTACTCTTTGTACTATGTTATGATATGCTCTTGTAAAATGTTCCTAGCGCTCTAGTATGCTATGGAAAGGACATTAAGTAGTTTTGGAATAGGTCTAGCAGCAGGTAAATTTTAGTAGCATACCTTGGCTAACCCTCCTCAGAAAAGACGGGTGGAATGGTAAAGGTAGATTGTTCTTTCGAGCCTTGTACTTTCAATACCATCTTATCTATTGTTTTGATCATCAACTAATCAAAATATTCTAGTTTGATTTCAGTAAGTGTCGATGCTTTCCCATTAACAAATTCAACTACCTTCGTTGCATTGTTCTTTTCGTCGTAATTATATTCATAAGACTTCTTCCGATTTCTCTCCTTCGAGCCGGTAGTTTTAGTCTCATCCTCTTCGATTACATTTCCAATCTGATCATATTTAAATGATGTCTCTAGCCTTATATTGTTGTGATAGACATGTCTAACCTCTCTTAGTATTTGTCCATTATTATTATAACTCCGGGTGTATTTTTGTAATGCTTTTCCGTTATCGCTGTACAAGGTGTTTTCAGTCTGATTCCCATCTTTATCATATTTATAGTAATTTCTGAGACTCAATGAACCGTCAGCATCATAGTCACTTTCTTCTACTAAGTTTCCTTGATCATCATATTTATACATGATTCGGCTGCTTAAGTCATCACCCACATGGTTATCCTTTTGTATCAAACTACCTGCTTGGTCATAACTAAATGTAGCTTTATCAATCACGTCATCTATTAACGGGTTTTCATATTTTTCTGTAGTCATTTGGCCTTCAGAATCGTAGGTGTAAGTATACTTGCCACCCGAAGTACCATCACTGTCATAATCAGTTCTTGCAACTAGGTTCCTGTTTCTATCATACTTATAACTGGCTTCTAAATAGAGTTTACCTTTCAGGTCTGTGCTGAATTTCTTAATTAATTTTCCGTACTTATTGAAAACAAGTTTTGATCCCTGCTGAAGACGCTTCCCATCAACTTTCCCGAAACTTTCCTCTGCCGTGTACTGCATCTTAGTAATGGATTTGACTTTTCCATTCAAATTGTTCTCTGGCGAATCAGTTTCTTGATTGCTTTCTGAACAGCTTACTAAAAGGAGTAATATTGGTATCACAAATAATGCCCTCATAATTGATTTTAATTGATGGTTTCCCTAAAAAGACTACAATGAATTTAAAACTTGAAATGAGTTGCGAATATATCTATTAACTAATAGAATATGCCCAAAGATATTCTATCGAATTTCTCAAACTCCGTTATAATAGGAAACGGAATAGCTCCAAACAACCCAGAGAGATACATAGGGTAAGTAGGTCAGGTAAGAGAAGGCGGGAGCTAAAAAAAGAGTGCCTACCAGACACTCTTTTTTTACATTAAATGATACTTAATCTAGCATATTTTAAGTACCTAGACTAATGACAAGCTTATGCTAGTACAAGCATCCAGGTCCATTCGTATCAGCGTTGCATTCTGCTGGTGATTCCGTCACCGGACGATTACAGTCATGAAAATCTAAAGTACATGTATGCCCCTGATTGGATTGACCTCCACCGCAGCCAACGTTAAAATGAGTTTCTGAGAGAACAGTACAGTTATTGGCAAAAGTACAGGTATCGAAAGTTTCATTAGAACCACCTTTGATCGTTAATTTGTTTGAAACCTCTTTACCAGAAGTAATGAAGCTGGAAATTTTAAGATCGGCCAGTTTTAGTTTTTTGCTTTTCATAATAATCGATTTTTGAGTTGGTTTATGGTTTTTTGGTTTAAAACATAAAATTTATAATAAAGAATATTGCATGATCTTGCTTTGATCTAAAAAACAATATAAGACGATGATTTTCTATACTTTAAGGGCAAGATACACTTTAACCCGCTAAAGCCAAACCTAACTAGCTAATAGGGCAGCTTTAATACCCTTGGGCTGCGTATGTTGAAGTTTTTAAATATGAGACACTAAGCCCACCTTTCCGTTAAGTCGTGCCTGAATTGATTTTCTGGCTTTTCCATGGCAGGCTCAGACCCATTTAAAGGATAGAATCGAGAGTTGAGAATACACGAGGTTTATCATCCCATAGATCAACAGGGTGTCAAACTCACTTTGCCTTTAAGGCTATGTATTTTGTTCTTCCAAAGGGGACTAGCTCTCCTGTTCTGAACTCGTCCATATCTAAGCTGCCTGATCCCTCAATGATTTCCATTATCTCCGACATCTTTCCAGATAGGAGGTTAATGCGCTCAAAAAAACTGGAAAGGGGTTGTTAGAGTTTTTCTGACGATGTCTCATGCAATTCTTTAAGCTCTTTCATAGTATCAGGACCAAAGAATTTGAAGACAAAAGCAATATCTCATAAAGCAATTACAAAGAGGAGTGTATCGACCATACCACTTTATGCTTATCTTGGACTGAACTAACTTGTATAAAGGATCATGCATATTGGCCCAACATAAAACAAAGAAATATGTCAGAAGAGAAATTTTATCGTGTCGGTGAACTTAGTGCTGAGCAACCGGCCAAAACACAATATGAATCCGCTAAATTCGCTAAAGCAAGACACCCCGAACCGTATCGTTTTGAAGTGAACTTAAGTGCGGAAGCGGGTAAAATGCAAAGTAAAATTGGTGTTGTCTCCGTTAACATCCCCGGATTTAGCCCGGTGAAGCTGTATTGTGATGAACAGCCACCGGTAGGAGAGGATACAGCACCACCACCATTAGCATTCTTCTCAGCAGGAATCGGGTTTTGTCTCATGACGCATTTAACAGATATTCTAACTGCGCGAAAGATTCAGGTTGATAGTCTGAAGCTAGAACAGCGCATCGTATTCAGAACGAACCTAGGCCACATGCGTGAGCACGGATATATGACTAACGGAGGTTGTGATGTAGTCGAAACACATGTGATCATTGAAAGCCCTGAGCCAGAGGAAAACATCAAGGATTTACTCAACGAAGCAGAAAATGGCTGCATGGCGCACTTCGCCCTTAGAAACCCGATTCCCTGGTCAACAAGGCTGGTTTACAATGGCAAAGAAGCAATTAAACGATCATCAGAAGACAATACTTAAAGATCCGATATTCTGACCTCTCTATTATAGAGGTATCATTATTTTAAGGTGAATTTTGATTTCAGGTGCTATCCTACGATTTTCTTCAGCGATATTCACGTTATTTTGGTTGTGTTTCATTGACAGAGTCAACTTAAGTTTTTTACATTTAGTAGAGATATCAGAACTACCTGTTTATGGACACCATCAGTGTAACTAATCCTGACTTTGTCAAGGAACCATCTGCTCAAGCGAAACAAGCGGATACCACAGTTGAATTACCAACCTACCTCTATGCCACCGTACTTGCGTCTTTCAGCATCATTATTGGCCTGATTTGGGATATCAGCTGGCATACCAGCATTGGCCGTGATGGGTTATTTTCCGAACCTCACCTGGCCATATATTTTGGAGGGGTACTGGCAGGCATCTTTTCGGGCATTCGTGTGCTTAAGATCTCTTTTGCCGGTACTGAACTACAAAAACAGCAAAGTCTCTCGTTTTGGGGTGTGTTTAAAGGATCACTTGGCGCACTCTTCTGTATATGGGGAGCCTTTGCCATGCTTACCTCTGCACCATTCGACGACTGGTGGCACAATACCTATGGTCTTGACGTCACCATTCTTTCTCCTCCACACACCGTATTGCTACTCGGCATGGTAACCATACAATTCGGTGCTATGATTACGGTTCTTTCCGTGAAAAACCGGATGAACTTGTCTAATCAAATCAACCCTACTGTAGAAAAGCGGTTACGTTTGTTTTTTGCACTTTCCTCGGGGTTTGTATTGTGTATGCTGTTTACTATAGCATCTGAATACCTTGGTCGTCACGACATGCATGGTGTTTTATTCTATCAGATTTCAAGCTTCCTTTTTCCAATACTGTTAGTAGCGGTATCCATTTCTGCTCCAAGTAGATGGGGGGCAACCCTTGCAGCCATTGTGTACACAGTATTTATGGCGGCCATGGTTTGGATCTTACCTCTATTTCCGGCGGAACCTTTGCTTGGCCCGGTCATGAATCCTATCACACATTTTCAGGCCTTCGAATTCCCATTAATGCTGATCTTTCCGGCTATAGCCATTGACATAATCACCCAGCGGTTTCGCAGTACGAACCCATGGTTAACTTCACTGCTATATGCAGCCGCTTTCCTGATTACGTTGTTCATCTTTCAATATCCTTTTGGTGACTTTCTGATGTCTGATGCGGCCAGGAATTGGTTCTTCGGTACCGAAAGTTGGTACTTTGGTTCAAGCCCGGACTGGCAATACCGTTTTGCTTATGCAGACTGGATGGAACCTACCGGTCTCGATTTGGTGAAGGGACTTTTAATTGCACTGGTGGTTGGCTATCTAAGCGCTCGTTTGTCGATGCGATGGGGCAAGTGGATGCAAAGTATCATGAAATAATGCCAAGGATATGAAACGTATTATAAGCACCCTCATCATCTTATTATTGGTTAATTCTTTTGGCAGCGGCCACATCGGTAGTCCCGGGGTGACGCTTGAAGGAGAAGCTGGCCCATATTCTGTTACTGTGATAGTGAATTCACCGGACGTTATTCCCGGCACCGCTACAGTAGATGTCTACATTGTTGATCCATCAGTTTCTGAGGTACAGTTAAAGCCCATTTACTGGTTTGCTGGATCTTCTGGAACACCAAAAGCCGACCTGGCTATACCCGTACCCGGTGAATCTGGTCACTATAAAGGAGAGATCTGGCTCATGAGCCCAGGTAGTGCAAGTATAGAAGTAAATGTTGTGGGGGAGCTTGGAGAAGGTAGCATTTTGCTTCCGGTGATGGCAGTTTCCACGGCGAAGAGAGAAATGGATTCATCGTTGGGATGGACCTTAGGCGGATTGGGAATTTTCCTGGTTATTCTAATGGTGACTATCATTAGCCTGAGCAATGGCGACTCGCTTTTAAAACCGGGAGAGCCCACTACAAGAAAGATAAAAACCAAGCGTTGGGTGGGTGCGACCATTGGGCTGGTGCTTTTAATGTTAATTGTTTGGGGAGGTAATAATTGGTGGAATAGCTGGTCCAGCAATTACGAGCGATTCATGTACAAGCCCTTTACAGCTTCTTCATGGGTGACAACCCAAGACGAAAAGCAAGTGCTCAGTTTTGCCATCGATTCTACACGCCTTGAGCAACTATACCTTACCCGAAGCATTAACTACCTGATACCAGACCATGGAAAGATCATGCATATGTTTCTGCTCAAGATGGGAACTTTGGACGTATTTGCGCACTTGCATCCATTAAGGAAAGACTCTGCGCTGTTTGAAACGATCATCCCTCCATTGCCTGCAGGAGACTATTATGTATTTACCGATGTAACCCGCTTGAGTGGTTTTTCTGAAACCATCGCAGACACCATCTCTATTCCCAATGCCAACGAGCAGGTTGCCACCCATTGGAATGATTCATTGCTCATGGATACGGATGATACCTACTATATCACAGATCCTATCGTAAAAACAGAGGATCAAATACTTATTCCTGGCGGTGACATTGTCATATGCGGCAGTCCCGGGCAGAAGACGATCTTACCCGATAGTTCTTATGTGACTTTGGAGCTTCCCGAATCAAGGGAATTCAAAAGCAAGCAATTGTATCAGTTGACTTTTGCTTTTGAAGATGAAAATGGACAACCTTCTGAGCTGGAGCCGTACTTGGGAATGATGGGACACGCTGTTGTCTTCAAAGAAGATGGAAGCGTATACATCCACCTGCATCCTGTGGGTTCGTATTCAATGGCCTCACAAGAGGTAATGGAAACGCGCTTTGAAGGTAAGTCGGGTAGGGTAGACTGGAATGTACTTCCGAAACAAGGCATATTCAGA
This sequence comes from Bacteroidota bacterium, assembly GCA_039819065.1. Lineage (GTDB taxonomy): Bacteria > Bacteroidota > Bacteroidia > Cytophagales > Cyclobacteriaceae > JBCBSS01. The sequence continues at coordinate 40,369 of JBCBSS010000032.1, forward strand.
GACAGCATCGACCAGGTGATTGCGGAGCTGAATAGCCTCCCATATGCAACAAGAGACAGTTTGTTAGGCCTAGGTATGAACCATTCCTATGATGACCCGGACCACCCTGATCATGCAGTGGTGAAGTTTCCTTATGCTTTCCCGGAAGCTGGCCAATACCGTATCTATGTACAGATGAAGCGCAACCAGAAGATACTAAATGGAGCCTTTGACGTAGAGGTTGTGGATTGAGGAAGGTTGTGTAATGTTCTTTAATAGGAGATTAACAGAGGCTTCTTTGGGTGATTCAATACAAAATGATAATTGGATTAAGTGAAAGCAAAGGGCACCATGCGAAGAGGGTGCTCAAGATTCGTATTACCGTTTTATGAACGTTATGTATCTTTTACTAGTGTGTATTTGTAGGTTTTTGAAAATGATCTCATGATTAGTGCATTTCTATCGATTTGCATTATATTTTTGCGCCATGATAGCAGTAGTATCCCCCGCAAAAACACTTGACTTTAGTACCGAACACAATCACGAACACACACTGCCTAAATTCCAGAAGGAAGCTTTGCAGTTGATCGATGTACTTAAAGAACATTCTGAACCGCAGATTGGCAATCTGATGTCCATCAGTGATGAACTGGCTCAGCTCAATGTGAAACGCTATCAAAAATTCACCAAGAAGAAAGACCCTTCTCACGCTAGGCATGCCATTTTTGCCTTTCAAGGAGATGTATACCAGGGATTAGAGGCAGACACCTTCACTGATGAAGAGTTGGCTTACGCTCAGACCAATTTCAGGATACTCTCTGGATTGTATGGCCTACTGCGTCCAATGGATTTGATCCAGCCTTACAGGCTGGAAATGGGCACTAAGTTACCAATAGGTGAGAACAAAAACCTTTATGAGTTTTGGAGCGACAGTATCGCTAAGCAACTGAACAACGACCTGAAACGACAAGGTGATAAACTGCTGATTAATTTAGCCTCTGTTGAGTATTTCAAATCTGTAGATCGTAAAAAACTGAAAGCTAATGTGGTAGATGTGGACTTCAAAGATTTTAGCAACGGTGAGTATAAGGTTGTTTCCTTCTTTGCCAAAAAAGCCAGGGGTATGATGAGCCGCTTTATCATCAAAAACCAACCTACCACAGTTGACGAATTAAAGCTATTCGATTACGAGGGCTATTACTTTGATGCACAAAACTCTAATGACGAACTGCTGGCTTTTAAAAGAGATTAATGCTCGTTAATCTTAAGAATAACCATTTTTTGAATACCAAAAGTACCGCTTTGATAATCTGAGTTCACTTCATGACGGTACTTTAGTGACTTTCACAACTGCTAGGTTAACAAAGAGGTAAGTGTCTAAGTAAGGTGAGTTCTACCTTATATGTACTTGAGTCTTTGAGTGTACGTAACAGTTTCGCCTAAACATTCCTCCCAAAGCTCTTCACTTCTACTGCAGAAACACTTCATAATTTTTTAAAAAATAAAATAATATCAATTAAACCTTTGATGTAATAAATAGTCTAATGCTATTGATATAATTTTTTTCATTTAAACTTTCAAACCATGAAAAACAAACTACTTATCCTCTGCTGTTGCTTATTAATCAGCGGGATTCGAACCTCTATGGCCCAATCAAGAAACGTACTTATCCTGATTGCCGATGATCTTGGCGTAGATTATATGTCGACTTACGGTGAAGGTACTGACTTTGCACCCACACCAAATATCAACCAGCTGGCATCGGAAGGTGTGACTTTTACCAATGCCTGGTCAAACCCTGTATGTTCACCCACCAGAGCAACTTTGTTGACCGGAAGGTATGGCTTTCGCAACGGCGTACAAACAGTAGTTGGCAGTAATGACAGCCAGACCGGAATTTCACTTGATGAATATACCCTTCCCAAAGCGCTGGATGACGCTAATTCAGGATATGCACATTCCTGTATAGGCAAATGGCACCTTAATGATGCAAGCAATGGTGATGAGGACAATCCAAATCTTATGGGTTTTGATCATTTCTCAGGGTTAGTATCTGGCCGCTTCGACTATTTCGATTGGGAGAAAACGACCAATGGCACTACACAAAGTGTATCTAACTATTCTACCACCGAGTTTGTGGATGATGCGATTGACTGGATATCTCAGCAAAATGGGCCTTGGTTTCAATGGGTGGCTTTTATGAGTCCTCATACACCATTTCATTTGCCGCCAAACAACCTTCATCGATTTGATGGTCTACCGGGTGGAAGGCGTCAGATTCGAAGAAATCCCATCCCTTACTTCAAAGCCTCAATAGAAGCAATGGATACCGAGATCGGACGATTGATTAACTATCTAAAGGTATCGGGGCAGTATGACAATACGACCATCATATTCATTGGAGATAATGGGACTACTGCTCAGGTAGTTCAAGCACCATTTGATCCCGATCGCGCCAAAGGTACTTTATATGAAGGGGGTGTCAATGTGCCTTTCATTGTGTCCGGGTCTGGTGTTACGAACCCTAACCGTACCTCCGATGCACTGATAAACGTTGCTGATCTATTTGCTACGTCGTTAGAACTGGCAGGTGTAAATGTAAATAATACTTTGCCTTCAAATGTTACGTTCGATTCGAAGAGTTTTTTGCCCATTTTGCAAAGTCAAAATCAAACTATCCGATCTTGGATCTTCTCGGAACTGGAAGGGTTCAATACCAATGTAGATGGACAAACTATACTAAATACGAATAACTATAAGCTCATTCATTTTAACAATGGTTCCGAAGAGTTGTATAATCTATCAATCGATCCTTTCGAAAACAATAATTTACTTGTTGGTAACCTTTCCGGTAATGCTCAATTCAACTATAACTCACTTAAAAATACGCTCAATGACTTGCTTGGTAGTATGACTGCCCAATCCAGTGAGGTTGATCTGATAAAAATAAAAGTCTACCCTAATCCGGCGAGTTCATCGATAGATGTCGACTTAGATAACGAATTAGGTGATATTCCTAAAACATTTGAATTGATGAGCGAAAACGGAGAAACGCTAAGGTCAGGTGTAACTACAAGTAAACAGATAAGGATAAAAACTACAGGTCTCGATAAAGGGCTCTATTACTTGAAAATAACTGGAGGGAGGCACACGATTACGGAAAGGGTTTTAATTAAGTAGCGATTTGAAGCGTTTATACGCTGACTAAAAATGATGATTTAGAATTCTAAAAGAAAAAATTATTAACATGAGCGAAAGCGTCCTTCTAAAATGGGACGCTTTTTTTGTGTTAATTCTTTAAGGGTAAGAGATACAAAGAATCATGAGGCTGTCTCAAAAGCTGTCTTTTCGACCATCGGGAGAAATCTTACTCGACTCAAAGTGTTGATTATAAGGACGGTAAGATTTCTCATTGCATTCGAAATGACATTAAAATAGGCTTTTGAGACAGTCTCATACGGTTTGTCCTTAACAATACCTTATTCCAATATTTGCTCGAAAGCCCTTATTGCTTTAAGGTACAACTCATGAGAGGTTACTTTATCTCGGTTATTACGATTTCTTTCCTCTTTTTCCTGGGTGGGATATGGCACTTTTGAAACATCACTTTCCAAGGTATTACTACGAACGAATAATTTGGCCTCTTGTGCACTTAGATTGGTCAATTTAAAGCCCGTACCAAAATGCTTGTTTATCCGCTCTATGACCAGGTCATGATTTGTAATAAGGTCATCAAATTTCACTATCAGGCATTTTTCTTTATGAGTACTAAGCATATTGTAAAACAAGATGTAGGACTTGATGGAGAGCCTGACATCGGCATACTCATTAAATGTTAGGGCAGAAGCAATGGCATCTTTGGGTTTTCTAACCAAAGCTACTGCAGGAATGCCCAGGTTAACCGCTCTAATTAGCTGAATGGGCGAATGAATATGGTGAGCGATAGTGGCTTCTGGATTGGCCTTTTTAAAAAGCTTAAAGAAAAATGAGTTACCAGATCTAGGAAACCCCTCAATACAAATATCAGTATTCGTTTTAACTAATTTATCAGCTACACTGGGCCTCAGCGCATTCAGGCTGAATAATAACTTACTGTAGTTTATTTTGTAATTGATAAAAAATCTAATTCTTTTTTCTAGCCTTTGCATAAGCTGGTATTTGCTTAATTGACGGTGCTTAGACTTAATGCTGAGCTGATAACCCAAACAGTTCCAAAGATGAGTCGGTCCAGTATAATTTCTCTTTTGCTAGTCTTATACAGTTTTCATGAAAATTGACTCCTTTTAGTTTATGCTCTATAAATGAATGCATTGCATCAGCTAGGCCTTCAGCCGAGATTTCCTTTGATTTAAAACCGGTCTGGCCATTGATCACCAGCGCTTTGGCTATTCCAATGTCAAAAGATAACACAGGACAACCGTAAGCCATAGAGAGATTGACCATATAAGGTCCGGTATCCATGATTGATGAGCTAATATGTACATCTGAAGCTATGAATGCTGACAACAGATCACTTTTAAAATCCAAATAACCGAGTGGAGAGGTTCGAAATGGAAACTGATCAAAAATCTTCGATCCTTTTTTACTAGAATGAGCAAAGCAGATACTTCTCTTTATCTCCGGATCTAACCTGTTTGAGAGCATATTTGCTGCCTCCATGAAATACTGCATTCCTTTGCGCTCGTCTTTAAAATTAGATGCGCCTATGAAAAAGATGAGGTCTGTTTCTTTCAGCCCAAGTCGCTTTCGGGCCTTGGTTTTAGCGTATTCAATTGAGGAGGACAGGCGTACTTTTAGATAATGTTCTTTTATGGCTATACCCTTAAATAGACTAGACCTTCTGGCATTTTCATATGAGTCGCCGGCGCTGGCAATTATGGTCATCGGGACATCTTTCAGTTGTTCTTTCTTAGTTTGTAGGTTTACCGCTGCACGGTTACCACCAATTGCAGGACATGCTTTACAACTGTCCTCGAAACCTTTACAACCCCAGGCATAATGGCAGCCTCCGGTGTACGGTGCCATGTCTGTCATCACCCAATAGATCTTTGCTCCTGTACTTTTATATAGTTCAGCCATGCTTTGCGTATTGAGCATACGGCTGGTCCAATAGAAGATAATGATATCTGGCTTGAACTTTACTTTCTGGAGAATCGACTGAGCAGAAAGGTGATTTTTCTTCTCATTGAGATTGAAGAAAAAGTACTTTGGGTTACCATAAAGAGAAAAGAATAAACGAAAGGCTAAATTCACTCTATGAAAAAAAACCTTCACTGGATTGAAGTACGGAATAACGTCATCCTTGGCCTTTACCTTTCTACCATAAACAAGAAACTTCGACGAAATGCCCCTCTTTTTCATTTCTTCATGGAACAATTTCGGTACTGATCCTGCACCAGGTGTGTGGTCATAGGAAATATGTAGTACCTTCTTCATCTGATTTCTTTATTTACAGCAAGTGCATAAATGATGGCCCGAGGTATGCCAACAATCACACTTGCCAAAACAACGCCTAACAGTCCATAAATATCTATAAAAATAAAGGCAAGAATCAGAAACCCCAGCGCAGTAAATGAAGAGACAATGGTTTGTATTTTCACAATGCTCATACCATTAAGGAAAAAGGAGTGAATACCTTTCCATATGTTAAGTGTCATGTAAATAGACATAAGCAATAGGATGCCATTCTCAAAAACTACTGGTTTATTGAGCCAGATGGGGATTATTGTATTGGCTGAAAGGAACAATATGAAGATGGCAAGCAAAAAGAATAGAAACAGAAGCCTGACTTTTTTAAGGCTTTGTTTGATCCATTTAAGGTCTTTCTTATTTATAGCTTCTGTCACCGCAGGCCAGTAGGGGTTGATGAATATGTTGAATAGAAATTGTATTGAGTGGAAATAGTTGAAAACAATGCTGTACGAAGCGACTTCTGCGGGTCCCATTTGTAAGTTTATAATCAAGTAGGCAGACTGTAAGAGTATTAATCCATTGATTCGAATCCAGAGAAAATTCAAGCCCAGGTGTAAAAGGCTTTTAAGATGCTTCATTCTAAATGCCGCAAAGGAAGGTGAGATATTCCTGAAGCGCCTCGTATAGAAAAAGCCACTGGCAATGAGGTAGACAATAATCGGAGTCAACATATTAATCAGTATCACGGTATAAAGTGACCCTTGATTATATTCTAGTTGAACAACAATAAATATCAGTACCAGCGAGGAAAGGCTTGATAGGAAATTGATCAAATCAGCTTTATATATATCCTGATGTGCAATCAACACAGACAGTAAAACCTGCAGTGTGAACCGAATTGCAAATAGAAAACAAACCAGTATTAATATCGGCGGCAGGTCTAGTTCAGTATGGGGTATATTCAAAACTTCTACCCAATCTAAGCTGGTGATTGGAACAAGCATAATTAAGAAAACAGCGGCGGAGATTACACCGATGGAAATGTAGACTGTGCTGATATATTCCTTCGCTAGTCTGTGATTGGACGCAGTTAGGGCAGATACCAAATGATTTCTGAGACCATTATCTAATCCCAGATCAAGCAGGCCAATCCAGTTGAACACAGTAAATATGGTAATCCAAATGCCATATATTTCTGGTTTCAAATAGCTATAAAGCAATGAAATCATGACCAGAGAGATAACAGCACTGCCTCCTTTGATTGGGAGGGCTAATATGATGTTTTTATAGATAGTGCGGGTTCTCTTGCCCAATTCGAACCCCCAGCGTTTCATAGTATTTCTTTTATGGTCTGCGCTACGTATTCAGCTTCAGATACAGAAAGGTTAAAATGAATCGGAAGCCTTACCAAACGGTTGGAATATGCATCACTATTAGGTAAGTCTAGCGTTTCATTTGATTCACGAAAGAATGGGCTTGTATGCAAGCTTTGGTAGTGAAATGGCGCAGAAATCGCTTTTGATCTTAATCCCGCGATAAGCCGATCCCGTTCCTCTTGATTTTTAGTCAGCACATAAAATATATGATAGTTATGAGATGCATAAGCGGGTATATACGGACATGCTACACCTGGATATCCGGAAAGTGATTGAAAATAAGTGTCCCAAATTTGTTGTCTATGATCATTCAGTTGATCGAAGTGCTCAAGTTGGGTAAGAAGAAATGAAGCCAGTAAATCAGAAGCTAGAAATGACGAGCCTATATCTACACATTCATATTTATCTACTTTGCCGTTTAGAAAGGCCATCTTATTGGTTCCTTTTTCCCATATTATGGCTGCACGTTCAATAAATCTATCTTCGTTGAGAATAAGCATTCCACCTTCTCCACAATGGATATTCTTCGATTCATGAAATGAAAAACAGCCCATGTGGCCTATTCCGCCAAGAGATTTTTGCTTGTACTCTCCTCCAATCGCGTGTGCGGCATCTTCAATCACTATTACGTTGTGCTTATTAGCTATGCGCATGATTTCATCCATGTCGCAGGCCACTCCTCCGTAGTGAACAGGGACAATGGCCTTGGTGCGACTGGTGATTAATCCTTCAATCTTGGTTTCATCAAGGCAAGGGTGAGTCTCTTTGCTATCTACGAAGACGATTTTCGCACCTTGCCTTTGAAATGCAAGAGCTGTAGAAGGAAAGGTATAGGAGGGGATAATGACTTCATCTCCCGGTTCAATATCTAACAATAGCGCAGCCATCTCCAAAGCACCGGTTCCGGAATGCGTTAGAAAACAGGTACCAAGATGCCACTTATCCTCACAAAAGGTTTGGCATCTTTTTGTAAAATCCCCATTGCCTGAGTAATGGCCGGCAGCCATTACTTCCTGCATGTAATGCATCTCCTTTCCAGTCATGAAAGGTTCATTGAACTTAATACGGGCCATTTAATTGGATTCGTTTTGCTTCATACTTCTTACTACCTTGGCTGGAGACCCATATGCCACTACGTTAGGTGGTATATCTTTGGTAACTACCGAACCTGCACCAATAACCGAATTTTCTCCAATGCTGACACCGTCTACCACATTTGCCCCCATACCAATGCTGACTCCCGAAGAAATTTCACAATGACCGGCGACATTAACGCCAGGGTGTAACGTACAAAAATCAGCGATCTTGGTATGATGTCCTACGGAAGCATTTCTGTTTATGGTGGTAAGGTTACCCAAACGCGAGAAAGGGGCGAGAACCACTCCTGGATTGAGGATTACGCCGTGTTCCATTTTTGCCGTCATTGCTATTGAGGTATTCCTGTGAGCCAGCGCCGCATAATCTTTGAATTGAATACCATGGTGCTCTTTAAAGTACTGATAAACCCGTTGTTTATTTTCTGCTTTGTTGACACCAATCAAGATTCTATCAGATGCATTTCGCTGCCATTCTTTGTCAGTTAGAATATTAGCCTTAATGCCGGGAATCAAATATTCGTGTTGCTGCTCAACATCGATATTTTTAATGATATTCAGTACAAAGTCCTTACCCTCAAGGCTGGCAATAACCTCGATAAACATACTCAGTGCAGCATCACCGGCACCCAAAAAAGTGTATATTTTTTCTTCGTTCATTTTTTAATCTGCCTTCGCGGCTGCTATGGCAGACGAGAAGGTTGTGGTTTAATTCCTTGGGGCTTTGCCCCGGAAGCTTGGGTCCAGGGTTCTACCCTGGGGTTAATACCATTTATTTGCTATGCAGGTCTCTGCTCATTGTAAAACCCGAGATTACCAAAATCACTTGGTTTCATTATCTCAAGTTCAAATTCGCTAGCAATCCGATGGATTCTGCTTACCAAATCTATGTTCTTGGCCAATACTTTTTGTTGGCTATCAAACCAAATATTATCCTCAATGCCAACACGTACACCTCCACCGGCTGCTATGGCGATAGTATTCGTTTTTAGCTGTTCCTTGCCTATCCCTGCGAGCGACCAAAGTGCCCCTTCAGGCAAATCTCTTATCATTAGACCTATGTAACTTAAGTCAGCTTGTGTACTCGCGATATTGCCGCACAAAAGATTATAATAAAATGGGGGTTTTAATATCTTCTTATTGATTAGGTATCGAGAGTAATTGATCATGCCGGCATCAAAACACTCCAACTCCGGGTGAACCCCGTGTTCGTCCATCCGTTCAATCAGTCCTAATATGACCTCAGGAGAATTTAAACTGGCTTGCTTTAAAAAATTAAGCGAACTAAGTGTTAATGAACCCATATCAGGTTTCAATGCCAAAACCTCCGTTCGCTTTTCTACCTCCTGGACGTTTCGCCCACTTAATGACGCACTGATGACAAGACTTGGACAGTGTTTTCTGATTCCCTCGAAAATATCGCGATAAGCTGTTACTTCATGGGTGGGTACACCATCGCTATGCCGCGCATGAAGATGAACTATAGTTATCCCCAACTCATAGGCTTCATGAGTTTGTTCGATTATTTCGGACGCATGTATGGGTACATGTGGGGTGACATTCTTTACTGGCACCATCCCGGTAGGTGCAAAATTTATGATTAGTGCGTTGGTATTATCAGGCATTCAATTGTCTTAATAAATCTAGTCAAAGCTAATCAAATATCGACCCTACGAACAATCGATTGAAGATAAACTTTTGCTTAGAACTGATACTTGAACCGTTCAATATCCCTTTGATATATCTTACCTACCAAGTTTTTACTGTTGGTAGAATAGTAGTCACGGTAGTTATATGCTTGACCACGTTTGTTCAGGTGATTTACCTGAATAGGCGCGATGTTTAGCATCTCTGCAATTTTTTTCAAATCTTCATTCAAGGTTTCAATGCGACCGACGTAGTCCATTTGATCGATCATGTATTTAGGGTTGTGAAAAGAACTGCAATGATGAACAATGTATTCTGTACGCTTCATAAAATCATCAATACTAATCTCGTTTTTTACTTCATGTTCATGAACATCAGTCCATTGAATAAAATCAACAAAGTCATCAAAAGTTGGAAAAAGAGGTTCCCAGCGTACGCTTGACTTAAACATTCTATAAGCAGATACGAGCCGGGCATAAGGATTACGGACGATGGTAAACTTCATACATCGATCAAACAGTTCATCAGGAATTTTTTCTCGTCCGGTTCTTCCTGGAAAAATACCAGGTCGCGCAATACAAGAGATTACGTGTGGGTTATCAATAAAAGCCTGCACAAGAGAACTTCCTGCACATTTGTGAATGTGTACAAATATGCCCAGAGCAGATTGATTCTTTTGTTGGATAAGCCAATTACCATCAGGCTTTGGGTTGCTCGTTACAGCTTTGGCACGTTGCAACATTTTTCTTGCTATTCGCCAAGCCATTGGAGGCAGAAGATCGTGAATAATTCGTTTGTACCTGGTCATATTATCCAATACAAGGATAACAGGAAAATGGGAAGAATTAAAAAATGGGTTATTTAATAAGCTTCGGCTTTTACGATAGAGTAGGAGAGCCGGTCTTTACTGAATAGTCACAAGTTCGTGTCATTGCGCGGAACCAGGTGACAAAGCAATCTAGTAGCTAGTACTAGCTACTCGTCTGCCGTAGCAGCCGTGAAGGTAGATTAAACTCCGACTATAATCCAAAAAATCAGTTTAGCAAGAATTTTCTGATTGTTACTCTATTACCAGTATACACCTGCACAATATACACATCTCCGGTGGAGAGCTTGGGTAAAGAGGTTTCAAAAGCATCAACATTTCGAGTGGACTCTATAAGCTTACCTTGCATACTGTAAATATCAATCTGCTGGATTTTTGATTTCCTGCTATTGACCTGGATATGATTATTAGTGCCTAAGCTGAACGTAACATCCTCAGCATTAACCTGTGAATCGAGAGATGTTATGACACTGGCCATTCCAATTTTAATCGTATTGATTGAATAGGGCTCAACTTCCAAGGATGCTTCTGTTACATCCATATCAGACTGAGTTAGTGAAATGACGTTATTCTCCGACTCGTCAGTCATGGTTAGATCCAAACTGGAAATGGTCCTGTTCTCGGAACCTTCCTGAACCGAAAAAGTAACTTTCTTCTTACTGGGCGTAAAGTTGGTATAATGTAAGTAGACAGTGTCTTCTCCCTGTTTACGAAAGACCAATACTTCAGCATCGGTCGCACCTGAAGCTTCATAACCCATGACATGAGAATTGGCCGGCTGTGAAGAAGTGATCTGTTTGAAGGAATAATATTGCTTATAAGGTATGGGATTGTCTGATGCCCACTTTACGCGAACCAGACCTCCCAACGTAAACTCCTGGGGGTAAACATTTTGAAAGTAATACCATGCCTCAACACCATTATTTACTGCTGTACCTATCAGCCTTGATAATGACAGCGCTGCTTTGTGGCCATCACTAACGGGGTAGGGATCACTCTTCGAGGCATGATTTTCTGACTGATGAAAAGCCCTTCCATCAAGTTCACCAATTATCTGTTGAAACAAATCTACTCTACCGCCCTTCGTATACTGATGCGTTGCCACTATGTCAATTTGATCCCAAGCCTCAGGGTAGTTGTTTTTAAAATATCTGATGTAATTAAGACAGCCCTCGGGCGAGAATGAACTGGGCCCCATAATGAGCGGCATTTTCATGTTAGAGGTGTTAATGTTTGGGTCGGCCAACATTGCTTTGAATTTTGGCACTGCCTCAGTAAAGATAAGGGATGCACCCCTTCGGGTATCATCATCAAAACCATACAAGTATCTTCTACATTTGTTGGCACCGCAATCGGGCAAATCAGGTTCATTGATTACATTAAATACATCGACTTCAACACCTCTGTCATAAAACTCTTGAAAAATCTCAAAGTACCATGCTGCCAACTTATCATATATTTCAGGATCATCTGTATTGAGTATTCTGTAGGTATTTCCATTGTTGGCTAAAAAGTCTTTTCTTAGGTCGTCAGGAAAAATGTTGCCTGCCAAAGAAAACTGGATATCCTCACGATATTGCTTGGCACTTTTGATATAGTTAGCTCTGCGATCAAAGTATTGTTGTCTCTTTGACTGATCACCGATATAGTGTGAAGGATCTATATAGGCCTGAAGATATTTCATATTCAGGTCCTGGTTGATAAGCCGAATGGCCTTATCCTGATTGTTAGTATTCATACTGAAGTGATGCCCCATGTACAATCCAATGGAGACGCCAGCCCCTTCGAACTGGTGCTTATATTCATCCGCATGAATAGTTATGTTCTGAGCACTTAGCCCATTGGAAACAATGATAATTATGCAAACAAAAAACGTTTGTAGTAGTGTTTTCATACCTTTTTTGTGATCTACACTTTTAGCTTCTCAACAACACTTTAAATCGAGTGATCTTGAGGCCTGGATTCAAGAAATAGTTGGTAATTAATCTGTTAAGAGCATAGACATGCTCACCCATTCAACCTTTCCCAGGGTTTCTTTCGATTCACCCAATCGGTAGAATCATTTGGGAAAGCCTTGAACGTCATTGAAGGTAAGGGTCAGAAAACTTCAATACACTTGAAAAATATGAATTTCAAATGTTCAAACTATGCTGTACTATGCTGGTGAACAATTCATTTCTCCCGTTCGCTTTGGCTGACTCATTTACGTAGTCATATAAAACATCCCTTTCAATATTCATCTCGAAACAACTTCAGAAAATCTAAAATTGAGATTTTAATTTATAGTTGTGATCTGTAACACATTTGTATTGTTTTCAATCCCCTAAAATTGTACTTGAAAGAATCTATATAAGGAGAAATGATTAGAAAAAACGTCCGTGAGCACGTACTTTTCTAACACGTAAACAGGCTTAAATTGAAATAGTCAGCATTTTTCTATGAAGTATTTTAGACTAGTTATGCTCCTTGTACCGGTATGTTTTTGCCGATATTTCTTATTTTGAGTTCCTTGATTACAGCTTCTTATCATGGAATTGATATAATACCTGAAACGTGCAGATGTACAACATTTATGAACAGTTCTTATATTGACTAAACTTAAAAATAGTACCATCAGCTTTTGATATGGCTCACTAATCGGTTCGTGCTTTATTAGATTATTTTAAGGGTGTTGAAATAACCTTAAATGCAAACTTAGGATTATCTTGAGTTGGAAAATGAATATGAAACTTGATGATTTATAAACATTGTAGTTAAGGATTCGAATGGTTAGGGTTGTTCTAATTTTAATCTTAATAAGTCAAGTTGGACATTTTTCGCTTGCTCAAAATCAAAAAATTGATAGTCTGAAAACAGTACTGGCAAGTGATTTATTGCCTGATTCCATTAGACCGAAAACGTTACAGGCACTAGGTTTGACATATGCACCTATCAATTTTGATAGTTCATCATTCTATTTAGAGCTGGCATCTAAATACGCATTGGAAGAACATGATTCTTTGACCTACGCCCGCTCTTTGAACAGCTTGGGCGTAGCTTATTTCTATATCTCAGAATTTGATATTAGCAATTCCTTCTATAAAAGAGCTGTCAAAGTATTTTCGACACTTGAGAGAAGTAAGTCAGAAGCCCTGGTTTATAATAATATAGGTATCAATTATCAGAATAAGGGACAATATGATTCTGCTAAATTCTACTATAGAAAATCATTAGATCTTAAAACTAGTGATCCCGAAAAAATCGATAGCCTCAGCATATCTTATTCATATCATAGTTTGGGTGTATTGTTCTTGGATGAGGGCAAGTATGATTCGGCTTTAGTCAGTTTTAAGAGGGTAATGGACATTCGCCGGAGGATAAACTCACCACCACAACTATTGGCAGAAGTGGCTACCAATTTCGGAATCATTTTTACCAAGTATGGAAATTATTCTCTTGCACTAGAGTACTATTTGGAAGCATTATCGATCTATGAAAGTATTGATAATATGATTGATAAGGCTAAAGTGCTTAAGAACCTTGGTGATTTATTCTCTCTGCAAAACAACTTTTCAAAGGCATTAAATTATCATCAACAAGCACTAAGTGTAAGAGAAAAACTTGGTGATCAAGCAGGTTTAGCCACTAGCTATTTGGCCATTGCCATCATTAATAATTCACAAGGTAAAAAAGAAGAAGCGAGAAGAAATGCATGGGTTTCGCTTAAGAAAGAGAGATTACTGGGCCGAACCTGCAAACAGGTTGAATGTCTTGATGTATTGACAAGCATTAGTTTAGAAGATGGTCAAATTGATTCTGCTCAGATATTCATTGATCAAGCCGTTGGCCTTGTTGAGGAATGTAATTCTCTGACTCTGGAAACCATTATTGATTTTAACAAAGCCAAACTTGCTGTAAAAAAGGAGGGCTTTGCCAAAGCAGTTAAAGGCTTTAAGAAGGTGTATGATGTCTCAAGCGCAAATGACTACTACGATTTGCAAAAAGAGTCAGCCAAGCATCTTTTTGAAGCATATAAGCAAATAGGTGATGAAAACAAAGCGCTAAAGTACCATGAGATATATCATCAGATCTAC
>JBCBSS010000033.1:0-54564 GCA_039819065.1 Bacteroidota bacterium
CTTAAGTGAATTAACCACTGATCTCCACGCAAATCGTAAGGCAAATAGAGTCAACCGCTAATAACCCAGCATGCTACCGCTGGTGAAATATATATAACACCAGAAGGCTTTTATTGATATCTTCATCGTACAATCATTATTACCCCATTTGAGGTGATAATACCGATAATGTTTTACCCTTAAATCCACAACCATGCGTATCAAAAGAATGTATACTTATGCCATGGTCATGATGCTGCTATTAGGCCAATCGGCATTCGCGCAAAATGATCTGTCATATCAAACCCCAGTGGCTGAAATAGCCGATTTAATGACAGCGCCAAGAACGCCGGCCGTTAGTGTAAACGGTACTGGAGATTGGATGCTATTGATGGAAATTCCTGGGTATCCTTCTATCAATGAACTATCACAGCCAGAGTTGAAACTGGCAGGACTGAGGATTAACCCGCGAACCAATGGTGAGAGCAGAACACAACGCCTTACCGGACTTTCTATTAAAAGTGTAAAAGGTGATAAAGAATACCCAGTAACAGGACTCCCTGCGAAACCACTAATAGAAAATGTTTCATGGTCGCCTGACGGCCAGAAAGTGGCGTTCACTTTGACTGTTCAGAATGGCTTGGAGTTATGGACAGCAGATTTAGCTACTGGAAAAGCACGAAAGTTGACAGAGCCTATACTTAATGACGCCATGCGCGGCACTCCCTACACATGGCTATCAGATAGCAAGACGCTCATCTTCAAATCTGTTCTGGCTAATAGGGGAGAAGCTCCTCAAGAATCACTGGCACCAAATGGCCCAGTAGTTCAGGAGAATATCGGTAAGAAAGCACCAGTACGTACTTACCAGGATTTGTTGAAAAACCCACACGACGCCGCATTATTCACCTATTATGCATCATCTCAGCTAAAGCAGATTGATCTAGGTACCGGTGCGATAAAAGACTTTGGTAAAGCAGGAGTCATTAGCAGCATGCGACCTTCACCTGACGGTAACTATGTGATGGTCACAACCATTCAGCAGCCATATTCTTATCTCGTTCCCTTTAGCAGGTTTCCGCAGGTAGTGGAAATGTGGGATCGTAATGGCAGCATGGTTACGCAAATAGCTAATATTCCTTTGGCGGAAAACATTCCGAAAGGCTTCGGGGCGGTGAGAAAAGGCCCAAGAAGCTTTACGTGGCGTAGTGACAAACCGGCTACACTCTATTGGATAGAAGCACAGGATGGCGGTGATCCACGCAATGAAGTAGCCTTCCGGGATAAAATGTTCTATAAAGAAGCACCTTTCAACGGAAGTAAAAAGGAAGATATTGCTGTTAAACATAGATTTGGTGGCGTTACCTGGGGTAATGACAACTTGGCTATCGCTTACTCTTGGTGGTGGTCTACCCGAGAATTGGTGACGAGTACTTTCAAACCAGGTAATGCAGACTCTGAGTCAGTGTTGTTTGCCATGTCTTTCGAGGATCGCTACAATGATCCGGGAGATTTTGAAACCAAAACCAATCAGTACGGAAGACAAGTATTGTTGACTGATAAGAGTGGTAAGAAACTCTATTTGACCGGACAAGGTGCCTCACCGGAAGGAAATAGGCCATTTGTGCGAGAGTTTACTTTGGCAACCAAGAACACCAAAGAATTATGGAGGTCGCAAGCACCATACTATGAGCGGCCTATCAGCTTGATCAACATAAACAAAGGCCTTGTACTGACTAGAAGAGAATCCAAAGAAGAGCCAGCCAATTATTATTTGAGAAACATCAAATCGAAAAAGTCGACTGCTTTAACCAGCTTCGCCAATCCTTATGAGGCGCTGAAAGGCATAGAAAAGCAAGTGGTGAAATACAAAAGGAATGATGGAGTAGAACTTAAGGGAGATTTATATCTACCAAAAGGATATAAGAAAGAAGACGGGCCTCTGCCGGTTTTAATGTGGGCTTACCCTAACGAATTCAAAAGCGCCGCTGCTGCCAGTCAGGTACAGGGCTCACCATATGAGTTTATTCGCTTGAGCTGGGCGTCACCATTACCTTGGTTGACCAGAGGTTACGCTATCTTCGATGATATCAGCATGCCAATAGTAGGTGAAGGTGAGGAAGAACCTAACGATACCTTCAGAAAACAACTGGTGTCCAACGCCGAAGCTGCTATTGACAAATTGGTAGAAATGGGTGTGGCAGATAGAAACCGAGTTGCCATCGGAGGTCACTCTTATGGTGCTTTCATGACCGCCAACCTGTTGGCTCACTCTGACCTCTTCGCTGCCGGTATCGCACGAAGTGGTGCGTATAACCGTACGTTAACACCATTTGGGTTTCAGTCGGAAGAAAGAACCTATTGGGAAGCACCAGAAATATACTACACCATGTCCCCTTTCATGCACGCAGACAAGGTCAATGAGCCATTGCTTATGATCCATGGTGAAGCAGATAACAACTCTGGTACTTTCCCAATCCAAAGCAAGCGCTTTTACAGTGCCTTAAAAGGAATGGGGGCTACCACGAGATTGGTAATGCTACCACACGAAAGCCACGGCTACCGCGCCAAAGAGTCTATTCTGCACATGCTGTGGGAACAAGACCAATGGCTTGAAAAATACGTGAAGAACCGCTCTCTCAATTCAGCCGCAGCTGAGGAAGAAGAATCAGAAGATTAGAAAGAAATAAGGAATCACCTCTCTTTTAGGTGGAAGCATCTAACAGCATCGAGTATAACAACAAAGCCGGATGGAAACATCCGGCTTTTTCTTTCTTACTGAGAATAGGCAGTCGGAAAAAAAGTAGTCGACAAACATGTCGCTTGTGAAAGTTGCTGTCATTGCGAGCGACGCAGGAGCAAAGCAATCTAGTGGCCAGGTATAATGAGTGATGCTTTAAAAACCTCACCCAATTACGATTGTAGCAAACTGAAAACTTGTGCCACCCTCTCCTCAAGGAGAGGGTATTTCTGTCCTAGGCTAACCTCAGTCTGAAGTTGGCTGAGGTAATTGTAACCATAAGCAATCTTTGAGTGTGCCATTGATGACTTAGACTCGAAGTGCCCTTCTGAAACAAACCTATTGGCAGGTATGTGAATGCATTCGGCATGGATTGATTTGGCTTAGAAGCACTTCCACGAATATTCATAATATCATCCAGACTTGCGCCTAATGTCCCATAAGACGCTATTATAATCAGCTAATGACTGATCCCCTTTGTCACTCTTCGGATTTTTGATATTGAAGCTTTCGCTGAGTACTCTGGCGAAGAGCCAAGACATCGAATGGTAAAGGATGTTTATAGACAGAGTAAGAAACTACCTCTCCGATATTCATAGTTATAATGTTACTATATCATGTAATTATTGATACTTACAATTGAAATAATTCTTTAATGTTGCTATACTGCGCTTTAATTTATGGACATGAAGAAGGAAGAACGAAAAAAACTGATTGATATTTTCTTTATAAGCTTGATATCAACGGTTTTGATCCTAGCAGGATATGACTGGTATGAATACTATTATGATGAGTACAGGTTGAAGAGAATAGACATCGAGAAATCACTGAATAATGAGCAAAGCGTGTTAAGAGAACTGATCGAGGAAGGTAAAAAAGTAGGGGCTATCGACAACAACGGTTATGAAAGACACAAACAACAAAAAGAAGAAGTTACCAGACTTATTGACGATCTATATCAAATGCGTTAGTGTGATAACAGGAGTAGCTTTTGGATTGCTCATTTCCATGAATTTCTCCTCACCTAAGATGTACGACTACTTTCAAGAAAGGCGATCGTTGCGGACTAAGAGCATATTGCATAAGCTGGATTATAACAATAAACTGCGACATGAAGTAGTTGACCTATTAGACAGTGCGGTACATTTCAAGTATTACATACAACCTATACTTGATGATACTACAAGCTTTACTTTTGGGGGTAGTGAAGGTGGTGGGATGATGGATGATAGTGAGTTGTTACCAGAGTAATTTGGTTTGCTCAGCTTTAGATAAACTCATATCTCAAGCAAGTTGCTGTCATTACAAAGTCGCTGTCATTACGAACGACGGAGGAGTGAAGCAATCTAGTTGCCAGCATAATTAGCTGTGCTATAAAAAACCTCACCCAATTACGGTTGAAGTAAACCGAAAACCCGTGCTACCCTCTCCTCAAGGAGAGGGTATTTCTGTCCTAGGTTAACCTCAGTCTGAAGTTGGGTGAGGTTCTATAAGCCGTCGTTTGTGCCTGCTTACCGGCAAAGGCAGGTCTTCACAAATGACCTTAGAAACTCGAAATTACCAAGGTCTGAACTCAAGCGCCGGATGGAAACATCCAGCTACACCTAGGAATGCATAAGCTGGGTGAGGTCAATATTAGCCCTCCTCAGCCAACAACTCATCCACCGTCTGATTAAAATCCTTGATATACTGCTCATAGTGATGGCCAGTGCCCGGCCCTGTGAAGCCGGTGTGGATTTTACGTACATCACCTTTTTTGTCAAGATAGATCATTGTAGGGTAGGCCAAAACACGGTTGAGCATCGGTAGTGTTTTGGAAGCCTCATCTTTGTCCTTTACCCCGGCCACGACGAAATCATATTGAACGTCCAGCTTCTCTTTCATGAACTCAATGCGGCCTTTGGCATATTCGAAATCATCCTTGGCTTCGTAAGCCAGCCCTAGTATTTCTACTCCCCGATCTTTGTTGTCCTTATACCATTGCTTTAAGAACTTGGTTTCGTCCATACAATTGGGGCACCATGTACCGAATATTTGGAGTAGCACTACTTTGCCTTTAAACCTATCATCCTGCGGAGATACTTTCTCGCCGTCCAAGCCAGGGAAGCTAAAGTCTAATTTGTCGTAGCCCTCTTTGATGTAAGTGAGTGTGTTAGCATCAGGTAAACTGGCGTTATCATCTTTGGTAGCCGTCCAGCTTTCATACCATGACTTACCAGACCAGAAATTACCAATCAAGCCGCCATTCTCGTCAAATGTAGCTGTGAATAGAAATGCATGACCACCGTCGAAAGTACTCAAGTGAAGTTTATCACCTACGACACTACCCTCAAGAAAGCGATAATCTCCGGTTGGCGTTAAGAATGTGCCAGTCACGGCAGAACCATTTTGCTTGAATACACCAACGGATTGCGTTGTATCGTTGTCCTCTTCATGTACGAATGTTACTGCCCAGGTACCATCAAAGCTTTTGACCTCTTCATCGGACGTTTTAAAACGATCTTCATCTCCATGCTTGGCCTCAAAAGACACTACATAGTCTTCCTCATAATTCTTAGTCCACGTTCCTGACATGGTATTCTCTGTGATGACAGCCTTTATATCGGCATCGAATATGTGCATGGGGATGTAGGCAGAATCTCCGTTGATCTCGATTACGTCTAACAACAAACGCTCCTGATCATTGATCAAATAAATCTTGTAAGCGCCGCCTTCGTTGGTCAATTCAAAGTTGAAAGGTAGCTCGTTGCCCTGAACATCTAAGACACCCCGCCACATGCCTGTTTTTAGTGTAATGTTTTCAACCGCTTTCTTTTCTTGAGGTGTGCATTGCACCAAAATGATAAGAAAGGAGGCTATTACGAGCAGTTTGGATATTTTTAACATGAAATACTATTTAGACTTCTTGAACGGCGCAAAATAATCAAATGTTCAACCAACTAAAAGTACTGGAATTAGCATCGGTATTAGCTGGCCCTGGCGTGGGGCAATTCTTCGCTGAATTAGGTGCAGATGTCATCAAAGTGGAAAATGTCAAAACCAAGGGAGACGTAACCCGTTCCTGGAAATTACCCACCGAAGAAGACTCTGACATCTCAGGTTATTTCAGTGCTGTCAATTGGGGAAAACGATCAATAGGGCTTGACATCAGTCAATCTGAAGGCTTGACCATTGTGCATGAACTGGTGAAGCAAACAGACATCGTAGTGGCCAGCTACAAGCCCGGCGATGCAGAAAAGCTTAATGTGGATTACAATACACTTAAAGCACTCAAACCTGACCTCATCTACGGTCAAATCACTGGTTATGGCCCGGATAATCCTAAAGTCGGTTATGATGCCGTGATACAAGCCGAGTCAGGGTTCATGTACATGAATGGCGAGGCTAGTGGTGCACCTACCAAAATGCCAGTTGCCTTAGTTGATGTGTTAGCGGCTCACCATCTCAAAGAAGGATTATTGGTAGCGTTGATCAATCGGATGAGCAAGGGTGAAGGTGCGTTAGTCGAAGTGTCTTTGTTGCAGGCGGCCGTATCTTCATTAGCTAATCAGGCCACTAATTGGCTAGTGGGCGGTGTCATTCCCAAGCGCAAAGGATCCGAGCACCCGAACATTGCTCCCTATGGAGATGTATTTACCACAGCCGATAGCAAATCACTCATTCTAGCAGTGGGAAGCGACAAGCAATTTGCTGCCCTTTGCAAGATCATCGATCAAGAGCAATTGGTAGATGACCCAAGATTCTACACTAACCATGAAAGAGTCAAAAACAGGAAGCTGCTCAAGCAATTACTCAAAACGGGAATCGAGGAATTTGAACTAGAAGAATTGGCCGGACTCCTTGAAAAGGATAAGATACCCTACGGTAGGATTAACAACATACAAGAGGTTTTCGAACAGCCCGAAGCCAGGACGCTTTTGCTGGAAAATACACTAAAAAGTATCAAAGGCGTACGCACTTTTGCCACTCGATCGCAAAATCTGGAAAATTTCTCCCACTTTGCCCCACCGCCACATTTCGGTGAACATACCGATAACATACTCACTGCTATATTAGGCTTTGATACCACTCAAATCAACGATTTAAGAGCTCAGGGTATCATATTCTAGATTCGACAGACTCTTTCAATACGGACTTTCTGCAGTTTTTCTTATGCCCAGACCATAAAAACTGATGGCCTGGAGTCAATTTTTTGAACTATTTATTCGTTCTTTGTGAAAAAGTGGTTGAAAGTGGTAGGAAGTGGTGGAAAATGTCATAAAAATCCCTATGTTTGTTTTGAGATAGTATTGTATCCACATTCGAATGGCATTTTTTACTAGTGAATATGACTGTAAGCTCGACGCTAAGGGGCGACTGGTCTTGCCTGCCAAGATCAAGTCGAACTTGCCTGAAGCTTCCGGTAATGAGCTAGTAATTAGAAAGGGGTTTGAGCCGTGTTTGATACTCTATCCGATGGTAGAATACAAAAAGCTCTACGCCAAAATATCAGGATTGAATGAGTTCAACGAGGAGTATAGAAAGCTGCAACGAAATTTCTTTCGCGGTAGCTCAACGGTAGAACTCGATGGCAGTGGTCGCTTTTTGATTCCCAAGCAAATGCTTGGATATGCCAAAATTGAAAAGGAAGCGATAGTAGTAGGGATGGGAAACAAAGTGGAGATATGGAATCCTGAGCAATACGAAGAATACCTGATCTCTGATCCGGATGAATTCTCGAAACTAGCTCAGAAATATCTCGACGAATAGACAGGAGGTGAGTATATGGAGTACCACGTTCCCGTTCTGTTAAAAGAAAGCATAGAGGGGTTGGCAGTCCGTTCTGATTGTGTCTATGTAGACCTGACCTTCGGAGGCGGCGGACATACAAAAGCAATATTAGAAGACCTCACCACTGGAAAGGTTTTCTCATTTGACCAAGACGAAGACGCGCGTAAAAACGCCGAAAAGATAAACCACCGTTCTTTCACTTTTGTTGAGGCCAATTTTAGGGATTTGAAGCGCTATTTGAAGCTGCATGGAATTGACCAGGTAGATGGTATACTAGCCGATCTAGGCATATCATCTCATCAAATTGATGACCCAAGCCGGGGATTTTCTACACGCTTTGAAGGGGAGCTGGACATGAGAATGAGCCAGCACATGCAGACGACAGCGCAAGATGTGATCAACGGATACGATGAGAATGCACTTCATCGCATTTTCGGGATGTACGGCGAAGTCAAGAATGCTAAGACACTAGCCGCAGCCATCGTTTCCGCCAGGATCAATCAGCCGATCAAAACGATCAGCGACCTAAAAGCCATACTTGACAAATACGCCAAACGGGGTAAGGAATTCAAGTATTACGCACAGGTCTTTCAGGCGATTAGGATTGAGGTGAATCAAGAGATGCAGGCATTGGAGGAGGCGCTCAACCAATCGGTCGATTTGATCAAGAAAGGGGGCAGGTTGGTGATGATATCATATCACTCGCTTGAAGATAGAATGGTGAAGAATTTTATAGCGAAGGGCAAAGTACACGGAGAGGTAGAAAAGGATTTCTACGGCAACGTGATTAAGCCATTTCAGGCCGTGAACAGAAAGCCCATAGAGGCTTCGGAAGCAGAAATAAAAGAGAATAACAGAGCGCGTAGCGCCAAATTGAGAATAGCAGAAAGAATATAAGCAATGTCAGCGAACGAATTCAAGGTAGGTAATGAGCAAGGCGGCAAGAAGGAGACCATATTCTCCAAGCTTGAAGGCATGCTTAAGCTGGAAGAGCGGTTTGATGGCGGTTTGCCTATCAAATACTTTCCGCACATTCTATTTATCGTAGGCATCTGCATTTTCTACATCGGCAATAGTCACTACGCTGATAAGACGATCCGCAAGATCAACAAACTGCAGCAGGAAGTAGAAGATGCAAGAGCCGATTATACCACACTCAAAGCGAAGCACATGTTTGCCAGCAAGCAATCAGAAATCGCCAAGAGTGTAAAGTCATTAGGATTAAAAGAAAGCTTGAATCCACCTGAGAAAATAGTGATCAAAGAAGGTGAATATTAAGAAGTCCATATTATTAAGAGTAAGGGTAGCCTTTATCCTGATCTTCGTTTTTTCACTAGCCATCATTACCAAGATGGGCGTGATACAATTCGTAGAAGGGGAGAAGTGGGCAGAAGAGGCAGACCGTACCACCTTCAAGTATAGGAAGATAAAGGCGACCAGAGGGAATATCTATTCTGACAATGGAAGCTTATTAGCCACCTCGCTGCCATTCTATCGTGTGGCGTTTGACCCTACGGTGGCAAGCGATGAGGTGTATAGAAAGGGAGTGAGCGAACTGAGTAAGAAGTTATCCACGCATTTTAAAGATAGGAGCGCTGACAGATACTACAAGAAGATCAACACAGCACGTGAGGAGGGGCGGGAATACTTGATTCTAAGTAAGCAACCGATTGACCACGAAGTAATGAAGGAGATGACGACGTGGCCGATTTTCGAAAAGGGAAGGTACAAGGGAGGTATCATTTTCGAAAAGGTCGACCGTCGGTTCCGACCTTTTTCTGGTTTAGGGAAAAGAACAATTGGCTACGTCAACGAGAACAACCGTGGCGTGGGTTTAGAGTACAGCTTCAACAATGAATTGGCCGGTAAAGATGGCTTGGCGCTGTATCAGAAAATAGCTGGAAGCAACTGGAAGCCGGTTTTCGATGGCTCTGAGGTAAGAACCGAGCATGGTCTGGATATTGAAACGACCATTGACGTAAATCTGCAGGATGTTTCAGAAACTGCCTTATTGAGGGCTATAGAAGAGCACGAAGCTGATTATGGCACTGTGATCGTGATGGAGGTGGCCACAGGTGAAATCAAGGCCATTTCTAATCTAAGTAGAACCAAAGGAGGCTACTACGCAGAAATGTACAACTACGCTGTGGGTAGCCAGGGATTACGTGAACCGGGATCAACTTTCAAGTTGGCCACCATGATGGCACTGCTCGACCAGACCAATATTAAACTGAGCGATACCATTGACACCGGAGATGGTGTGCTACCGATCTTCAAAGAGAAGATCAGGGATCATCAGCCTGGCGGATTAGGTAAGATCACCATCAAGGAAGCTTTTGAGCAGTCTTCTAACATTGCCATGGCCAAGTTAGTCCAAGAGCATTTTGGAGATAAGCCAGAGCGATTCACCAACTACATCGATGACATCGGGCTTTCCAAACCCCTTGGTTTTCAGATGGTCGGTGAGGGTGTGCCGAAAATCAAAAGGCCGGGGCAGAACGGCTGGAGTGGTATCACACTGGCTTGGATGTCTCACGGATACGGGTTAGAACTTACGCCGCTACAGACATTGTCGCTTTACAATGCGGTAGCCAATGATGGTAGAATGATCAAACCCATCATAGTAAAACGCATCAAGGACGCTGATAGAGTGGAAAGAACTTATAACACCAAGACGATCACGAAGCGGGTGTGCTCAGAAGGGACGCTCAAGAAGTTGAAAGTGATGTTGGAGGGTGTGGTAGAAAACGGCACTGCCGGAAACATAAAGGACAGCCATTACAAGATAGCTGGGAAGACAGGTACGGCTCAGATTCTGGAAAACGGAAGATATACCAAAAAGTACATTACTTCATTCGCTGGATACTTCCCCGCTAAGCAGCCAAAGTACAGTGCAATAGTGCTGATCAAGAATCCCAAGGGCTGGCGTCAATATGGTAGCAATGTGGCCGCTCCCGTTTTCAAGGAGATTGCCGATAATATTTACTCGCGTGATATTGAACTGCACGATCCGATGCCGGAAGAGTTCGTGGCCGATTATGGTGTATTTCCGGTCATTAGAGCGGGTCATCAGGAAGAGTTGAAGATGATCTGTGACGAATTGGGCATCACTAACCATTCGGAGCACGATGGAGAGTGGGTCAAGACTAAGATCAGTGGAAACGCTGTGGTATGGAATGACAACACCGCTTCTACCGGCACCATGCCGGACGTGCGAGGCATGACATTGAGAGACGCCATCTATGTGCTGGAAAGCAATGGGTTGAGCGTACGCTTTGAAGGAAATGGGCGGGTGGTGAAGCAGTCGCAGTTGCCCGGTGCTAAGATTCAAAAAGGAAACAAGGTTACGATTACATTGAGCTAATGCCAATACTGAAAGACATATTGTACAAAGTATCACTCACATCAACTTCAGGTGATATGGAAGTGGATGTGACCAAGGTATGTTTTGACTCGCGAGGGGTAGAAGACGGGGCTGTCTTTGTTGCGGTACGCGGCACGCAGGTGGATGGGCATGCCTATATCATACAGGCCGTAAAATCAGGTGCCAAAGCAGTGATTTGTGAGGAACTGCCTGATGAAGTGAAAGATGAGGTGACCTATGTTACCGTGAAAGATACGGCCAGGGCGTTAGGGATTATTTCATCCAACTTCTATAACAACCCATCTGCTCAATTGAAGCTGGTAGCGGTAACCGGTACTAACGGTAAAACCAGTATCGTTACACTCCTTTATAACTTGTTCAGAGGGCTTGGCTACAATACGGGTATGCTTTCTACCGTCAGAAATGCCATTGATGGTAAGGATATACCGTCAACACATACTACGCCTGATGCAGTACAGATCAATGAGTTGTTGGCACAGATGGTGAAGAAGGGATGTACACATTGCTTTATGGAAGCAAGCTCACACGCTATCGTACAGGAAAGAGTATCAGGTCTGGACTTTAGTGGAGCGGTTTTTACCAATATATCTCACGATCATCTTGACTATCACAAGACATTCGAGGGATATATCAACGCTAAGAAAAAGCTATTTGACGACCTGCCGTCTTCCGCTTTTGCATTGGTCAATATCGACGATAGAAGAGGGAGAGTAATGCTTCAGAATACTAAAGCAAGCAAACACCACTATGCCCTGAAAAGCATGGCCGATTTCAAAGGAAAGATCATTTCCAATACCCTGCAGGGGCTGGAAGTAGATGTAGACGGCAAGAATATTTGGTTTCAGCTGATCGGTGATTTCAATGCTTACAATCTGTTGGCAGCTTATGCCACTGGTATGTTGCTGGAAGAAGATGCCGAGCAAGTGCTTGCGCAACTTTCGCTCATGGGGCCTCCACCGGGCAGGTTCGAGCAAGTAGTGACCGATACGAAGATCACGGCCATTGTGGATTATGCCCATACACCGGATGCTCTGAAAAATGTGTTGGACACCATTGCCAACTTCAGAACCGGTAACGAGCAGGTGATCACTGTAGTCGGATGTGGTGGGAACCGTGATAAGGCCAAGCGGCCATTGATGGCTGATGTGGCTTGCCGCCTGAGCGATAAGGTCATTTTCACCTCGGATAATCCTAGAGACGAGGAGCCCGGTGAGATCATAAAAGAAATGCAAACAGGCGTAAGGCCTACAGATTATAAAAAAACGCTGGTGTTACAGGATCGTGAAGAAGCGATCAAAACGGCGTGTGCCCTGGCCAGGGACAATGACATCATTCTGGTGGCTGGCAAAGGACACGAAACATACCAGGAGATCAAAGGTGTGAAGCACCCATTCGATGACCGAGAGGTGCTTGGTAGAATGTTGAACTTATTAGCGAATTAGCGAAGCATGTTATACTACTTGTTCGATTATTTAGATAGACAATTCGACCTGATTGGTGCGGGAGTGTTTCAATACATCTCCTTCCGTGCTGGTATGGCCGCTTTGTTTTCGCTACTGATCACCATCACCTTTGGTAAACACCTGATAGACAGGCTAAGAAAGAAGCAGGTGGGCGAGACAGTAAGAGACCTCGGGTTAGAAGGACAACTTAGCAAACAAGGTACGCCTACCATGGGGGGATTGATCATCATTGCTGCCATACTCATACCGACGCTTTTATTTGCTCAATTGGATAACATCTATGTCATTCTGCTACTGGTCACTACAGTTTGGTTAGGGATCATAGGTTTCACGGATGACTACATCAAAGTATTCAAAAAGAATAAAGAAGGTTTAAGAGGCAAGTTCAAGGTATTTGGACAGGTCACATTAGGATTGATCGTTGGGCTAACGCTTATCTATCATGGAGATGTGGTGATCAGGGAGTTCACCGGAGATATGCAAATACAAAGTGGTGAGGTGATCAGGCAGTTCGAAGATGTCAAGTCGACCAAGACCACAGTGCCATTTTTGAAGAATAACACCTTTAATTATGACTTGGTACTTGGTTGGTTAGATTCGAGATTGACGGCCATCATTTACGTGCTGTTCGTGATCTTCGTGATTACAGCCGTATCGAATGGTGCCAACCTTACTGATGGATTGGACGGGCTTGCCGCAGGTTCTTCAGCCATTATTGGACTGACCTTGGCCATTCTGGCGTACCTGTCTGGTCGATATGACTTTAGTGATTACCTGAATATTCTTTATATCCCCAACCTCAGTGAACTGGTGATATTCTGTACCGCCCTTGTTGGCGCTTGCATAGGATTTCTATGGTACAATTCATTCCCGGCCCAGGTATTCATGGGTGATACAGGGAGTTTGACTTTGGGAGGAGTGATCGCGGTATTGGCGTTGGCGGTTAGAAAAGAACTAATGATTCCTTTGATCTGCGGGATTTTCCTGATCGAAAATCTATCAGTGATCATTCAGGTATCCTATTTCAAGTACACAAAAAAGAAATACGGTGAAGGCAAAAGGATATTCTTGATGAGTCCTTTGCATCACCATTATCAAAAGAAAAATATACACGAGGCAAAGATTGTGACCAGATTCTGGTTGGTGGGTATTCTACTCGCCATCATGAGCTTGGCCACCTTGAAGTTGCGATAATGACATGAGTAAGCGAATAGTCATATTAGGCGCAGGAGAGAGCGGAACAGGAGCGGCACTTTTGGCTCATGCCAAAGGATACGAAGTATTCGTGTCTGACTTTGGTGTGATTAGCGAAAAGTACAAGTCGCAACTGGAGAAACTGGCTATTCGGTATGAAGAAGGTTGCCATACGGAAGCACTCATTTTGAATGCTGATGAAGTGATTAAGAGCCCGGGTATTCCAGAAAAAGCACCTGTGATCCAGAAGCTTAGGGAAGCTAGAATACCGGTGATCGATGAATTGGAGTTTGCTGCCCGTTACACGGACGCGAAGATCATCGCCATCACTGGGACTAATGGCAAGACCACTACCACCCTGCTTACCTACCACTTGCTGAAGGAAGCAGGTTTCAAAGTAGGGTTAGCCGGGAACATTGGCTACAGTATGGCCAAGCAGGTGATCAAGGACGAATTCGACTACTACGTGCTAGAAGTGAGCAGCTTCCAGTTGGATGGTACTTACAAGTTCGAGCCGCACATCAGTATGCTGTTGAATATCACGCCTGACCATTTGGACAGGTATGAAGACCTGATGCAGAACTATGTAGATTCTAAGTTCAGGATCATTCAGAGTATGACCAAGCGCGATCATTTTGTCTACTTCAATGAAGATGGAATTATCGGTAAGGAGCTTAGCAAGCGCAAAGTATCGCCGAAGCAATATGCGGTTTCGCTGGCTGAAGATTCGAATGCTGACATTCGTCTGGATGAAGGAAGAATGAGCTTTCAGATACAAGGAGTTAAGTTTTTGATCTCGCCTGAAGACACAACATTAAGAGGAAAGCACAACCTCATTAATACCATGAGTGCCGTTACGGCAGCTACCTTGGCTGGCGTGGGAGAAGAAGATATTCGAAGGGCATTGAAAACATTTTCAAATGCACCGCACCGGTTAGAATATATCGCCACCATCAACGGGGTGGACTTTGTCAACGATTCTAAAGCGACCAACATAGACGCTGTACGCTACGCACTGGATAGTTTCAGCCAACCTTTGGTTTGGATTGCGGGCGGTGTGGACAAAGGCAACGATTATAGCTTGATCATGGAAATGGTCAATGAAAAAGTGAAGGCGTTGGTTTGCCTGGGCAAGGATAATGAAAAGCTCCGGGAAGCCTTCCACGAGGACATTATGGACTTGTTGGAAACAGATGATATCAAAGAAGCCGTGAAGTCGGCAATGGAGTATGCTGAGGCGCATGATGTGGTGCTGTTATCACCCGCATGTGCAAGTTTTGACCTCTTTAAGAACTACGAAGACCGTGGTGATCAATTCAGAGAGGCTGTATTGGATTTGAAAAAGCGACTAGAAGATAAATCGTTAGCGCAATGACGAAATTAAAAGATTGGGCAGATAAAAACCTACAAGGCGACCAGGTCATCTGGGGTGTTGTGATAGCTCTCGCACTGATTGGAATTTTGGTGGTTTACAGTGCTACAGGGACTTTAGCGTTTAGAAACATGCAGCATCCTGAAAATTACCTGATCAACCATACTTTCTTGGTTGTGTTGTCATTTTTTGCCATGTGGTTTGCTCATAAAATTGACTACAGGTATTACTCGAAGATTTCGAGATATGCGCTGTGGGTCAGTGTGCCCCTATTGATCTTCACTTTCACCAATGGTGCCAGCTTGAATAGTGCCAATAGGTGGATCATTATTCCCTTGATCAATAAGTCGTTTCAGCCTTCTGATCTGGCCAGTTTGGCACTGATTATGAACCTGGCGAGCATGCTTTCTAAAAAGCAACAGAACATAAAAGACTTCAAGAATACACTGATACCGATTCTGATTTGGTGCGGAGTGATCTGTGGATTGATAGCATTGACAAACCTGTCCTCGGCGTTACTACTCTTTTTGACCTGTATGCTGATCATGTTCATTGGCCGTGTGCCATCGAAGTACCTGGCGATGCTGGTGTTTGTAGGGATTCTGGCCGGAGGCGCAGCCATCCAATTTGGACAAAGAGGTGATACAGCCATTGTCAGGATCGAAGCTTATTGGAATAGCCTCTGGAATGGAGGGAAATTGCAAGACCAAGCCAGACACGCGCAGATTGCCATTGCCGGAGGTGGAATAACAGGACGAGGGCCTGGAATGAGCCACCAAAGAAACATTCTACCGCATCCTTACTCTGACTTCGTCTACGCCATAGTGATAGAAGAGTATGGCTTGATAGGAGGAATAACAGTGCTGGGCTTATACATACTGCTGTTGATGCGTGGTATGAAAGCGGTGTACAACAGTGAACGTGCCTATGGAGGCCTGCTTTCTGCAGGATTGACCTTCGCACTGGTACTGCAAGCCATGGTACACATGGGTGTAGTGGTAGGTGTCGGGCCAGTAACGGGTTTGCCATTGCCGATGATCAGCATGGGAGGTACATCATTACTATTTACTGGAATTTCATTAGGAATCATTCTCAGTGTAAGCAGAGGAGAAATTGACCAGGCATGGTCAGGGAGTCACAAAGAAATAGCGAATATGGCGAAAGCCGCATAAAATAAAACAGGTAGATCATAGCTGAAGAAAAAACATATCGACTGATTATTAGCGGAGGAGGAACCGGTGGTCATATCTACCCGGCACTGGCAGTAGCGGATAAGTTCAAAGAACTATATCCTGGTAGTGAAATACTGTTTGTTGGTGCGCGTGGAAAGATGGAAATGACCAAAGTGCCTGAATCGGGCTATAAGATCATTGGACTGTGGATCAGCGGCCTGCAAAGGAAGATATCCTTCAGGAACCTATACTTCCCTTTGAAGGTGATTGTCAGCTACTTCAAAGCGAAGCAGATCATTGGCAGCTTCAAGCCCGATGCAGTGATTGGTTTCGGAGGCTATGCCAGTGCGCCGATCATGATGGCCGGAACATCGCGTAGAATACCGGCACTGATCCAGGAGCAGAATTCTTATGCAGGATTGGCTAACAAAAGAATGGCTAAAAAGGCAGAGAAAATATGTGTGGCTTATCCGGGTATGGAGAAGTATTTCCCGGCCGATAAGATAGTCGTTACCGGTAATCCTGTTCGCAAGGACATCATTAACCCGGATGACAAGAAAGGTACTGCTTTGAAGCACTTTGGTTTCACCAGCGAAAAGAAAACCATTCTGGTAATCGGAGGAAGCTTGGGTGCGCGCACCATCAATGAAAGTATGCTGCAGGAGATTGATAAGATCATCAAAGCAGGTGTACAGTTGATCTGGCAAACAGGCAAGTTCTACCATGAAGAAATGCTCAGACGCACGAAAAGCTATGACAAATCCAATATCAGGGTATTAGAATTCCTGAGAGAGATGGACTTGGCCTATGCTGCTGCCGATGTGGTGATATCAAGAGCTGGAGCGCTGTCTGTATCGGAAATATGCCTGACCGGAAGGCCGGCTATATTCGTGCCTTCACCTAACGTAGCGGAAGATCACCAGACTAAAAACGCACAGAGCTTGGTGGACAACAATGCAGCGGTAATTATCAAAGACCAAGAAGCCAGGGAAAAGCTGGTCATGGAAGCACTTGAGCTGATCAAGGATACAGAAAAGCAGGAAAAACTATCAAAAAATATAAGCGGCTTGGCTAAGCCAAATGCCGCGGAAGATATAGTAAAAGAAATTGTAGAAGCGATCAATTGAATCTGGATAAATACCATATCGTCTATTTCATCGGTATCGGAGGAATTGGCATGAGCGCTTTGGCCAGGTGGTTTAACAAACATGGCTTCAAAGTATTAGGCTATGACAAGACCGCCACGCCTTTGACTGATGCGTTGCAGGCTGAAGGTATTCCTGTAGCCTTTGACGATGACGAGGCATTGATTCCGGAAGAAGTGAAAGCGAATAAGGAAAACACGCTGGTCATTTATACGCCAGCTATTCCAAAGGATCATAATGGATGGAATTACCTGCAAAAGGCAGGCTATGACATCTTTAAGCGGTCGCAGGTATTAGGCATGATCACGGAGAAACTGTACACCGTGGCGGTGGCTGGTACACATGGAAAGACCACTACTGCTTCGATGATCGCCCATATACTCAAGCATGCTGGCAAGGATATTACGGCGTTTTTGGGTGGTCTGTCCACGAATTATAACACGAATCTCATCATCAATGAGATTATGGATGCTGATACGATTGCCGTGGTGGAAGCGGATGAGTTTGATCGATCTTTCTTGACCCTAAGTCCGGATATAGCGGTCATCACCTCTGCTGATGCGGATCATTTGGACATCTACGGTGACAAAGGCGAGCTAGAGCGGTCTTTCAGAGATTTCATTAGAAAGGTCAAGGTAGGAGGGGAGCTATTTGTAAAAGAAACCATTGCCGAACGGCTGGTAAGGGAGATTGATATTACCTATCAGACTTACGCGATAGAAAGAGGTCAAAGCTATGCGATCAATATCAGGGTAGAAGATGGGTGCTTCGTATTCGACTACGCCCAACGTGATGCGAAGATCGAGGCCATAAAAATGCTAGTGCCAGGCTTTCATAATGTGGAGAATGCAGTAGCAGCCATAGCAGTAGCGCTGAAGCTGGGCTTGACCGAGGAGCAAATTAGAGCAGGTATTGAAAGCTATGAGGGTGTAAAAAGAAGGTTTGAATATATCGTCAGAAATAACAAGATCACTTTCATTGACGATTACGCGCATCACCCAATGGAGATATTCTCCTTTCTGAAATCAGTGAAGAAGTTATACCCTAATCGAAAGGTGACAGCAGTATTTCAACCTCATTTGTATACTAGAACCAGGGACTTTGTGCACGGCTTTGCAGCGAGTCTGAGCCTGGCCGATGAGTTGTTTTTGCTGGATATCTATCCGGCAAGAGAGCTACCGATTGAGGGCGTCACTTCGGAGATCATATTTGACGGTGTACTGAACCAGCAAAAAGTACTGTGTTCAAAAGAGACGATTCTCGACAAGTTAAAAGAAACAGATATCGATATACTGGTCACCATTGGTGCCGGTGATATTGATCAATTAGTAAAACCGATAAAAGCACTTTTAGACGATAAGTATCATGTGGAGTAAAATAAAACTAACGAAAACGGCCAGAATCGCGGCAGCCTTCGTGGTGATGCTCTCCCTGATCGCCTTCGTAGGGCGCGACCAGGATGCAGAACTATGCACTGATATTATCATCAGAATTGAAAATCAGGCTAACAATTACTTCTTGGACAAAGAGGATGTACAACGGTTACTCACCAATAATGGCAGTGAAATGATCGTGGGACGTCGCTACTCAGAACTTGACCTGAAGGTGCTTGAGCAAAGACTGAAAGAAGAAAAATTCGTCAAGCAATCCCAGGTCTATAAAGACCTGAAGGGAAATGTGATGGCCAAGATCACTTTGAGAAGACCGGTGGCCAGAATTGTACAAAGTGGAAAAGAGGGAGCTTATATAGCTGAGGACGGAACGCTCTTGCCTACATCATATAAGTTTTCTTCCAGGGTAGTGCTGCTCAGCGGAAGCTATTTCAAGAAGGTACTCGCCGAAGAAGATTTGAATGCCAAAGAGGCGAATGATGTATTGGATCTGGTGGCATTTATTCAAAATGACGAATTCTGGAGCGCTCAAATCGCCCAGATTGACATAGATACCAAGGGGAACGTAATGCTTTATCCTCAAGTGACGAAGCAATATGTCAAGTTTGGAAAAATTGACGAGGTAGAAGACAAATTCACACGGCTGAAAGTATTCTACAAACAAGTGCTGCCCCGTAAAGGGTGGAATTACTACGATGGCATTGACCTGAGATTCAAAGACCAAGCCATCGGTATCAAAAGTTAATTGGAGCAGAGGACTTGAAAGGGCAAAACACTTATGACTAATTGGAAGTACGAAATTAAATCAATAACCACCATGAATAATGATAAAATAGTCGTAGGACTAGACATCGGAACAACTAAAATATGCGCCATCGTAGGGCGTCGCAATGAGTACGGTAAGTTGGAGGTCTTAGGCATGGGTAAGGCAGAATCTGACGGAGTAATCAGGGGGATAGTGACCAACATCGACAAGACCGTTTATGCAATAGAAAAAGCCGTAAGGGAGGCTGAAGACCAGTCAGGTATCAACATTCGAGTTGTCAATGTGGGTATCGCTGGTCAGCACATAAAAAGCTCTATCCACCACGGAAGCATTACTAGGCAATCTACTGATGATGAGATCACCATCGAAGATGTAAACAGGTTGAGCAATGACATGTACCGCATCGTCATTCCTCCTGGGAGTGAGATCATTCACGTGATGCCACAGGATTATATCGTCGATTATGAAGATGGTATCAAAGATCCGGTAGGTATGTCGGGTGTGAAACTGGAGGCTGATTTCCATATCATCACCGCTCAGACAAATGCCATTAACAATATCAACAAGTGTGTCAGAAGAGCAGGGCTAGAGATTGATAACCTCATTCTAGAACCACTTGCGTCTTCCTTAGCTGTACTCAGCGAAGAGGAAAAAGAAGCAGGCATATGCTTGGTTGACATAGGAGGTGGAACGACTGATATAGCCATCTTCCATGACAACATCATCCGCCATACGGCAGTGATACCTTTCGGAGGTAATATCATCACATCGGATATCAAGCAAGGATGTATGGTGATGCAACACCAGGCAGAATTGCTCAAGACCAAGTTTGGAATGGCCATCGCAGAAGAAGCCAATCCTAACGAGATCGTTTCTATCCCTGGTTTGAGAAACAGGGCTCCTAAGGAGATTTCCGTTAAAAACCTGGCGCACATTATTCAGGCCAGAATGGAAGAGATCTTCGAGCTAGCGCATTCCGAGATCATTACTTCAGGCTATGAGAATAGACTAGCCGGTGGTATTGTGATCACGGGTGGCGGCTCTCAGTTGAACAGCCTCAAGCAAATGGTAGAATACATGACCGGCATGGATGCAAGGATCGGCTATCCTAACGAGCATCTTGGACGTGGCAAGGTAGAAATGGTGAAGAGCCCTATGTATGCCACCTCAGTAGGTCTGGTACTGTCAGGCTTCTTCGCGTTAGATGAAAGAGAGAACCGTA
This sequence comes from Bacteroidota bacterium, assembly GCA_039819065.1. Classification (GTDB taxonomy): domain Bacteria; phylum Bacteroidota; class Bacteroidia; order Cytophagales; family Cyclobacteriaceae; genus JBCBSS01. The sequence goes on from JBCBSS010000033.1 coordinate 20,600, forward strand.
GAAATGAGATCCGTTCTGCCGGGAAAAATCCAAAAGCCGTGAAAGAAACCGGAGGGGATTTCTTCAGTAGAATTATCAACAAGACAAAGAGCCTATTGATCGATGACCTCGAAGGAAAGAGCGAATACTAAAATTGAAATTGAAAACAACCACTAAATAACAAAACTATGTCTGATACAGGATACTCATTCGATATCCCCAAGCAAAACAGATCTATCATCAAGGTGATAGGTGTTGGGGGTGGCGGTAGCAACGCGGTGAACCACATGTATAATCAGGGCATTAAAGATGTTGAGTTTGTAATATGCAATACTGACGCGCAAGCCCTCAAGACAAGTCCGGTGCCTTTGAGACTTCAAATTGGTACCACGTTGACCCAAGGGTTAGGTGCGGGAGCCAACCCGGAAAAAGGTAAAAATGCTGCCCTGGAAAGCAAAGAAGAAATTCGTGACATCCTAGATGATGGTACCAAAATGGTATTCATCACAGCAGGTATGGGTGGAGGAACCGGAACAGGTGCCGCTCCTATTCTTGCCAAAGTAGCCAGAGAGATGGATATTCTAACCGTAGGTATCGTAACGGTACCTTTCGGTTTCGAAGGAAAGAAAAAAATGCGCCAGGCTGAGGCTGGAGTGGATGACCTCAAGGCCAACTGCGACACAGTGCTGGTCATTTTGAATGATAAACTAAGGGAGATACACGGTAATCTGACCATTGGTAATGCTTTTGCAAAGGCGGATAACGTGTTAACCACTGCCGCCAAAGGCATTGCAGAGATCATTACGGTAGCGGGATATGTAAACGTAGACTTTGAAGACGTTAGAACGGTCATGCAGAATGCAGGTGCAGCTGTGATGGGTTCAGCACAAACAGAAGGAGACAACAGAGCGATCCGTGCCGCAGAAGATGCATTGGCTTCTCCACTATTGAATAGCTGCGATATTCTCGGTGCAGAAAAGATCCTACTATCTATCGTTTCAGGAGATCAATCAGAGCTTCAAATGGATGAGCTTACCGAGATCACTGAATACATTCAGGATCAGGCTGGTGATGAAGCTGAGGTGATATTCGGTCATGGTGTCGATCCGGAGCTTGGTCAGAGCATCAGGGTTACTGTAATAGCTACTGGCTTTGAAGACAAGAAGCCCAGCGAAATGATGGCCGATCAAGACGATGTTAGAAAAGTGATCGACCTGGAATCGCAATCCCAGATAGAACTCTTCCACGCAGATAATTCAGTTAATGATGCGCCTCAAGAGATCACTAAGAAGACCGTTGATCCTCCAACAACGCCCTCCATACCTGAAAGAGAGTACTCTTTCGATATGGAGATGAGATCGAACTTCAACGAACCGGCGGAGGAAGACGAAGGAGAAGATGGTCTGTTTGCTGGTCTTGAGGATGAGTTCGAAATTGTTAACAAAGTGAACGAGCCGTCAGATCACTTTGAACCTAAGCAAGAAGAAAAAGAAGAGCAGGTCAATGATAGGTTCGCTGATACGCGTGAGCGTATGAGGAAGCAAGCCATGGAGAGGATTGAGAAACTCAAAGGAATCTCTAAATCAGAATGGAGTGCCGATGAGTTCAGGGAAAAGCTAGACGTACCGGCTTATATGCGTAAAGAGGTGCGTTTGGACAATGTCCCTCATTCTTCAGAAAGAAATATTTCAAAGTATAATCTTAACGACGACAATGAGATATTGGGGAATAACAAATTCCTCCATGACAATGTCGACTAAATAGATATGAAAGGAATTGGCATCCCATTTTCATTTGGCTTACACTCAATTGTGGTGGTTGTTGGTGTAATTTTTTGGCCATTGCCCGGGATGTCACCTTATTCAAAGCTGTATAGCTTGCATAACATGTAGACAGGTGCCAGACATCAGCCCGACTTACACTAAAATTGTGGTGGTTGTTGGTGTAATTTTTTGGTCGGGATGTCCCTGTCACATATTTCTTAAACAAGAAACCCTTCAGAAATATTGAAGGAACCTTCAATAAAGTTATTTTATTTTGGTTCTGCAAATTGATCAGACTTAAGACATAAGACGAAAGAGGTAAGACTTCTTGCACTACCCTTAATTCTGGTGTCATTGCGAGGAGGTACGACGAAGCAATCTAGATGATAAGAGAGGTTGGAAATTAGAAGTTAGAAACTGGAAATAGGTAGAAGTAAATAGAAATAAATTGTCTGGTAGATGCACCAACAAAATTCGATTATCAATCACCGCATTAAACCATCAAATAATCACATCATCACGCTAGTCCGTCTGAAAAAACTTATTGGCAGAAAGTGATAAAAGAAATATCTAGAAGTAGGTAGAAGTAAATAGAAATACCCTTTTATCAATCTGACGACGTGATGTTCATATAATCAATTGATGCAATAAGATATAATCATTTGTGGATATGCACCCGTCAGAGTAACTAGATTACTTTGAGTAATCTAGTTACTTTTCAATCGTATTTCTATTTACTTCTACCTACTTCTATTTACTTCCGACTTCTAATCTTCAACTTCTAACCTCCAAATTCTAACCTCCAACTGAAATAACATACCCACCTAAGAAATCCCCCAACCCCCAAGGCACTCCACTTAAAATATTCGATATTAGTCGCCCTGTTACCAAAGCTCAGATGAAAAAAGAGATCAAGGTATTCTTCACCGCACTCATGTTCTACACCAGGATACCCTGCCCGAGTTGGGTAGACCATTCTGAAGACCAATTGAACAAAGCCACGCGCTACTTCCCATTGATGGGTTGGATTGTAGGCGGAGCTGCTGGAGGCGTGTTCTATGCAGCACAGTTTGCTTTCCCAGCTACTATCAGCATTATCTTCTCAATGGTCGTCAGCATTTTGATTACCGGGGCATTTCATGAAGATGGTTTTGCGGACGTCTGTGATGGCTTTGGTGGTGGATGGACTAAGGAGCGTATTTTGGCCATCATGAAAGACAGTGTAATTGGCGCTTATGGAGTGGCAGGACTGGTCATTATGTTACTAACCAAATTCTTGATTCTGTGGGAATTGAGCAAAGTGATCGGAAGTATATCTATGATCTATGTGATGATAGCAGGCCATGCTATCAGCCGCTTCACAGCCACGGGGATGATCTTTGGCTATCAATACGCACGTGATAACGACGATAGCAAAGCCAAGCCAGTAGCTAAAAAACAACCCGTTTCTAACTTTCTCATTGCTGCAATTTTTGGAATACTGCCGATGATTGCCTGGCAAAACTGGGCAGACTTGCTCTCGATCTTTCCGCTTCTTCTGCTGTTGTTGTATTTAGGTCGATATTTTAAAAAGTGGATCGGCGGCTATACGGGTGATTGCCTGGGTGCAACTCAACAACTGGCCGAAATAACTTTCTACCTTAGCTTTTTTGTGATATGGAAATTTATTTGATACGACATACTACCCCGGATGTTGAAAAAGGGATTGTTTACGGACAAACAGACTTGGAATTAGCCTCAAGCTGGTCAGATGAATTCAACATACTGCATGAGAAAATACCTGACCAGTTTGATGCTGTTTATTCTAGCCCCCTGATCAGATGCGATAAACTGGCGCAATCAATTACTGGTGATGTACAATACGATGACCGCATTAAGGAGCTGGATTTTGGAGACTGGGAAATGAAGAAGTGGGACGAGATCAATCCGAAGATGCTCAACATGTGGATGGAAGACTATGTCAATATTGCCTGCCCTAATGGTGAGTCCTTTAATATGCTTTCAGATCGTGTGCTGTCCTTTTGGAGCCAATATGCCAACGTTGAGGGAGATCACAAATCGGTGGCCATTGTGGCGCACGGAGGTGTGATCAGGGCTTTGATCTCTCACTTACTCGGCTTTCCCTTAATTAATGCTTTTCATTTGCACCTTGACTATGGCAGCATTTCCAAAGTGGAAATGAGTAAATCAAGAACCCAAGTTAAATTCATCAACCGTTGAGCAGAATCCCTATATCAGTAAGCTGGAGTGGTGGCAAAGACTCTGCCTTTATGTTGCATAAGCTCCTTGAAAGCGATCTTTATGATATTAAAAATCTGCATACGGTGTTTGATGCCGATTTGAAGCGGGTGGGTTTGCATGGTATCAGAGAAGAACTGATCGCAGCCCAGGCGGATGCCTTAGGACTACCATTAGAAAAGCTCTATTTAACCAAGAGCGATGATCATAATAATTATGAGCAATTAGTCACTGATTTCTACTCCCATCAGCGCAAAGAAGGCATCGCGGCCATAGCATTTGGAGACATTTTCCTAGAAGACCTGAAAGCCTATCGTGATAATTTCCTGACTGATGCCGGACTCAAAGGTGTTTATCCAATTTGGGGCTACGATACTTCTCAATTGGTGAATGATTTTCTGAAAGCTGGTTTTAAAACCAGGATATGTGCCGCTAACAGCGCCTTTTTTACAGAAGAGCAGGTCGGTGAAACCTTAACCGAAGCGATGGTGGCTAATTTTCCGGCAGCAGTAGATCCATGTGGAGAGAACGGAGAGTTTCACACCTTTGTATTTGATGGCCCAATCTTTAAAACACCGGTCTCTCATGGAGTGAAAGATGCTGTTTCAAAGACTTACACCTATAATAAGCAAACCGCCTCAGGAGACATCGAAGAAATCAACACCACTTTTTGGTTCAGGGAGATTGTATCATCCTGATTTCAATCATTTCCCAATATCCCCCATAGTGCGTTATACAGTTATTTTCAAAATTCTGCTATATTGAATATCAGTCATGCTTCCTTCCTTTCTGTGCGTATCTAGTTGGTTCTAGCATGAGTGATTTGACAACCTGCCCTTAGAAGGTACCGTTGTAATAGATATAACCGATGCTATGAAAGACTTCAGATTTGTATTAACCGCATTTCTGTGCTGCTTGATATTATCCTCACAGGCACAAATACAGAATATTGATCGTGGCGCTACGGACAATAATACAGGCTACAAACTGTACAAAGAAATCAAACCCAAGCTACGAGATCCCAACACCATCGGGTACTATATAGAACCAGATTGGCTTATTGGCAATGTAATGTTGAACGATGGCAGCGACCTGAGCAACATCCCACTCAAATACGATGCCGTACGCAATCAGTTGGAAATTAAGGAAGATGATGTAGTAAAGGTTATTGATGGTAGATTTATCTTCAGTTTTGAATGGTTTAAACCGGGCCCCGTGGGCAAGTCTAAATTTGTCAAAACCAATGTTTATGAAAGCGATGAAAGTATGCCGGAAGGCTTTTTGGAGATATTGGTTGACCGTGATGTCAAGCTTTTACATCATAGAACGATGAAACTCTTTCAAGCCAATTCTTCCGTTTCAGCGTCTGGAAGTCATAGATCACATACCGTGGTGAATATTGATAAATACTACCTGCTCAAGGATAGTAGCCTTCAAAAGCTGGAAAAGAGCAAGAAAAGAAACCTCAAATACTTTCCGGAATTTAAAGACGAAATATCCTCTTATGCCTGGAAGAAAGGTTTGTTGTTTAGAAGGCAAGATGACCTGGTACTGATCGTCAATTACTACAACGACTTAATGTCACGCAGCTCAGGCACCATCAATAACTAAATAATCTATCGGCTAAAGGCCGCTATATTTCGCTGCGTTTATCGATGACTTAAGCTATGCGCAATAACGAAAATTTTGCTGTTTGAGTCCCGACCCAAGTCGGGATGAGTTTCAAAATTTTCTAGATTTTTTGTCTCCTTTTTCATCAATGGAAAAAGGAGAAGCCCGCCCGGCTTAAGGGCGAAAACACATTAAAATCTTCACCAAAAACATGTGGGGAATCCCTACGCTCAGGTGGAGACTCAAAAAGAAATAATAATTAAGAAACTGTGCCTCAATTCCATATCCCCCTCAATACTGAAATCATACCCTACTCAACCAAAACTGGTCAATCAGGAGTGGCCAGATTGACTACGGTCGAAGTAGACTTCAATGAAGAAGAGATACTTGAGAAAGTTTCGCTAAAGGTTACCCAGAACGAGATCAAAGAGGAATTATACTGTCTTTCCCTGGGAGAAAACCCCACCAAGTACGATAGCTATCTTGTGCGCGTTAAAGATTTAGTTTAATACTTTTGTAGATTGTTTGTGAAAAACGTATTGTTGTTTATCGACATAGCTATTCGATAACTTGTTATGGCCAAAAAGAAGAAAAAAGTAGCTAAACCAGGCTTTTTAAAGAAGGTGATCAAAACGCTATGGATATCCTTTATCTCGTTTCTACTGATCTTCTTCATTTACTTCTATGCCGTAAGCATCGATCTTTTCGGACTCTTCGGAGGAATGCCCGGCTTCAGAAATTTGGAAAGCCCGGAGAATGATTATTCTTCCGAGCTGATATCGGCCGATGGAGAATCTCTAGGTCGATATTATCTGTTCAATCGTACCCGAGCCACTTATGATGAATTATCAGAAGATCTGGTCACCACATTAGTTTCTTCCGAAGACAGGAGATTCTACGACCATCCGGGTATTGATTTGATAAGCTTGCTGAGAGCCAGTTCAGGTTGGGCTACCGGTAGGAGGCTGGGCGGTGGAAGTACCTTGACCATGCAATTGGCAGAAAACCTGTTCAAGACCAATACCGAAAATGAAGGGTGGTTCTACCGCTTCGGCAAGGTCAAACCACTCATTATCAAGTCAAAGGAATGGCTTATCGCCCTTCAGCTTGAACGCAACTTTACCAAAAAAGAGATATTGGCTATGTACCTGAATACGGTACCATTTGGCAGTGGTACTTTCGGTATTAAGGCCGCGGCTGAAAAGTATTTCGGTAAAACCCCGGCCGAACTGAACTTGCAGGAATCCGCTGTACTGATAGGTATTCTACAAGGTTCTACGGCCTTCAACCCTAGAATAAACCCTGACCGCTCTTTCAATAAGCGAAATGAAGTGCTTTATAAAGTACTGAAATTCAGTGATCTAATCGCTACCGAAGAGCAGTATGATTCTATCACCAAACTGCCTTTGGAGTTAAGTAATCGCCGCAATAAATCGCAGCAACAAGACCTGACCTCCTATTTTCAAGCAGAGATCAGAAAAGACCTGGAAGTTTGGGCTAGGGAAAAAGGGTATGACCTTTACAATGATGGCTTGAAAATCTATACCACGATAGATAGTAGAATGCAGCAATACGCTGAACTGGCGGTACAAGGTCAGATGCAAACGCTACAAAAACGATTTAAGAAACTTTGGAAGGGGCAAAACCCCTGGAGGGACAGTAGAAACCGGGAATTGGAGGGCTTCTTGGATAGAAAAATCAAGAACACAGACCTTTATAGAAGCTTAAGGAAAACCTACGCATCCAAGCCGGATTCTATCGATATCGTTCTTAATACACCACGTAGAATGACCATATTCACTTATGCTGGAGAGGTCGATACTTTGATGAGTCCGATGGACTCTTTGAGTCATTACAGCAAGTTTTTGCACTCAGGATTTATGGCCATGAATGCCAAGACTGGAGAGATCAAAGCCTGGATTGGAGGCATCGACCACAACTACTTCAAGTTTGATCATGTGAGGCAAAGTAAGCGTCAGCCCGGTTCTACCTTTAAGCCTTTTGTGTATGCCTTGGCATTGGATAATGGCTATTCACCATGTTACGAACTGGAAGATATTGCACCGGTCTTCAAGCTGCCAAATGGTGATACCTGGTCACCTGAAAATGCCGAAGGAGGTCACGGCACGGGAGAGAAAATGACCACAAGGCAGGCTATGGCCCAATCCATCAATTCTATCACTGCCCAATTGATGCAAAAAGTGGGCATGCAGAATGTAGTAAACTTCGCTCACCAAATTGGTATTGAAAGCGAGCTTGATGCTGTGCCATCGCTTTGCCTTGGTACCAGTGAAGTATCACTTTATGAGCTTATCGGCGCTTATGGTACTTTTGTGAATCAGGGAGTACACACCAAGCCTTATTATATATCCAGAATAGAAGATAAGTACGGCAACATCATCGAGAGTTTTGTACCTAAGGCGCGCGAAGCCATGAATGAAGAACTGGCCTACATGATGATACACATGCTTAAAGGCGGAGTGGAAGAGGAGGGAGGCACCTCAAGAGCACTAAACAAGGCTATTTTGGTCGATAACGAAGTAGGAGGCAAAACCGGAACCACCAACTCGGCTTCAGATGGCTGGTATATGGGCGTGACTAAGGATTTGGTTGCTGGTGCCTGGGTAGGAGGAGACGAGCCCAGTATCCGTTTCCCCAGGTGGTATCAAGGGCAGGGAGGGGTTACCGCCAGACCCATATGGGAAAGCTTTATGCTCAAAGTGTACGCAGACAAGGACTTGGACTATGAAAAAGGAGCCTTCAAAAAACCAATGACCGACCTACCTTACAGCCTCGATTGCGGCGCCTACCAAACCGACGATGAACCCAAGCCTGAAAAATGGCAAGAAGAAGATGCTGAATAGTACAGCGTATTGAAAATATCTCAATATAGGTTAGAAGCACTCCGAAAAAAAACGTGATGTTTAGAAGGCCGTCCCGAATGGTCTTTTCGAGTGCAACGAGAAATCTATCTTTCTACAAAAAGTGCATTAAGATGAGATGGATTTCTCCTAACGTCGAAAATGACATTTATATTCGAGTTATTTATATCATAATTATCTGGACACAGACCAAATAAAAAAGGGGCCAAAAGCCCCTTTTTTAGCTAATTAAAAAGACTCAATTTTAACCTCCTGCACCTATAAAGTCATCCCACGCTTGCTCCTCTGTTGGCCTGGCCAATCGCGTAAATACTTCTTCGTCAGTAGCAATAAAATCGGCTTCCAACTCAGAAAGTCGGTCATACCTTCTTAAGTCGACCCATCTATGCGGAAGGGGCTCAAACCATAGAGAATATCTTCTTTCAAAAAGTAATTGATCAATAACGCCGTCCAGGTTACCCGGGTTGGTGAAGTCACCCAATCCAGCTGCACTTCTGATGGTGTTAATAGCACTTACAGCTTCGGCAAGGTTGCCTGTTTGAGCCTGAGCCTCAGCATATATAAGCACTAGCTCCTCGTTACGGATGAAAGGAACATTATCGTTGTTTGTACTCCATCTTCCATCCTGATGTGTGGCCACGTACTGCGGTAATGCTTGGTTGTTAACGAAATTGGTTGGTGACCTCGGGAAAAACTTGTTGGCCGCCCTCAAATCACCTTCCTCTATATCCGCCAGGACGCCGGGGTGTACCACTTCAATCTGGGTAGAAAAGGCATCCAATGGGAAGAAGAATGGATTGAATGGATTACCAACCGCTTCATTCTGAATGGTAGTTCCATCACCACCCTGATAGGTTAGTGCAGGGCCGTCATTCAGGTTGCCGCTCATGTTCATGAAGGAAGCGTTAAGCGCGGTTAATGCACCTTGCCAGTCCTCTGCATAAATCGATGCTCTTGCTTTGATGGCCCTGTTCACTTCAATCATTCTAGCAGGCGTATTGAAACTACCCCAGCCAGAAGGAAGCGAGAAGAAAAAGCTATCTCCGGCGGCATTTAAGTCAGTAACTCCTTCATCCAACAGACCCAATACGAAAGTTAGTCCTTCATCAAATGAAACGAAGGGACCAGGGTTTTGAGGGTCAGTGATATCGATCCTTATCCCACCTTCTGATTGAGCGAGTAGAGGTACAAGGAACTGGAAGCCCTGAACCGTTTTAACATAACCTTGAAGACCTCTGAGTTGTTGCTCGCTGATCGCGTCTGTATTGGCACCGGCATCCATGAGGAAATTACCCTGGGCAATCGTTTGGAAAGGCGCATCATAGGTGTTTACTACAGCAAAGAAACCTGCATCAGGTTGACCTGCTCTGCCTAGCCAGTCAGTAGTGAAACGAGGATCAGAATCTCTAAAGGATAGTGTTTCTCTACCAAAGGTGCCAAAAGACCTGGACGTAGTCGCTACAAAACCGCGTGATCTGGATTCCAAACCGTTGATCAGTGACTGAAGCTGTGCTTGAGAAGCATTGCTACCCACAATGGCAGCATCGGCAGCGTTGGGGTTCGTGACCGGATCAATCTCAAAGATGGCGCACGCCGAAAGTCCGGCTATGAGCATCAATGACCATAAGAATTTATATATAGTTTTCATAATGATCTATTTCTGTTATTAGAAGTCGATGTTAAGGTGGAACATTACTCTTCTTGAGCTTGGGAACGGAGTTACTTCAACAGAACTCGCTACTGGATTGGCTCCAAACTGTGACACCTCAGGGTCATAGCTCACATAATCACTGAATATGAACAAGTGATTTCCGGAAACACCCAACTTGACCTTTTCTACAAAGCCTTTGAATACACTATTGGTAACCGAGGAAGGCAGCGTATAATACAATCCGGCTTCTCTGATTTTCCAGAATGATGCATCTTGAATATAAACTTCAGGGCTACTACCTTCAGTAGATCTTTGCAGTGGTCTTCCCTGACCATTGGTAAGGTCATTCACACCGTCACCATTGTCATCTCTGAATAATGGATTATCCTCACCATCTACCATGGCAGGTTGGTTAGCATACTGATCTGTGTCATCCCAGTCAGGAGAAGTTCCTCCCAAATCCCATAGGAATTGAGAAAGGTTGATGACGTCGGCACCAGAACTATGATGTAGTACGAAGCTAAAAGTGAAGTTTTTAAGGAAATTTACCTGGTTGTAGAATGAAAGCTGCCAATCAGGCTGAGCATCCCCGTAGCGAGTGAACTGACCGATACCATTACCGTTAGCATCTTGTAATTCAGGGTTACCGACGATGGTGGTAGGAGAAATACCTTCAGCAAGCTGATACGTACCTAATGATGCACCGAATCCACCAGTTGTTTTTGCAGGTACATCCCATCTGGTGATTTCAGACTCATTCGTCCACCAGTTCACACGGCTAAACCATTCTACGGAAGGGGTTCTTATGGGAGAACCGCTCAACGCAAGCTCCCAACCAGTGTTCTTAAGATCACCTGCATTAGTAGTGATTTGAATAATACCGGTAGAATTTGCTGGCTCCAGGAATTCGATCAGATCATTGATTTGCTTGTCGTAATAAGTAACTTCTAATAAGGCTCTGCCATCAAAAAGTCCGACATCAAGACCAAGTTCTATTTCCCTGGCCGTTTCTGGTTCCAGATTAGGATCCACTGAAACAGTAGAAAGTACCGTACCAGCACCACCATCAATAAATTGATTATTCAACTGAATAAACGTGGTTCCAAAGTTTGGAAGTCCTCCAGTTTCTCCATAAGCTGCTCTTACTTTTAACTGGCTGATCTGATCTACATTAAGGAAGCCGAAGTTGTTTAAGTTAACTGCAACGGAGGCCTTAGGAAAAGCATAGAACTCATCCTGATCAAGGTTCAAAGAAGATTTGTCAAGCCTGACACCCAAGGTACCGATGATCTTATCTTCCCAGTTGATCTCCTCTTGTGCTACGATACCAACGTCCGTTACTTCTTGTCTCTGCTGTCTGAAAACAGACTGTAAAGCCGCTGTATTGGCATTTTGGTTGCCATTCAATAACCCTTGACCTCTTACTACCACTGATTCAGAATCCTGGTTAAGCTTCACCGCACCAACTTGTGTGTTGAAGTTCACAGAACCGACCTGCGTATTGTAGATCAAGAAAGCCTGCATGTTAATGTTCAACTGCTCAGCCCGGCCCTGGAAAACATCACCTGGGTTGGCCTGAGACTGCTGGAACTGAAGCACTTCCGGTAGATAGACAAGCGAATTACTATTCAGGTAGTCAATACCTCCCTGGAAAGTCAGTTTCAGTAAAGAGTTAGGCGTTTGGATAAGCCCGATGTCAGCGTTAAAGGATTGGATGAATCTGTTTACAGTAGAATTATTGATACCTAAATCCCTCAGTGCGAGAGGATTCTCTGCGAAGTAAGGGTTGTTGGGGTAAATACCATTCTCGTCCGGGAACAAATCCGCCATCGGTGGCGTGAAGGATATATTGTAACCAAAGCTGGCTCCCGTACTGTTTTGGTTTCCGTTAAAACTACGGTCGTTTGAACTCCAGATATAATTCGATCCAGTGGATATCTTAATCTTGTCAGTTAATTGATGGTCGATATTCGCCCTTATTGTATTGCGGTCAAAACCAGAATTCTGGATGATACCATTCTCAGCCCTAACGTTACCATTGATGAAGAACTGTGTTTTATCATTTCCACCTGATACGGTCAGTGTTGTACTGGTAATCAAACCTTCTTCACCGAAAATTTCTCTTTCCCAATCTGTGCTTCTTCCCGAGTTGATGTCGTTGATACGCTGTGAGGAACCACCGAAGAACCTCACCACTTTGTCCAGATTCCAATCAGCATAACCTAACAAATTAACCGCTTGGTTGAAACCTATTTCCTGGCCTAAGCTTACTTTGGTTTTACCTGATCGCCCTTTCTTGGTGGTGATGATAATTACACCGGCATTGGCACGTGTTCCATAAATGGCCGCTGCTGATGAACCTTTAAGGATTTCAATAGACTCAATGTCATCAGGGTTGATATCCGATATTCTAGAACTAAGGTCATCCTGCAAAGCGGCGCTTTGACCCGCACCTGCACCATTGGCAACCGATATACCAGTGGAAATAGATGAATTGTTTACATATACACCATCAATGATGTAAAGCGGCTCAGAACTACCATTACCCAAGGTAGAAATACCTCTCAACTGTACGCTTGGAGATGTGCCCGGCGCACCACCGTTTACATTGATATTCACACCAGCAAGCTTTCCATAAAGACCGCCACCCAATGTTTGAGGTGTTGTGGTGCCTAAAAGCTCTTCCGCTGATATGGTTTCAACGGCGTTGGCAAGGTTTGACCTTTTGATAGAAGAGGCCAGACCGGTTACCACTACCTCTTCCAGGTTGGTAATATCCTCGCTCATGGTTACTTCTATATTGGTAGATGAGGAAGTGATATCTACTTCTTTCCCTTTGTATCCAATGAAGGAAAATGTAAGCGTGGCTGGCGAAGAAGACACAGTCAGCTTAAAGTTTCCATCGGCATCTGAAATAGTACCGTTAGTAGTGCCTTTGATGACCACATTTACCCCAGGAAGGGGGTCGCCGGAGACTTCGTCAGTAATTCTACCGGAAACGGTAAATTCCTGAGCAAGTACTTGAAAGCTGAGCGTTAATAGCATCAATACCGTCAAGCACATGAACTTATAATATCTCTTTAATTTCATTATTTCATGTATTTAAAATGAATAGCATCTCATTGAATGATTGATTCTTTTATGCCTAGTCTTGATTGATGATTTTGATCCGTATCTCATTGTTGGTCATGGACTCGGAAACCTCGTTGTCACCATTAGCATCCAAACCGTCAAATACATAGGTGGCATTGATATCTCCACTGCCATCAAAAACACCCTGGTCTACAGTAAATGTGATGGTACGGCTGCTTTCATTGATGGTAAAGCTCAATTCGTCAGAAGTCAGGTCATCATCAACCCCATTTGGTAGGTTATCATCCAAAAAGATGGTGGCTCCGGTGAGTAGGTTACCGGTTACGTTTACACTCACGGTAAATGACCCGGCAGATGAAACCATTATTGTATCGGTAGGCAGTCTGTCAAAACCAATTGTTTTCAGGTCATCTTGAATGTTGTAGGCAATCACGCGGTTAGCGTCGCCTTCGACTAATGTGGTCTCCTCATCAGTGGCATCGGCATTAGTGATGTCATCAAGCGTGACAATCAATTGAGGTGCAGTGGCTTCAACATCCATGTCGTCTAGAATTCTTATATAGATACCTGCTGAAGCCGTGCCTGCATCTAATACTAGTGGATTTGCCGATACCAGCATGTAATCCGTACCTGGCACTGCCGTTCCGCTGATGGTGTAATCGATAGAAATCTCGCTATCAAGTGCATTACTTAGATTAATCGGTATCATTAAGGTATCCCCGGCATTTCCGAATGTTTCAGAAATACTAATGGTATCGTTGGTCACACTTATGTTTTTTACATCCTCCATCAATGTAAACTCAGCACTGTTCTGAGGAGTGTTTTCATTGATTTCGATGCCCCCACTGGCACCTGTAAGTGTAAGTGTAAGTGCTATTTCCTCATCTTCCAGCGTATTGTCTTCTGGTATCATAAGGTCAAAAGTGCCCTGCTGCTCATTGGCAGGTATGGTAGCAGTACCAGTCAAACTGATTCCTGTACCAGTAACAGTAAAGTCTACCGTGGTAGCCGAGGTGAGTGGATCACCCAGGTATATCACGGTGAATGATGCCGTTCCTCCCTCCAGAATTGAAGCGGGAGCGCTCAGCAATGCGATCGTATTCGACGAAGGAATTACTTCACTTTCGTCACTCTCGCAGGAGGCAAAGTACAAAAGAGAAAACACGCTTAACAAAGCGAGTTTCAGCTTGTAAAAATGTTTCATGTTGCGATAATTTGATTGAATGGTAAAAAGAAAAAATCCACCATACTCAATAGCCAATTGAACTGAAGTTTGACGGTATTATTAACATAATAATGTTGTCAAAAGACATCAATTTGATGACTATCAAGATGGGTAGCAGAAATCCGCGTTATACGGCCAGAACAAACAACATACTGAGCCTTTATAGACTGCTTACCAACAGGCAAACAAGTGCTACGTCAGACGCAAAAGCAGTCAGTTCTTCAAAGTCATGTTTTAAGGATAAAACTTCGTTTTTCTGGCGGTGGATGCCATACGGATATGATTCGTTTGTAGTTTTTCTTCATAGCGTATTACGGTTAAAATTGTATCAATACAATTTTAATTTAAGACTAATTTCTTAATAATTAAAGCGTAGGGGGCATTTTGTTAGTGGGTCAATGTTTTTCACTTATGGTTTATAAGTGTTTAAGGTGTGATTTACGTGAGACCTTGGGGGGATATCCGAACACCCAGATTAAAAACGGACTTCAGATTTTTAATTGAACATTTTCTAGATGCTATTTTGGGTTGAAAGGACAGGGGCCAGCTTTTCAAGATGATCTCAATACCTTACGCATTTTTATTAGATCGTAACCTGCTACTTGCATTCTACCATGATCTTGAATTTCGTACCCTCTTTTGCGGTAAAAATCTTCAAGGAATTCATGTGGGTACAAAAACACACTTTTTAAGCCGAGTTGAACAGCCTCTTCCTCGAGTTGTGACAAAATCACCTTACTCAAGCCAAAACCTCGAAACGACTTCAAGACGGCTATTCTGGCAATATGCCCCTCGCCATCGTCGCCTTCGATCACCAAGCGACCGGTACCCGCTAAATCACCGGAATGGAAAACCAATAGATTGACCGCGGCTTGGTCTTTTCCATCATCATCAAGTTCTTGAGGAATGCCTTGCTCTTCTATAAATACCTTATGCCGTACCTCCAGAGCCAATTGAAGGTCTTTTTGATTAGCTACTTTTTTTACAAGTATATCTTCTCGCATGTAGGTCTAGCAATGCGTGGTGTATCTATTGATTACCTAATTTACGAAATGTAGAGAAGCAAGCGCACTATTTGAACGCAGGGCTTGGTTTAGTTGGTTTCAAACCAGAGTTTAATGGCTAGCGCGATCGCCATGACCATTACGAACCAGCGAATCCACTTATCACTTTTCTTAACTGACCAGCGGCTGGCGATCCATGCTCCTGTAGAGTTACCGGCAGCCAATGTAAGCCCGACACCCCAGTTGATGGCACCTTCGTAGATGAAGACGCCAAGAGCCGCTATGGTATAAATCAATACCACGAATACCTTGGCGCTGTTGGTTTTGGCCATATTCAACCTATTGACCGAAGTGAGCGTTCCTATGATCAGAAAGCCAACCCCTGCTTGGATGAACCCACCATAGATACCCAGGAAAAAGAAAACAATGGTGCTAATGACCTGATGCTTTTTATCCATCCGTTCCTTGTCTCCATCCTTCACTTTGAAGGGGTTCAATACAGTCAAAATCACCACCATAATGATCACAATGGCAATAACCCGGTTGAAAAGCTGATCATCGAGTCGTACAGAAATCAACGCCCCAACGATGGCACCAAAGAAAGCAGAAATTCCCAGATACAAACTGAATGGGTAGTTTGAAATGCCCTTGGAACGAAAGCCCAATGAACCGAATATGTTCTGAAAAAAAAGAGCGACCCTGTTGGTCGCATTCGCTACGGTTGCCGGAACGCCTAAAAAGATCAGTACCGGTAAGGTCAGTAATGAACCGCCTCCGGCTATGGTATTAAGGAAACCAGCCACGAAGCCAACAGCCAGAATAAGAAGGATTTGCTCGAGGGTCAAACTTGTAGAATTTTGCGCTAATTAAAAGTGTATTTGTCCATTAAGCAAGTTAGAATGATTTGATTATAGAAATGTGTCAGGAAAGCGATGTGAATCGCTTTTCTCACCTATTTTGCGTGATTAAATATATACTAACGACGACTCGGTAGCGTTTGAAACTTGGAACCATAAACCTTAGCCTTTTTTCAATTCCATGAAGCTCAAATCATTAATCATAGTTTGCCTTTGCCTTTGTTCTTTTGCCTACGCACAGGAGAAAATTCAGATCAAGGGGAAAGTAGTAAGTGCAGAAGATAGAAAAGCTGTTCCTTTTGCTTATATCAAACTAAAAGGAATCGCGCTCGGTACCGTAACTGAAGCCGATGGATATTTCCAAATCCAAATCCCAACTGTCCACAAAAACGACACCTTGGTTTTTTCTTACGTCGGTTTTAAGCCCTATTACCTGAAAATTAACGATATCAATGACCCGACCAATGTCCAGGTTGTGATGCAGGTAGATACAAAAGTGCTAAGCGAGGTGGTGATAAAGCCCAAGAAGCTTATCGGGCCAAGGGCACTATTAAGAAGAGTATTATCCAATATAGAAAACAATTACCCCGGTACTCCCTTCATGATCGATGGCTACTATAGGGAAACACTTCAAGAACATGGCGCATATATCAAATATGCTGACGCCGCCTGCATATACCACTATGATAAGTATAGGCTCAAGAAGTACAAATGGAATGAGTACGGTTCAGGTTGGGGAAGCGTCAATGGTTCATTGAGTTCCCTTACTAGCTATTGGGGAGCGAGACTACATCGAGGACATTTCCATCATCGAACGCTGAGGAAAGATCAGGTTAAGATCATTGATGCCAGGGCCAGTGCCAATCTATCCAAAGAGCATTTGGAAGCGAACATTGAAGGTGGGCCACTCGGGTTGCTAGGTAAAGACCGTGTCAAGTTCCGGCGCCATTTTCTGGATAAAAAGTACTTTGGACGATACGACTACGAAGTAAGTGAAGTCAATGACGAGCAAGATGCCTCGAAATGGTATTATTGTTTGACCTTCAAACCTTCCATAAGCCTGGAAAAACTGGCCAAGAAAAGAAAGAAATTCAGACTCTACCGGGACATCATGGGAGGCAAGATTTACGTCGATCAAAAAGACTATGGTATCGTGAAGATAGAATACTCCGTGCCACCTGATTATAAGCAGTATATCTGCAGCTATACGACCATGGCCATCAAGCACTTTGATTACAAGATCAGCATCAGTTATAAGAAACAAGGGGATAAATACTATATCGATCACTTGAGGCAAGAAGATGAGTTTATATTCAAGGATACGATCACCAATGTTACTACACCCTACGCAGCTGTATCGGAGTTATTTGTGAACGAAATCATCACCGACTCCGTAAAGGCCATTCCAAAAACAGAGACTTTTGCCAATGTGGATTTCAATCAGTTGTTTGATTATCCCCTTGAATACAACCAGGAGTTTTGGGACGATTATGCCCAATCCACTGCCATTTCTATCATTCCCGATCAGGTGAGAATGGACATGGAAAGTGAGAAAAAGCTGGAGCAGCAGTTCAAAGAAAAGCATTTCAGGAATGACACCATGCCGATCCCAGTGGCCAAAAAAGAGCCTGAAAGAGTGAAAATCCATGGAGATGAATGGTATGATGACTATGCATGGCTGAAGGATACCAAGGCACCCTTATACAATGATGATGTGGTTGATTATCTACGAGCTGAAAATGCGTTCACCGATAACTATTTTATCCCATTAAGAAAATCACATCGTAATATCTTCATTGACTTGGCCAATCGCATTGAACGTAATTATGAATCATTGCCGACCAAGCGAGACGGGTATTATTACTATCTGAAGTACTCATCGGACCAGGAACATCCGGTATATTTTAGGAAGCCAATCGAAGCCAATGCCAAAGAAGAAGTCATTATGGATGTCAACGAAATGGCCCAAGGCAAGCAATACTACAGCATGGGAGGGTATCGCATTAGTCCTGACACTCATTTAATGGCCTTTGTGGAAAATACAGATGGAAGTGACAAAGCCGTGATGAAGTTTAAGGATCTTCGAACCGGTCAATTATTGGCTGATTCATTGACAGATATAAGCGGTTTTGTATGGATAGACAGCAAAAGCTTTTTCTATGCTATTCAGGAGCCTAAGACTAACCGGAGCTACAAAGTAATGAAGCATGTATTGGGCACACCACAATCTTCAGATAAGCTGGTATTCTTAGAAAAAGACGAGCGCTTCTCGGTTGGCATTGGGCGGTCAAAATCCAAGCAGTTTATTTTCATGAGTATTGCCAGTTCTACCACATCAGAGGTTTACTATCTTAGAACCGATAACCCTCAAGGTGAATTTTCACGCATACATAAACGCGAAGAAGGGCATATTTACGGTGTCAAGCACTACAAAGACAAGCTGTACATTCTGACCAATAAAAACGCCATTAACAATAAGATAATGGTGACTGATACTAGTGCAGTAAGCTATAAAAATTGGAAACCCTTTGTGGCCCACCGCAAGGATGTACTGCTCAATGGGTTTGAACTATTCGATAAATATTATGTGCTGAGTGAAAAATCAGAAGCCCTGAACAGACTGAATGTATTCAATAAGGCCACCGGAAAGTCGCATTATATCAAAGCCAAAGAAGACATTGCCACGCTCTCCTTAGGGTATAACCCGGATGTGGATACCGATACTTTACGTTATGCCTTCAGCTCGCCCAGTGTATCATCTGAGGTCTACAATTATAACATGGCCACCAAGAAACAGCGATTGGTCAAGAAGAGAAAGGCCATTGGAGTGTTATCGTCGAGGTTTATAGAAGTGGAGCGTGTTTGGGCAACTGCTCGAGACGGAGAGCGAATTCCAGTCACATTGATTTATTACTCATGGAGCAATCCTAAAAAACGCAAAACCAAAAGAATGTTCCTGACCAGTTATGGGGCCTACGGAGCAGGAATGGACGTGGGTTATAACAGCAATATATTCTCGCTTCTAAACAAAGGATTTGTATATGCTATCGCCCACGTAAGGGGAGGAAATGATATGGGTATGGCGTGGTATGAAGATGGTAAAAAACTCCAGAAGAAGAATACATTTTTTGACTTTATAGACTGCACGGAATTTCTTATTGCTGAAGAGTACGCGGCCAAAGGTCAGATAGTAGCTTATGGCGGCAGCGCAGGAGGCCTGTTGATGGGCGCGGTGGCCAACATGCGTCCCGATCTTTACAAGGGCATCATTCTCAACGTTCCTTTCGTTGATGTAGTCAACACCATGATGGATCCCAACTTGCCATTGACCACTTTAGAATATGAAGAGTGGGGATCGCCGTTGATCAAGAAATACTACAAATACATCAAATCCTACTCACCCTATGACAATGTAGAAGCGAAAGAATACCCTTACATGGTATTTCTAACTGCTATAAATGATAATCGCGTGGGGTATTGGGAGCCCGCTAAGATGGTGGCGAAATTGAGAGCAATGAAAACAGACGAGCGTCCCCTGTTGCTCAAAACCAATATGGAAGCCGGACATGGAGGTTCATCCGGTCGATATCAACGCCTTAGGGAAACGGCGTATATCTACGCTTTGGTGTTTGATATGTTTTCGGTGAAAGAAAATGAAAACCCGACCCAGTAATTGTGGTTTGGCAAAACTGATTATCGTACTTCTGCTTTACGCAACATACGTGAAAAAATACCGGGGAAGAACCGCTTTACTTTGACGTAATGGCGTTCTTTTCCGCCGACATTGACCTCTTCCTTTTCTTTTTCAATGGCCTTGATGATTTTCCTGGCACACAAATCAGGGTCCATTCCGTTTTCCTGAGCCTTGTCCATCTTGTTCAGTTTCTCACCTTTTTCTGTCAGGGCGTTAATCGAAACATTTGTTTTGATAAAGCCAGGGCACACCATAGTTACCTTGATGTTCTCCCTCCAGAGTTCTGCCCTCAGGGAATCATAGAAGCCGTGTAGTGCGTGTTTGGAGGCAGCATACCCAGAACGATAAGGCGTGCCGAATTTACCTACCAGGCTACTGATATTCACAAAATGACCCGATTTACGCTTGATCATGTCCGGCAGTAGGTATTTGGTCAATGCTATGGCGCCAAAGAAATTTACTTCCATGACCGCCCTGTCTACCTTGAGTTCTGTATCCTTGGCCAATGAACGCTGGCTAATACCACCATTGTTGATCAGGATATCTACTTTTCCAAATAAGTTGATCGCGGCTTCAGTGGTCAGTGCTAACGTTTCAGCCTTGCCCAGGTCAATAGGCAAGATCTGTATGTTAGCTTGATTGGTAGGATTGCACGCTCCTTTCACACGCTCCAATTCTTCTTTTCTTCTGGAAGAAAGGATGAGCTTAGCTCCTTTTTTAGCCAATTGGTAAGCTAATGATTCTCCGATGCCTGATGAAGCACCAGTCAACCAGATTACTTTGTCTTGTAAAGAAGCCATATGATGTTTAAATAAACCTTAGCAGGTTATTCCTGAATATCGTTGATGAATTTTTTTAAGTGATGCACCAATCCCTTTAAGTCGACACTTTCGAGCGGGTGTTTGGTGTTGGGTAGCACTAAAAACTGACTTCTTTCCAGTTTTTCGAAAACCTGAAGGGAATCTGCTAAGCCAGCGGTGTGATCCATGTCACCTAATGCTACTAGAATAGGCACTTCAATAGACCCAAAATCACCCTGAAATAAAGTGGGTTCTTCGGACAGATTTGCCATCATATCTTTGGTTTTCAATACAATGCTGCGCCAATCTTCAGGCGAGTGTCGTTGAGCCAATACATCGGCAAACTTGGGCACTTTCTCTTCTATTTTTTCAGGGTTGAGCATGGCCATTTCCTTTTCAGTAGAAGGCCCATCCCAGTTGAACTTGGTGGCAATGGCGAACACACTTTTGATCCGTTCAGGATGATGCCTGGCCAGGTAAGTACCTACGTACCCACCCATGCTGTAACCGAATATGTGAGTAGCCGATAATTCCTGATCATCCATCCAATTCAGTACATCCTGAGCAAATACGCGAATATCAAACGCATCGGGAAGTGCCGAGCCACCGTGTCCTGAAAAATCCATACTGCCTACACTGAAGTCATTGCTCAAAGCTTCCTCAAGCGGAGTTAGCTGGCTTTTGGCACCCAGGGCACCGTGTAATAGTAAGATGTTTTCCATGGTACTAGCTATTTTGGTCTTTCGAAGATCACAAAGTCGAACTCGCAATTGTGTTTTTCATCGATGCCATGCGATGTGCGAGATGTTTCTTCCCATTGGGACTTGTCAAAATCAGGGAAGAAAGTATCCCCCTCAAATGAGCATTTCACTTCGGTGATGTAAAGCTTATCAGCCATATCCAATGTCTGCTTGTAAATCTCTCCACCACCAATGACAAACAACTCTTCCTCACCTTCCGCTTTGGCAAAATCGATAGCCTCTTCGATGGTATTGAACACGAAAGCACCTTCTGCTGCATAATCCTTTTGCCGGGTAACGATGAGATTCGACCGGTTAGGAAGTGGGCGGAATTTTTCGGGTAGTGAGAGATAGTTTTTGCGACCTAGTAGAATATGGTGCCCCTTGGTAGTGCGCATGAAATACTTCATGTCATCAGGGAGGTCCCAAACGAGATCATTATCCTTACCGATGACACCATTCTCTGCAACAGCAGCGATTAAAGAAATGAGCATATGACTAAATTGAGTTTAAGCCCGAAGTTAATGCTCACACATTATATGAATAAAATATGGAGGGACAAAATTGTCTGAATGACATACTTAGTCACCTAAGTGGCTATTTACATCTTATGTGACAATGTTACACTTTGTTAGAAACTGGGTGGTAAAAGGAAGTTCGCAAGTAGGCTTTACTACTTCTCTTTTTTGACGGGTTGCTGTTCCAGATTGAATAGATCGTTCAAGACATCAATCAAAGTATCCGCTTCACCACGTTTGCAAGCCGCTTTCAATTGCAACACCGGCAATTTGATCACTTTCTGCATCATGCTTTTGGTCACTTTGTCAATCATCTTCGCTTCCTCATCAGAAGCATTCTTTAAGAACCTGACCATTTCCTGGCTTCTGATGTCCTCCAGTGCATTCTTAAGTTTCTGAATAGTAGGAGAAACGATCATTTCTTTAGACCAGTCATTGAATTCTTCAATGGCCTCTTTTATGATCACCCTGACATCAGGTATGGCAGCTAATCTGGTCTGCAAAGCGTCGGAAGCCTTGCTGTGTATATTATCGATATTGTAGACCAATACACCATGTACATCTTCGATAGCGCTTTCAACACTACGAGGTACAGATAGGTCTATAAAGAATTTGTGCGAGAGTATTTCAAATTGTTCTATCAGTTGTTTGGTGATGAATGGTTCATCCTTGACAATGGAAGAAATAATAATGTCTGCATCAGCTATAGTCTCGTTGATCTGCTCGAAAGGAACCACTTCAAAACCGCATTCCTCACCAAGTTCTTGTGCTTTGGAAATCGTGCGATTAGTGATTTTGACATCATTGAATTTGGAACCTGATAAATTGCGGCAAAGGTCGGCGCCAATTTCACCTAGACCCATCACCAAAATCTTTGGTGAGGCTAAATCACCGGCTAGATCTTCGACCAATTCCTTAGCAGCATAAGAAACTGAAGCAGCGCCATCTCTGAATGGCGTTTCTTGTACTACCCTTTTATTAGTAAAGAATATCGTGTGCATCAGGCGATGCAAGAATGGGCCAGCCATTTGCTCGTCAGCACTCCACTGATAAGCTTGCTTTACCTGGTTGGAGATTTGCATGTCGCCTACGACTTGCGCTTCCAAACCAATGGCAACATCGAATAAATGCTGAACCGCTTCGTCCTGATCATTATAGCGTACGAAGAATGGATCAATATCCTGGAATGTTACTTCCTTTTTTATAAGCGCAAGGCCTTTCAAAATATCTACAGAACAATCACGCTCTGAGGTATAGTAAATCTCAGTTCTATTACACGTCGACAAAACCAATAAGTCATAAGCTTCTACATAATCACGTATGAAACCAATAAGCTGTTTGGCAGTCGATTCGTCTAAAGAGACATGTTCCCTTACCGTAATGGGGGTGTTCTTGTATGAAAGACTTAATGCTTTAAAATGCTGCATCGAAAAAACTTATTCCACAAAACTATTACCTAAACAAAAAATTTGAAAGTATGATCGAATCATGTGGACAATTTATAACAGTTTCAAATTATGCGACCCTGACAAAAATCAGGTTTTGAAGTAACAAAAGTAATACAATACACTTAAAAGACGTCATCAAGGCATTTTGCGTTGCCTTGGGTGCATCTGTTTACTGATAATATAGTATTCAGGGTTTAAAATATGTCTTGATTAAGACTTTACTCAGCCCCAGAGCCTACATTATGAGTATTTGTCATGATCTCAACCAGTTATTTGTAGAACAAGTATTCTATTTGTGTCAGAAAATAAACGCGTGATGAAAAGATTGAGGTATTGGGTGCGTAACTATTTTGGATTTTCTAAGACTGAGACGAATGGCTTTATCATACTGCTGCCGCTCGTTTTTGTACTGCTAGCTTCTCCTACACTATATAAAATGATGATTCCTGAACGACCTATGTTCAGTGATGAAGATCGTCAAGGGTTGGATAGTCTATTAGCCGCTTGGGAAAGCAATGTAACTGTGGAGCAAGTAGAAGAAACAACCACAACGATTCTATTCAACTTTGACCCCAACATAGCCAAATCAGAAGATTTGCAGAGATTAGGGATAAAGCCATATATCGCCGACCGTATCATCAAATACAGAAGCAAAGGAGGGAAATTCAAAATCAAATCCGACCTCCAAAAGATTTACGGATTGGACAGCCTTACTTATAATCGCCTATATACGTTCATCGACCTACCTGCCAAGATTGTGAAATCGACTCCCGCATCTCCTACGATAAAAGAAAAGCCTATCACTACCAACGACTTAATTGAAAAGACCATTGCTAAGAAAGAAATAGCCCCGTTTGACCTCAATACAGCTGATACCACCACATTAAAACAAATACGAGGTATCGGAAAAGTGCTTTCCGGTAGAATAATCAAGTACAGGGATTTACTGGGAGGCTTTGTACATTCAGATCAATTGTCTGAGGTCTATGGCCTAAAGCCCGATGTGGTTAATAACCTATTGCAATATGGCGCTATAGATGGTGCATTTAAACCCCGGAAAATAAAAATTAACGAAAGCGGTATAAAAACTTTAGTGCGTCATCCTTATATTTCCTACGAACAAGCTAAGCGCATTGTGAACCACAGGAATAAAAAAGGAGTATACTCAAACGCTGACGTACTTTCAAAGGAAGGAGTACTCGATGAAAACACGTTGACCAAAATAAAGCCCTACTTGACTTTTTGATGTCAACGTCTAGTTTTCGGCCTGTGTTTACTATTTTTGGATAAGCCTTCATGCATAAACTGCTCAAATCCTATCTCCGTAGACTCACTAACCTTTCCGGTAATAACCGGTCACTTTTGCTGCTCAGGTTAATTTCTGACCAATTCATTGACCTTCGCGATTTTAACTTTCTCAATGGAGACAATGCCTTTTCTATCGTAGAAAACATGATAGCCTCCAAGAAGGTGGTGCTTTGCCCCATTCAGGACAGTCGCGATGACGATGTGAACGTGGTGAGTCGCCGATTGAAGAAACTTCAAAGAGTTGACAAGTTCATTCTGGAAGAGAGAGGGTCAAAAGATCTTTACCTGGGCTGGCCCTTCGTTAGGGGAAAGCTTTCTGACGGAACGCTTATCCGCTGTCCGTTGACATTCTTTCCGTGCGAAATCGTAGAGGAAAGTAGAAACTGGGTGCTCAAACCCAGGAAAGATGCAGAGCTATCACTTAACAAATCCTTCATTCTGGCTTACAGCTATTTCAACCAGGTCGAAATTGGT
The DNA here is from genome assembly GCA_039819065.1 of Bacteroidota bacterium. GTDB lineage: Bacteria > Bacteroidota > Bacteroidia > Cytophagales > Cyclobacteriaceae > JBCBSS01. The sequence continues at coordinate 45,885 of JBCBSS010000033.1, forward strand.
GAAGAGCTTTTAGAAAGAAGTTTGGAGGACTTTGAGGATGACAGTCAAATATTTAGAACCGGTCTCTACCAACTCTTCAAGGAAAGCCCGATAGAGATCAATTTTAACCGGGACAATTTCAAAGACGAACTGATCGCTTTTGAGAATTTTAAGAAAGCCCAATTCGAAGAGAATGAGAAAGAAGGCGAGCTGAAGTTATATCCTGAGGCAGTCTTGGGTATCTTCCCGCAAGCAGGCTCACATCTTGTGCCTGATTATCTCGACCTCATTGAAAATAGCCACATTCAGGATATAGAAGAGTTCTTTGCAGAGAGATCCAATCTGGGAGAGGAACAAGAAGCTTTTAGGGCTAATAGCTTTTACTTTCTAAATCAGGTAAAGGAGGAAAGGACATTCACGCCTTTCAAGATGGATGCCTTCCAGGAGAACGCACTCAAAGCAGCCAAGAAAGGTACCTCTGTTATTGTGCAAGGCCCACCCGGCACCGGCAAGTCACAACTGATCTGTAATTTGATTTCGGACTTCATAGCCAGAGGACAGAAGGTACTGTTGGTCTGTCAAAAGCGAGCCGCGCTTGATGTGGTTTATAATAGAATGGGAGAGAAGGACATGACCGATTTCATCGGACTCGTGCATGACTTCCGTGATGATAAAAAGCCGATCTATCAAAAAATAGCCAAGCAGGTAGATAAAATACCAGAATACAAGCTGAAGAATAACGGACTTGATGCCGTGCATCTGGAGCGGCAATTCTTGCGGGAAAGTAGAAAGATTGACCAGATTACAGAACAGCTTGACGAGTTTAAATTCGCTCTTTTTGACGAAAGCGAATGCGGCACCTCCGTTAAGGAGCTTTATCTCACCTCTGATCGCAATGGGCAGGTAATCAACATCAAACAGGAATACCGTTTCTTTCACTTTGATGGCCTGCACGAGTTCATAGATAAGCTGAAGGCCTATTCCGTCTATGCTGAAGATTTTGGTCGGAGTGAATACGCACTCTTCAATAGAAAATCCTTCAAGGGCTATACACTTTCGGATTTACAGAAAATCCGGGAGGCCATAGAAGAGATTCCGGAATATCAAGAGCAAATAGCCTCATCGCTAGAGGAGATAGTACAGTCCAAGTTGAACCTAGAGGACTGCTTGAACATATTGAATAAGAGGAATTACCTCGTGGATATGCTTGGTATACTCAGTAAGGAAACAGTTTATAATTATTTCCGGCATATGGCTGAGTATTCTGACAGGGAAACTGATCACCTCTGGCTTTCCAATGTTGAGCGCATCACATTGGACTGTTTCAAAGGCCTTGGGCCCGAAGTGAGCTTGCCCTCGGACTTGCTTGGCAAATTTCAGGAAGCCCTGATGAGAAGAATGGAAGCCCGTACTGGCATTATGAAGTTGATCAAGTGGCGGCTCTTTGCGAGAGATAAGTATCTCATCAAAAGGGTGCTGGTATCTAATAATTTGAAGCCTAATAAAAAAGGCCTCAGGGCATTGGAAGAGAAGGTAGATAACCGCCTCAACCTGGAGCACAATCTGTCCAAGCTAAAAGAAGCCGAATGGCTTTCCGATATACCTGAAAAGTATACACTGGGAGAATTTCAAAACTGGTTCTACCTCCAAAAACTGGCCATCAAAGCTAAGATTATCTTCAGCGGCGTTCGGAACTTCAAGGAGTACTTCAATCCGATGAAGCTCGATGGCGATGCCTTGAGGAAGAAGATAGAAGACATGTTCGTCATTATCACTGATGTACAGCACAAAATGGAAAGCTGGCGGATATATTTATCCGAAAACCAGATCACCAATATCATCAACAACCCTCAATCGACTACCAGGCTTATCAGTGTGCTCAACCAAGACTTTGACGCACTATGCGAATTCGATGAGGTAAAAGATTCTTTTAGGAGTCATGAGGTGCAAGTGGCAGACCGACTATTTGATGAGTTGGGCTCTTATGATCAGGAAAAGGTAGTTGGATTGTTCAATAATAGCCTGCGCCTGGCTTGGATCGAGCACATAGAAACAAAATATCCTATACTGAGATCAGTATCGTCTCTCAAATTCCAGCGAATGGAATCTGATCTTCAGAACTCAGTAAGGGAAAAGCTCAAGGTGAGCAATGATATCCTGCTTCTAAAATCTCGAGAGAGAACCTATGAAAATGTAGAGTACAATAGGCTCAACAATATGGTGACCTACAGGGATTTGTATCATCAGGTGACTAAGAAGAGGCGTATATGGCCGCTGAGAAAGTTGATGAATAACTTCTCAGACGAGCTTTTTGAACTGATTCCTTGCTGGATGGCCTCACCTGAATCTGTTTCGGCTATTTTCCCGATGCGGCAAATGTTTGATCTGGTCATATTTGATGAAGCCTCACAATGCTTTGCCGAAAGAGGAATACCCGCTATGTATAGAGGGCGCCAGGTGGTGATTGCCGGTGATGATAAGCAGCTAAAACCCAACGATTTGTATCGGGTGCGTTGGGAAGAACAAACGGACGATGACCCATCTTTGGAAGTCGATTCTTTACTGGAATTGGCCAACCAATACTTAATGAATGTACAACTTCGGGGGCATTACCGAAGCCGATCGTTAGACCTGATTGACTTTTCAAATCAGCATTTCTACGATGGGCAGCTACAAATGCTTCCGGATAGTAAAATAGTCAACAAGCAGGAACCGGGCATCAACTACATCAAAGTAGATGGAACATGGGAGAATAACATCAATGACGCTGAGGCAGTTGAGGTGGTGCGTTTGGTTCGTACTTTGATAGAAAAGGAACCGGAAAAGGAAATAGGCGTGGTGACCTTCAACGCAAAGCAACAGGGTCATATCCTTGATTTACTTGACGAAGAGGCTATCAAGAACGGGCTTGTTATACCAGATTCTTTATTTGTCAAGAATATTGAGAATGTTCAGGGAGATGAGAAGGATACCATTATTTTCTCTACTGCTTATGCCCCGGACAAAGGCGGTAAAATGATGATGCAGTTTGGAAGCCTGAATCAGGCTTTTGGAGAGAATAGGTTGAATGTGGCAGTGACACGTGCCCGGGAAAAGATTGTGATAGTGAGTAGTGTATTGCCTAATCAATTGAAAGTAGAGGACAGCAAGAACGAGGGGCCTAAATTGCTCAAGGAATACTTGAAATATGCCTATGAAGTTTCTGAAGGCCGTTATCTACCGGCTTTACCCAAACAATCAGGTCATAGCTTGGAATGGTACCTGAAAAATAAGATCAGTACTTGGTCGGCAGAGGTATTCGAGGCGTTCAAAGTTGAAAACGAAATGCCCTTTTCCGATCTTACAGTCAGCAAAAATGGACATTACATTGGCCTTATTTTGACTGACGACGACCTTTACTATCAAAGCATCTCTATTAAAGATATGCACGTCTACCGACCGTTTACCTTGAGCCATAAAAATTGGAAATTCAAAGGTATTTTCAGCCGTGAGTACTGGCATGACAGCGAGAAGATCAGAGAAGGGATAGCGCAATTCATTAATAAATATGCTACTGAGTCATGACATCCGGTAAGGAACAGTCGCTCGATACAATTTTTCATTCCAAAGCGAGTTATTGATAAGAAAAAAATGATCACTATGCGCTATGTCTTGCTGATATGTATACTTTCTTTATTAAGTGGCTATGCGGTACAAGCCCAGAAGAAGAAAGACAAGAAGAATAATAAACAAGAGCAGGTAGAATTCAGCAAAAGTCCTAATGCTTACGAGCCCTACAAACCAGAGGAGAATACTGCCGAGCAAACCAGTTCGAAAAAGAGCAGTAAAAAGGCTAAAAAGCAAAGCTTTAATGGACAATACAGCAAAATGCTCGATACTAAGGTAAAGGAGTTTGAAAAACGCATGGTGGCCAAGGAGAAGTATGAGCGAAAGAAAGCCAAGGGTATGGAAAAACCGCAATACTCTAACGCATTGTATTTTGGGCATAAGAAACCACCGAAGAAACGGCCAAAAGGGAAAAGGAAGCTTTGTAAAGAGTGTGGTATTGTCCATTAATGCCACCCCAACTGCACTGACATCACTAATTAATATTCTATTTCTATTCTTAAAAAATTCTGACTCAACCACTTTCTAAAGCAATCGGTTACGGCTAATTTTCATTGCTAAACTGCTAGAGGTTATAGTTTGAACCTCGTTCTTGGCAGTAGCTACTATAAAAGAAGCACGATAAGCATGGAATCCGTCAACCGATATATTGAGCATACGCTATTAAAACCCTTCACCACCGACCGAGAACTGGAACAATTGATCGATGAAGCGAAGGAGCATAATTTCATTGGCGTGTGCGTTCCTCCATTCTGGGTAAAAAAAGCCAAAAGAGACCTTGGGAATGCCGATACACAATTGGTCACTGTAATAGGTTTTCCCCTCGGATACCAAATGACGGAAGCTAAGATTGAAGAAATGAAAATCGCTATTGATACCGGTGCAGATGAACTGGATATTGTCCTGAATATTTCTGCCTTCAAAACTGGGATGCCCTGGCCTAAGATCGAACTGGCCAGGTGTAGTAAAGTGGCCCACGACAACTACAAATTGCTCAAGGTGATCATAGAGACAGCCTATCTCAACGAAGAAGAAATCGTCAAACTGTGTAAAATATGCGCAGATGCCGGTGTGGACTTTGTTAAGACTTCAACTGGATTTGCACCGGAAGGAGCCAAGAAAGACCATATTGCTTTGATGCGGTCATGCCTGCCCTCTAATGTGGGTATTAAGGCATCTGGTGGTATCAAAAACCTGGCACAGGCCACAGAGATGATTCAGGCAGGTGCGGATAGAATCGGCACATCTTCCGGTGTATCTATCATGAAGGAGGCACTTGCGGCCAAGTAATCAGACTTCTCGTGAAGCATTTGAATATAACAGTAAAAGGTAAGGTGCAGGGTGTTTACTACCGGGCCAGTACCAAGAAAGCAGCAGATCATTTAGGCATAAAGGGTTTTGTGCGCAATCAACCCAATGGTGACGTCTACATCGAAGCTGAGGCGGAGGAAGAAACCATCAATGAGTTTGTTACTTGGTGTTGGTCTGGACCAACAATGGCGCGTGTAACTGATATAGAATTGTCTGAACAGCCCATCGCGGGCTATGAAGGTTTCGTAGTCAAGTACTGATGCCTTAAGCTACCCGCATTTCAACAATGCCCTTGTATTTATATACCTTAAGGTCGAAGTGTTGATGAATGATGTACTTGAGCCTGTTTTCAGCAAGTAGGCCTGATTTTTCATTTTTGTAGAATATGGTAGCTTCTAACACGGCTTTGAGGAAATTCTCTTTCTGGCAAAACTCTGCCACCCAGTGCTTATAAGTCATTTGCCATTCGTTAGAGTAGGTGCTAAAGTGGTCTGAGCCGTCAAACAAAAATTCTAACTGATTATCTCCATGCTTATATCGGTAAATGCCACATAGCATAGCGTAGAACTCTTCGAAGTGGATTGTTCTAGGTTCTGTATAACGCTTGATGGCAATAACCGTATCGTCTTCCAACCCAAGAGGGTTATAATTGAATAGATAGGTGCTTTTTGCCTCCTGAAAGAGATACGCCAACGCTTCTTGCTGATAAGCTCCTTGGGCCTCCTTCAAGATATAATTCTTGTCAAGTCTGAATAACTTGGATTGAGATGAAGATATATTTTTCAAACAGTAGTAGAATTTGATCTACAAATATAAAAATACCCTTTGAATAGCTATCCAAAGGGTATAATATTTTAGTGGCTAAACCTATCTTGCCGAAGATAGATCTATAGTTCTGCCAAAAAATATGGCATTCATAAATAACTTGTTCGTGCCATACCAGAAAGCCCTGAAATTGGGATTATCGGCAAATGTAATCACTCGACCTGAGCCGAAGGCAGAAACACCAATACCGGCAGTTCCTTTGAGCTTTTCATTATTCTTATCAGAAATGTACCCGCTTAGTAATGGATTACTGGTGTACATCAGCGGATTGGCGTAGGCATTCTTAGCTTTCTCCATGAATAGCGTACTATTCCTGAATAGGCTGATATCCCTGTTTTCGTATCCATAAGCCAGCGGATGTGTCAGGTCCAATCTCCCGGAAAAGATAGCCCCTCCTATAACTTGTGCTCCGGAATATCGTCTTCTGAGCGCATAGGGTAAGTTCTTGCCGGACGTGTCAGGCTTATTGACCTTGTACTTCATTTTGGACATACCATTATCGGCCAGCCATTTACCGGCTCTTTTTGTAGCGATCAACGTGCCTCCACCTTGTATCCATCGTTTGAGTTTTTCTTTGTTGATACTGCCATAGCTACCATTGACCATGATAATGGTATTATACTTATCAATATCCGCTCGGTTGAATACGTTGGTAGGTACCATACTGATTGTCATATCATAACGCTGATCCAGCAAGTGCCAAACTTCTCCAGCTTCGTACGAGCTTACTCCCCGGTCGACCAACATCATGAGTTTAGGCTTTCTCAAAGAGGAGAACATCGGACTGCCCAAGTTGACGCCACCGGTTAGTCCAGTAGGTAGGTTGTGTATTTGAATGCCGGTTTCATTGGCCAACCTTTGCATTAATAAATAGATTTGATCAGGACGTAATGTCTGGTTTTGTACGGGTACCAGAATAGTACCCCGCTCAAAAGTTTTACCTTCTGAAACGAACGGCTCATTGGCTACTTTAGCCTTAATACCGGATTTCAATATGCGCCACAGCGATTTAGGAGAGTAATAAGAAAACCACTCAAAAGCATAGGCATAATCACCTTTGCCACCCACTATTTCTCCCTTAGGAGCCTCTAATGACTCAATTTTGTTACTCAATAAAGAGATATTGAAAGTTTTGATGGAAAGCGCTGAGAAATCAACCCCAAAAGCCAAAGGTAAAGTCCATGCAGATACATCATAGAAAAGGCTATCCTGAAATGTGGTGCGCTTTTCGAACATGGCCTTGATCAGCTTATACTGTTTTTGCTTCAAAGGCACTATGTAGCTCTTTCCTTTTTTATAGGTGGTGCCATCGGACGAAAAATCCTTGGCCAATGCGTTCATCTCAATTTGATGTGTCTTCAGTATTTCTGCCAAATGATAGGTTTTCCAAGGATCCTTGTCCGAGCCGAATACATAGGCCTTGACCGCATCCCTGTCCGCATCACTTTGAGCATTCTTGAAGAAATCCCTTTGATGATTCAAAAGCTCTTCGCGTAATTCTACCGCCGCTTTGAATGTCGAAAGAGAGGTGGTGAGCTGATTCTTAATGGTAAAGGGGAATTTAAGAGTGCCGTGAACGCTTTCTTGTGCATGCCCTCTTGAACTGGCCTGCTCGAAAAGAATGCCAACCCCACCGTTCACATCTGGGAAGGTAGACCCCTTGCCATAATAGAAGTCATCAAAGCTTTCTTTACTGTAGTATAATGAACCTATACGATCGAGGTACTCAGCGTGATAATTGGCAATTTTTTGAGTCAGTACGTAGGTATTGGCTGGTGTGAGTGGGTGATTGCGACTTGGGATACCCGGCTGAAAGAAAAAAGTAGAATTGGTGCCCATCTCGTGATGGTCAGTCAGGATATTAGGTTTCCAGCGGTGGAAATTTCTAATTCTACCCTTTGATTCAGGCATTTGAACCGGCAACCAATCTCGATTCAGGTCGAACCAATAATGATTTGTTCTACCTCCAGGCCAGGGCTCGTTTTGCTCCATGTTGTAAGGGTCGCTGACGAGATTTTTACCCTTTCTGGAATTGACCCAATTGGCAAATCTATTCTGCCCATCCGGATTGAGGCAAGGATCAAGTAATACTACTGTGTTTTTTAACTCGTCTTCGATGGCTTGTCCTTGAGCCGCGGCCAAATAATAGGCCATCAACAAAGACGCATTGCTACCACTAGGCTCGTTACCGTGCACATTATATCCCATATAAACGACAGCAGGCATATTGCTGATATCCAGGCCTCCCGAAGATTGGGGGTCAGTCAACTGTACATGTTGTGTTCTTATCTCATCAATATTGCCGTGGTTTTCGGGAGACGTAATGGTTAATAAAACCAGCGGCCTATTTTCAAACGTTCTGGCATATTCCTGTATGGTAATGCGATCAGACGCATCAGCCAAGGCATACATATAATTGACTAGTTTATCGTGACTGATGTGCCACTCGCCAACCTGATGTCCTACGATTGATTCCGGAGTGGGTATGTTGGCATCGTAGCTTACATCTTGGGGGAGATAGTAGTTTAAATCTACCTGACTGATCGCTTTAGGAGCTATAAGGAGGCCAGTAAGTATTGAGAAAATTATAGGGAGTTTAATTTGCATAGTTGCATTAAGGTTAGAACCCAAACATAATGATTAAAGGCAAAAAACTGCTAAGGGAAGGATGATGATCTGTAAAATGCACCTTTGTGCGGGATTACCTTAAGAATGGCGGCAGAGATCGTAACCTCTTCTCTTCATAGCCTGATCAAGAGCAATGTAAGGTATAACCATATGGATGTAAGTATGGGTAATCCTTAAGAATACAAGTGTGTGCCCTTACATTATTGATCAGGCTTACATGCCATATTCGTTCAGTATATGCAACTTAAATGTCGGCATAAAAACAAAGCCTATTAGGCTAATTACCAAGCTTTTGCTGAGTTAAATCAGATAAAAGGAGGTTATGTTAAGT
>JBCBSS010000034.1:0-54238 GCA_039819065.1 Bacteroidota bacterium
AAATTGAGCTTACCTTTTTGGATGGAAACCCTAAGAGAATCGGAGGGACTTTCGAATATTTTAGGAAACAAGCAAAAAGAGGGATATGACAATGCGATAAACTCCATTGGCAATCGGGGCTGTTCGTAAAGTTCTCAGAAATCAGTTATTTAGTGCTATTAGAACGGATATACTCACTAAGCTTATCTGGACATTAGCGGCAATTTAGCCGAAACTAAAAAATGAAAGCTTCAACTCAACTTGCGAATCGTTTTAGAGAAGTAATTCATGGAAAGTGGATTGCTAATACAAACCTTACCGAGCAATTGGAAAATGTGTCATTAGAGACTGCTATAACACAAGTGCATGGATTGAATACTATTGCTATGTTGACTTTTCACATCCACTACTACATAGCCGGAGTGTTAAACGTCTTGGAGGGTGGAGAACTGACAATCCGGGATAAGTACAGCTTTGATCTACCTCCCATGAATGAGGAAGAAGAATGGGAATCACTCAAAAATCAACTAATTCAGAATGCTGATAAATTTGCAGAACAGGTTGAACTTCTACCTGATAAGAAACTTGATGACATCTTTGTAAACAAGAATTATGGTGATTACCGTAGAAACATTGATGGAATAATTGAACACACTTACTACCACTTAGGCCAAATTACCTTGGTCAAAAAACTGTTGGAAGAAAGCAAGAAAAGCCACTAACGAAATGCATAAGACATGTGCTTGCGCACTTTCTACAAACTGTATCCGGAATTGCCCATGAGTCTGTCGCTGAGAAGCTGAAGTGCTCTCTAATATCATCTGTACTTTGAGACTTTTCTATGGAATGCACAGTACCATTATGATGCTTTGAATGCTTCGGTAGATTCGCTAATTTCATCACAATTAAGCTCAGAGACTACAGCGATCCGATATTTTATGGTGTTAACAATTTTCTAACTGAACGTTGTATTTAATTGAATCCATGGAATGAGGTATAACGATAAAAAATGAAGCGCATCAAATTATTAGCTATAATTTCCTTTGCCATTATTTCTTTGAACACATGGGGTCAAAACGTTCATAGAACAGCATGTCAGGGGAAATTAGCAAGATTGGACAGCCTCTTAAGTGACACTACCGATATCAACATTCAAGATGAACGCGGAAGATCGCTACTTCATTATGCGGTAGGCTGCCGTCAAAAAGAAGTACTAGACTTCTTGATCCGTCGAGGTATAAATATCAATATTCAGGATAATCGAGGAGAAACGCCACTGTCCGTCGCAGTGCAGATCGACGATAAGATCTTTTTTGAACCTTTGATCAATTTGCAAGTCAAAGGTGATTTTACAAAGGAATACGGAGCATCCCTTTTAGAAAAAGCCGTGATGAATGAAAATCTGTATTTTGTTCAAAAACTGATAGACAAAGAGGTGGAATTGAACCTGGCAAATAATAGAGGGAGTACTCTTTTGGAAATCGCTCTAAGAGAAGGTACAAACGCAATTGCTGACTATTTAATCTCAAAGGGCGCTGACAAAAGTAAAGTCCGTACTTTCGAATTAGAAGGTAAGTATATGGGTCAAGCCAGGCCAGATACTAAAGCCACCATGTTTGCCCCAAATTTTATTTCTACTGAAAACTTTGTCCATAATGGTGTTTTTCACCCGAACGGAAAAGAGTTCTATTATACCATAGAAACAAGGAAGTACAACCGAGGGACGATTATGGTCTCGAAATTAGATGGCAAAACGTGGTCAAAACCAGAACCGGCACCTATTCCAGGCACTTACAGGGAAGTAGGGCCTTTTATTTCAAGAGATGGCAATCATCTTTATTATTCTTCTAACAGATCGGTCAGTGAAACTGACTCCATCGGAAGTAGTCTGGACTTATGGATGCTGAAGAGAAACGGCGACAGTTGGAGCCCTCCCATCCATCTAGGTATGGAAGTGAATACTGATGGCAATGATTGGTTTCCAACTATTTCAGACAATGGGACACTCTATTTTTATGTGCAGGAAGGCAGATCGGGCAATATTTACTATGCTGAAAATAAGAATAGAAAATACCAAAAAGCCGTTTTGATAGAAGGTGTAGGCAATGGTGAGTTCTATAATTATGATCCGTTTATTGCTCCAGACGAAAGCTATCTGATTTTTGCTTCAAGAGATCGACCTGATGGTTTAGGAAATGCGGATTTGTATATCAGTTTTAAAAATGATCAAGGAAATTGGTCAAAACCAAAAAACATGGGAGAAGGTGTGAACTCGGCAGACGGTGAATATGCTCCTTTATTAACTCCCGACGGGAAATATCTCTTTTTTAGCAGGGGTTATGGCGATATCTATTGGGTGGATGCAAAACTTATTAAAAACTTGAAATAGAAGCTACGCACAACAAGTCAGTATAAAAATGCTTTACCTATTTAATGCCTCACACTGAATAAATGGTATTAAACCCCAAGGTAGAACCTTGGGCCCCAGATTCCAGTACTTTTTAGCACCTGAACGCCAGACTGCAGAACTCCAGTGCAACAAGCAGAGGAAATCATGAAGGGTTTTGTAAATGCAACACATGTCCAAGTAAAGAATGTAGGACACGAACAAGCACAATGGAGTGGTCAAGTAGCAAATGATATCATCCCAGCCTTTATGAAAGGGGAACGTGTTAAATCCACCAGCCTATTATTCCGGCATCGAATTCATTAAATTGTCGGGCAAAGCCTCCGGGCATCCATCAATTAAGTAAAGCCTGAAAAACATCGATATAGTATGAGACAGGTCTTATCAATAGCATTCTTTTTTTCCTGATAATTCAATGTTACGCTCAGATGTATTCATTCTCGTTATCCAAGGAGCAAGAAGAATACTAAGACTTGGCAGATAAAACACAGGCTAGAACAAATGATATAGAAATGCCTGCAACTACCTTTTTGAGATTAAAGCATCGAATCGATATTTTAGCGCAAATTTAAAAGTCTATAGACGTATCCCATGTCAAGATGAAACCAGATATTGAAATAATATGTCCAAAGTGTTCGAAAAAGGCTGCTTTTTACGCGCCTGGTGTTGTTCGATCGGCAATGGTCGTACCTGATATTAACGGGAGAGTTGTCTGTGGCTTTTGTGGATTCAACAAAGCTCATCAATTCACCAGAAAGGACTATTACTATGCCATTCCTGTTGGTGACAGATTCCTATATGCAAGAACAATAGAGAACCTCAAGATACTTTTGACTTATTTCAAAGAAGATAAAAGAATAAAAGGTGACCCTGAGTTAGATTTTCCAAAAGTGTTTTATGAAAATCGACTGGACATTGTAAATAGAATCGAAAAAAGAATAGACCAAGAAGTAAAAAGTAGCTGACAAGTTTATAAATTCAATAACAACCAATTTTGAATTAAACAACGTACTCCTAATCTCAACAACACATGTTTTGGAATAACAAAAAATCACCAATAACGCCAGAAGACGAAGAGTGGCTCATATCTTGTTTCCACTGGTTCCAACAAACGTTTGGCATTGACCTCAAAGAACAAGAAATCTTCTCTCCCACAACCGGTTTCATAGGGTTTGAGTACAAGGGTACTGAAGGTGATGTACTTGACCTTGTCAACCTCGTAGCTTACAAAATGAATGTTGATGAGTCCAGTTCCATCAATGTCTACTTCTTTGATGAATTTCAACCTATGGAGTTTACCGATGAGGCAGTTATGTCCAATTATGAGGAGGGCAGCAAATTGGCCAATGGACTATACACAGAGCTTACAGACGGGATCTACGAAATTGGCATTGAACGAACGCTGATAAAGGATCCCATCTCATTGATAGCTACAATTGCCCACGAGGTAGCCCATATCAAGCTCCTTGGCGAAGACGCAATTGAAGAAAATGATGAGCCGCTCACGGATATTGTAGCTTCTCTATTTGGTTTCGCCATCTTTTTAGCAAACACTTCATTAAATAAGATGACCACCTGGTCTGGCAATACCCATACAGGTTGGCGGATTGGCGGTGGAGCCGGTTATGTGCATCATAAATTGTATGCTTTCTTAATCGGTTATTGGCTAAATCAAAAAGGGCATAATGAAGAAGACTGGTTTGAGTATCTGGAAAAGGATATCCTCTCTGATGTAAAAAAGACACTTAAATATCTAGCATCAAAAGATGAGGCTTGATAACCTATATAGTGCATGCACATGAACCTGGGAAAACACGCATACCTATTCATCCTTTTGGCCTTTATCTCTTGTACAAATCATACCGAACAGGAGCAAACAAATCATGAATATCACAATATTGAGAACGCTGAAAACACAGAAACAGCGCCCTTATTTGCTATAACGAACGAGGAGTATCTACAATATGGCGCCAATGTGGCCTATGTAAACGCTGAAGGTGATACTATTATTCCATTTGGAAAATTCGCCTATTTCGGGACTGACACCATGTCTTACTATGCCAACGTTATGGAACATCCTAACGACAGCACCTATGGAAGGTTCATTGGTATAGATCAGAAAGCCAACACGTTGTTTGATCTTGTCATCTTTGATAATGGGCCTGATTACTTTAATGAGGGGTTAATAAGAGTTCAACGCAATCAAAAAATGGGTTATGCCAATGAAAAAGGTGAAGTGGTCATCCCCTGCCAATATGCTTACGCGAAGTGGTTTAATAATGGCATTGCCGAGGTAACTTTTGAGGTCACAAAATATCCTAACGCAGATGAGCATCAGCCAGTGGAAAGTGACACTTGGTTTGAAATTGATAAGCAAGGAAACCGAATAGAAACACCTTAAAAGCCGTTCGCTCATTTGCTACCATATTCTTAGCCGGCCAAATGAATCGGTCACATGCTTTTATTAACTCTACTACTCAGAACATTCATCCATGTGCTCCCACTGATTTTAGAAGGTCATGTTAAAAACTTATTTCATGGGTCATTTCGAACGCAGAGAAAAATCTATCTTAATCGTAGTGAGATGCTTTTTTGGGATAGATTTCTCTTAACGTCGGGATCACTGTTGCCTATGACGTGTTTTTGTAATAGGCTGAAAACCTTTGCTATTCTTAGCCCCTTGTATTCCTCCCGACCGGTCGGGAGGAAACTCGCCAGAACAACAGAACTGCCAAATGATTTCGGTAAATGTCATCCATTTTTGTGTATTTAAAACTGAAATATTAAGTCTCTGAAAGACTTTTAAGACCGCCCCAAACTACTCATCTTTCAAACAAACCACAGGATTCAGGTTTGCCGCCCGCAAGGTCTGCAGACTCACTGTAATCATAGCAATAGCTAAGGCTGTAGCACCAGAAAGTGCAAACCACCACCACGAAAGGTCAATTCTGAAGGCAAAAGAACTAAGCCATTCTTCCGCCAGAAAATAACTTAACGGTACGGCTATGAAAATGGCGATCATCACCATTTTCATAAAATCAGAAGACAGAAGCTTTACAATGTTGAAGGACGACGAGCCCAGCACCTTTCTGATGCCAATTTCTTTTTGCCTCCTTTCTGTAGTGAAGGCAGCCAGGGCCAGCAACCCTAAGCTTGAGATAAGAATAGCGATTCCCGCGAAGTACTTAGAAAGCGTTGCCACCCGTTGCTCAGCCACATACAATTGCTGGTAAGCATCATCCATAAAGGTGAAATCGAAAGGTAATCCACCATTGTAATCCTTATGAAAGGCTTCAATCTTTGAAAGGGTTTCGACTGTGCTGCTGGCATCGATTTTTACAAGTGCACTCGTCTGATCCGGATAGAGTTGCATAAAGCATGGCATAACTTCATCGTACAGCGATTCGAAGTTGAAATCGTTTACTACCCCGATGATCCGTTTTTCTTTGCCCCATAGCTTAATGATTTGACCAATGGGATCTTCCAGTCCCATAGCCTCAACAGCGGATCGGTTGAAGATAATATTGTCAGCCTCTGCCTCATAATTATCAGAATAAGAACGACCTTTGATAACTTCAATACCAAGCAACTCGATCCAGCCGTGCCCCACCTCAAGGTTACCAAATCTGATTTTCTGATCGGGCAGGCGTCCAGGCCAGTCGAGCCCTGTTGTCGCACCGTAATCACCGACCATATCATGTCCAAATGAACTGGCCCCAAGTACACCCGGAATGTTCCTAACTTCATTCACGAAGGTCTGCAAATCATCATTCAATTTACCTGTACTTTTTAAGGAAATGATGTTATCATCATTGTAGCCCAGGTTCTTGGTCTGGATGAGTTCTATCTGCTTGTAGACCACCACCACACCAATAATAAGGACTATTGAAATGGAAAACTGGAAAATGACGAGGCCTTTGCGAACGAAGCGTTCCGAAATACTCTTGATCGATTTTCTTAAAGTTTTGCCCTTGAGGACATAAATAGGCTTGAAATGAGATAAGTAAAGCGCGGGGTAAGCGCCCGATAACAAGCTAACCAGTACTGTCAGTAATATTAACGCGTAAGACATTTCAAACGATAAATGAATATGCTTACCAGTTAGCAAGTTGAAATTTGGGAGCACCAGGTATACAAGGAGTAGCCCCAGCACCAACGAAAACGACGAGACCAAAAAAGATTCTACCAAAAACTGTAGTACCAATGAAAAACGGTTGGCGCCGACAGTCTTCTTTACGCCAATTTCCTTGGCCCGCCTTGAAGCACGGGCCGTCGTCAAATTGATGAAGTTGATGCTCGCTATACCTACTATAAAAATGGCAATAAGCGAGAATAGCCTCACATAACTGATCCTTCCTCCGAATTGTTGCCCGTTTTCATAAGTATTGTAAAGGTATCCATCAGAAAAGTGCCGGATAAACAAGGACCCAACATACTTAAGGTACTCATTGCCGAAAGCGGCTTCAAACTTCTTCCTTGAGAAATTCCTGATCTTGTCATTGA
Source organism: Bacteroidota bacterium (assembly GCA_039819065.1). Classification (GTDB taxonomy): domain Bacteria; phylum Bacteroidota; class Bacteroidia; order Cytophagales; family Cyclobacteriaceae; genus JBCBSS01. The sequence continues at coordinate 6,890 of JBCBSS010000034.1, forward strand.
ACACCGCACTATTTGCACCTTCCTTAAGTACGATATAGGTATCAGGGTTACTGTTGCCCCAATGATCCAGATTCTCCTTATTTCCTTCATAGTAAGCCTCATAATTGAATAGTAAGTCAAATTGTGTGGTTGAGTTAGTTGGAGGTTTCTTGAAGGTACCACTCACCTGGTATGTTCCCTTAGTATCTTCCTGATCCCATTCAATGGTTTTCCCAATGGCCTTATCCCAAGATCCGAATAGGTTAATAGCCAATTCCTCTGATACTATTACGGAGTACTTGTCTGCTAGCACCTGATCTCGCTCTCCCTGGGTGACCTCCCAGGAAAAGATATTCAGATAATCAGGCTGGACAAATTGACCCCTTGCCTGCAGATACTGCTTTTCATAATTGACGATTCCTTTTTCAACATCAAACCACTCCGGGACAATCACACTGGCCGCATATTCTACCTCCGGAAATTCATCTTTGAGTGCTTCTGCAAGCAGACCCGGTGTACCACTTATCGTGAGCGAGTCACCTGGCTTTGGAAGATTCTGCATCACCTGAAAGATACGCCCCTCTTTCTCATGGAACTTATCAACGCTTAACTCATCCGCCACCCAGAGATAAACCAGAATGGCACAGCCGATACCGGTAGAAAGTCCAATCAGATTAATAGCAAATGAACCAGCATACTTCCTGAAATTCCGAAATGCCAGCAGTGTGTTATGTCGAATCATTGTTGTTGGATTTGGGTAATTGAAAAGTTGAAATGCCTTTAAGAATTCAGGCCTGAAATGAGCCAAGACGCTTTGCCAGAATTTCCTTCTGGCTTTTGAGGGCGATTGTTCATGTTGCCTCTCAAATATCTCAATAAGGTCGCCTTCTACCTCTTCAAGGTAGTCTTCACGGCAAAACCAGCGTAAGAATTTAAGAGCAGTATTTGGAGGAATGGGTTTCAAGCTACTCTTCCTTTAAGCAATCCACTGGATTAACATTGGCTGCTTTACTGGTCTGCAGACTCACCGTAAACCATGCAATAAATATGGCTAGCAAACCTGTACCCGCAAAGAACCACCATTGTAGATCTATTCTGAAGGCAAAATTTGCTAGCCATTGGTCAATAGCAAAGTAGCTGATCGGCAGTGCGATAAGAATGGCGACCAAAACCATCTTAGTGAAATCGCCGGTTAGAAGATAAATTATTCTAAATGTTCCGGCTCCCAGGATTTTCCGAATGCCAATTTCTTTAAGCCTGCGTTCAGCGGTAAAAGCTGCAAGGCCAAATAATCCCAGGCAGGAGATAAGTATGGCCAACCCAGCGAAGTATTTTGATAAGGAAGCTACACGGCGCTCAGCCACATATTGAGACTGGTATTTGGTATCCAGAAACGTATAATCTAAAGAAAACCCTGGATTGTATTTTGTATAAAAACTTTGAATACTATTAATCGTCTCTTGTTCCCGCCCTGCCTTGATCTTAACCATGAATTTATCTGTGAACTCTGGTTTAAAGAGCATCATAGAAGGCTTAACCGTGGTATGAAGTGACTCAAAATTAAAATCTTGAACCACCCCAATGATCTCGTAATTCTTACCCCAAAAACGAATGCTTTTGCCCACCGGGTCCTCTAATCCCATGTGTGCAATGGCTTTTTGATTAAATATGGCTTTTGAGTCCTCTGCATTAAACGCTCTGGAAAAACTCCTTCCCTCCACCATTTGCATTCCGAGCATTTCTATCATTTCATGATAAACGCCAACTAACTCGAAATGAGTATTGTCATCTGGGTCCTTACCTTCCCAGTGATATCCATACACTCCCCAACTATGACCCGACAATTGATGAGAGGTACTCGAGGCATTGATTACTCCTGGTAATTGCTTCAGCTCCTGCACGAATGTTTCTAGTTGATCTTCCTTTTCTGGTATGCCTTCCCGGTCGAATACAATAATGTTATCCTTTTCAAATCCCAGGTGCTTGTTTTGAACAAATTCAACCTGTTTATAAACTACAATTACAGCTACGATCAAGATAATAGAAATGGCGAATTGAAATATCACCAACCCCTTACGAGCCCATGTTTCACCTGCCCCGGCGACAAGTTTTCCTTTCAGCATAGCGATTGAGCTAAAGCCAGAAAGATATAGCGCAGGATAACTACCAGAGATCAGCCCCGTCAATAAGACTATGATTAATATTGAAGTCAATAAGTTGCCGTCGAAAGCCAGAGTCAGGTGTTTACCTGTGATTTCATTATACTGAGGCAGGAGTATCCATACCATTAGCGCAGCAATGCACATTGAAAATAATGCGATGATGGTCGATTCACTTAGATATTGATAAATGAGAGACCATCGGCTAGCGCCATTTGCTTTCTTTATCCCTACCTCTTTCATTCGCCGCGCAGCCTTGGCAGTAGATAAATTCATAAAATTGATACAAGCGATCAAAAGAATGAATATCGCAACGGTTGAGAATAATCTGACATAGCTAATCCGTCCACCCGACTGTACCGCACCCTCGTATTTTCCATATAGATATCGGTCTGAGTATTTGGCCAGGAAAGGTGTGCGGAAGCGTTTGGTTTTTTCTCTTTTCTTTTGGACGTAGTCTGCAATTTTCTCATTAAAGGCTTTTACATCTACACCTGGTTTTAATTTCACAAATGCATGAGCCGGGGTGCTTCCCCATGATAGCACACGATCATCCTGAGCGGCGTATTCCTCGAAGGAAAGCACAAAATCGAATTGGTGGGAGGACTGACCTGAAGGTATACTGTAGACCCCTGAGACATGATATGATGCTTCATGATCTAGTTCGATGGATTTTCCAATAACGCCACTGATGGTGCCGAACAGCCTCAAAGCGAGGTCTTCAGATACCAGTATACTGGCGCTTTTCGACCAAATATGCTCTCTTTGTCCTTCAATAATTGGATATGAAAAAATGCTGAAATAGTCCTTGCTCACATGTCGTCCGTCCACCTTAAGGTTTTTGTTTTCCACAGACAAGGTGGCATTATCTATATGGTCCAATACGGTAGCTGCATATTCGACCTCAGGCATTTCCTCTGCCAGGGATTCAGCCATACCACCTGAAGTTGTTTCGCCAACCCTTAAGCCTATTGGCTCATCAAATATTTCCAATACTTGAAATATACGATCGTCATCCGCATGGAATTTATCCATTTTCAACTCATCTATCACCCATAGGTAGATAAGAATTGAACAGGCAAGGCCTGTAGAAAGCCCTAATAGATTAATGAAGAAAGTCACTTTATTACGACTGTAATTGCGATAAGTGAGCAAGATGTTATGTCGTATCATAGCTGTTCTATTTGAGTTTTGACCTATCTTAAATGCTTTAATGAATTCTGGTCTGAAATGACCTAATACACTCCAGCGGAATTTCCTTCTGGCTTGGGAAGGCGATTGTTCATATTGCTTCTCGAAGACTTCAATAAGATCCCCCTCTACCTCTTCAAGGTAGTCTTCACGGCAGAACCAGCGAAGAAATTGTAGCGCTCGCTTAGGTGGTGAGATTCTATTCATTCCGAAGCGCATTAACTGGATTGGAGAAAGCTGCCTTTATGGATTGATAACTTATGGAAAGCAAGGCAATGACCGCCGCTAAGACCCCTGCCATGACGAAAATCCACCAGGTCGGTTCAATGCCGTAGGCAAACTGATTAAGCCACTTTTTCATGGCATACCAGGCAACAGGCCAGGCAATGCCATTGGCAAGTAAAAGGATAAAAAGGGTCTCTTTGCTTAATAAAGTCAGTATTTGCCCCCAAGAAGCGCCTAACACTTTTCTGATCCCAATTTCCTTCACACGCTGCAGCGCATTAAAGGTAGCCAAGCCAAATAAGCCAATGGTAGCGATGAAAATGGCTAATGCCGCAAAGATGAGCAAGAGCTTACTTTGTCGTTGTTCAGTTGTATAAAGCTGCTCGTATCGGTCATTCAAAAAACTGTATTGGAATGATTCATGCGGCACAAATTTCTGCCAAATGCTTTCCAGGTGGCCTATTACTTCAGCAATATCTCGTGTAGCTATTTGTACAGATATATGGTTATAATGTGGCCCTATATGAAAAACAACTGGCGCGATAGATTCATGCAATGATTCAAAGTGAAAGTCTTTTGCCACACCGATTATTGTGCCTTTGACTGATCCGTTTTGAATCACTTTTCCGATAGCTTCTTCGTTGGTCCACCCTATCATTTCAGCCGCAGACTCATTAATGATAAATGCTAGTGAATCATCCGATTTGATCTCTTCTGAAAAGCTTCTACCGCTGGCCAAAGGGACTTGATAGGTATCAAAAAAGTTGTAGTCAACACGCACATCTTTAACGATCATCTGCGTAGTGACTAAACTGTCTCCTTGCTGCACTGATGTTCCCTGGTAGTCCAGCAACTTTCCCGTCGGGATAAGGCTAGAACGTGTGGCATTTTTTATGAAGCTGTGCTTAGTAAGATCGTGGTAGACCGATTCGTAATTATTGGCGAACTCTTCATGATAATCAACCCTTACAATTTGGTCTTTAGCATAACCTAACTCGCTGGTTTTGAGAAAATCCAACTGCTGGTAAACTACTACCGTAGCGATCATTATGACGATAGAAAGCGTAAACTGTACAATGACCAAGCTTCGTCTTACGCCGCTATTCCCTTTCACCGACCCGGCTTGTTGTTTTAATATCTTAATCGTCTTCAGGCGAGAAATAACCAATGCCGGATAGAAACCTGCTACTAATCCTATAAGTAAGACGAATCCAATGCCCACTAAAATGCTGACCGGATTGATGTATGTAGCTAATTGAATGGATTTTCCGGCAAACTCGTTCAACCACGGCAGGCAAATGGAAGTTAAAACGATAGCCAAAATAAAACTAACCAATGCCACCAATATGGACTCACTCAAGTGTTGTGCTACCAATTGCTGGCGTAACGCACCTATTGCTTTACGGAGTCCTACCTCTTTACCCCTGGTAGTCGCCCGGGCTGTTGTCAAATTGATGAAATTGAAGCTAGCGATCAAAAGCAAAAACAGGCCAATAGCACCCATTATATACACATGATTGATATTTGCATTGGGCTCAACTTCGTGGTCCAACTGAGAGCGCAAATGAATCGCTGTTAAAGGTTGAAGAAACAAATTGGTCCAGGTGCTTGGTTTAGCGCTGCCCACCCTCATATGTTTATCCAGAAAGTCGGGAAATTGGGCTTGGGTCTTCTCAACATCGAATTGATCATTGACCAAAACATAGGTACTAAAATCATTATTCCCCCAACTGGATTCGAGTCGTTTTCTACCGTATACCTCCTCGTCATTGAGTGTGCTGAATGCCACCAGCAAATCAGGGTGCCAATGTGATTGGGTTGGGAAAGCTTCATATACCCCGATAATTTCGAGATACTTCCCTTCCAACTTTAATTGCTTTCCTATCACATCCAAAGTACCAAAGTATCGACGGGCCATGGCATCCGAAACCAGCATGGTATAAGGGTTTTCCAGGAGCGTCTGCTCCTCACCTGATAGCATAGGAATATCAAAAACGGTAAAAATCGAAGGTTCTGCATAGAAAGGATGCGCTACATTGATAGGCTTATCAGGAGTACCATTGCCTTCCACAATGCTCAGTGAACTGTAAACCTTATGCGTTCGGGCTACTTCCGAAATGTCAGGGAAATCATTCTTCAATAAAGGGCCGAAAGGAGGCGCAACCAGCCCCAAGTGGAGCGTTTCGCTACCATCAGATGACAGGAAGTTGCGAGTAACTCTATATATATTATCGGCATTCTTATGGTACCGGTCATAGCTTAGCTCATCCGAAATAAACAGCGTGATCAGTAGAGTACCCGTCAAAGCCAAGGCCAATCCAGATACATTAATGCCACTTATTAATCGGTTACGGATAAATAAGCGTAAAGCGATGATGAAATAATTTCTAAACATGCCATGATTGATTAGCTGGGGGCTTTTGAATGATTTTATATAATCTGGCCTGAAGTGCCGTAAAACTTGCCACCAAAAACTTCGGGCAGCCTTTTTAGGGTTTTCCTGAAATCGCTTCTCGAAAATCTCAATTAAGTCCCCTTCTATTTCATCGAGATAGTCTTCACGACAGAACCAGCGCAAGAATTTAATGGCGTTATTTGGAGGAGTGGACTTCAACCGAATGATATCTTAGGAATCTGTTGGTATAGATCCGTACGTACAGCATATTGTTGATCCAGCGCTTCTTTGCCAAAAGCCGTAATCACGTAGAATTTTTTCCTTCTACCGCCGCGCTCACCCGTAATACCGCCAAACCTGGATTTTACAAACCCCTTCTCTTCCATCCGCTTCAAAGCCACATGTATGGCGCTGATGTTGATCTTTTTTGAAAGTTTGGTTTCTAAACCTTCCATTATGGCAACCCCATATGCCTCATCATGCAATGCAGCCACCATGAGCAAAACAAGCTCTTCAAATTCACCTAATGATGGTACTTTCATCCGAAAACGATTTACTTAACAAACGTGAATATAATCAATTAGTTTTATAATTGTTAAGTAAATGATTTTTGTTTTCAGAATGAGAAAGAAATAGAACAGTATCTGGTCAATATGTGGTGGCTGGAAATGCCAGATAGGAAAGATTAATCCGCAGCTAGAAAAAATAACCTTTTAAATATCGACCCGTTCAACATTGTTTAAGTGCAGAAACCACTAAAGGTGGTGGCCAGCTACCCCTGGTCTGCACAGCACTTGATGTACTCAACGTATAAGCACCTAAAACCGAAATCAAACATTAAGACCAATCATGAAACAATTAGTTATCCTTACTGCATCTTTCTTCTCCCTTCTCTCCTTTTCTGTTAAAGCTCAAAGTCAACAAGACTCTTTAGACATTAAACAAGTAGCTCTAGACTATATCGAATCTCAGCACAATGTAAACCCTGAACAATTTGAGCGTGCTGCCCATCCTAGAATGGTCAAGCGAACCTTTTGGACCAATGAGAAAACTGGTAAGGAATATCTGGGAGAAACGTTTACTGATGCGATGATCCTGTTGGCTGAAACTTATAACCAGAAAGGAGATAAGTTTCCGGAAAACCCTAAAAAAGAAGTGATCATCCTGGATATTTATGATAAAACCGCTTCCGTAAAACTCATAGCCGATGAGTGGATTGATTACATGCACATCGTCAAGCTGAATGGCAAATGGCAGCTGGTGAATGTATTGTGGCAATTCAATGATTCCGGCAAGCATTAAAAAAACTTGCCCCTATCTGTGACATTTTTCCATATTCTGCTACTAATAGAATAAAAGCAGTAGCTTCAGAAATTGGAAAAGCATCACTTCCTTCAAATCGTAAACAACAACAGGGGTATCATCCGGAGCCTTTGTAAGATCTATTACGCCGATAGCGAAGATCAAAAGGATACTTTTCAGGACATCATTCTTCAGCTCTGGAAATCGGTTGGCACTTTTCGCGGTGCATCTGAAATCAGCACCTGGATCTATCGGGTGAGCCTTAACACCATTCTAAACAAGAAAAGAAAAGGCCAGCGATCGATCTCTGTCGAGCCGCTAGACATGCAATTGAAGGATGTGCAAGTGGCAAAAGCGGATGACAATGTCGAACTCCTTCACCTCATCATACAATCATTGAAGGATATCGACAAGGCGATTGTGGTGCTTTACCTGGAGGGCTATCGAAACAAAGAAATCGCAGAAATGCTAGAGCTGTCTTTGACCAATGTCACTACTCGCTTTAATCGCATAAAATCCCAGTTGAAAACGAAATTTAACGGCAAAGCTCATGCAACTAAACGATCTTAGTTCGGCCTGGCAACAACTCAAACTTTTGAATGCTATAGAGCCCATAGCACCACAAGAACTGCTGTCAATCATTGAACCTTCAACGAGTCCGAACAAAACAAGGCTACAAAGGACTTGCTTATTCGCAGCCATGTTTGTCGTCATTACCATTTTCTGTCAGGGCGGGTGATTACACATATCATTTGGGATATAAGCCCCAGCATATTTCCCGGGTTTGATCTACTAAGATGGTATAGCGTCTGTTGGGTAATAGGCATCATCATGGGATACAGCATCATGCTCAGCATTTACAAAAGGGAGGGCATCCCCCCTATTGAGCTTGATAAGCTCACCACCTATTTAATGCTGGGAGCCATCATCGGCGCCCGATTGGGTCATGTTCTATTCTACGACCCGGTCCATTACCTTGAGCATCCTATAGAAATTCTGCCCATTAGAATTGAGCCTACTTTTCAATTTACTGGTCTGGCCGGACTGGCCAGTCATGGAGGGGTACTGGCTGCGCTACTAGCTCTTTACTTTTACGATAGAAAATTCAAAAGAGGCTATTTGTGGCACTTAGATAGAATAGCCATAGCCGGAGCCGCACTAGGCGGGTTCATTAGGTTGGGTAATTTGATCAACTCTGAAATCATCGGAACTCCTACTGACCTGCCATGGGCTTTTATATTTGTCAAGGTGGATCAAATTCCCAGGCATCCAGCACAGCTTTACGAAGCGCTGTGCTACTTTCTAGTCAGTTTACTCCTGTATGCTGTCTGGAAATCAAGAAAGTGCTACAACAACAATGGATTCATCTTCGGGCTGGGAATCGTCCTAATATTCACACAGCGATTCCTGATCGAATTCATCAAAGAAAACCAAGTCTCTTTTGAAGAAGGTCTCACCCTGAATATGGGACAAACACTAAGTATCCCATTAGTCTTGGTTGGCGTATTAACCATGATTTGGAGTATAAAAAATTCTAAGACGGGCGATAAGATCAATTGACTTATCTGGTTATTTTCTCATTTCAATTAACAAAGGCTATATTGACCATCTAGAAACCATATATGCTCGTTGAGCTCGTTTTTTCATTAATACCCATTCTAACCTGAATTAGAAAATCCATGAAAAGTATTATCGGCCTGGTGGTCCTGCTATTTCTTTTCGGCTGTCAAGGCATCCAGAAGCAACCTGTCCCAATAGACCTGGAAGAACTTACGATTGGCAGCATTCATAAAGCCTATCAAAATCAAGAATACAACAGCCAGCAATTGGTAAAAGCGTACCTGGACCGGATAGCCAAACTCGATTCCTCTGTCAATGCTATCACTTACATCAACCCAAACGCTTTACCGCTGGCCAAAGAATTAGATGAAGAATTTGCAAGAACCACTCAATTGAGGCCATTACATGGGATCCCCATTATTGTCAAAGACAACATCAATGTGATAGGTATGCCAACTACAGCCGGTTCCAAAGCCCTTTTGAACTATTATCCAAAAGCCGATGCATTTATCATCAAAAAACTCAAGGAGGCAGGCGCCATCGTCCTGGCCAAGTCAAATATGGCCGAATGGGCATTTTCCCCAATGCATAGTGAAAGTTCTACTCATGGTACAACTAGAAACCCATATAATTTGGCCTACGTGCCAGCAGGTTCTAGTGGTGGAACGGCAGCATCAATTTCTACCAATATGGGCGTTGTTGGTTTGGGAACGGACACCGGCAATTCTATCAGAGGGCCATCTTCGCATTGCTCATTGGTAGGTTTCAGGACTACCTTGGGCTTGATCAGCAGAAGTGGCATAGTGCCTCTCATGTTGAGAAATGATGTAGTTGGGCCTATGTGCCGTTCGGTTGAAGATGCGACCAGAATGATGGAAGTAATGGTGGGTTATGACGCTACCGATCCTATTACTGAATATTCAAAAGGGAAAACCGCTAACAACTACACACAATACCTGGTTAAGAATGGATTGGAAGGGGCTAGAATCGGAGTACTGCGTGAGATAATGGATGACAATATTGATACGGAAATCAGGGATTTATTTGATAACGCCTTAAAAGAACTCCGTGATTTAGGCGCTGAAGTGGTTGATCCCATTGTTATACCAAATTTTAAGACGCTGAGCCAAGATCAATGGTGTAGTACTTTCAAAAATGACCTAGAGGCATTTTTACAGGAGTACGTAAAGTCGGATACGATTCGAACCATCCAAGATATCATGCGGATTGGCTCTTCCACTGAGTTTCCTAAACAACGGCTTTCGCGCTATGCCAGTAAAACCGACAGATGGGGAAATACCGAAATTGAATGTCTTGATGCCTATCAGGACACCTTGCGTATCGCATTCAGGGAGGCAATAAGGCATGTCATGGACTCGCTTAAACTGGATGCCATCGTTCATCCAACCTGGAATAATAGACCTGCCTTAATCGATAAATTTGAAGAGGAATACAAAGGGGATAATAACCAGGTAATAAGCCCTCATACCGGACAACCTGCCTTTACTGTTCCTATGGGATTTCTGAGCAACAATCTACCCGCCGGGATTCAATTCCTCGGTAGAATGTATGATGAGGGTACGCTCATCAAACTAGCTTACGCTTATGAGCAAGGTACTTTACATAGAAAACCACCAGCACTTGATTAAACGGTAATTGCTAAGATGATCCTAATCTATGACTAGGGCTAAACCTGTTAGTTACGTAGAAACGTTAATATCAAATCAATTCTATATAACCTGCGCTGAGTTCCTACCTTAGGCCATCCTTGATAATTGCTTCAAGATGTCCTTGCGAAAGATTATTTGGCTAGTAAGAGTGCGGCTGGCCGCCAAAATTCCGAGCCAGCGTGGGGGTGTGGGCTGAAGGTTTAATTTTGGCTTGATTTTTCTTTGCTTCCGTTTCTTTTCATCTAAGGAAAAGAAATGAAGGCTGTCTGATGATCAAGATATTCAAATTTTATTTGGTCAAATACTGGTCGTAATGAGTGAGGAACCCCAACAACAGACCAAAAGTGAAGATTTCGGGATTTAAAAGTTAGTATAAAATGTCAAACAAGCATTTTACAACGCGCTGAATACCGTTTTTATAGAAAAATAATTATCAACGACGCCTACCCTAATTCATGCTAGAACAGATGTTATGTTGGTTCTGCCAATGTTTCAAAATCTATCTAACTGATACAAGAAATCGGAAACCTAACAGTCTACACTAAGTGTTCAATCAGTAGAACAACTTAAAACCACCACAAGATGAGCATCAGAATAAAATTTGCACTGAAAGCTTATGGTATTGCTTTGATTCCACTGACGGTTTTGTTAATCATATCTTCCGAGCCTTCAGAAATCTGGTCCGGATTTATATGGCTGGCTGTCTACGCCCTTTTATGGATAGCCGTACCAGCCTATTTCGTTGGATTGTTCTATGAATTTGTAATCTCACTAAGAAAACAAAGGCAAGAGAGAAATAAGGCTAGGCCTAAACATCAAAACAATCATTAACTACACTTATTGAATGCAGTTGACTTTGATGAAGCGCCATTGCCAACTCATCCCTTCCACTCAGCAAAAGTTTCTAAGAAAGCTGGTGTACGTTCATAGAAGTCACCTAAATTTGACTAGTTCGAGCAAACTAACTCATACCCTGATTGTTGACCATCAAAACAGCTTTATAGAATGGAAAAGTCCCTTTTATTAGAAAAGCAGAGTCAAAAACAGTGGATAGTGATGGCCATTGTATTTTGCACCAATGGCATACTGCTCATGCTAGGCAAGGATTTAGTAAACCTTCGTACGATAGTTGGAAGTGCCATGATCATTCTCAGTATCGCCTATTTGATCTATTCATTTATGGGTTACTCCCTCAAATCGAAATATGCAGCAAAAATCAAAGTGACAGATGAGTCGATTGAGCTAAAAAGTAGTTTTTGGAAACCTCTGATAGCCATCAACTGGAAAGATATAAGGCATATCGAATTTGGCAACTTCAGCATAGCATTCGAACTGGCCAATGAAACAAAGTTGGTGACCTACAATACCAGTGCTGAACAATCTATACAAGTGAAGCAACTGTTAAGAGACACAGCTGGACAGCGTAATGTCCAGGTAATTGGTGGTTAATTAATTCTATTCATACGTAAATGAAAATCTATCCCCTCTTAATTATAGCTGTTTTACTTTCTAACAATGATGTATTCGCACAGCAGAAGTTCAACTCTGACGAATTACAAAAAGACCTTACCATTCTAGGAGACATCACCATTGGTGTATCGCCTAAACTTACTGAAGAAGAGCGCCAACGTATTGATCAATTGGTTCAGAAAAAAAAGGCGTCGCTGGAAGGAAAAATGCTCACCACTATGTCATTTTTCAACTTTCTATCAGAGGTTGACTTTCAAACCAAATTTGATGAACATGCTTCGCTCGGCCTGACCGAAGAGGTATTGATACCGCTTTTAACAAAAAGTAAACTATTTCCTCTCCCCATTAAAATCATCGGGAATAAAGTAGTTGTCAATTCCTCCGATGCAGAAGTGCCTTTTGGGTCGATCATCCGTGCCATTAATGGCACCAGCATAAATGACATTTTAGAGCCCTTTATAAAGCATGACGATGATACGTTCGCCAAAAGAAGGCTTGAATCTCAATTCTCATTGGCCCATTTGATCAAACAGGGAAGCTTCGAAACCTTCCAAATAGACTATACCGCACCATCAAATCCGGATGAAAACTTGCAGAAAACCGTTGCTGGTATTGATTTCGGGACATACAGAAATGTGTTTAGCGAAACTGTATTTCCATTGCATCGTGACAAACTGCAAAACCTTATCAACACCCATCTCTATGAGAAGGATCGTACCTACTATCTGCAGCTCAATAGCTTTAATTGGGACTCGGAAATAAAGCAGGGACTTTTCAACTTCCTTAGCACAGGCCACAAGAGTTTTGACAAAAAATTCAATGACATATTCAAGGAAATTTCGGATAGCAAGGCGGAAAACCTCATCATAGACCTACGCTTCAATATGGGGGGCAATGTGAAAGTACCTGGGGTTTTATACAGTTACATTGCTCAAAATACTTTCACCGAAGATATAAGCGTAGCCATACAGGATTTCGAAATTCCCAATAAGGAGTATGTAACAAAAATATCGGGAGACAAAGTTGGCAATGCCAAAGAGGTGGGGAAATTCATCAAACGTTATCAAAAATACTTCACCCCAGAGGGCGACTCCAGGTATGTTTGGGCAATTGTAGACAACGAAACAAGGCAACCCTCAAAAAATGCTTTCAAGGGCAAGGTATACTTGCTAGTTGGAGGTAATTCGGTTTCAGCCTCCGCCTATTTTGCCGCATTGTTTAAAAGTCAAAAGAGAGGAGTAATTATAGGTGAGCAAATGGGTGGCTCCTATCTATCTCTGTCAGCCGGTCAAATTTTGACCTATCAGTTACCCACCACAAAAATCGAATTAGAAACACCTATTATGGAGGTCAACTTTTCCGATCAGCTCTATCAAAACATCAAAACGGATAGGGTCGCACCTGACGTCAAATTTGAAGAAGATGAACACTATCAATATTTTGTGCTCAAGAAAGATATAGCAGTAGAAAAGGTGATGGAGCAAATCAGATTGGGCAGCCAATAGCTAGAACCGAAAAACAAACGTCAAGATGAATCTTACGTCAATAAAGAAAAATTTGAACGAAACCTCCTTTTTCCACTCGGAGCAAGACATACTGAACCATTCTACCGTGATCGGATATGAAAAGAAATTCAAATGGAGCTGGATAGCGACCCAGCTGAACACTTTCATTGTTGCTACCGACTTTGGCAACGAGGAAGTCAATAAATCACTGATTGAACAACACCTGACCGAATCGTTTAAGTTTGCTAAGCAGAACTACACCGGATGGCCCAGAGGGCTTCAGTCTGGGCTGGCAGTGATATCGATCTTGATTTCAACCAACGTAACTGACGAGGCCAAAGATTACTGTAGAAAGTTGAAGTCAGGAAAAAAATGGGCAGGGTTCTCCATTCCTGTGGTCTATCAGTCCAAGACCAACGAAGTCTTTCAATTTGAGCACAAACCGATGTGGGGTGCCATCTATTACCCACACTTTAAAAGCCTGATTAATAGCCTGAAATGAAGTACTGTGGTAAGCCCAAAGTACCCCATGTAACATTCAGTGGCCTCTAATTCAAGCAGATGGGTAAAGTTGGAGTAGATTACCAAACAAAGGTTAACATCCTGGAAAATGGAAATATCCTGTGGTCAAAACATGAGAATAAAGCGTTAGTACTTGAAGTCGGAGATCAAGATTCGATCAGAGTACATAGGGAATACTATATAAGGCGTATTACGCTGGTTAAGAAAGACAAGGAGTAAGGTCAGGTAGTTTAATAGCTACTTTAGCCACAGGAACTATAGGGCTCATGCCATGCCAACAAAAGCATTCTGAGCACTTTTATCCATCTAAATGAAGATTTCCATTATTTTTAGCCTCTAGAGATAACCTTTTTTTAATCAGTACCGAGCTTATAGAATGGAAAAACCTAAATGGCTAGACGAGCTTCAGCAAAAAAGCTGGGAGCCGGAAATCCTGCTTTCAGGTATAGTACTTTATGGAATGTTTCAGGCCCCTGGCCTCTTAGATAGTTTCCTGGCATTTGCCAAGCTTAATATTGATGGCAATTTCAACTCTCTGGATAATCTCGTAGCACTGCTTAAGATAGGTTTTTACTGGCTCACACTCGGACTCATACTGCATCTCATCAGCAGAGGAATTTGGGTGGGCATGGTAGGCCTTAGTTTCACCTTTCCTGATGGCATCAAAAAGGAAAACCTCAAACTAAGTCCGCGCTTTCGAAAAAGGGTCGATAGAATACCTTCGATAGAACAGATCATCATCAACCTGGAAAAACTATGCAGTTCTCTTTTTTCCATTTCCTTCATGATGTTTATGATGGTAATGGGGGGTTATCTTTTCCTGTTGGTGACTTTTATTCTACCTATTGTCGCCTACATCAGCTACGTTGGCGCACAATTTCTGACAGAAGGTAATACAATTTTCCTGCAGCTATACAGCTATGTCATTCTGGCCATAGGTGTTATCGGACTCTTTGATTTCATCAGCTTAGGACTGTTGAAAAAAATCAAATTCATATCTTCCATTTACTATCCCATTCACAGGCTTATCAGCATCCTTTCCTTAGCACGTTTTTATCGACCGATTTATTTTACACTTGTCTCCAACTACAATAAATGGAAAATAGGGGCATTTTTACTGATTTATGTGGTTGTCAGCCTTTTTATGCTTGGTATTATTTCCTCAAGAAATCCTATACCTGGGGAGAGCTGGTCTCGGATAACGATTTGGAGTAATGAAAAAGGAGTGTCTAGCGATAGCGGCTACTTCGACGATCAAAATGACGACTTTCACTCAATAGACGCACAGATACAATCAGATATCATTTCTGAAAATACGGTGAGACTTTTCAGTGTATTGAGAATTGGCAGAGAAGATTCGGTCAAGAAATATTGTGGATATGACTCCCTAATAAAACTGGACACCGCAAACCGCTATATAGACTTGCATTGTGCATCCATTTTTCACCAGGTGTTTCTTGACAACAAAAAAATTGATAGTCTTGAATGGCGATTTCATTACAAGCAAAAAACAGATCAAAGGGGCATTTTGACCTATCTGGATATCACTGATCTGCCAAGAGGTATGCACACGATTACGGTGAGGGGGCCAGAAGAAATGTATAGAGGTACATTCGCGGAGATTCCATTCTATCGTGAGATCAGCCCAAGTGGTTATAACATATCAACCACATCAGAGCAAAAAGAAGATAAGCCAAGTTACCTGGAGTTAAAACCAGTATTTCCAAAGTGATGCCTGGGACACAAGGATTGGAATTTTATCTAATATAAAGGTTTGAAAATTAAAACCTTCAGGATTCCTACATGAGGATTTACCCTATTTTGATCCTGCCAGGACTCGAATCCCGATGGGAATCGGGACAGGCTCTGGAACCTTCCCGACTTAGTCGGGATGCTCTATCCAGTTGAACTACAAGACAAAAAAAGCCTGAGCAAAAACTCAGGCTTTGTAAGTCGGGGTGGCAGGATTCGAACCTGCGACCCTCCCGATACAATCGGGATGCGCTGGAATAAAAGCACAAAAAAAGCCCTAGATAGTCTATCTAGAGCTTTTCAATTCTCGACTCAAGTGATCCTGCCAGGACTCGAACCTGGAACCTTCCCGACTAAGTCGGGATGCTCTATCCAGTTGAACTACAAGACATAAAAAAAGCCCGAGTAAAAACTCAGGCTTTGTAAGTCGGGGTGGCAGGATTCGAACCTGCGACCCCCTGGTCCCAAACCAGGTGCGCTAACCGGGCTGCGCTACACCCCGAACTTAAAATTTTAAGCCGGCTTTCGCCGGCTGAAGTGATCCTGCCAGGACTCGAACCTGGAACCTACTGCTTAGAAGGCAGTTGCTCTATCCAGTTGAGCTACAAGACCATCACGCGGAGAGAGGGGGATTCGAACCCCCGGTACGGTTACCCGTACGGCAGTTTAGCAAACTGCTGGTTTCAGCCACTCACCCACCTCTCCGGCCGAAAAGGACTGCAAATATAAGAGAACTATTTTAACATCACCAACGCCAAAATTAAAAAAGTGCGTTTTTTTATATCTGTCGAATAAAGGCACCATTTACCAATGACAAGCACCTACAAAAACTGTTGCGTCAATTGTGATAAATGGTATTGGCCTACTCTATACCCTTTTTTATATTTGTCCGTTTCTAATGGAGATGGATATTACTTGGTTTAGATCATTCGGCATTTTTGAGATCGTAGTCATCGTTCTCTTTGTCATCTTTTACGGGATTTACCTTTACCGGATCATCAGCATTGCCGAACGTTTGGGCACCTCCTATAAGAATGTCTTCATTAAAATAGGCATCCGCACCATTTACTTTGGGCTATTGATAGTAGCCCTGCTCGGCCCGTCATTTGGCCAGTCCACCAAAGAGATCAAGTCGGTGGGGAAAGACATATTCATAGCCGTGGATTTGTCACAATCGATGAATGCTTTCGATGTCCAGCCTAGCCGGCTTAAAAAGGTGAAGTTCGAGCTAAAGAATATCGTCAATGCCTTTAGCTCAGATCGGATTGGACTCATTATCTTTTCTTCGGAGGCATTTATGCAGTGTCCCCTCACTTACGATCAAAATGCACTGGGCTTATTCATTGAAACACTGAATACCGGGTTAGTGCCTAATGCTGGAACTGATTTTGGGCCACCACTTAGAATGGCATTGGACAAACTAAACCAAGAAGGTACCAGCAGTGCCCAGCAAAAATCCAAGATCATTGTCTTGATCAGCGATGGTGAAGATTTCGGAGAAGAAACTGATGAAATTGCTGAAGAAATAGAGAATACCGGTATCAAACTTTTCACGCTGGGTATTGGTACACAACGGGGAAGTAAGATCAGAACGACCAAAGGTTTCAAGAAGGACCGAAGTGGTCAAGAGGTTCTAACCAGGCTCAACCCTCGATCACTTAAATCCCTGGCATCAAAGACAGACGGAAAGTATTTTGAAGTAACGGCAACAAACAACGATATTTCACGATTAATAAATACGATCAATCAAATTGAAGGTGAATTGAAGGATACACGTGAAATAGACGTTTCGGCCAACAAATACTTCTATTTCCTCATTACGGCCTTAGGGTTAATCTTATTAGATGCACTGCTCAGTTTCAAAACCATTAGAATATGAGGTATCTTTTGGTGGCCATATTGACTTTTGCACCTTTCGGTAAATCACCGGATGTTTCAGGCATTAATAAGATGAAGGATGAAGCCAAAGCAGCTTATAATAAAGGTGAATGGCAAACGGTGATCGACAAATACGCTTATTTAATTGATTCCGTGAAATTGAAAGAAGACGCCATTCTATTGAACTTGGCCAACGCCTATTTCAATCTAAAAGATACTTCTAACACCATCCCTGCTTACGAGGCTTTATTATCCAGCAAAAATTCAGGAATAAAGTCAGTG
Source organism: Bacteroidota bacterium (assembly GCA_039819065.1). Taxonomy (GTDB): domain Bacteria; phylum Bacteroidota; class Bacteroidia; order Cytophagales; family Cyclobacteriaceae; genus JBCBSS01. Next base: position 24,780 of record JBCBSS010000034.1, read on the forward strand.
GCGTATCAGCAGCTAGGCGTTCTAGCTAACCGAGATAAGCAGCCGGAAAATGCACTGGAATATTTCAAGGGTGCACTTAAAGCCAATCCTGATAACGAAGATGCGCGATACAATTACGAATTGATCAAGAAGGCTTTAAAAAAGAAAGAAGAAAAAGACGGCCCTTCAGATTTTGCTAAACAGTTAAAGGCAGCAGCCGACAAACTTGTGTCTCAGTTCAGGTTCCTTGACGCCTATACATTGATGATTCAAGGTGCCGAAAAGGATGACACCGTTGAAGAATTTTACGGAGAATTTATTGGCAGAATTGCACAGATTGTGAACATAGATTACACTGCTCCGTCTATACAATAACAGCATGAAGATGAGGAAAATATTGACAATAGTATTGATTATGGTTTCCGGAAGCATTTATGCCCAATCGGCTAATGCCATATTCAACATCGGATCCAGACAATTTATCAATGAGCAGAAGGAAGAAGCATTGAATACGGTCAATAGAGGGTTGAAGAAATATCCGGGTAATCGTAAACTGGAAGAGCTCAAAAAACTCCTGGAACAACAGGGCGAGCAAAATCAGGATCAGCAGAAGCAAGACAAGCAAGATCAAAACCAGGATCAAGAAAATCAGGATCAGCAGCAGAATCAAGACCAGCAAAACCAAGATCAGCAGAATCAGGATCAACAGAACCAGGATCAGCAACAGCAAGACCAGGAAGGTGAACAACAGGATCAGCAACAGGAAAAAGAAGGAAAAGAAGGTGAAGAACAAAAGAAGGAAGAAAAGGGACAAGAGCAGCAACCCAAAGAAGGTGACGATTCTGAACCCAAGGAAAGCGATGACCAATTAAATAGCACTGCTGATAAGTTGAAAGAAATGAAGATCACCTTGGAAAAAGCCAGGGCGATAATGGAGGCCCTCAAGAACAACGAAAAGCAATACATCCAGGAAAAAGTCCGAAAACCTTCAAAACGTAAAGATCGAACTAAACCTGATTGGTAGCCTACTCACCCAAATGCCTGTTCATTTGAACATACGCCCCTAAATCGTAGTGCGTTTAGGGTTAAACTACTGATCACGGCATTTCATAACCCTAAAGAAAACAAAGCCAATTTTTGCCAATAGTCAAGGGGTAATAAGTTAAGGCCATTACCTATTATCTATTACAAATTAGTTATTTTTGACGCTCGCAAACGATTGTTAGGTTCAATAGAAAAACAAACCACTCAACATAATTTTTAAAATCTTATGAAAGAAGTATTTATTGCCTCAGCAGTAAGAACACCAATAGGAAGTTTCGGCGGTGTTTTATCAAGTCTTACTGCAGTGCAACTAGGTTCTATCGCCATCAAAGGTGCTTTGGAAAAGGCTGGAGTTGACGCTAAGGAAGTTGATGAAGTACTGATGGGTAATGTGGTATCAGCCAATCTCGGTCAGGCACCTGCCAGACAAGCAGCTATCGGAGCAGGAATAGGTCACAATGTCCCTTGTACTGTCGTTAATAAAGTATGTGCCTCAGGAATGAAAGCAGTCATGTTCGGCGCTCAGTCGATCATGCTTGGCCAGAATGACCTTGTTGTTGCCGGAGGTATGGAAAGTATGTCTAATATCCCATTCTACATTCCTAAAGCCAGGTTCGGTTATAAATATGGAAACGGTGAGTTAATCGACGGCCTTCAGAAAGATGGCCTTTGGGAAGTATATCACGAATTCCCAATGGGAAGCTGCGCTGATAACACAGCCAAAGAAATGAACATCACGCGTGAAATGCAGGATGAGTATGCTATTAATTCGTACAAAAGATCCGCTGCCGCTACCGAAGCTGGCAAATTTCAAGATGAGATCATACCAGTTGAAATTCCTCAGCGCAAAGGCGAGCCTAAGTTGATCACCGAAGACGAGGAGTTCAAAAATGTAATCTTCGAAAAGATACCTGGTCTTAGACCTGTTTTCAACAAAGATGGTACTGTAACAGCAGCCAATGCGTCCACTATCAATGATGGTGCAAGTGCATTGATTCTAGCCAGTAAGGAAAAAGTAGAGGAGCTTGGCCTGACTGTAGTAGCCAAGATCAAAGGTTTTGCCGATGCGGCTCAAGAGCCGATTTGGTTCACTACCTCCCCTTCTCTTGCTATTCCTAAAGCCATGAAAATGGCAGGTGTTGAAAAGTCGGATGTAGATTACTACGAAATCAACGAAGCTTTTGCAGCCGTAGCGATTGCTAACAATATGAATCTTGAGTTGGATCCAGAGAAGGTAAATGTGAATGGTGGTGCGGTAGCACTTGGCCACCCGCTTGGTGCTTCTGGTGCGAGAATCCTTACCACCCTTAATGGTGTATTGCATCAAAATGAATGTAGCATTGGAGTCGCCGGTATTTGCAACGGTGGCGGAGGTGCTTCAGCCATGGTGCTGGAAAAAGTATAAAAGAAGCTTACCCATAATAAATGTTAAAGCCTTACGTTTTTCGTAAGGCTTTCTTATTTTTAATGATTGTAAAAGTGCCCTCTATGCTATCAACGAATGATTTTAAAGTCATGTGCAAATACGTACTGTTGTTAGTCTCCGGTGTGATCTTCACCACCCAAACTTCCCTTGCCCAGTCAGAAATACGCACTTATTATGACAACGAGAAGGAACTCTTGAAGGAGAAGTATCTGGTCCTGGCCGGAGATTTAGAAAGAGTTGATGGCAAGTACCAAAAATTCCACCCTAACGGACAGTTAGCTACCGAAGGAGTATTCAGTGATGGGGAAAAAACAGGCACTTTCGTAGAATACTATGACAATGGCACCAAGTTCAGGAGCATTGGCTATAAGGCTGGTATTAAGAATGGTGCTTTTACCATTTATAACCCACAAGGCAAAGTCATACAACAAGGTACATTCAAGAATGATCAACTTGACGATAGCCTTCACACTTTCTTCGATAACGGACAGCCACGTACCAAAGCATTTTTTGCTGGAGGCAAGCCCAACGGGATAGTGATCGACTATTATACCAATGGCAAAGTAAAAAAAGAACTCACCTATGTTGACGGTATGCAAACGGGTATAGGAAAAACCTATTACGAAGATGGTAAGCTAAAAACAGAAGGTAATTATAAAAACGGACTGCTCAACGGTTATTATAAAACCTATCATCCTAACGGTCAACTAGATACTGAATCGGAGATGAAAGAAGGTGCTAAAAACAGCAATTTCAAGTCTTATAATGAAAAGGGCACATTGATCGTAGAAGGGCATTATGCCAATGGTGCCTTGGATGGCAAGAACATTGGTTATTTTGACAACGGAAAGGTCAAACATGAATTCAACTACATCGACGGCAAGAAAGATGGCACCAATATCGAGTACCACACCAATGGTAAGGTAAAGTCAAAAGGCAAATACACCAATGAAGAAAAGAATCGCAGCGTTACCGAATATTTCGAGGATGGTCAGGTAAAATCAGTCCAAGCTTTTGAAGATGATAAGCCTATCGATGTACACAAATTCTACTATGCGAATGGGCAGTTGAAATTGGTCAAGCCTCACGAAAACGGAGGGCTCAATGGCAATCAAATAGCCTACTATGAAAATGGCAATCCAAAGTCAGAAGAGCCCTTGAAGTTCGGGAAGCGATACGGCGTCGTCAAGACTTACTTCTCTTCCGGAAAGCTAAAAACAGAAGCTAACTTCCAGAGTGATAAAAATCACGGCGTCTACATAGAGTACCATGATAACGGCTCCGTAGCCCTGGAAGGCAAATATGCTGCTAATCGTAAAGTCGGAGATTGGAAATATTACAACGACCAGGAAGAACTCATTAAGACCGAAGTTTATCAAGTGGATAAGCTTGTCAAAACGATCACGCCGTAATCATAGCCTGAATTTCAACATAAGACAGGTAAAGCTTCGAGCAAACCATAAAAAAACTGTCTTTCCCCGACTCGTCGGGGGAGAAATCTTTCTTAATAAAATCTGAGACTGAACAAAGACAATTAATCCTTAATGGAGAAATGAGGCTGTCTCAAAAGCTGTCTTTTCGATCCCGACTGGTCGGGAGAGAAATCTTACTCGACTCAAAGTGTTGGTTGTACAGGGAGTAAGATTTCTCATCCCGATTGATCGGGATGACATTAGAACGAGCTTTAAAGACAGCCCCAACAGTTTTTATGGTTTGCTCCATATCTATAGCTAACTCAAGCTGTGTAAAATACGCTCACTAATTGGATTTAACCTTTGGCGAAAGCTAAATTTGCTGCCTATGACCGAAGGTATTAAAGAAACGAACTTTAAGTTCGAAGGCCAGGATAGCTTCTATCGTGGTAAAGTCAGGGATGTTTATTTGTTTCCTGATCAACTGGTGATGGTAGCCACCGATCGTATCTCTGCATTTGATGTGGTATTACCCAAAGCCATTCCCTACAAAGGGCAAGTGCTTAACCAGATAGCGGCTAAGAACCTGGAAGCCACTAAAGACATTGTGCCTAATTGGATTTCATCGGTTCCAGATCCTAATGTTAGCATTGGCCTCAAATGCGATACCTTCCCGGTAGAAATGGTGATCAGAGGATACCTTGCCGGTCATGCATGGAGGGAATACCGAGCAGGAAAGCGCTCCATTTGTGGCGTACCGCTTCCAGAAGGTTTGAAAGAAAACGACCGCTTACCAGCGCCTATTATCACGCCAACTACCAAGGCTTCTGAAGGCCATGATGAGGATATATCGAAAGAGGAAATCTTAAAGCAGGGCTTGGTTTCGGCTGAAGATTATGCTGTGTTGGAAGAATATACCCAGCAACTCTTTGCAAGGGGAACCGCCATAGCCAAAGAAAGAGAACTGATTCTGGTAGATACCAAATACGAATTCGGGAAATACAAAGGCCAGATATACCTGATCGATGAGGTACATACACCTGATTCGTCGAGGTTTTTCTACCTTGATGGCTATGAAGAACGCCAACATCAGGGGGAAAAGCAAAAACAGCTTTCTAAAGAATTCGTAAGGCAGTGGTTGATCTCTGAGGGCTTTCAGGGAAAGGAGGGTCAACAAATCCCTGAAATGACATCGGAAGTAATCAATTCCATTTCGAATCGATACATAGAATTATACGAAAAGGTAACAGGCGAAAAGCTGGCCAGAGAGAATTATGACGAGGCTTTAGAAAGAATAGAACAAAATATCATTAAATCCATTTAATATCTTAAATTGCGTTGCTCCCAACGGGATGTAACTCATTTTTTAAGATTGACTAAAAGTTACAAGTAACTAATTATGAAGTACACGATCGACAAGCAGGAGAAGTATTCCCTGATTAGATTAAACGAAGAAAAACTAGATTCCCATATTGCGCCTGATCTGAAGTCAGAACTTGTGACGAAACACGCGGAAGGCATTAAGAATATCATTTTAGACCTATCGGAAGTGAAGTACACTGACTCATCAGGATTGAGCGCACTTTTGGTAGGTAATAGAATCATCCAGGAGAACGGTGGCATATTTGTGATCGCCTGTCTATCTGATCACACCATGAAGTTGATCAAGATATCTCAACTGGACAGCGTATTGAATATTCTTCCTACCATAGAAGAAGCTGTAGATGCCGTTTTCATGCATGAAATCGAAAACGACCTCAAGGACGGGGAAGAGAGTTAAGTTGAACACATTTGTCATTTTTTGAACTTAAAATACTTGGCTCTAACGCCGCTATGCCTGCTTACGGCAGGCATCACACCTCACAACTGCTCAAAATAAAAAATCAGTGTTTTCTCATTGACTGTGGAGAAAGTACACAAACACAGCTCTCACGGTATAATGGTAAACTGAATCAGATAGCACATATTTTCATTAGTCATTTACATGGTGATCATTACCTTGGGCTAATGGCCTTGTTATCATCGATGCACCTGATGAACAGGAAAAAACCGCTAAGGCTATATGGACATAAAGGGCTCAGCGAGATCATATCCCTACAATTAAAATACTCTCATACCGTATTTAACTACGAGATTGATTTTGTAGAACTGGATCCCAAAGAGCCTAGGGTAATCTTCGAAAACGACGAGCTCACGGTAGAAACGATACCCCTTAGGCATCGCATTAGTTGTACTGGGTTTCTGTTTAAAGAGAAGCCAAAACCCAGACGACTAAATAAAGAACGATTGCCTAAGAATCTATCTTTGGAAAATATTGCCAGACTTAAGAAAGGCGAAGACGCGCTTGATGACAACGGCGATGTCCTTTTCACGAATGAAGCATTGACTTTGCCGGCTAGGCCTTCCAGGGCTTATGCTTATTGCTCCGACACCATTTATTACGAAGACATTATTCCTCAAATCCGTGGAGTGGACTTGTTATATCATGAAGCTACCTTCCTTGAAGAAGATGCAGAAAAAGCCGCTGGCACTTTTCATTCTACTGCCAAACAGGCTGCTTCCATCGCCAAGCAAGCTGAAGTGGGTACCCTAGTGATTGGCCATTTCTCTGCGCGGTATAAGGAGTTAGATGAATTTCTAACCGAAGCACAAAGTGTATTCGAGCGTACATCACTGGCAATTGAAGGAGAAGCTTTTGAAATCAAAGAGTGATGGTAAATAGCAGTAGAAAAACGAATCTCTTCATTATTCTGAGTGGTATTTTCCTTACTAATGCCATTCTGGCCGAGATTATAGGCACCAAGATCTTTTCAGCAGAAGCTACGCTTGGCTTTGAACCGGGAAATATAGACCTATTCGGTTTCAGGCCAGAATTTAGCCTTACCGCCGGAGTATTGATCTGGCCTGTAGTTTTCATCACCACCGATGTCATCAATGAGTATTTCGGGAAGCAGGGTGTTAGAAAAATCAGCTTCATGGCCATCGGATTTATCATCTATTCTTTTCTAATTATTTGGGCTACAGCCAGTTTAGCTCCAGCCGCTTTTTGGCTTGATGTCAATGGCACTGATGCCAATGGCAACCCTTTTGACGTCAATTATGCCTTCCAAAAGATATTCATACAAAGTACAAGAATCATCATTGCCTCATTGATAGCCTTCCTGATCGGACAACTTTTAGATGTTTTCATCTTTCATAAATTGAGGAAAATCACTGGTAGCAAAATGATTTGGTTAAGAGCCACCGGTTCTACTTTGGTTTCTCAATTGATAGACAGCTTTGTGGTACTGTTTGTAGCCTTCTATTTCCTTGCACCTGACGATCAGAAGTGGACGCTTAACAATGTCTTTACGGTGGGTATCACCAATTATATCTACAAATTCCTGGTAGCCATTGCCCTGACTCCACTGCTCTATGTAGCACATTATCTCATTGATAACTATTTGGGCAAAGAGGCGGCTGGTGAAATGATGGAGGAAGCGGCGGCAAAGAGCAAGTCGTTTTTCTAAGCTATCAGCGCCGAAACTTCTCATTGGCGGGTATTTTCCAGCCACTTACCAAAACTTTCAAACACTTGCTCCCAGCTATTAACAGTTAGCAAGTCAGCACCCGTATTCACTTCAAAGATCAGATGCTCTTCCCATTGACGGTCATCATTGATTGTGGTGGTTTTACGTTTGAAGAACTCAAAGTAATCCTCTCTATTGGGTAAGTTGATCCGAATTCGGCCTTTCTTTTTCACGAAGAATACTTCCTCAGGTTTAATACCGAACTGGGTGGTGAGTTCCAGGATTTGTTTGTGTTGGGTTTTTGCCAGTTTCATGAAAGAGATTTCATCATGAAACTGGCGATTATATTAGTGAAAGGCAAATACTACCTCCATGCTTTTGCGCTACAAAAATCGGTGAATACAGGATAGGATTCTAGATCCCTGACTGAGTAAGTCAGTGTTAACTCACCGTCATACCAAGTACCAGAGCCTTGCACCTCATATCCATTTACAATCTGGTGAGGGATGATCAACCTATTGGCCTCTACATCGGCACGAACCCTGATATCGACACCGTAGAAGTTTCTTAGAAAAACATGATAGCCGTTGTTGGATTTTGATATGCGGATATCAAAGTAAGCATATTGATCCAATGTGGTGCTGTACTCTTCCACGCGATATGTGCCTACGAACTTATTGCGATCATCGAAAGCCGGTTCGATGATATAAACATCGCAGGCTGAGGCTATCAATACAAGGGCGAGTAATGGTAGAAACTTTTTCATGGTCATCTTATTTAAGTTGACAATCGCTTTACCCTCATTATTACAATATTGAGGCCAAAAAGAAGATTTGAGTTGTAAGTATTTGATTACCAATCTCTTAAAATAGAATCACCAGCGGTATGAGGGAATTGATTTCGAGATGGCTTCGTCGTACCCCCTCTCCATGACAGCTACTATCAAGGCATCAGTCTTCTGGTATCGATAAGTGTTTTTATCTGAGTCTCTTCGTTGCCACGCCCTTCAGGCCGTGGACAGAATCAATAACCATCACAAAAAGGCTTTAGCCTTTAACTATTACCCGTTAAGGGGGTGAATTCATATTGATCAGTTTGATTACAAAAACACTTTGGAACGTATTATACTGCTTGCATCTGATTGTTAAATTTAGCGGCTAAAGCCTTTTGTTGTGATGGCTAGTTTTTCCTGGGCTAAAGCCCAGGGCAAGTTATGGGAGCACTTCTTTTGAGTTCATTTCAAGAGTGTCGGGCGTTTTGAACACGCCGCAAATGTACTCGGTTAGATAACTGCAGCTTAGACAGCTGTTGTATTGCCACGGCGCTTTAGCCCGTGGCTACAATAGGGCAGGTGATGAGGCTTTAGCCATTAACCAAAAACTGTAGCCCTTGTGTGGGTCGTAGCGTCCGCTACGACCAGGTTAGGGTAAATACCACGATGTCTAAGAGTGCGCCATCCTCTCCCATAGCTTCGTGAGTCAATAAGTTTCTTTCAGAAGGACAGAAACACAGCCTTCAATGCGTAATTAAGTAATTTCAAGATGACATCAGGCTCTAATTCTTACCAATATTTCTCCTTAGATTATCACAGAATATGGCCGTGGCCATGCCGACATTGAGAGACTCTGCCCCGCCGTAACGAGGAATGCTCACCTTATGGGTGACCAAGTGTTCCAAATTGCTGGAAATACCATTTGATTCGCTTCCCATAAGTAGGATTCCCGAGGAATCGAATTTAGTAGAATGGAGGTTCTCACCTTCCAAATAGGCTCCATAGACCGGAATGGTCAAGCCTTTTAAGTAAGAGGTTAAATCAGAGTAATGAATAGTGACCCTGGTGAAAGATCCTTTGCTAGCGGCAATCACTTTCGGATTATATATATCTACTGTGCTTTCAGAAGCCACAATCTTATTTATCCCATACCAATCGGCCGTCCTGATGATCGTACCTAGATTACCAGGGTCATTGACATCATCGAGTGCCAGTAAGTACTCGTTCGACTCCACTGTCAACTCTTGATCGGGCTTGCATGCTACAACAGCCAAAGCGGCGTTGTTACTTTGGTAGGAACCGACTACGGATAACTCCTTTTCTTTGACCTCTTCTACCGCAACCTGGCGTTGTCGAATTAGCGTATCATTGGCTTCGAGAAAATGGTCAGTGGCGTATAATTCTAGTACCTCAAAATCCGATGCCAATAATTCCTGCACGCTTTTTGCGCCCTCTACCACAAAACATTGCTCTTCTTTGCGGTATTTCTTTATTTGCAAAGATTTGATGAATTTCGCCTTAGCTTTGGATATCATAAAATAGGAAGTTTTGGGAGTACGCGGTTTCTGGGCCTTTGTTATAGTGTCATTGTGCTTTTACGGATGTTCCAGCACCCGTTATTTGAAAGAAGATCAAACGCTGCTTTTCAAGCAGCAGATCAAAGGTACAAAGCAAATCGAAAAATTTGAGCTAGAGGCACTTTACCAACAAAAACCCAATCGTCGATTTCCTATACCTTACGTATGGCTCTATCAAGTAGGCCTCAAAAGCTATGACACCGCAGCTGTCAAGGCTAAACGTGCTCAAATACGAGCGAAATACGACCAAAAAATTGAAGCATACGAGGGCAAGAGAAAAAAGGTAAACCGGCTGAAGCAAAAGCAGCGTAAGAAGGTTTCAAGGTTTGACAAGGTACTGACCGAAGGCAACCAGTTGATGCAATGGGGAGAGCCACTGGCGATTTATGATTCTAGTCTAACCGAAGAGGCAAAAAGGCTATTCAAAGTCTACCTGAATTCTAAAGGGTATTTCCAATCGAAGGTGGGTCATTCACTCACACAAAAAGGAAAACGCACCATTGTTACTTATGAGATAGATGAAGGTGAGCCCTATATCATCGATACACTATTCTACCGAGGAGACTCTGTCATTCTACAACACGTCAAACGTACTTCCAGGAAAAGCCCGCTCAAAGTAGGCCGAAATTATGATCAATCGGCTATTTCCAAAGAAAGGACTAGGATCAACGACCTACTCAATGACAAGGGATACTACGGTTTCAACCCGCTCTTCATCGACTTTGACGTAGATACTGCTTTTGCAGGCAGCAAGAAAGTTGCTATTAGAACCAATATCAAAGAACCCACCAATAAGCAGCATAAGGTATATAAAATCGACGAGGTGAATTTCACCACGGATGCCAATGTTACCGGCGTACCCGATACCTTAAGGCAAAGAGAAACATTTAACCGCATCAACTACTATTACTTCAAGAATGACTATAGGAAAAAAGTCCTCAATAGAAGGATATTCATCTCGGTGGATAGTTTGTACAGTAAGTCCAATACACTGAACACCCAGAGACAGCTTGCTAACTTAGATAACTTCAGATTCATCAATGTCAATTATGACACCACTGGTGGTAAATTCGTGGCCAATATCTATACCAGCCCTTTGGATCGCTATCAGTGGTCTAATGAGTTGGGAGTGAATGTTACCCAGGGTTTTCCCGGCCCGTTCTACAATACATCCTTCAAGAAGCGGAACGTCTTCGGAGGTCTTGAGGTCCTTGAGATCAGTGGAAGGTTTGGCATAGAAGGGGTTATATCTCCTACGGACGTTGGTAACTCATTCCGAAGTCTGGAAATCGGGGGTAATATCTCGCTTACCTTTCCAGAATTCTTGTTACCATTGAGTGAAGAGGTGAAGATCCGACAAGGTAGAATCAACCCTAAAACCAAACTCACCGGCGGGTTTTCTTATGTAGATCGCCCTGAGTACGAAAGGACCATTACCAATTTCTCCAATACCTATTCATGGGAGAATAAGCGCAACATACGCTATAGCTTTTCGGTGACCGATCTGAGTATCATAGACTCGGATTCTATCTCCATAGCCTTCCAGGATAGATTAGAAGCCCTGGAAAGAGAGGGGAATAATTTAATCCGTGCTTTTGAACCTTCATTTGTAAGCAGCATGATATTCACGGCAGCCTGGAATTTCAATAGCTACGGGTTTTCGGAGAATAAATCTGCCTATCTGCAGCTATCCGGTGAAAGCGGTGGAACTTCACTTAACATTGTGCCGCTTGATTCTCTTTTTGATGGATTAGAACACTACCAATTTGTGAAGTTTAGGGCTGACTATCGTAAGAATATTCCCATATCGGAAAACACTGATTTTGCCTACAGGATCAATGGTGGGTTGGCGGTACCTTACGGTGAGAATGAAATTCTGCCTTATGAAAAGTACTTTTTCGCAGGCGGTAGCAACGGTATCAGGGCATGGCGGCCACGGCGTCTTGGGCCAGGCTCTTTCACACCGACTGATTCTCTGGGCAATCTTACCTATCAGTTTGAGCAACAAGGAGAAATCCTATTGGAGGCGAGCTTCGAACTCAGGAAAAACCTTTTTGGCTTCGTCGATTATGCCCTCTTTGCTGATCTGGGCAATGTATGGACGATACGAGAGGATGAATCCAGAGAAGGTGCACAATTTGAGGTCAAAGACTTCTTCAAAGAGATAGCAGTAGGTGCCGGTGCCGGTCTGCGCTTTGATTTCTCTTTCGTGATATTGCGTCTGGATGCTGGGTTTAGAATTTATGACCCTGCCCGTCCGGAAGGAAAACGTTTCATCCTAGATGGGGGATTCCGAGATCCACCATTTGATAATAATAACATAGCCGAACCCGTGATCATTAACATCGGGATCGGCTATCCTTTCTAACAGATCAAAACTGGTCTGATTACCTTCATGCTATTATCGAGAAGAAAGAAAATATAGGTCGGGGTATGTTTTCACCTCAAGGCTATTGACTAAGCTGAACAGGATATTGGTCACCAAACCTGCTGTGATAAATGAGCCTACCGACAATTGCGGTGGTGATATCTTTTCCGAGTGTTTCTTATAGTTCTCGTAAAATTCATAAAACCACTTGAGGTCTAAATCATTCCTGTTTTCCAGGTAATTGAGAATACTTTCAATCAGTGATAATTCGAACCTTCCTTCATTCCTGCTAATATCAAAAACCTGTTCACTCTCAGGCGTAACCACAAAAGCAGCACCTGCCCAACCCAGATTCAAAGGGTGGATGATCGGTATGCCTTTCTTTCGACATACTTGATCAAAAGCGAATGGGGTATCTTCTACATCGAAATCAATGGCATTAACAGCTATATCACAACCGTCTACATAACCTTCAATGTTGTCAGGGTTGAGAAATAAATTATGTGCAGTTACCTCTACATTGGGATTAATCGCTTCCAACCTCCGAACGAGTGAAGTAACTTTAGGATTACCTATATCGGCCTGCTCATAATTCTGGCGATTGAGGTTGGACATTTCAACATCATCACCGTCAATAAAAACAAACCGTTCAAATCCCATTCTCATTGCAGACTCGGCCAATACACTGGCCAAACCAACACCGCCAAATACTATTCTGGTTTGTTTTATGCGGTCCTGTTGTTCTGGGGTGATATAGAGTACGTTTTTATGATAACGCTCATCCGTACTCATTCCTTCAATCAAATTATTCATCTGTTCAATACTTATTGCTTTTACTTGGAAAGACCTTGCGTGGGCTTAGATATCAGTTATTAAGCTGGTTGCAGTATGCTGCTTTGGTGCTCATTTTGTGTCAACCAGGATTCTAAATCCTCACTGGTAACTACTACCGGATAAGTTGGGCTACCCATATAATCCTTCACATCCCCTATTATCTGCATATTGACACCTAGTTCATGGAAAAGTCGATAGATTAGGACATCCGACTCTGCTATCATGAGATTACCGGGCTGGTGGTTTATGACACTCAACGAGTGTATTAGTAGTTGTCTAAACATCTCTTTAGAAGTCATGGAAAGCTGCATGCCTCTTAATGTGTAAGAATCTATCGCCAGCCTTCCCAAGTGCCAGACTTGGTCGACTTGCCAGTTTGAACGATTGACAAAGTCTTCGATATTGATGTTAAAATCCTTTTCTATGGGAAAAGTCAAATCGTTCTGTCTCAAAGTCGTTTTGATAGTTCCTAGTATTTTGCCATCCATGTCTTTAAAAGCAAAGTATACCGAATCATCAAATTGAGAAATGTCCTCGTGATAGGCTTCTTCAAAGTCTTCCTGTAGTGGCTGCCATTCATACTTTTTTTGGTAATGATAGCTATACATATCAAATACAAACCTTGAAAAATCATGAAGACTATTTTTCCCTATTCTGTGGAGGGAAATGAGTTCTTGTGAATGAATTAATTGATCTTCGCGCGTTGGACGCAGAAAATCTTCTGGCAATTTATTATAACGCATTATTGTACTAAATAAATTTTAAGTTGTTTCTAATATTATTTAGCACAAAAGTATTCACTACAAAGTATAATTATTTGGGTAGTGTAAGGTCTATAATCAACTTAAGCGCTTCCTAATTTGCTACCATTGAAAGCAGCCCATTAATCGATGTTTTAACATCGATTTAACATTAGGCACATGTTGGTTTTAGGTAAAGATTCACCTTTGAAAATTGAGCTGGATTGAATAAGACTCAGGCCGATGCTTAAAGGGTGAGTCTTGATACCCGACTGATCCATTAGTGGACGGACAAAGTCTGACAGAGAAAAAAGAATCAATATCGGTAGTACGCTGTGGCTGCGAAATCGTCACGCTCATTCTTCGCTCGCGATGACAGTGCTAAACACTGATCTACCCTGGCGCGAAAGTTACTTTCGTGCCTTTATCATATGGTTTAAGCGATTAAGGATCGATAGTTAGACCGCCAACTTGGCTGCATTGTATTTTAGCGCTTCAGGGTTGATTGTCAGACAGGAGCTGTTTCAAAAGCTGTTCTGAACGGTCATCCGCCAAGTCGGGGCGATAAATCTACCTCTGTAATAATCAACACTTCAAGTCGAGATAGATTTCTCCTAACGTCGAAATGACTGGCTTTTGAGACTGGCCCTACCCTGTCATACAGGTAAAAAAATGTCGAACGCATTCACTATACGTTCGACATCTATAGCCGAAAATATTATGTGGCAAACTTAGTAAGCCAATAAGGCTTTCAATACTGCCTCTACTTTCTCAGCATTGGGCAACATTTCCTTTTCTAGGTCTACATTGAGTGGTATAGCTGGCAAGTTGGCTGCACCAAGTGTTTGTATGGGCGCATCCAAGTACTCGAAGCATTCTTTGGCCATTCTACCCGCTAGTGACTCGGCAAAAGAGTTCATCAGTGGCTCTTCTGTCAGCACCATCACTTTACCATGCCTTTCGACTGATGAGGCAACAGCTTCCCAATCAAGCGGGTTCAACGTGCGTAGATCCAGAATCTCAATAGCTCCTGCAAACTGCTTACTAGCAGCCTTGGCCCAGTACACGCCCATGCCATAGGTGATGACCACAGCAGATTGACCACTTTCCACCTTTTCATCATCGGCTTCTTGGACAATATTGGCCTTACCCAGTGGAATGATATATTCCTCATCTGGCTCAAAAGTCTTAGCATCAGTCGTACCAGGCACCTTTGACCAGTAAAGTCCTTTGTGCTCAAGCATGACCACAGGATTAGGATCATAGAAGGCGGCTTTGAACAACCCTTTCATATCAGCCGCATTCGATGGATAAACCACCTTGATACCTCTTATATTCAGTAGTGTCGACTCTATACTTCCAGAATGGTAAGGGCCTCCACCGCCGTAAGCTCCAATAGGCACACGGATCAGTGATTGAATGGGGAACTTACCTTTAGACAAATAGCAACTCTTAGAAAGCTCTTCTACCAATTGGTTGATACCCGGCCAGATGTAGTCAGCAAATTGTACTTCAACGATAGGCTTAGCCCCTACTGCCGACATCCCTGCTGTAGAGCCAATGATATAGGCTTCCTGTATTGGTGTGTTGAATACACGTTCCTCGCCATATTTCTGCGCTAGTGTAGCTGCTTCTCTAAATACACCACCCAGCGTACCTCCTACATCTTGCCCGTAGAATAATACTTCAGGGTGCTTTCTCATCAACTCATCAGCTGCGTGAAGGGCTGCGTCAACCATCACTACTTTCTCTGATCCTTTCGGCTTTCTCTGTCCTTTTTCTTCTGTGATGGGCGTAGGCGCAAATTCGTGTGAATCGAAATCATCCACATCCGGATCGGCAGCACTCAAGGCTTTTTCATAATCTTCCGCTACTGCAGAAGCAACTTCTTCTCTAATCACTTTTAAAGATGACTTAGTCTCACCCAACTCCATGAGCTGCTTTTCTATCACCGGAATAGGGTCATCTTTTGCGTGTGACTTCAGGTCTTTCTCACCGCGATACCATTCTTTTCTAACCCCCGAAGTATGGTGCCCAAGCAACGGGCATTTGGCATGCACCAATATCGGTGCACGTTTGTCTCTCACGTATTTTATAGCCTTCTCTAGTCCTTTGTAAGAATCAGCGAAGTCGGAGCCATCCACACGCATACGCTGCATCCCTTTAAACCCAGAAGCGAACTCATAGGCATCCATGGCGCGCATTTCGCCACCTGTAGCAGAAATACCCCAGTCGTTATCTTGTATCAAGTATAGTATGGGTAATTGCTTCAGTACGGCCATTTGGAAGGCTTCAGAAACCTCTCCTTCTGTCACGGAACCATCGCCCAATGAGCAAATAACTACAGGACTCTCGTCTTCATTATGCAAGCCCTGGCTTTCAAAATAGGCAATAGCATGGGCTAATCCGGTAGCAGGTATGGCTTGCATACCTGTAGCAGAGCTTTGGTGTGGAATAACCGGAAAGCCTTCCCTTTTTAATGAAGGGTGGCCATAATAAGTTCTACCTCCTGAAAATGGGTCGTCGGCTTTGGCCATCAGTTGTAGCATGAGCTCATACGGCTCCATACCTATACCCAATAGAATAGATTCGTCTCTATAGTAGGGAGCGACATAATCATAGGACTTCAATTGCAATCCGGCAGCCAACTGAATGGCTTCGTGCCCCCTTGAAGTACTGTGTACGTATTTACTGCAAATCTCTCGGTTCTCGTCATACGTCTCCGCCATCCTCCTGGCTGTACACATGAGGCGGTAAGCCTCCATTAAGATGTCTTTTTTGATATTGATTTTAGGCGCTGCTTTAGTTGTAGGCATATAGATCAATTATTGTTCTGTAATCGTTTGCGAAGATATAATAAAATAGAAAATCCAAGGCACTAAAGCAATTCAGAAGTGCCTTTCGCACTGTGCATAATCACATCGTCTTACCCCCTATTATTAACTGATCTTAACTTACCTTTGTTACCGTTCTACCGATAGAAAACAAAGAAATGCCAGATAAAAATGACATTACAGCGTGGTTCAGGTCACTGCAACAAAATATATGTAAAGCACTAGAAGAAACAGATGGGTCAGGGCAGTTCCTTGAAGATAATTGGGAACGTCCTGGAGGAGGAGGCGGTGCCTCGCGGGTGATGAACGACGGTCGCATTATTGAGAAAGGTGGTGTGAATTTTTCGGCTGTATACGGTCAAACCCCTCCGAAAATATTAGAAGCCTTAAAGCTGGAGCAAGCTGATTTCTATGCCACCGGTGTTTCGATTGTTTTGCACCCACATAACCCCATGGTACCGATCATACATATGAATGTGCGCTATTTTGAAATGAGCAACGGTACGTTCTGGTTTGGTGGTGGTATAGACCTCACACCGCATTATGTCGACCCGGAAGACGCCAAACACTTTCACCAGCATTTGAAAACCGTATGTGACAAGCACGATCCCTCCTACTACCCAGAATTTAAGCGCTGGGCCGATGATTATTTCTACATCAAACACCGAAAAGAAACCAGGGGTATCGGCGGCATTTTCTTTGACCGATTGAGTGAAAAAGACGGCTTTAGCAAAAGTGACCGTTTTGAATTCGTTCGTTCCGTGGGCAATGTATTTGCACCCATATACACATACTTTATGAGGCAAAATTTTGAAAAGCCCTTTGGTGAGCAAGAAAAGCAATGGCAGCTGTTACGCAGGGGGCGATATGTAGAATTCAACCTTGTATATGACAAAGGCACCAAGTTTGGACTTGATACTGATGGTAGAATAGAATCTATCTTGATGAGCCTGCCTAAACAAGCCGGATGGGAGTATAATTTTATACCTGAGCCTGAATCAAAAGAGCAGGCGACCCTCGACCTGCTGAAGAAGGACATCAACTGGATCAATCAATAGGCCATGCTTGAATTCCTGCTATCGATCGATCGCGAGGTCTTCCTCTTTTTGAATGGCCTGCATGCTTACTGGCTCGACCCCATCATGGTTTGGATATCAGGTAAGGTGCTGTGGTACCCGCTCTACTTGTTCTTAATCATTTTGATCATCAGGGAATATAAGTGGAAGGCCATTCTCGTACTGGCATTGGTAGGTGTTTCAGTCGGGTTAGCCGACCAAATCACATCCGGCTTTATGAAACCGTTTTTTGAACGCTTTCGTCCATCCCATGAACCTACGCTGGCAGGATTGGTACACTTGGTCAATGGCTATAAAGGTGGCCGTTTTGGCTTTGCTTCATCCCATGCGGCCAATTCCTTTGCCGTAGCTACTTTCATCTTTTTGTCATTGAGGCATAGACACCAATGGCTCAAATGGCTTTTCTTATGGGCTTTAGTCGTTTCCTACAGCAGAATTTATCTAGGTGTACATTATCCCGGTGATATTATCGTTGGAGGATTGATTGGGAGGGGTGTAGGATGGCTGGTCTACAGGATTAAAGCACCTGTTGAGAACTTGATTGATAGGCTAAACAAATTAAGAATGAACTAAAACAACTATGATTTGATGAAAATCTTAAGGAAATATATAATTCAACTTAACCTCTTCTTGATCTCATGAATAAAGCTAACATGTGGATATGCTTCTCTAGCCTCGCTAATGAGTATCTTACGATTTAATTCACCCGAAATAATTTTAAGGAATTGTTTTATTAACTCAAGACTCCACGATTTATTAGGGTCAAGAATAGCATATCCTATTGATGGAACTCCATCCACAACTCCACTTTTTAGTCTTTTAAGAAACTTCAAACCAGAATTCTGAATTGCTAATTCAAATTTATCCAAACTGGATTTCAAACTTTGTCCTAATGTAAAGCTGACATAATGATTATAATCTTCATAAGAGCCATCTTTAAGTGACACATAACAATCACCTAAAAATTGACGTAACCAACTTACATACTCTAATCTCTCACTCTTAAATCTATCCCTAATCTCTAGAATTACTTCATGATCCTCAGAATATATATTTGGAAGCATGAAATTGATACCTGACATGGCTAAAAAAATTAAAAGATTTTCCGGCGTAATCGATTTCAAATTATTCCAGTAAAGTTTGTTAAGTATTGGGTCGTTTGAAACAAAAATATGGTCGTCATTAATGTCCGGTGCTATTACTGCCATCGCTTCCTTAACAGATTGATATTCGACGTCTAAATTGTAGGGACTAGCTTTGTTAACATATTTGCCTTTAACCAAATACCCTCTACGCCGATCTGGCATTGACTGTATAAAAACACGTAAGTCACGATCATTAAGCAGATTATAATTGGTCCTAACTGCTGCCAAGAATTGATAAAAACCTATATCAAAGCGAAGGGCCTTTTCGGACGCGGGAGAGTATATTGAGATTTCATTTGCCATTAAACTTGCCGCAAATTTTACCCTTTTCCAATTTTCTGTACTCTCATCCAAGTACCTAGTTTTCCAGTCAGGATCTACATCATAATGAAGAGATAAATTATCCAGTTCCGAAACGTGGTAATCCAATGACTCACTTAAGACTATTTTCATGTCAACCTAATTATCTGGCTTGTTACTGACTATAAAAATAGATTTTCTTGATAAAATATAATTAAAATTATACTTAATCTTTGAACAACCGCTTCACATACTTACCGATAATATCGAATTCTAGATTGACGGTATCTCCTACTTTGAGGTTGTGCATGTTGGTGTGTTCGTAGGTATAGGGTATAATCGCTACAGTGAATTTACCCTCCGCTGAATTGAAGCAAGTAAGGCTGATGCCGTTGATACAGATTGAGCCTTTTTCCACCGTCACGTTGCCTTGAGAAGGGTTGTATTCAAAATCAAAGAGCCAACTCCCCTCTTCTTCTTTAATACCAACACAAGTACCGATTTGATCTACATGTCCTTGTACAATGTGACCATCAAAGCGGCCGTTGTTGAGCATGCATCGCTCAATGTTAATACCATCTCCTACCTCTAATTGGCCTAGGTTCGTTTTTTCGAGCGTCTCGTTGATAGCAGTGACCTTATAGCCTGCATCACCTACCTCTGTGACGGTAAGACATATACCATTGTGCGCAACACTTTGATCAACTTTCAGCTCTGAAGTTACAGCACTTTTAATTTCGAAATGTTTGTTTGTTCCCTCCGATTCGATTGATACAATCTCTCCTAACGTTTCAATTATTCCGGTAAACATAAGACTCAATTGGTTTTTACTTCTTCTACAACAAAGCAAAACCTTTTATGTCACACCTCTTAATACAATTGAAAAATTTATGACCTGAAAATCGGTAATTCGTATCTGCTACTTTACATAGATTTATATCAGGTTTGTAAACACATCTTCTAATAGGTTGAGATCGGTTTACTTAGCTAAGGCTCCGTACATAAAAGGAAGGCTTAACTGGCTTAATCAGTTGATTTAGTTGACTTTAAAGCAGCACAATTGTCATACTTTTTACCTATATTAAAAGATAATTTTTTAGGTTGGCTTTAAATTTTTTAAGATATGAATAGATACGATCTTGTTGTTATTGGTGGGGGGCCGTCCGGTTATGCCGCAGCCATGCGGGCCATGGATTTTAAGAAAAAAACTTTATTGATTGAGCGTAGGGAATTGGGCGGTGCAGGTGTTACAAATGGTGCATTATCATCTAAAACCTGGTGGGAAATCTCCAGAGAAACGGCTCAGTTCCGAAAGCATTTAAAGCGATTTAACCTTGAATATCCAGAAGTGAGTTTTGCCGAAATCAAAAGTGAGGTCAGCAGGGCCATCGGTGAGCGTAAAACCCTGCTTTCCGAGCACATGGATATGCTCAATTCATCCGTCTATTCTGACTTACTACATTTTAAGCAGGGTTCTGCCAAGATCGTTGATCAACATCATGTCGAAATAGCGAATAATGGAGATACGGAAGTAGTAGAAGCAGATTACATCATTCTAGCTACCGGAAGTAGCCCCAGGAAATTGCCGGAAATACCGATAGACGAGAAAATTGTGATGACCAGTGATGGCATTGAGCAGATGGCTGATTTCCCCGAAAGCATGGTGATCATGGGAGCCGGGGTCATCGGTTGCGAATTCGCTACCATCTTTTCTGGCTTCGGCAAAACCAAAGTCAACTTGATTGATAAAGGCGATAGAATCCTGCCTTTTGAGGATGAAGATGTCGTCAGAGTCATCGAACAAAACCTGGAATCCAATGGCGTAACCATTCACCGGAATTCTCAACTGACGAAAATGGAGATAGTGGACGGGAAGGTGCGGTATGAATTAGAATACACGGACGGCCATAAGGAAGTATTTAATGTAGATAAAGCCTTAATTTCTATTGGTAGAATACCTAACTATACCAACCTTTGGGCTGACAATGTTGATATTGATCTTACCCCAAGAGGCATCAAAGATGACGATACGCAAACCACGGTGGACAACATCTACGCTGTGGGTGACCTTACTGCCGATATCGCTTTGGTCAATGTGGGTGAATTAGAAGGCCGACACGCTGTTGAACGAATATATGGCAACCCTGACAGGCCTCTTATCTATGAAAATATCTCCACCATCATGTTCCTCAATCCTGAGGTAGCCGGGGTGGGATTAAACGAGACGCAAGCCAAGGCCAAAGGGATGGATTACAAGGTAGCTTGCCTCAATTATGGTTGCATTCCAAGAGCCATAGCCAAGCGTAATACACAAGGGTTTATCAAGCTTCTGGTCACAGATGATCAGGAGATGAAAATTCTAGGTATGCGTGTGGTAGGTAATCATGCCTCTAGCGCTATACAAGCGGTAGCACTACTGATTTCCATGAACAAGGGCATTGAGGAATTGGCAGAATGCGTACACCCTCACCCTTCTATCACAGAGGGTATTCAGGAGTGTGTCCGCATGCTACTTGGTAAATCCATGTTCAAACCCGATGCTTTGAGAGACAAACTACTCCTACGCACCTGCAAGAATGGTGTGTATGAGGATATCCTGTTTTAGTAGTCGTTAGTATTGGGTAGTTCGTATTGAGTAAGTGGTATATCATGTATCAACTAACTGCTCCGACAGTCATTCTGGGCAGCAACTTATTGGCTAGTAAGTACAATCTGAATTAAAAGGTGCAAGCCAGATGTTACCATCTGGCGCTTTCGACTAAGAAATCATAATATGGAAAAGAGGCTGAATCGGTCAGGCCCTGGTCTTAGACCGCCAGGTGGAAACACCTGGCTACACGTTAACACCAGGCCAAAAATTCACTTGAATAGCACTACCAAGAAGTCAACCACTACATTATCTTTAGTATACTTTCCATAGCCTATAAGATTCCTTCTGAATGACCGTGATGGTCGGTTTGTCACTTAGCCGCTACTCATAGTATCAAATCACTCCTGTCATTGCGAGGAGGAACGACGAAGCAATCCTGGCACTATGAAATGGCAGTGACCGATTAACAACTGCTTACAATAGGTGCAAGCCAGATGTTACCATCTGGCGTTCTTGCTCAAAGACCGCCAAGTGGAAACACTTGGCTACACTTCTGTAAAGCTTAGAGACCGCCAGGTGGAAACACCTGGCTGCACGCTAACCACCGAGTGGTTTTCCTAATTGGTAGAGTTCCCTAAACCAACGCTAATCATAAAAAACAGCAATGTCATCAAGCGGCTTGCGCTCTAGTTTTGGTACATATACCTCTTCGGCGGGGTAACCGACTGGTATCAGCAAAAACGGCCTTTCATTGGATGGCCTATCGAGAATTTTAGTCAAGAAGTTCATAGGACTTGGTGTATGGGTAAGTGCTACAAGTCCAGCATCGTGAATAGCAGCCAGTAAAAAGCCACTGGCTAAACCAATTGATTCATTGACGTAGTAGTTATTAGACTTATCACCACTTTCCTCTAAATCGTAGGCTTTCTTGAAAACGATGATCAAATAAGGGGCAATTTCTAAAAAGGGTTTATGCCAATCCGTGCCGATCGGTTTTAGCGCATCTTTCCACTCATCGCTCATACGTCCGTTGTAGCTGTCGTACTCTTCTTTTTCGGCCGCTTCCCTGATCTTCTTCTTGATTTCAGGATTAGAGACTACACAAAATGTCCAGGGCTGTTTATGCGCCCCTGACGGTGCAGTGGATGCTGACAAAAGTATGTTGTTGATCAGTTCACGAGGAACAGGTTTATCAGAAAAGTCCCTTACAGACCTTCTGGTATCCAACCATTCGTGAAATGCCTTGCTTCTTCGCGTCGCTTCTTCAGGGCCAAAAGTTTCCTTTATGTATAGTTCATGCTCGAACCCATTGATATCCTTAGTCGATGCCGCCATGTTGATCTACTTATTTGATCAAATGTAAACAATAAATTGATTTTGATTTGATACCTAAACAGCTAATCAGTGAACTTGTTAGCGGCGAAGTAGATGTTGAAAAAGAAAAAGCCACCGTTGTGGGGTGGCTTTTTCAGTTAAGGGTCGGGAGCAAAATTTAACAGTTCCTGCTTGCACAGGACTTATTAACAGAAACAGGTTCTTATTGCTATTGATCACATTCCGTTGAATGCGATGATTACAATACCTGCGAATGATCTTTCAATCATTCTATGTCAGGAAGTTACGTTAACATATCCTTCAAGTGTGTTAAATTTTAACTTGACTATTAAATTCTTATCCAAATCTTTATTGAAAAGCCAAAATGGCCTTAAATATCTGAAGGAAAGGCAGTTGAACCTACCTCTCGAACAGGAATAAGACCATTACAATTAAGTTGGGAAATCACTAAGACATGAGTATCAAAGTGGTGTTAAGACTAGGAACCAGTCAGGTCATTCTACCCTAAACTCTATGGTACCTTTGTCTTCATTGCCTAGATAATCAAGTGCACGAAAATGCACCTTCAAATTACTATTCTGCTTAAAGCCCTTAATAGCACCAGTGTAAAGTTTTTCGCTGCTACTGCCTTCAAATGAATAATACATTTTATTGTATCCTACACGATTATCTACAGCAGATAAGAAGAGGGCCACATTATTAGAATAAACCTTCATCGGTTTGCCTTCTACCGCCGTTTCCGTAATGGGTTCAATACTCAAGGTGGGTATGATCTTGGGGCCTTTCATATCTACCACAAACAAAAACTCCTTCTTATTGGTGTTGTTCACATTGTCATAGCCGGTAATCTCTACCGTCATCATGCCTTCATTGGATAGGTTGAACGGCTTTTGATAGGTAGTCTCCGTACCACCATTTATCTTGTAAGTAATCTTAGAAACACCTGATTCACGGTCACTGGCAAAGAGCTTCACTTCAGTTTTAGAACTGATGAATATGGTATCTTTCCTGGTGTACTTCGGCCCAGAATAACTATGGCTAAGCGATGGTCCGGTAAGATCCAGATAAGGTATGGAAATGTTACCGCTGTTAGAGGCAGCCGCTTTGTTTTTATTGCTATTCCCTACTTTGTCAACTGCATAGTATCTCACACTATAATTACCGGCGCCGCCCTGCAAGGTAAATGGCTTCTCATATTTCTCATAAGACTTCCCATTTACCGAGTAGAATATCTCATCCACACCGGCCTTATTGTCTATCGCAACCAATTTGATTTGTGCTCTGCCGGAGGAGAATTGCTTACCACCGGTGGTAACGAAGCTATCCCCGATCATCTCAGAGCTTACCATGGGAGCTGACTTATCCACAAAGAATGTCAGTTCCTTGGGCTCTTCCTTATTACCATTCTTGTCGATACTATAGTAAGTGAGTTTGTGTTCACCTTCCTTGAGATAGCTTGCAGATATTGGATATTTGTAGGTACTCTCCGCTCTACCATCCAGACTCACCATCGTCTTGGATAAACCCGAACCTTCGTCCGTTGCGCTCAACACGATCTTACCTCTGGAGGAAACCACGTTTTGCCCTGGCGCGAAACTTCCGTCGTAAGATTGAGCGGTCACAGGAGCGGTCAAATCGGTTTGAATGATGGCCTCCTTAATTTCCTCCGCATTGCCCACGTTGTCAACAGCATAATATTTTAAGTTGTACTCCTTCTCACTGCTCAAACTGATTGGTGAAGAATAAGATTGAAATGCTCCCCCATCTAAGCTGTAGAATACCTGCTCGACACCAGAGGTCTTATCACTTGATGCTAAAGTCACTTGCAAATTCTGACCAGCATATACCTTACCATCGCTGCGATATGTGGTGGCATCGCCATAACTGACAGCTGTCTTGGGGGATTTACTATCGGAGAATACCTCCCAAAGTATCTCCACTTTCGGCTCTACCGTACGGCCGGTTTCTTTGTCGACTGCCCAACGTGTCCTGATGTAGTTCGCCCCCTCCGTATCGAAATAATAAGGCTCTGTATATCTCGCATAGGCCGGAAGCCCCTTCAGGGTGACCGATTTATCAGCGCTTTGCGGATCGGAACTTAATTGTATGTATACCGGCAAGGCCTTGTTCCAATACACTTTCCCATCTTCACCGACATAAGTTTTTTTTGGATGTTCCTTGGGTTGCTGCCCCATGGATATGGCTGGCATCATAAAGCTAAATGCTATAAGATGAGCGCAAAAAATTTTGTAACGCTTCATTTTACTTGGGTTTAAATAGGTGAACTTAAAAAGTACGTTATACTTTAAAACCTATAACAAGGATATCATCAATCTGTTTATGATTAGGTTTCATCCAATCTTCCAAAGCGGATTCTATAATCTGCTGCTGCTCCTTCATTGGCTTTTCATAAATCTCCAGGAATAAATTTTTCAACCTTTTGATCATATATTTTCTGCCCTCCGGCCCACCAAACTGGTCTTGAAAGCCATCCGATAGCAGGTAAACCGTGGTCGGTTTATCAAATAGCACGCGGTGCTTGTTGAATTTCCTTTCCGTCTTGCCCTTTCTGTCTACCCCACCAATAGGATACTTATCCCCTTTGATCTGTATCAATTCCCCATCCTGGATATAGATCATGGGGTTTTTGGCACCGGCAAATTCTATGACACGATCCTCAGGGTGGATCACACAAAGCGCCATGTCCATACCATCTTTGTTCTGGGTAGCATCCTGGTTAAGCTCCTCCCGCACTCCCTTGTGCAATTCATCAAGAATCTTATCAGGAGAGGTGATGCCCCGGTTATTGACGGTTCTGTTCAGAATAGAACTGCCGATCATACTCATGAATGCACCCGGTACACCATGTCCGGTACAGTCCACCGCCGTGATGATGACCTTCTCTTTGATGTTGATGAAGCTATCCTGCATGCCTTCTACATAGCTGAACCAATAAAAATCACCACTTACTACTTCCCTGGGTCGAAAGAAGACGAATGAATGAGGTAGATGGCTTTCTATTTGTTCATAGGTGGGTAGAATAGCGTTCTGTATACGGCTGGCGTAGTTGATGCTACTGGTGAGCTGCAGGTTGATTCCCTTTATCTCTTCGTGTACTTCGTGTAACTCTTCATTTTTCAAGGTCAACTGATCACTGGTGCGTTTTTTAGCACGGAAGTTAAAGAACATAACCACTGCCAAAGCAAAGAATATAACCAGACCAATAATCGTAAGTGTGACTATGCGTTCTTCGGCCTTTAACCGACCATCCTGCTCCTTCAAGAGCATATCCTTAATCTCATCTTCTTTTCGCAGTGAATCAATTTCAGACTGCTTTTCCGTAGAAATTTTCTTCACTTCATCCAACGCCTCCGCTGTCTTTTCCTTTTCTTCCTCGGCCTGCTTTCTTTGTTGTTCCAGTGCCCTGATTTGCTGTTGGTTTTGTTGCAGTTCTTCTTGTTGGCTCTCTCTTTCAAAGGTTTTGTATAGATCGAAGTATTTGAATGCTTCTTCAGAATTGCCCAGGCTTTCGTAGTTTTCCGCGAGAATACCGTAGCATCTTCTGAGTAGTTCCCTATTAGAAATTTCTCTCGCTAATGCTTCAGCCTCTAAAGCTTTATCAACTGCCTCCTGAAATTTACCAGATTGCCTCAATGGAGATGTCATATTCACCAACGTGGTAGCTGTGCCCACTTTATTACCGGCACTTCTATGCGCAGCCAGTACCTTGTTGAAATAATTCAACGATTGGTCATATTGGGAAATATCAGCATAGATCAGGGCGAGATAATTGTTGATACCCAAGATGGCATTGGCATTTCCTATTTCTTCATTGACGGTCAATGACTGATTGAAATAGTCTATGGCCTGCTGGTGGTCATTGTTCTGCCAATAGTAAGTGGCTATTCGATTGAGGTAGCCTGCTGCTTCACTTTTCTCACCATTCTCAAGCAGTTGCTCAGCCTTGGTCTTCATTTCTTCCACATTTTGTCCGCCCTGGGCAAGAACGTGGCCTGAACCAAATACAATAAGGATACAAAAAGTGAAAATAGCTTTGCCTAAAAAATGCACTATGAAATATTATAAAAAAAAGTCGAAAACATTAATATATCAGAAAAATACATCGATAGAATTAAAATCAATGCTGAAAAAATATATAATAAGGAAAACCTGAAGGCTCGAATTTCTATAGTTAAAAGGAAAAGTATTTGGTCAAATGATCAGGAAGTGTCACTATGAAAACCTTTAACACTTTTTTTTGATTTTATTTATAGCTTTAAACTATGGAAAACTGGTACCTGCCCATAACCATACTTCCCGGCGTTGGACTTCTTCTTATGTCTACATCCAACCTTGTCAATTCATTGAGCAGCGAAATCGCCAGGCTCGTAAATGAAGATACAGAATTACTTTGTGATATCATTGATAAAAAGATAAACCAATTGAGTTTACTTAACCGATCAATGGTGGGCTTCTATATTAGTGCTGCTTGCTTCGTACT
Organism: Bacteroidota bacterium; assembly: GCA_039819065.1. GTDB lineage: Bacteria > Bacteroidota > Bacteroidia > Cytophagales > Cyclobacteriaceae > JBCBSS01. Next base: position 52,222 of record JBCBSS010000034.1, read on the forward strand.
GGCTGGTCTATCCGGTGGAGTTGGTATCAACTTTAGTTTCCATATCGAAACATTTATCAGCGCCATGATGATCTTCGGTATTGCCTGTGTGCTGATATCGTTGGTTTTCCTCACCATCTACTCATACCGGGCGGTAAGTATCAAAAGAGAACAATTCAAAAAGATCCTCAATAGCAAATAACGGTTGATTAAGGTCGTTTAGCCTGCCTACAAAGGCAATTGATATTTGTACAAACTAGACGTTCAATAGTTTTATAAAAAAATTACTAGGTTAGACTAACGATTTATAGCAAATAATCACCATGGTGTTTATTCAAATGTTGTGGGCAACACAAAAAAAGACGACTTTGAGACAAATAACATTCATTTTTACTTTCATAATTCTCAGTTCTTGCAGACAAGTTTCGACTGACAAGAAAACAACGATTAACCCTGAAGCAAGAGCTCTAAACGATAGTGCCGTTGCTCTTCATATGACTTTTGATAAGGAAAACACTATTAAAGCAATTGATCTACTTGACAAGGCGACCGAAATTGACCCCGACTACTATTTGGCTCATTGGAATAAGTACGTCTTTCTGAATGAGTTGAATATGAAGGAACAAGCTTTTGAAACCTTAAAGACGCTTGAAAAAATTAGTCCAGAAAATCCTGAATTGATAATGGCTTCAGGAGTATTTTATGAAAACAATGGGGATAGCTTGAAAGCAATCGAGAAATATGGAAAGGCCAATGATATTTATGAAAGTATTCTCGACACCATTGACAATAATGGAATACAGTATTCAATGCTACAATCAAATCATGCGGTAAACCTAATTTTACTTAGGCAAGAAGTTAAAGGAAGAAAAGTATTGAAAGATTTGTATTCCAGAGAAACTGATGAAGCGGTAAGAGAAATGATTCAAAGTTTTTTGACACTTTCGAGACAGGATTTTCTTGATGGAAAAATGAATAAAAAATAAAGCACATGCCCACAACAAAACCTATACGCAATGCGGGTTGACGTGATAAACGACAAGTCGGTGGTTCTAGCCCGCCAAAGCTTCGCTTTGAAGTTTTTGTTGAATAAATTTAAAAACACAAAACGCAGCTTTGGCTACCGTTGGTGTCGGTGGACAAGTACGATGTTCCAAAATCCGCACTGCGCATAGCCAAAACGTTAGGCTTTATAATCTCCTACGAAGAACACGAACCAAAATTGAATGGCAATACCTGAATACTTGTATCATTATTACGAACTTGAAAACGGACCATTTCGCAATATCACGGGGAATACGCTTGATAGAGCAGAGGAAATTCAAAGTAGCATATCAGAAGGTATTAACAGCAAAAGACCTCCTAACTATATAGAATTAAGGTTTGCCTTGGAAAAGCGATTAAAAGATGGATTTATTGCCAAAGGTGGCATGCCCAATCGAAATGATCCTTTTTATTTTACATTGGGAGAATACGAGTGGCTAAAATCTATGTATGCAAATCCAGGAGTAGTAAAAATCCCTTTGGCCAACCTAAAACCTGAATACTTGACTTTCACTTATCCAGATAGTATGATATCGTTCCAGTTTCATGATGAACCTAAACTGGCTACTTACAAAAAAGATGCAAATGGAAAAGTATTTTTGTTCAGCGAAATTGAAGAAGAAATAATAAAGAAGTATGGAATTCCTTCCGAAGAAAAATGGGAATCCGAAGAAGCAATGAAATACGACAGATATATAGAAGCTCAGTTGTGGGATGATACAATTATAAAGGAATATCAACAAGCAGATTTTTTCTATACAGAAAATCAAAACATGGATAAAAAGAATTCTTCTACCGAAAAAATAGATGTAGAATTCACCAAATTAACACCTAAGAGTATTGAAGGCTCACTCAATAACTAATAGCTCCCGAATGATAAGTAATAAAAACAAAGCCTAACAAAATTTATAGTGAATGTGCTTTCGAGTTATTTTCAATTTTCTCTGCCATACGATCATTCAGTGCTATTGGAATGTGCAAGCACACTCAATAT
>JBCBSS010000035.1:0-53929 GCA_039819065.1 Bacteroidota bacterium
GATGTCCTAAAAGTTAAGAATTCATCCAATAAAAAAAGGCCGCTTTCAACAAGCAGCCTTTTTTGTTATATGTCTATAAAAGGTTTCCTCTTAATTGAAAATCCTCATCGTCGTGGTACGACCGTTTATTCTGATTACAGTAAGATAGACACCACGCTCCAGCGTACTCATTGGAAGTGTTTGCTTATAGCTGTTATCGGTCTTGTTACCGCTAATAGATTGTACCTTCACCCCTAGCGTATTATAAATATCTACACTCACTTCCCCTACTTCCTGGCTATTGATCTCTAAGGTCAACTGGCCTTGATCCACCGGATTAGGATATAATTTAACACCGGTAAGGAGATTTGCCGTTAGCTCTTCTTCTACAGAGGTAATTGTGAAGGCTTCTGATATGAAACGGCACTGGTCATTCTGTACCTCCACGGTGAAAGTACCTCCTGCTCCTGCCGCTATGAAATTATCTGTTTCATTATCAATCAGCTGCCCATCCACAAACCATCGGTAAGTAGGTGCATCTACTGAAGAGATAAGAAAATCACCGTTCTCAATAATAGTAGGCTTTGATATAGTAGTACTTTCTACTACTTCTACATTTCTAGAGAAGCTATTAGTTTCCGAGCCATTGCTTATGGTCAAAGTAACCGTAAATTGACCTGTCTGATTGTATTGATAGGTAGGGTTTTGGTCGACACTAGTTGACCCAGATCCAAATTCCCAGGACCATGAAGTTGGGTTACCAGTACTTAGATCAGTGAACTCAGAAATACCAGCCAGACAAAGGAAATTGGCATCAAAATCTGCAAACAAAAGATCATCACAGTTATTCTCAGTCCAACCAGTAGCATTAATAACTGCACTATTATCACCCGTTACGAATAACGTTGTTCCAGCTATATCAACCCCGTCAATAATCAGGAAATCCATACAGAACCTCCTTTCATTACTGGAATTCAGGGTAGCATTTCCAGAACCAGTAGACGAAATCATGATTTGTTGATCTGCATTGCCACTGGCATCAAGTAGGCCATCAATGGTTTGATCTGTTCCTCCTTCCAAAGCGATATTGGCACCAGGTAAGAGGGTAAGGTTTTGAATCGTATTATTGCCCGAAATGGTGGCACTGGCTGTAAGGGACAAATCACCGAAACTATTGTTTCCAGATATGGTTAAACTTCCTGCTACAGCTGATACTTGCTCAAAGTTAAGTCCGTTTCCGTTCAGTGTAAGTGCCACTGCTTCTCCGACATTAGTGTCAAAGTCTACCTGGCTTCCGTCATCAACTAAAGTTAGATTGGAACCGCTGTAATCAAAGCCAATAAGTCCGTCAATATTCGAGCCTCCTAAGTCTAAGGTCTTATTGTCAGCAGAAGAAAACACCATAGATGCTATAGTTAAAGCATTGCCATTGGTATTCAATATACCTGCGCTTAGCGTGAGGGATTGAACCGATACATCACTTAGGATATTCCATTCTCCATCAACACTATTAAACGTTAACGAAGTATTAGTAAAGTTGGAAGTGGATAAGTCTATATCGTTAAAATTGTCATCTAAACCTTGAAATATAATTTCACCCTCATCCGAGGCAGTAAGGTTTCCGTTATCTACCAAGAAAGAAGTAGCGACAGTGAGACTATTACCACCAAATTCAAAGTTCACTAATCTGTCAGCAAAAAAACCAACAAAATAAGCCTCTACATTATCATCGATTACAACAGTATTACCGTCTCCAGAAAAAGAGTTCACATCGAAAATGACGCGATCGTTAGATGATGGTACGGTACTATTTGTAGTCCCTCCACTTTGAAGCGACCAATTGTCAGCGTCGGTCCAATTACCTCCGGCCTCGCCTATCCAATAGTATGTATTTCTATCGTCAACTAGTGCGGCTGAGCTAGCTAGTAACGAAAAGTCCTGGAGGCCATTGGCCAAGGCACCTTTATGAGTGATACGAATGGTATAAGTACCAGCGGCAGGTGCAGCTATTTCGATTTTTTCTACATTGTCTCTGAAGTTATCTCCAGTGGTAGCAGCCAATACTGGATTGGCTGGATTCAAGATCCAGGGGAAATATTCCGTGTCATCGGGTCCTATGACCCTCATATCAAGATCATTAACCAACATTAAATCTTCAGGGTCTAATTGAGCCGGTACAGGTGAACCGGCGGGATCTGTCCAGCTGATGGTAGCAATTAAAGGACTGGTTCCATCCGATGTAACCTGAAATTCGAGTGTTTCTTGATCGTTCAAGGTTAGTTCCTCTACTAAATAAGAAGTTTCATTCTCTTTAAGAAGTTGTATAGCAGCTCTTTGAACATTCAATAAACCCCAGCCAAAAGAGTAATCCGGGCCGTCAGCAATACCTGCTTCTGAAGTGGTATGAATCGCTAGTCCCTTAAGCGTAGCTGCTCGCATTAATTCATCATTGTGAAGTTTCCCATAAAGCTCTTGCAGCAATATTAATGAGCCAGTTGTATTAGGTGCTGCCATTGAAGTACCCTGTAGAACTACATAAGAAGTATTACTCGACGCACCGCTCGACAGTACTCCAACACCATTTGCGACTACATCTGGTTTTATCCTTCCATCATCGGCAGGTCCCCAACCACTGAAACTACTCATCACCACATCTTGTGGACCAGTGTAGTTTGTCACTGCATTTACTGCACCGACGGCCATAACATTTTTAGCTATCGCTTCGGTACCAATACAATCGTAACCAGTACCTTGATCACAGTCTGGTGGCCTGGTGCCATCGCCAGAATCATTACGGTCATTACCAGCTGCCCATACAATCAAATAGTAGGGAGCATTAAAGGCAATGTTATCAAAGGTTCTTGTTTGGCCATTGTAGAATCCGAACAGGTAATCTTCCTGATCGCTAATGGCTGCGTTTCCGAACCATGTATCACCTTCCCAACCTCGTATCAAACCATATGAATGGTTCGAAATAATCAGGCCGTTAGCCGCGGCGGTAGCCATCTCGCTTTCATCATTTGCGGCAGAATAAGACAAAGAACTTGACTCGAAGGCCATTCCCCTTGATAGTGGGTTTACTCCTCTAGCGATAATTGTTCCAGTTACGTGAGTAGCGTGATCTCTCAAATCAGAGTCACTATCCACTTGTGATATCTTACCAACAAGTTCTTGATGGGTAACATTAGGTACACCCACTTCCCAAACCCCTGCTACAAAGTCTCTACCTGTCAAGTTGAGACCTAGTGAACCTCCTGGCTGTAACCTATCAGCAGAAGTAGTCGTCGCGGCATCTTCGTTAAATTCTTTTAAATAAATCAGTTGACCTTCCTCTGAAATTCCATCTATTAAATAGTAATTTCCGTCGGAGGTCATCGCCAAAGGCAAATCATTAGCCAAAGCATATGCAATTGCCTTTTCCCTGTTCTTCAAATAAGATTGACCAATCTCTTCAGCCATATCCGCCAATACTACCTTGTTCGTTTTTTCGTTGAGCTTCGAGCTTGCTTCCTGTGCTTGCGCTATCTGAATTAGCATAAGCTGGCCGATCAAGAAGCAAAAAAAGAAATAAATTTTTTTCATTGACAATTATTTTCAGTGAACACCAATCATTCAAGGCTAAATAGCCTATTATCTTGCTTTGCTTTTACCTAACTGTTAACAGTTATTTCCACAATATAATTTAACCCGCCACCGGATTAAACAAAAAATACTACCCAAATTGGGTAGTATTTTTATAATCAGCATTTCTTTCGAAGAAATTACTGCTTAGTCAATGTCAATGTGTATACAGGACTAAATGCAGAGATAATATCACCATTACCATCTAGACCTACAACTTGGATATCTACTACCATATCACCTGTACATGATACATAAGAACCATCAGATACAGAAACTACACCAATAGGAGTGCCACCTGAAGTCACACCAGGAACCAAAGCCTGAGCCGGAATAGTTACGGTAGGTGTGTTTAAATCTGGACTTAAATCAGCGAAAAAGGACCTATCACCCAGCCCGAATGCCGCTAAGTCCAAGAACCCTGAGACCAAAATTCGATTATCCACGGTGCCTTCAGCAGCCACACTGGCAGTATAAGCAGTCGCAGCTGTAGGGGCAAAAGGATTACCAGGATCATCAACAGAATAGTCACCTGCAAATTCACCTAAATCAAACGGGCAGTCATCATCAGCTATAGTGACTGTGTGCTCAGCTAAATCTCCGTTAGGGTATCCTCCTCCTGTTATAGAGATCACAATATTTCTTGATCCATCACTCTCGAGGTTGTCGACGAATGAGAACACTAGTGTATCAGAATAAACACCAGCAGGAAAATCAAGTGTACCACTCACGATAGTGTAGTCTTCACCTTCCACAGCGTCTCCACTAATGGAGATAGTGGCACTAGTGCTACCATCCGTTGAAGCAAATACTGGGATAGAGAGTGTCGAAGTAGTATTCTCAGTTACACCGCTTGTAGCAGCTCCGAAAGTCACGAAATCAGAGCTAGGGATGAAAAATCTTTCCTCGTCTTCACAGGCTACTGCAAAGATCAAGAAAAGTGACAATAAACTTAATGTATAATGTTTTCTAATTAAATTCATAGTTCCTTTCTATTAATTGTTAGTAACCTGGATTTTGCTGTGGTGCTATGTTGTCATTAGCAAAAATTTCACCTTGTGGAATTGGCAAGATAAACCTGAAGTTACCGACTTCTAGTGTACAAGCAACAGCTGGTCCATCTATACAATCAGCACCTCTTACTACAGGAAGGTTTCTTCTTTTAAGGTCAAACCATCTGTGTCCTTCGAAAGCAAACTCTTTTCTTCTCTCATCCAAGATAGCATCCAACAATGCCTGTCCTGTAATGGTCTCGTCAGTATAGTTTTCGATTCTAGCTTCTCTTACATCGTTTAAGTCGTCAAGAGCTACCCCTTGGTTACCTAATTCAAAGTTAGCTTCAGCTCTCGTCAGGTACACTTCAGTCAAACGAATCAGTTTTACATCATGCAACTGTAAGTTTGGAGGAGTAGTAGTTCCTAGAGGAGCTCTACCTCTATATTTGTTATCCACCATTTGGGGAGGAAAATTAGGGTTAGGCCTCATTTGAAAATACGAGTCGAACCTGACATCATTAACTTGATCATAAAGATTCATCAAACTTTGAGATGGAGCCCATTGCAGTTGGTCTGCATCAGGGTTGTTGGTAGGATCATTACTTGCAAGATATAACGTAGACCCGATGTTACCTTCACCTTGGTTGTAGGTTACACTAAAGATAATTTCACCTGTACCGCCATCAACATCTTCAGCCCATATTGTCCTAAAATCGTCTCCCGTGGCTAATGTTCTACTTGTGTTGATTACCTCAGTCGCGAAGTTTACAGCACCTTGAAAATCACCTCTGTAAAGTGACACTCTAGCCAACATTGCATTGATCGCATCTACAGTGAATCGGTTTGGAGATCTAGCACTGTTATCCACAGTGTTGATACCTGTCAATAGCGTTCTTGCTTCTGTGTAATCAGCTATGACTTGATCATAGACTTCGTCTATTGTGTTCCTCGTCGGTGCAGTCAAATCTCCAGAAACGAGTTTCAATGGTACACCTAAACCTTCATTACCAGCGAAGTATCTTAACAAGTCAAAATGCACGGTTGCTCTTAGCGCTAAGGCCTGGCCTCGAACGCTGTTGGCTTCTTGCTCTGTCACTTCATCTGAGAAGTTTGGTAATTGATCAAGAACAGTGTTGGTTCTTTCCAACATATTATACAACCTATTCCATATAGGTCCTATAGCGTTGTCATCGGCTGTATATTGGAAATTATGAAAGAATATCTGTTGTCCAGTATTCTCTGAAACTTGCGTTGCGTCGTCAGCTATGATACTTGGTACAGTAAGGTAAGCTGTACCTGCATAGTTACCACTTTGAAAGCCATCGTAGGCACCTATCAAACCAAGCTGTACATCTGCAAAGTTTTGGAAAGCCAAGTTAGCCGTCAGCTCGTCCTTTGGTTGGATATCGATGAAGTCCTCTGTACATGATGAAATAATCAGTACAGCCAAAGACATTAATGTATATCTAAATATTTTTTTCATAACTCTAAAGAATTATAGATTATCAAATAATGTAAGTAGCAAGATTAGAATCCAATATCTAGACCTACCAAGAATTGTCTAATCGCGGGGAAATCACCTTGAAGGATGTTATTACCATTCTCCGGATCAAATCCTTGCCAGTCAGTCCAAGTCAACAAGTTCTGACCTTGAACATAAACTCTTACATTGTTCAGGTGCTTACCAATAAGATTTGTAGGAAGGTTATAAGCGATTGTTACATTCCTTAATCTTAAGAAAGAAGCGTCTTCTAAAAATCTCGATGAATTAAGCTGTGTAGGGAACGCTATACTATGTATATCAGTAATATCACCTGGTTGCTCCCAAGTACGCAATACATTCACATGTTGGTTGAAACCTGCAAAGTTAGGGTTCTCAAAGAAGAACTGGTTGTTATTAAATAACACGTAATCCCATGCATAAGTGAAGAACGCACCGAACTCTAAACCTTTATAGCTGGCATTCAATCCGAAACTACCAAAGTAAGGCGCTTGGAAAGTACCGAAATCGGCTCTAGCATTACCAGGATCAAATGTTTCAGTAACGTTACCATCAGCATCAGTATAAAGAGGAGCTCCATTCGCAGGGTTAACACCAGCGTAACCCACTACGAAATGTGAACCCAAAGGAAGACCTTCTCTAATGATCGAAGTACCTTGCTCGAACTCATCAACCTGTCCTAAGTCTGTCACCTCGTTATCATTGTAAGTAAATATGACGTTCGCCGATAATGTAAAGTCATTGGTTCTAATGATATCGCCATTCAAACTTAACTCAACACCTTGATTCACAAGTTCTCCAGCATTAACATCTAGTGAAGTAAAACCAGTGGTTCTCGATAATTGCTGTGTAATAAACAAGTCACTGGTCAAGGCTCTATACAAATCAATTGTTCCAGAGATACGACTAGTGAACAAGGCAAAGTCTATTCCTAAGTTCAAAGTGGAAGTAGTTTCCCACCTTAGGTCAGTTTGCTCAATGTTAGAAGGTACAATACCAGTATTTCCATCAAATGTCACTTCGGCAAATCGAGGGAGTGAAGGGAAGAAATCTTCCTGACCCACAAACTGGTTACCAGTAGTTCCGTAGCTCAATTTCAACTTAAGATTATCAATCCAGCTTACATTACTGATGAAATCCTCATCAGATAACTGCCATGAAGTACCTACAGACCAGAAGTTGGCAAATCTGTTATTCGCTCCAAACCTTGAAGAACCATCTCTTCTTACCGTGACGTTCAAGAAATACTTGTCTTTGTAGTCGTAAGCAACATTCGCAAAGTACGATAGTAAAGCGTTATCCCTTCTGGCACCAGTGAATGATGGTATAAAGCCATTAGCGTCTGTACCCGGAGTAGTTCCGTTAGGCTCAAGGATTCTATTCAATCCAAAACCTTCGCTTGCCGTATTTCTGAATTCTTCATAGTTAATCTCATGGAATAAACCAACCTTGAAGTTGTGGTCTTCTCCGAATTGACGGCCATAAGAAATAGAGTTTGTACCGATGAACCTGATACGTCTATTGAAATCCCTATCAATACTTCCCTGGTTGTTAGGCCCTAAGGCGCTAAACGCAAATGGTATATCGATATCAGTGAATTCTCTTTCCCTTAAGTCCATACCCCAGCTGGTTCTGGCGGTCAAACCCTCAATGATGTCGTACTCCAGATAAAGGTTAGTAAGCAATTTCTTTTCTTCACGGAGCCGCTCTGTCTCTTCATTCAAGGCTACGATATTGATCCCAGCAGCTGGAGCAAGGAATTCTCCGGTATCAGGATCTCGAACGGCATCGTATGGATTTAGTAGGAATGCGGCCAAGAATGGGTTAAATGTACTCAAACCAGTGTTTCGCTGGCGTCTTTCCCTTGAATATCCAAGGCTATTGCTTGTACCCCATCTGAATTTATCCTTAGGATTACTGTCGAAATTAAATCTTAAGGTGTATCTGTTTAATTCTGAGTCCGGCGTTATACCCTCTTGACCGAAGTAGTTGGCAGAGATATAATACGTGAAATCTTCTGTACCACCTGAAGCGTTCAATTCATGAGATTGGGTGATACCCGTTCTAAATAGTTCTTCAGTCCAATCTGTTGTACCGCGCGCTATTAGGCTATCTCGTTGTTCGCTAGTAAGCGTGGGAGCCAGTCCTTGTCCAGTAGCTAACTCTCTCGCTACCTTTTGCTCTGTATTAAGAACATCAAAAGTTGTTCTTGTCCTGTCAGACCAGCCATATTGGAATCGGTAGTTCAATCTGGTGCTACCAGCCTTACCACGTTTGGTAGTAATTACTATTACACCATTAGATCCCCTAGATCCATAAATAGCTGTAGCTGCTGCATCTTTCAAAACCGATACAGTTTCGAAGTCGTTAGGATTAAGCGTTGCAAACACCCCCGGGTCAACAGAAACACCGTCGACCATATAAAGAGGATCATTGTCACTGTTAATTGATGACTCTCCTCTAATTCTTACACGAGCCGCTGCTCCAGGTTGACCACTAGTTTGTGTAATAAACAAACCAGGCGCCCTACCTTGTAGAATCTGGTCAAAACTTGCAATAGGAACTTGTTCTAATTTTTCTGCTCCAACATTGAAGGCAGAACCGGTAAGCTGTTTCTGAGTTAACTCACTATATCCGGTTACAACAACTTCTGAAAGTTGAGTAACGTCTTCAGACATTTGTAAGTCAATCACTGATCTTGTTCCAATCTCCACTTCCTCGGTCACAAGACCAATAAAAGAGAAAACCAAGACACTCGCGTCGGCTGGCACCGACAGCTTGTAATTACCATCAATATCCGTCACTGTACCATTTGTGGTACCTTTCAGGATCACGTTGACTCCAGGCAGTGTGGATCCATCCTTGATGGATGTCACTTTACCCGAAACCGTCCTCTCTTGTGCTAGGGCAGCTGTGCAAAGGCATACCATTAGCAAGAAGCTAGATAGTAGAATCTTCTTCATATCGTTTGGTTTAGGTTAAAAATGAATCGTTTAGCGCGGTAAACTTAAAAGAAAATTTTTAATAAGGGAAAGTTTGCCTCAAAATTTTAACCTTTTCGGGGGGAATTACGTAGTCCAGATATACCCTTAATAGAATCATAATTGGCTGCAAATCAATTTCTTAATTCATTTCTGGGCTAATGAACTTTAATTTCGCATTTCAAACGTTTGCAGTATTATTGAGCTTCAAATCAGCTTCACCCAAAATGGGGGATTATATGCAGTTTTTTGCTAAAACAGACATAAATAAGCACGTGATCGTTGGGAGAGCGCTTTATGATAACACAATTTATTAAGGCGATAAAGTAAAAGCTACACAACCAATGGGTAGTGAAAAGATGGTTGATTTAGATTGGACACGTAACCTATATTGCTGATGTAAAATTACAAGGCGTTTTTAGATGTAATTTACCAATTCACTCTGTTCACCATCAATTCAAGGTTTCATAAAACTGTATTAAGGCAATTAAATCAGTTTCATCAGTAAGCTTGATCTTCTTACTTTTTACGAAGTTATTCAATTGTTGCCCGTGTTTGATATTCTTGAGGTCTTTCTTTTTTCCTTGAAGTTTCCATGACTTTTGTTCCTTTCTATCGAACAGAACATAGTGCGATTTTTTGCTGATTGTATAATCTCTAGATCCGACATTCAGTTGTTCATTGTAATTTGGCTTGGTAACATCAGCTAGTGTCTTTCTTAATAACATGCTTTTTCCAGAAGAATAGATTTTCTCTACGAAGTCGTTTTTATCCATGCCTTCTATACCATTGCCGTTTATGAAACATCGCGAGTTTTGTTTAACAACGATAGAATCTATCATAGAAGGCTTTAACCCGTAGTCTTTATTATCTACGGTCAGAATAATCTGATTGCTATACAAGTTATAATTCATTTTCGCGTCTAGTACCTTGTTCCCAATTATAAATACAGTAGCGTCCACTTTTTCACCCATCAAATAGAAATCGCCATCAACTCCCGCAGGAGGTTTTGTAACTCTGATCAAACCCGCATCAGTGATGACATGTCTTGGATCCCTTGAAAGTTGACTATAAGTATAGGCAACACAAACTGAACTTAGTAATATAACTAGTATGACCTTTTTCATGATATACAAATTAAATCTTAGCCGCTAAAAAAAAACAAAGAACCACCCTTTCTTGGGTGATTCTTCGTTAATAATCAATATTATTTATTCAATTATTCAGGCACAATTACTACGCTGAACGATGTATTGGAAGAAGATACCTCTACCTCTGCATCAGACGTAGTTAATCCTCCGGCCATTATCTCAACTTCAAACTCAAAAGGTTTAGAACCTGTGGCCATAAACCCAGCTTCGAGTATCTGAATAGCCACTTCTTTTTCTGTTTGACCTGCACTGAAAGTTATGCTACCTCCGGTTGCATCATTAAAGTGTACACCTGAAACAGCCTGAATTGTAGTCGTATCGCTAGCAACACCAGTGATGGTATAATTAATAGTGACATCAACGGGTGATACATCTGATAAGGTGATAGGGAAATTGATAAAACCCGCGTCGGAAACTTGATCAAGTATTAAAGAATCAGTCTCTACATCAAATGACAATGCTTTCACTTCGTCATTGATATCGAACGTCAGACTATCAGCATCTCCTAAAGTCACACTGAAACCGGTTCCTCCTATAGCGGCATTAGACACTACAACAAGCAAAGAATCCCCTGTCTCTGGCATATTATCGTCAACACTGATGATACCAAAACTAGCAGAAGTCTCACCCTGAGGGACAACCAACTGAGGTCCAAATCCTGTATATGTAAAATCTGCACCTTCCATTAATGTACCTCCGGTCGCCACATCAACACTCACGTCCTCAGACACTGCGAAGTTCAAACTAACAGACACAAAAGTAGTGTCCATGGTGTTGTTTTCAGTAACCGACAAGGAAGAAGCATCTAATTCAACTACTAAAGGAACATCTTCTATAGTTATGGTTGCCGACCTTAATATTTCAGTACCACCACGGCCAACTGCATAAATAGTTCCATCATCAGCTACGGCATCAGTAAGAATCACCTCTAAAGTTTTTGTTCCATCAGCTACAGCATCTGTCAATAAAGTAACTTCTAAATCAACGTTGTCAAAATCACCGATGGTAGGATCATTCTCGATAACTACTGAACCACCTGTAGCAGTTGCACCAGCCACAGTAAAGTCCTCTCCGAAAACGGCGTCACCACCGAAAGTGTAGTTGGCAGTTATATCACTTAAAGAACCTGTTGGTGCTTCAATATTCAACGTTACAGTTCCGCCAGTTTCTTCCTCCTCAACATCAGCATCAACTGACTGGCCGCTAGCATTAAACGCTACATAAGCAGGCAAGTCCTCAAGAATGATTTCCTGATCTTCTAAATCGAAATCATCACAGGCAGCAACGATCATTGTTACCACCCCCATTAATATATATTTTAAATGTTTGATTCTCATCTTCTAAATTTTACATGTTTTCAAACCACATTGGCTCGTCAGTTAATACATCTGTTGGTGTATTAGGGTTAGCTGCGGCCTCTGTGGGAGGATAAGTGAATCTCTTAAGAATAGTGGAAATAGTTGCACTTGCCGGCGGATCTAACGCTGGAACACCAGTTCTTCTCACGTGAGTCCAACTCAATAGTGGTCGCAAGAAGCTTTCCAAGTATTGCTGAGTATAAATCTGCTCTTTAGCATCCTCGTTAGATAGTGTACTAAGATCAGGAATACTGTTAACGTACGTGTCAATCTGACTGCTGGTCAAAGTAATTTGCGCACCATTGATATCCTGCCCCCAGAAAGTTACCGCTTGCTCAACGCCAGTACGATAAGCCTCATCAGCATCGCCGGACAATACTCCGTCTATTATCAACTCTGCTCTATATAAGTTTAACTCTGAAGGCAAGAACCAAATATTAGGCATATCCGCTCTCATCACATTGTCGTTGATTACAGAATTAGAACCGGTAGGAAACCTGTCTAACGCAGGAGGGGGAAGACCTCCCCTTGTGTCAACGAATAATTCGAAACGAGGGTCATTGGTACTTGTTAACAAGTCGCTGATAAAAGGAGAAGGGCCGAAAAACTCGCTAGAAGCGTTAAAGCCTGTTCCGAAATCAACAAGAATCTGCTTCCACGCATTGTCCTGACCAGGATCCCCTGGATAATTGAACAATGTAGCCTGCGCGTTGCTTTCAATGAGTGGCTGATTGAATGCGGCTGTTATATCCGACTCTACAGAAGCGTCTACATTTCTGATAAGCATCAGAATTCGAATTTTTAAGGAGTTGGCAAACCTTCTCCAAGCTTGCATATCGCCACCGAAAATCAAATCTCCGCTAGAGACGTTAAAAGTACCGGCTCCACCTAACGCTTCAAACTCATCAATCAACGCCATCGCCTCATTTAAGAGATCTACACATCCCCTAAGTACGGTACCTTGATCATCAAATTCAGGTAATGGAAACTCCTGGCCATTGATAGACTCGCTAAAAGGAATATCCTCGAAAATAACTGTAAGTTCATAGTAGGAAAGAGCTTGCATGATCACCGCTATGGCAGTAATGTTATTACTACCAGTCCCGGCTTCTCTTGCATCCGCTTCCACGAGGCCTAAATTTCCTAGAACCTGAGTATAGTACATGTTCCACGTGTTTCCTGTAAGGAACGAAGTTGTAGAACCGTTTCTTGGCGAGTTAAACGTTCTCGCAAAATGTTGAGGAACATCAGTAATCCTTGTTCCAATCTCTGTGGTTTTTCTCGCAGCATATTGCACAAAAACGTAAGGCAATACGGCATTCGGATCCGCCGATGTAGCTGCCTGAGGGTCTGTGTTTATATCTAATGCCTCTTCACATGACATTGGAAGCACCAACATCATCAATGACAGTATGTATACAAATATTTTTTTCATTTCTTCTATTAGGTTTAGGATTAGAATGTCAATCTAACGTTGAATCCAAAACTTCTGGTTGAAGGTACAGATGCTCTTTCTACACCAAAACCAACACCTGCCTGACCAGGGCCAAACAAGTTAGCTTCTGGGTCTATGTGTGGTACCTTAGAGTATAGAAGCGCTAAGTTTCTACCTTCAACACCTACTTGAACACCCGAGAATGGGATTTTATCGATCACAGATTTTGGTAAAGTGTAAGAGAAACCAACTTCTCTTAATTTAACAAAAGTGGCATCGAACACAGTAGATTCGGATACACTATTGGCACTCAAATTGGCCCAGAAATCTTCTGCACTTCTGACTGGCACATCATTCTCACGAACGGTACCATCACTTTGTACAATTACACCTGCTCTGTCAATGAATGTACCTTCTCTGTTTCTAAGGGTTTCTTCAGTAAGACCTCCGTCCCATAAAGCTTCAACAGATGCCGATCTCAAAAGACCACCTTGTCTCCAGTCTATAGTTGCACTCAAGCTAAAGCCTTTGTAAGTGAAATTGTTTACAAAACCCATAGTAAAGTCAGGCATTACAGAACCATAATTCTTAGCCGCACCTGGTACTCTCAAACCGGTCTCTTCATCTATTACAATTCTACCAGTAGTTGGCTCTCTTTCATAAGGTATACCAAATAACTGGAACTCTCTTCCAGGAACAGCCACTACCTGCACACTATTAAAACCACTGGCCTGTAAGAATCGGTCAAGACCTGGTGCCAATTCCGTTACGGTTGATTCAACATGGCTAAAATTGACTATAGTATTCCATCTGAAGTTTCCTACCTCTACAGGTGTCGCGTCAATGGAAATTTCAATACCTTCATTATCAATTGAACCTACATTAACTGTTCTTTGTGCGAAACCAGTTGACGGTGGAATACTCACGTTCAAGATCTGATTGGTGTTTTCAGAGAAGAAGTAAGTTACATCAAGTCCCAACCTTCCGTTAAAGAATTGTAATTCAGTACCAAACTCATATGTAATCTGATCCTCAGGAATCAGCGTAACTGGAGGTATGGTGTTGGTTTTAGCGAAACCAAGTCTTCCATCAAATGGGAAGTTCAGGTTCAAGCTATACTGGCCGGTGGCCTGTGTAACAGGGAAAAACCTGAAGTCAAGCTGGTAAGGGTTAGTGTCGTTACCTACTTGTGCGTAACTAGCTCTGAATTTACCAAATGAAAGGATATTGTTAGATATCTGGAATGCATCGGTGAATACAAATGCTAAGCTAGCTGAAGGATAGAAATATGAATTGTTTTCTAACGGCAATGTAGAAGACCAGTCATTACGTGCTGTTAAAGTAAGTGTCGCCCAATCTTTATAGCTAATCTCAGCCTGACCTGCCACTCCAAAGAGTTTACGCTCTGACTCATCTCTCGTCGGAGTTGTAGTCAATGCATTACCTGGTGAAAACAACTCAGGGATACTTAAACTCTCAGCAAACAAACGATCTCTCTCAAATACTCTTCTGTTATAGTTGAATGCTCCTAAGAAATTCAAACTGATATCTTCATTGATTTTCTTGTAGTAAGTGGAAACGATATCAATGTTAAGTTGTCTTCTCTGAAGAATATCAACATCGAATGTACCGGTGGCACGACCTCTGGTTCCTACTCGGTTAGTGATGAATCTTTCATCTACCCAGTTATCCAAACCTATTCTACTGACAACATTCAGGTTTTCAATTGGAGTGATTGTGAGCTCATAGCTACCTATGAACCTATCTTGCTCCCTTTCATTTCTATTCTCGAATTGAACCCAGAATGGGTTGTTATCCTGATTGTTTACAGTGTTTATCTGGTTTCCACTCTCATCAATCCAAGGCCTGAAGTCTCTAAAATCGGTTGTTGGTACAAAGTTAGCCAGGTTAAAGATGTTAGGATCATTAGCTCCAGCTACACCAGTACCTTGTGATGTCTCACGAGTATACTGAATATTGAATCTTGACTTGATCCAATTAGCGTGTTTAACACCCGCACCGAAGTTACCTGTCAATCTATCAAGAGTTGCGTTAGGAAGGATACCTTCTTGGTTTAGAGATGTCAAACTTAAACGGTAATCCATTCTTTCGTTGGCATCACTTAAAGAAACATTGTTGATCAAAGAAACCCCTGTATCAAAGTACTCATCAACGTTATCTTCATATGCTTGTAATGGAACTCTTTCACCAGTAATAGCCTTGCTTACTTCCTGACCGATGATACGCTCTCCAAAGGCAGTTGTTCTTAAAGAAGAATCATATTTGGCAAAAGAACCGCCTGAATATTCAAATTGATAATCAGGTCTTGTAAAAAGTCTGTCAAATCGAACAGACGAATTAACTGTAATTTGAGGTTTCCCTCCTTGGCCAGCTTTTCCTTTTTTAGTAGTTACTACTATTACACCGGCTGCAGCTCTAGAACCGTAAAGTGCACTTGCTGCTCCACCTTTTAACACGTTGATTGATTCAATATCATCAGGATTAAGCGCCACGGCTCCATTCGAGAAATCTCGATTACCTGTAATCCTTGAACCTGTTGCGGTTTGTTGGTTATTAATGGGCACACCATCTACAACCCAAAGAGGGGCGTTGTTACCACTTAATGAAGTAATACCACGCACAATGATGTTAGAAGAACCTCCTAGGTTTCCTGACGATTGTTGGATAGTTACACCAGTCACTTTACCGTTCAGGGCACTAATCACATTCGATTCCCTAGCCACCACCAAATCTTCGGCTTTTACGCCGGAAACTGCGTAACCCAATTCTCTCGGGTTTTTTTCGAGACCAAGGGCAGTTACAACAACCTCGGATAGTTGAGTAACATCAGCGGCCATTTGAACATCAATCACTGACCTTGCACCAATTTCAACTTCTTGGGAGGTCAATCCAATAAATGAAAAAACTAAAACTCCACCTTCCGATGGAACGGTTAGTTTGTAGTTACCATCAACATCGGTAACTGTACCGGTACTAGTACCTTTCAAAACAACATTCACTCCAGGTAGCGTGGTCCCATCTTCTGTGGAAGTCACCTTACCTGAGATTGTCCTATCCTGCGCATATACAAATGAGCAGGCGAAGGACACGAGCACGAAGCCCATGAGTAGAATTTTCTTCATATCACTCAGTTTAGGTTATAAAAAGTTTAGTAACAGCGCTCAATTTAAAAGAAAATTCGTACATCCAGAAACTTTGCCATCTTTTTTCCCGTTACTTGGGGGATTAATCAGTCACCCCATCTATTTTTCACCCTGTTTTTGTCACTTAAATGACTTATATAGACCATTTTCAACGAATTTATTTGCCTAATTGTCAACACTTTAGCTTTTCAAGTGTTGCATACCCCAGTATTGACCAGGAAAAAATAACATTTTGGGGGATAAAGTTACATTGACCTACTTTATTAATAGGATTTACAGAGTAAGCATAACTATTTGATGCTTACAATTGGAAAGAAAGATTCTAAGGAGTAAGTTTATTTAATTACGGGGAGCTTCTTTAATCTTAAACTCGATACGTCGATTCATCTGGCGATTAGCTTCTGTATCGTTTGGGCGCACGGGTTGGCGTTCTCCATACCCTTTATAAGACAAGATATTCGCTGGTACTTCGGAGCCTATTAAATAGTCAAAGACTGCCTTGGCCCGTTTCACCGAAAGGTCAAAATTATACTTTTCACCACCGCTATTATCTGTATGTCCGGCTATTTCTACCTTGATATTAGGGTTGTCTTTTAAGAAGCGTACAATCTTATTGAGTTCGGTCTTGGATTTGTCTTTGAGCTTGTAACTATTAAGATCAAAAAAGATATTTTCAAGTACTGTCTTTACTCCCTCCTCAATCGGCTCTAGCAGTACATCAATTCTAACAGGCTCAAAATCCCCATCGGTGTAATCGAAAGTAAGGCTTTTGAAAAGGTACCCTTCTCTACTCACATATAAGGCATATTCCGAACCTTCTGCCAGCACTATGGTATATTCACCACTGACAGCATCAGAATTGACCAAACTAATACGTTTCTGATTCTTCAGATCGAATAGCTCAACTTTTGCTGCTAAGGGTTTAGCGGTTTTAATGTCTTTGACCGATCCTTTGACAAAGTTGGCTCTGTGTCTTACCTGAGCACTCTTAGGCACATCAAACTGATAAAGGACACTTCTTGTGGGTTGAGTATCCGTTATCTCCTCTAATGAATAATACCCTTTGGTGCCATCTGCAGTAATGAAGAGCGCCGTTTGATCGCTGTTGGTATTGATGGGGTTTCCCAAGTTTTGCGCACTGCCCCACTCCTCTCCTTCTTGCTCACAATAGAATATATCAAAACCACCGAACCCTTTCCGCC
Organism: Bacteroidota bacterium; assembly: GCA_039819065.1. Taxonomy (GTDB): domain Bacteria; phylum Bacteroidota; class Bacteroidia; order Cytophagales; family Cyclobacteriaceae; genus JBCBSS01. The sequence goes on from JBCBSS010000035.1 coordinate 17,388, forward strand.
CCTTGGTTGCGAAATAGAATGTCTGGCCATTGGCATGAATAAAAGGTGATATATCATCAAATGGGGTATTGATCTTATCGCCCATATTCACAGGGGCAGTCCACTCATCATTATCGTCCAGTTTCGTTGCCCAGAGGTCGCTACCACCTTTCCCTCCTCTACGTGTAGAAGCAAAGTACAAAGTGCGGCCATCCGCAGATAATGAAGGTTGGCTGTCCCATGACGACGAATTCACTATTGGTCCTAGGTTACTGGGTCTCGACCATTCGCTGCCGGTTTTATAACAAATAAACAAATCACAGCTACCGTATCCTTTTCTACCCAAGCATGAGGTGAAAATCAGGATTCGACCATCTGCAGAGATCGTACATGTCCCCTCATTATATTCGGAATTGATATTGTCAGATATGCTTTTAGGATTAGACCATTCTCCATTTGGCCCTTTTTCGCTTAAAACCAGGTCTTCATCATAGATACCGGCGGTGCCAAACCTTCTTGTATATATCAGTGTGTTTTGATCAACCGTAAGGACTGGAAAGTATTGTAGGGCAAATTGGTTCACTGCCTCTCCTAGTGGAATGGGGTTAAATTCAGCTACTATTTGTTGATTTTCTAATGCATAGGAAGCATTATCTACCATTGACTTGGCTATCCGAACACGGGTAGGGTTTCTAGGACTAGCCCCTAAATAGTTATTCAAATGAACTAAGGCAGAATCATACTCACCAAATTTCATATGCAATTCGCCTAACTCGAATTCTAGTGATAGGATTGTTTTCTCGGCCGGTTTAAGTCCCTCAGCTTGATTGAGCAGAACCCTGGCTTGATCATAATCCTTCAGGGCTTTATAAATGGTAGCCAGTCGGATGTAAGCCTCAATAAAGCCTTTGTCCTTTTTGATGGCAGACTCCAGTAATTCCTTCGCTTGATTGTACTGCCTTCTCACTCGATAATTATCGGCTTCGCGATAAAGTTCGATCGCTTTTTTGGAAGTGGTACTAAGTTTCGTCTGACCGGGCGATGGAAGCGCAAAAAATGTCAGAAGTAAAAGAAAAAATGCTTTTTTAAAGATCGCGTAATTCACAAAACAGTAAGATTACAATTGCTTTCAACACAAATCTGAATTTAAGAAAATTCTATCATTTATAACGCAGAGAATGCATTAAGGTATATCCATATACTTGTGTGTTTGCAATGAAATCTCCCATTTAGGGTTTTGTTGAACATAATCGATGATCATCGGCAACATCTCTTCCCGTTTATCCCACTCCGGTTGTAAAAAAAGTCTGCAAGAAGGGTTCACTTGTCGGGCATGGCTTTCTGCCCATTCAAAGTCACTTTTGTTGTATACGATGACCTTAAGTTCATCGGCTTTTGAAAAAATATCGCCGACTGGCCTTTTAAACTTCTTAGGAGAAAAGCATATCCAATCCCACCTACCAGATAAAGGATAAGCACCTGAGGTCTCAATATTGGTTTGGAAACCAGCCTGAGTTAAGCTTTCAGTTAGATCGGTGAGGTCATACATTAGAGGTTCACCTCCGGTTATAACAGCCAATCTGGCAGGCACTTTAGACGCCTCTTCTACAATTTTTTGAACGGGTATGCTTGGGAATTTAGAAGCGTCCCAAGATTCCTTCACGTCGCACCAGTGGCAACCCACATCACACCCGCCTAATCTGATGAAATAAGCGGCCTTGCCCTGGTGATGTCCTTCTCCCTGAATAGTGTAGAAGGCTTCCATAAGTGGAAGTGGATCACCTGCAAGTACATTAAGCTTCAATCTCGATGTGTCTTGATTCATAGGCCCTCAAAGTATTCATCAACAACGAGGCAATAGTCATTGGTCCAACTCCACCCGGAACAGGAGTGATAAAAGATGTTTTGGATGAGACCTCTTCGAATTCTACATCACCGCTCAATCTAAAACCTGACTTTCTGGTGGCATCTTCTACGCGGGTTGTGCCCACGTCTACGACAACGGCACCCTCCTTGACCATATCTGCTCCAATCAAACCTGGTTTACCCACAGCTACTACCAAAATATCCGCGTGCCTGGTATAATATCCCAAGTCTTCGGTGTATTTATGGCAAACAGAAACGGTAGCCTGTCCTTGCTCTAACATCATCATACTCAATGGTGCTCCGGCTATTCTACTGGCTCCCACCACTACACAGTGCTTACCTTTAGTCTCCACATCGTATCGCTTGAGTAATTCCATAACGCCAAACGGTGTAGCGGGTAGAAGCAATGGATGTTTAGAGACTATACTACCAAAGTTTTGGTTAGTAAAGCCGTCAACATCTTTCTCTGGGCTAATGCTTTCAGTTACGTTTTCTACCGAAATATGATCTGGGAGTGGTAGCTGCACAATGAAGCCATCAATATCTTCATCCTCGTTAAGTTGATCGATGTGTTTGATAAGTTTTTGCTCGGATATGGTTTTCGCAAAATGCATTAAAGTATAGTCAAACCCAACGGCCTTACATGCTTTAATTTTACCACTGACATAGGTGTGGCTCGCTCCGTCGTCTCCGACTATAATGATAGCCAAGTGTGGGGCTCTATTACCTTGTTCCTTTAATTCCGTAACGCGAGCACATATTTCATTTTTAATGTCGCTCGCAACTTTCTTTCCATCAAGTATGGTAGGCATTACTAATATTTAGTGTATGTAGGTTAATTATCGAGTTTGAGAACGGCCATAAATGCTTCCTGAGGGATTTCTACGTTACCCACCTGGCGCATGCGCTTTTTACCTTTCTTCTGCTTCTCCAAAAGTTTCCTCTTTCGGGTAATATCACCACCGTAACATTTGGCCAATACATTCTTTCTCAAAGCCCTAACTGATTCCCTGGCAATAATCTTTGTCCCAATGGATGCCTGAATGGCTATTTCGAACATTTGCCGTGGCAGGAGTTCTCTCAGTTTTTCACATAGCCTTTTGCCCCATTCGTAAGCTTTGTCCCTGTGAACGATGGCCGAAAGAGCATCCACTTTTTCTCCATTGAGCATAATATCCAACTTCACCATTTTGGACTCCTTGAAACCAATTAGTTCATAATCCAGGGAAGCGTATCCACGCGATATGGTTTTGAGTTTATCAAAGAAGTCGAAAACTATCTCCGATAGCGGTAATTCAAAGGTTAATTCTACCCTATCGGATGTCAGGTAAACCTGATTTTGTATTTGACCGCGCTTATCCATACACAGGGCGATAATGGCACCTATATAATCGGATTTACTGATGATCTGCGCACGTATAAATGGTTCTTCTATATGGCTAATGGTGTTAGGTTCCGGCATCTCAGACGGCGCGTTGATATCCGATTTATCACCATTGGTATGTACAGCATGAAATTGTACTGACGGTACGGTAGTTATGACCGTCATATCAAATTCCCTCTCTAGTCTTTCCTGAACGATTTCCATGTGAAGCATGCCCAAAAAACCGCAACGGAAACCAAAACCAAGTGCAGCAGAAGTCTCAGGTTCCCAGACCAGCGATGCATCGTTTAGCTGAAGTTTTTCCATTGAAGCTCTTAGCTCTTCAAACTCACTGGTTTCTACAGGATATATACCGGCAAAGACCATGGGTTTCACATCCTCGAATCCTTTAACGGCTTCGGCACAAGGTCTATCAAGGTGTGTAATGGTGTCACCCACTTTCACTTCTTTAGCCACTTTGATTCCGGAAATGAGATAGCCCACATTACCAGAACCAATTTCAGTTTTAGGCACCTGATTCAGTTGCAGAATGCCAATTTCGTCTGCGTCGTAAGTCTTGCCTGTATTGACAAACTTAACTTTGTCGCCCTTTCGGATAGTGCCGTTAAATACCCTGAAATAAACTTCAATACCTCGGTAAGAATTGAAAACAGAGTCAAAGATCATTGCTTGAAGTGGTGCATCGGGATCACCGCTGGGCGCAGGCACACGCTCAACAATAGCATTCAAAATTTCTTCTATACCGATACCTTCCTTTGCACTTGCTCTTACCACATCTTCTGGGGCACAACCGATCAAATCAACGATCTGGTCAGTCACCTCTTCGGGCATAGCACCGGGAAGGTCAATCTTATTCAATACTGGAATGATTTCCAGGTCGTTTTCTATAGCGAGATATAAATTCGAAATGGTCTGTGCTTCAATGCCTTGAGAAGCATCAACGATCAGCAAAGCACCTTCACATGCCGTGATCGACCTCGATACTTCATAAGAGAAATCCACGTGACCCGGTGTGTCAATCAAATTGAGTGTAAAAGGCTCTCCTTCATATTCATACTCCATTTGGATCGCATGACTCTTGATGGTAATACCCCTCTCCCGTTCCAGATCCATATCATCCAACAACTGTTCTTGCATCTCGCGCTCCGTGACCGTTTGGGTCTGCTGAAGCAGCCTATCTGCCAGGGTACTTTTACCATGATCAATATGAGCTATGATGCAAAAATTCCTAATCTTCTCTAAATCTTGTGTCTTATCAGCCATTGGCGCTTACAGAATAGCTTATTAAATATGAATCGGCAAAATTAGACAATAATTGGATGTAAATTAAGCGCCTGAGACTGTAAACTTGATTTTATTTCCGATAAGGCTTTTGGATTGGTTCTGTAAAAAATGAAGACCAGAAAGGCTTAAGGCCATTGAATATTCATCGTCTTCTTTTTGGTTAATTACGTCCTCTCAGCACAGAACGAGACAAATTACCAAGATGAAGGGAAAATAGAATTGAAGTACTTTGTGCCATCACTTCAGTGTGAGTCGAGCCAAGTACTGAGACATGTCATCTTCAAACAGCTTCTCAAATGACCAGCCTTTTTCATCGGCTACCTTAGACAGTGAATCCTGATCGATATAAAGCCATTGAAACCAGTCACTTTTGGTTCCTTGGTATTCATACTGGTAATCCAATTGTCCGTAATATGTATTTTCAGGCCTAGCTATTTCTTCATCTTCATAGAGGTAGGATATGTCACTGGAGTCAAGTAGGATTTGGCCTCCAGGTTTGAGTAAGGTGCGAAAGTGATCTAATGCTGTAGTCAGTTTTTCCATGGTCCCAACAATGCCAAGGCCGTTCATAATGAGAAGAAGGGTATCGAATTTAGCATCCTTATACTGCCACAGGTCATAGTTTACGATCGTTTTTACGCCTAACTTCTCCATTACTTCTACCAATAAAGGAGAGTTATCAAGAGCAAATACCTCCTTCCTCTGATCTTGAAGACAAATAGAAAATGCACCTGCTCCTGCGCCTATATCTAAAGTGGTGCCGTTACATTCGTGCAAGGCAAGCAATTCCAAATCGGTCAGCTCTTCCTGTGTCCTGAAAAAAACTTCTAATGGCATTTCCTCGGCCTCAGCGTATTTATTGTTAATCCACAACGCATCCAATTGATGGCCTTCATAATAATCCAGTGCCGCACGACCTAAAATATCTTTCATTCTTGTTGTTCTATAACCAGCAGACTCAATCGAAAGCGCGTTATGAGGACACATCATAATGGGCGCTAGTGGGATGTTAGTGATCCTTGAGGTAGGCACTCACTCTCTCTTTGATCTTGTCGCGGTCCTCGCGGTCCTCGGGATCAATGAAGCTTGTCGATACAAGATCAAATAAAACATTCTCATCGTAGCCCAGTTTCTTGAGCACTTTAGAACAGAACTTCATTTCTTCTTTATGGATCTTACCATCGATTTTCATGACTAATACCAGGTCGGTCATTAGTTCTACTTTTTGGTCGGTAGTGAAGGCTTCGAGAGAAGGTATGGTGTCTGAGGCTTCTGTACTAGCGATTATTTCATCTACGTCCTGATCGGAAATAGCATCGGAAATACCTATTTCCCTGATGAATTGCAGTTCGGAATCATCAGTCTCGCCGTCTATTTTAGCCATTTGGACTAGAATACTTAGGTGTGGATTATTAGCCATTTACAAAATTTTGTCGATTAGTCTGTTATGAGTGCCTTTAGACATTCAAATTTCATGCAAGTTAATCAGAAGTGGAACGAAAAAAAGGTCGTCCACTCATTATAAAGTGCTGAAAATATTAAAGTTACCATTTATCGATCTTATTATCTGTTCTTGGTGTTTATATTTAGCATATGAACTTTCTAGCCCACCTTTATTTGTCCGGTGATTCACCAGAGTTGATGGTGGGTAACTTTATAGGGGATTTTGTAAGAGGCAAGCAAGTAGAATCGTTTGACAAAAAGGTCAAGCAAGGTATTCTACTGCACCGGGCCATTGACGAATTCACTGACTCACACCAAATCGTTTCTGCCAGTAAGAGTCGTTTGTGGGGACGCTACCGTCACTATTCGGGGGTCATTGTGGATATATTCTATGATCATTTTCTGGCCAAGAATTGGGATCAATACAACACGCTATCCTTAGAACGATATGCAGCTGAGTCTTATCAAACCTTACAGGATTTCGGTGATGTGTTACCACAAAAGGTGCATTATATTTTGCCTCACATGATCGAACACAACTGGCTGGTGAGCTATGCTAGCATTGAGGGGATTTACCAGGTAATGCAGGGCATGTCCAGAAGGGCTACTTTCGATTCGAAAATGGAGCATGCTACACAGGATTTAGAGGAGCATTATGCTGCGTTTGAAAAGGAGTTTACTGATTTCTTTCCCCAGCTTATAGAGCATTCGAAAAGCTTTTGGTAAAGCTACATTCTAGGGTAAAAGTCTCTAATAACTCTTCATTTATTCTTTTCAATCTTACCAGAACCTTACACTGCGTACTAAATAGTACGCCAAACTCATTTGTCGAGTGAATAAAATCACTCACCGACAATACAGTCAAACTCATCCAAATGGTGGTTTATAGTTTACACTTTTTCTTGTCTGCCACGTAAAATAATGTAGACGCTAAACCTAAACCTTACAACATTATGGTAATAGGAAACCTAAAGAGAAGTGCATCTTTAAAACGATTGATCATAGTGACCGTAGCCGCGTAATTGACTAAGATACTTACTAATAGAAATAAGACACAACCTGAACAACAACCTAACACAACCGAGAGGCTGTCTCAAAAGCTGTCTTTTCGACCATCGGGAGAAATCTTACTCGACTCAAGGCATTGATTATCAGGGGAGTAAGATTTCTCATTGCATTCGAAATGACATTAAAACGGGCTTTTGAGACAGCCTCTTTTTTTAACAAGGCCCTTGTGTAAAACTGGTTACTCCTGCATTCCCGGCCAGACAATCATTGTTATAAGTTACGCCATCGCATCCGCAAACCGGATCGATTACCTGTGGGCAGACATCATTCCGCTTCGCGTTCTCATCTATGCATGTAGATGACGGTGCATCGTCTTCGCAAGCGCTGAATATGAAAAACGCCAAAACAATAGTAAGTAGTTTATAGCGCATGGTTATTTCACTTCAAATTTCACCTCACTACTCACAGTACCATTGACGAATTTTATTTTGTATTTGCCTTTAGCCGCATATTGAGTGTTTTCGCCAACCGTTTTCTTTTTCTTCTTGCCGTCTTCTTTGGTCTTTAGCCCCCAAGAATAAGTATTGAAGCCTTTTACACTCTTGCTTGAGTCCTTCCACACCAGTTTGTTATCTGCATCATACACTTCGATATTGACATTGCCCGCATCATTTCCCACATAGTAAATCACGCTCGTTTTAGGCTCTCTTGGTTTCAGGTATGGATAAGGTTTTTCTCCCCAGTTTTCAGAATGTCTTACGGTCGCCGGTGAGGCACCAAAAGCCATTACACCCTTATCAAGCCCTTCTTCAGCTAATTTGTGAAAGGGTTTAACATCCAGGATATAGATGCTTCTACCATGCGTTCCGACCACTAATTCTTTATCTCTCGGGTGTACGATCATATCGTAAGACGAGACATTAGGGATGGCATTAAGCAAGTGCCAGTTGTTGCCTTGGTCAAAGCTAACATAAGTGCCGTTATCAGTACCGGTATAGACTATATCCTCATGGCTTGGGTCTTCTATTACCACATTCACGGTAATATTAGGAAGGTTGCCTTTGATAGATGTCCAATTCTTTCCGTAGTCATCGCTTTTATATAAGTAGGCACTGAAATTGTCATTGCGGTAGCCATTTAAAGAAGCATAAACGCGCCCTTCCTGATGATGCGAGGCGTAGATATTACTCACCCAAAGATCTTTGGGTAGATTGTTTGAAACAAGCTGCCAATCCCCACCGCCACTTTTCGTTAATTGGATATTACCATCATCAGTTCCTACATAGATCAACCCAAACTTCATTGGTGATTCAGCAATGCTGGTAATGGTAGAGAAAGGGACATTACCCTGGATTTTGTTTTTGGTAAGGTCCGGACTGATGGCATCCCAATCGTCTCCCTGATCAAGGCTGCGGAAGAGCTTTTGAGCTCCCATGTAGACGATATCAGGGTTATGCTTACTCAGTACCACGGGTGTTCTCCAATTGAACCTCAAGGTGGGCTCACCTATGTCATGCTGGGCTGTAATACGTTTTGTCTTTCTAGCGGCCCGGTCAATTCTGAAATAGTTGCCAAACTGAAAGCCGGCGTATACTAACTTACTATTTCTAGGATCTGGTGCCACGTACATACCGTCGCCTCCAAATACGCGTTCCCAATGCCTAGTGCGGTTCGGCACTGATCTGGATGATCCAAAATAAGTACCGTTATCCTGCAAGCCCCCGTACACATTGTACGGCTTTTCCATATCGACATTGACGGTGTAGAATTGTCCTACTGAACTGTTATTGATATGCCTCCAAGTTGCTCCACCGTCATAAGATGAATACAACCCACCATCATTGCCCAATAGTACATGTTGTGAATCGTTGGGATTTACCCAAACGGCGTGATGGTCAACGTGTACATCTCCAATAGAGTCGATGCGGGCATAGGTCTTACCTCCATCGATCGACTTTAGTAATGGAACACCATAAATGTAAACAGCATCCGGGTTACTAGGATCAACTTTTACTTCTCCGAAATAGTATCCATAAGTGAAGTAAACACCTTCCAAATCGTAACTATTGACCTTGTCCCAGGTCTCGCCATAGTCATCAGAGCGGTAGAGTTCAGCGCCTTTGATCTTCGTATCGAATAAAGCGCGGTTGGCATCTCCGAAATACTCTGACAGTGCTTTTGGTTCATATTTCCCTTTTCGCACTTGTTTCTTGACCAGCTTGGCACCATATTTTTTAGGAAAGCCATTGTCTTTTAGAAACTCGTCCAATTGCTCTTCATCCAGTTTCAAGAACTCGTCTTTACTCATTTCAATGAAGTCGGTAATCTTGAGCTTACCATCATCCTTTTGTTCCTTTTTCTCTTTGGTTTCCTGCTGACTATCCAGCACAGCGTAAAGTATATTGGGTTGACTGGTGCAGATATCTAGGCCTATTCTACCTACATCCTTACCTTCTGCAAAACCGTTGGTTATTTTCTTCCATGTCTCACCACCATCATCGGATTTGTAAATGCCAGAACCAAGGCCATTACCTTTGAAATCCCAGGCTTTTCTGGTGCGCTCCCATGCTGAGGCCCACAGCTGATTAGGATTTTCAGGGTTAATAACCAAGTCTATTATACCAGTGCTATCGTTGATGTATAAGGTCTTTCTCCAACTCTTACCACCATCAGATGATTTGAAAACTCCTCGGCCTTCATTATGTGTGTAAAGCGCGCCTAATGCCCCTACCCAAACCACATCAGGGTTGTCAGGGTGGACAAGCACACGTCCCACATGTTGCACATCACCAAGACCGATAAAATCCCAGTTTTCGCCACCATCTGTAGTTTTATAGACGCCGGAACCGGCATAGCTTGATCGGCTACTGTTTTTCTCACCTGTACCGACGTAGATCACCTTCTTATCCGAAGGTGCCAGGGCTATATCACCTATAGTCAAACTTCCCTGATTGTCAAAGATGGGTTCAAAGGTGATGCCGTTGTTGAGGGTTCTAAAAACACCCCCTGAGGCATAGGCCACATAATACTCTTTGACATCTTTCTCATTCACCGCGATGTCCACAATTCTACCACCTTGTACTACTGGGCCTATATTTCTAACCGGATAGTTTTCCAGAATGGATTGAGCAGCTAGTTTTTCCCTGGCCTTAATGGCATTCTGGATATCTTCAGCAGAAGATGGGCCGTTTTGTGCGTATGTAGTAAGGCTGGCTAATGAGAGAATAGCCAGTAGGTAGATAGTCCTGATCATGGTAATGGTTTTGCTTTTGTTTTGGCTAAAAATAACCATTAATCAGTAATTGAAAAGATTTGAATTATTTTAGCGGTAGTTTTAAAATCCTTACTCTCAAATCCGACGTGATCGTATCCAAGCCTAAGTTTAATACACTTTTTTCCCTGGGTTTCTTTTTAGCAGCAGCCTACACTTTCTTCTTCATTTCACTTATCTATATTCTCAATAATCCGCTAAAGTTTGAATGGTATCACGTTGCTGGCACGGTCATTCTCGGGCCTATCGCTTTGGGTGTCACGGTTAGAACTTTGGTAGGGTATAAAATTGTAACCATCAGTAAAGAGAAGGTCAAGATCAATTACAAGTTCAGGTTCTCGAAGAAACAATTGAATTTGAAGGATCTTGAGCTTTGGAAAGAAACGACCATAAAGACCTTGTCCGCGCCATACAAGGAGCTGGAAATGAAATTCAATAACGGTAAGAAACTGAAGCTAAGTATGCAAGAACACACTGATTACAAAAAGGTGGTCAATTACCTGAATAAGAAGTGTGCTAAAAAGCGTCAATCTTAGTGCTGAATTATAATACCGCTGTCCATGTTTAAATCTCTGCTCATTATAGGTCTTGGAGGGTTCTTCGGAAGCATCTCTCGCTATTTGGTCTACATTTGGATGGGCAAACGATTTGCTGGCGCTTTCCCTTATGGCACTTTTCTGGCCAACATCCTGGGGTGCCTTTTTCTCGGTGTACTATTTGGTCTGGCTGAAAGGGAAAATGTACTCACTCCACAATGGCGCTTATTCCTAGCTACCGGTTTCTGTGGAAGTTTCACCACTTTCTCAACTTTTGCTTTTGAAAATGTAGCGTTGCAACAGAAGGGTGATTATGCCACAATGCTCATCTATACTGGCCTGAGTGTGGTACTTGGTTTTATGGCGGCCTATCTAGGTTTCGCATTAGCGAAAGGTGCCTAGTCCTACTTTAGCATAGCTAAGCTTCTATCTCCGCTCCGGAAGTTTTTTTCCCTTGTAAGCACCATGCCTTAGATCATGTAGGAAATTGCTCCACCGGATGGGGTTTAGGAAATTGTTGGCAGGGATTTCACCAGTCAATTCGTAAATCTTGAAGTTGCGGTATTGGTCGTATAGGTATTTATGCTTTTCATTTTCCTGTCTCACCACTCGCTGAATGTCCTGGCTAGCAATCAATGATCTTTCTTTCATGCCTTTCTCAGGTTCTATTTCCAGAAAGGCTTCTTTAAAATGCTCATAATCAGGCCATGGGAAAATCATTACTTCCTCTAGCTCCATGGTTTCGGAGTGCATGAGTTGCAGGATATTGTAATGATCGTCTTCGAGGTGCCTGGGCATAATAAAATAGGCTGTATTATAACCGACGTGACTGAATTCTACCGTATCTCCACGATGCACCAGAAAAGAAAAATGGCCAGTATGATCACTCACCGTACCAAAGACAGTCCCCTTCAAGTGAATGTTGACGAATGGTACTTCTTCATGTTCGTCTGCATCGATTAGTACCCCGGTAATTTTTACGAGTCCACTCTTTTTAGCGGTATCCTGAGCATGAGCATAGTTTACAGTGCTTAACGAAACGGCCATGACCAGTACGAGATGTATTATCCTTTTCATTTTGGCTTGGATTGTTAGTCGATAGTTGTTCTTTGGCCTGGTCGAACCCAGGCCATGGTTATTTATGGTTCCAGTCGTAACCTTCCAAAGATGACAGACAGGCTTTAAGGAGGTCGATACAATTTTGAATGTCTTCCTTATGTGCCATTTCTATCACCTGATGAAGGTGTCTGGTAGGAATGGATACCGCCCCTGAAATGGCGCCATTCTTACCCATACGTTGTATACCGGCCGTATCAGTTCCACCGGCAGTCAGTATTTCTGGTTGCCATTTGATTTTGTTCTCATCAGCCGTTTGCTTCATATAATCGACCATGCGATAGTCGCAAATGGTGGAAGCATCCATGATCTTTATACCCGCTCCTTCTCCTAGTTTGGTCACCATTTCATGTGGTTGCGCTCCGGGCAAATCAAATGCGATAGTAGTATCTAACCCAAATCCAAAATCGGGGTTCAATTGATGGGCAGCCACATTGGCTCCTCTAATACCAACTTCTTCCTGCACTGTAAATACACCATAGACATCATAAGGAGTGTCTTTCAGGTTACGCAGTGTTTCTATCAAAACGAAAACCGAAACCCTATTATCAATTGACTTGCAATTGACACAATCACCCATTTCTATTAACTCCCTTTCCCTTGTGACAGGATTACCGATGCTTACGTATTTTTCAACCTCTTCTTTCTTCATACCCAGGTCGATGTAGTAATCCTTGGTTTTTGGTAGCTGATTTCTCTCCTCTGGTGTCATCACGTGAATGGGTTTAGTGCCCATTACGCCGACCAAATCTTTCTTACCGTGTATGATCACTCTTTGGGCAGTCAGCGTTTTAGGGTCGAAACCTCCGAGCGTATGAAACCTTACAAAGCCCCTGTCATCAATATGCGTAACGATAAAACCTATTTCGTCCATGTGTGCCGCTACCATGGCTTTTTTATCGCTGGATTTTCCCCGCTTGAGTGCGAAAACATTACCCATATTATCTACGGTCACTTCATCTACTAATGGCGTGACTTCTTCAAGGACAATATTTCTTATGACACTCTCATATCCAGGAGCTCCGGGTGCTTCACAAACCTGCTTTAGCAGGGCTACATTTATACTCATAGGTTTCTGTTTTTTTGTTAGTTGATATCAACAAATATATAAACTCCCGTACCCAATAATGGAAACGATAAGACACTATTCCACACTCACTTTTACGCCCCGATATATCGGGTTTCAAAAGAATTCCTAAATTAGGGTTGTCTTCGAGGTGATCTCGTCGACGAGAAAACTACTTTATGCAGCCCACCCAACTCCAAAAAGTAAAACGGCGTATCGTCATGCGCTTTATTCTGATCGGAACTAGCTTAGGTGTCATCTACCCCATCTTTAGCGATGGTTTTGAACACGTAAGGCCGTTCATCAATGGTGCTGTAACAGGTATAATCGGTGCGATATGTATAGCTTACCCAGACTTGTATCTTTTTCCCAAGTTTGCCAGGAAGCTTAAGTTGTACCAGTTCATTTTTCTTAAGACGTTCTTCTACTTCCTCATTCTCACGCTTTTGCTTTTTCTGATTACCATATCATCAAGGATGATACAGTTCGGGATGTCATTTCAAGAGGTGATCGCCAGTGAAGAATATCAACTATACCTCACGGAGGGAGACTTTCCGTATGCATTGTTCTTCATGATTTTCATTTCGTTCGTCTACCACTTTACCTTGAGTATTAATAGAAAATTGGGCAAAGGGGTACTCTACAATATGATTATTGGCAGATACCGACAACCGAAAGAAGAGGAGCGTATTTTTATGTTCCTGGATCTCAATTCGTCAACATCGATCGCGGAAAAGCTGGATAATTTCACTTATCATAACTTACTTTTCGAATTCTATTCTGACATATCCGAAAGCATTTTGGCTACCAAAGGGGATATTTATCAGTATGTTGGTGATGAGGTAGTGGTGAGCTGGAAAACGAACAAACTGCACAACTATAAATCTTGTGTAGATACTTACTTTCTGGCCAAAGCTTTTATCCAAAAGCGCCAGGAAAAATACCAGCAGAAGTACGGATTGGTACCCGGCTTTAAAGCAGCTTTTCATGCGGGTAGGGTCATACTTGGAGAGATAGGCGTTACCAAAAGTGATATTGTATTCCATGGAGACGTGATGAATACCACGGCCAGAATTGAGAAGAAATGCAGTGATTTAGGCAAAGAGGTACTGGTTTCTAAGAACCTTTTGGACAAGGTAAGCCTTCCTGCTACTTACAAAGTAGAACCAGTCGGGAATATTGCCCTCCGTGGTAAAAGTCAATCATTGCCACTCTATTCTATTGAACCAACCATCTCTTTTTGATCTTAGAACCTAACTACATGCACCTTCATGCCATTGTGCTTGAATACTTTCCCATCATGCTTAAGTCGTTTTTCAAGTTTCTTCTCTTCGGCAAGAAAGTCATTGAGATATTTATTCACTAGTGGAAAGGTGATCACGATCTTGCCACCACTTGTAATGGCATCAGTCACATAGGCATGAAGTAGTTTCTCATAAGATTTCTCAAAGAGTTGATGATTAGCGAATATATCACAACCAATTACCCTATCTCCTGTGACCGCTACAATACCTACTACCTGCTCGTTTTCGCTCCATGCACCTTGGAAAACATCAAAATACTCATCCATTTCAGCTTGAAACTGTGAGGCTTCGGCTAAGCCAGAATAGGCTTTAGTGGAAGATTTTGAGAGGCTATTGGCCATAACCTGATCGACTTCTTCCCACACACGCGATTGGTTTTCTTCGATCAAGGCTGCCTTCAGCACTTTTTTGCAAGAGGCATAAAAAGGCTCATGGAAGAAGTCACTCCGATTTTCTTTCGCATTCCAACGCCCTTGTTCTACACAATAGGTAGGCACTTCTACTTCCTGCTCCGGCCAAACCAGTATGTCTTTTGCTATGAGTCTGTCGTTGTTTCCTCCTTTTATGACTTCGCCAGCCATGACAAACACAGTATCCTGTCCTGAGTTTTTGATATGCACCTTCGATATTTTTCCCGTCTCGATCACCTTCAAATCACCGGCGTCTATGGCTTCATCCAGGCTACTATACTCTCCTAAATTAGCGTGCTGCTTCAAAAAAACATCACTCGCTATGATCGGATAAATCCTTAAATGACCATAAGTGTATTTATCCTCTGCCTCCATCTGACTTGACTTCGGGATGGTCAGGTGCTTATTGTTGTATTGGGCTTTAGCCTTACAAACAAAAACTAACAACAAACTAGATAGTAGTACTTTTTTCATGATCAATAGGTGAACGAATTAAGTTACGGAATAATCAAAACTTCTGAAACAGATTAATTGACATGGTTATTATATCGAATTATACACGCTTCAATTGACCTCGAATTATTCAGATTATTTTATTGCTCATTTAAGCTGGTTCATGCATTTTTACCTCCATGACCGATACCAACTCCTTTCAAGAAAAAGAATATTATGATCAGCGATTTGAAAACATATCACTCCAAGGCTCGGCGCTAAGGGATATCGTTTTCGAAGAGTGCGTGTTCTCTAATTGTGATTTCAAGGATAGTGATCTGGCCAGAACGCGTTTCGCTAATTGTGAATTCACAGATTGCGACTTAAGCAATATCGCTGTCTTTGAGAGTAAATTCCAGGAATGCGAATTCAAGGGCACCAAGTTAATCGGTGTTGACTTTACCAAGAGCAGTCAAATGCTTTTGAGCTTTAATTGCTACAACTGCAAAATCCATTACTGCAACCTGTCAGGGCTATCACTGAAGAAAACCCGATTCACCGGCTGTGAGGTACAATACTCTGACTTTTATGAAAGTGATTTGAATAGTGCCGATTTCAGCAATGCTGATCTGCAAGACTCCGTTTTTGAAAACTGTGACCTGAGAAGTACTGATTTTCGTGGTGCTACCAATTACTCTTTCGACCCATGGAAAAATCGGTTAGAGAAAGCCCAGTTTTCTATCCCTGAGGTATTGGGTTTCCTGA
This sequence comes from Bacteroidota bacterium, assembly GCA_039819065.1. Lineage (GTDB taxonomy): Bacteria > Bacteroidota > Bacteroidia > Cytophagales > Cyclobacteriaceae > JBCBSS01. Next base: position 33,252 of record JBCBSS010000035.1, read on the forward strand.
AACCACTAAAGATCAAAATAGAGCATTAGGGCTTATTCAATAAAATAGGTCCGCGAATTACTTGACTTATACCGCAATGACATGCTGTAGTTAAGGTTCTGCTTAAACAACATAAAGAGCAAGGCAAACACCATCACTAAATAGCACTGCAGTCATTCAGAACTGTCCCCCGCTGTCAGGGTTGGGGGTGGACAAGCTACAAATCTTGAGACTACCTGAATTCGTTCCTTTGTCACAAACTAGGGAATGACGGTACCAGTCTTCCTAAAATAGATTAGTAACATAGAACACCATATCAATTCTGGGTATATGATCAATTGATGTAAAAGCACGAAAGTAACTTTCGCGCTAGGCAAACGGCACCAGTCTTCCTGAGACTTATATTTTAGTTTCAAATACACAAAATTGGATGACATTGGCTGAAATCGTTTGGCAGTTCTGTTGCTCTGGAGAGTTTCCCACTAATGTTAGGGGGAATACAAGGGGGTAAGAATAGCAAAGGTTTTCAGCGTATTATAAAAACACGTCATAAGCAAAGGAACTTAGTAACATCGAACACCATATCAATTCTGGGTATATGATCAATTGATGTAAAAGCACAAAAGTAACTTTCGCGCTAGGCGAGGTAATAAAAAAGGCCTACGCTTTGGTAGACCTCTTTATCCATAAATCTTATACAATGACTATCTGGTCATTGCTCGGAGCAAGTCGTGCTGGGTAATGATATGCACATTTTGGCTTTCATCGCGCACTAATACGGCCTTATTCTCTCTATTGAGCATGGACGAAATAACGTCCAAAGTCTCGTTAATAGCTACAAACGGGATTGAGTGATCCATCACATCTTCAACTGACTTTTCTTTGATCTCTGGCATCTCGATCAATCTCTCCAACAGCTTGGCAGTAGAAATGCTCCCCACAAAGTGTCCATTATCTGTTACGGGTATTTGATCTATACCTTCTGTGTTGAACATCCTGATGGCATCACCTACCAGGATATCCTTAGCAATGGTGCAAAGTTTGTCTTCACCATTCTTATCGGCGATCACATCTTTGGCGGTGGCGAATTCCCTCTCTTCAACGAAACCGTGGTCTTTCATCCAGTTGTCGTTGTATATTTTCGCTAAATATCTTGTACCATGATCAGGTAGAATGATCACCATGGTATCATCGTCAGTCATATTTTCTCTGGCAAACTCCAAAGCGCCGTGAACAGCCGAACCGCAAGACCAACCCACAAATAGACCTTCTTCTCTGGCCAGTCTCCTGGTCATGATAGCTGCGTCCTTATCCGTGACCTTCACAAAGTGATCTATGAGGCTGAAATCCACATTCTTAGGTAGAATGTCCTCTCCGATTCCCTCAGTGAGGTAAGGATAAATCTCGTTTTCATCAAATACGCCTGTTTCCTTATATTTTTTGAATACAGAACCGTAGCTATCGATACCGACACTCACTACATCAGGGTTCTGCTCTTTCAGGTATTTAGTCGTTCCACACATTGACCCACCAGTACCGACACCGGCAGCGTAGTATTTAATCTTGCCTTCTGTTTGATCCCAAATCTCCGGGCCAGTAGTTTCATAGTGTGCCGCAGCATTGGAGATATTGTCATACTGATTAGGGTAGAATGAATTGGGCGTTTCTTCGTTGAGTTTTTTCGCCACGGAATAGTATGACTTAGGGTCATCTGGTGCCACATTGGTAGGACAAACGATCACTTCAGCGCCCACAGCCCTTAAGATATCTATCTTCTCTTGAGACTGCTTATCAGCCAACGTAAAAATACACTTGTACCCTTTGGCAATGGCGACCAGCGCAAGTCCCATCCCTGTATTACCGGAAGTACCTTCTATTATCGTTCCTCCGGGCTTTAGAATACCCTCCTTTTCAGCATCTTCTATCATTTTCAAGGCCATTCTATCCTTCATAGAATTACCTGGGTTGAAATATTCTACCTTAACCAATATGGTTCCCTTAATCCCCTTGTTAACACTGTTGAGCTTAACCAATGGTGTATTACCAATGGTTTCGATGATGGAATTGTAATACATGGATGAAAAATTTGTTCGTTTGTAAAATTATGAAGATCACCAACCAATTAAAAGGTAGCATTCCATGAAAGCTCTGATATTTAACACATTATTCATATTGGTAATTGATAGTACTTTGGCAGTAGAATATTTATATTGATTTTTGGTAAGTAAGTCGCGATTCATGAAATGAAGCATATTTACATCAGCATATCGTTTGTAGTGCTATTCTCAATAAGCCTGGGCAGCTGGGCCCAGGAATCGCAAAGGATCAGTTCAGTGCTGGTCAATGCTGAAACCAATGAACCTGTGGCTTTCGCCACGGTGGGCATACCTCGACTGGGTGTGGGCGTCAGTTCTAACGAGCAAGGGTACTTCTCATTACCCATTGCCCGGTTCAATCCCGAGGACATTTTTACCGTAACTCATATTGGATACCAACCCTATAGTACACAACTATCCGAGCTAATAAAAAATGTACCTGATACAATACGGCTTCAGCCAGAAGCGACCACATTGACCGAAATAGTAATCAAGGATAAGAAAGAATCAGTGGAGGACTTGGTCAGGCGGGCGGCTAAAAACTTCAGCAAGCACTTAGGCACCAAACCTTATCTGCTCTTTTCATACTATAAAGAGTTAGTCCGTAGTAATGGTGAATATACCGGATATACCGACGCCTATGGCATTATGCATATTGGTGGTTATAAGCGTTCTAACTACGAAGGTAAGAAACGCATTTTAACTTACGATCTGGCACAATGGAAGAACATTAGACGCAGCGAATATCGTCTATCGGATGATTGTGATACGTCAGCTAATCGTAAACTTTCCATTTACAAATTACTGAAAGCGAAAAGCGAAGCGATCTACAATGGCCCATTCGATCCCAGTAGAATGAAAAATCTGCGTTATGAGATTGATAGTTTGACCAACTATCAGGGAGACCAGGTCTACATTATTAGCTATGAACCTAAAGAAGGGTCGACTGAAACGATTTCCGGCAAGTTGTTACTTAAAGCCGATGATTTCGCCTTGCTCAAGTTAGAGCTCAATAACCTTGACGGAAAAGAGATCAATGATCCTAAATGCGGAGAAAGTACAGGCAGCTATAGTTTCAGTATGGGATTTTCCTACTTCAACGACCAATACTATCTAAACCACGCCGGTCTAGTCAATCAATACACTTCAAATTCCGGGGCTATTGAAGAGCAGGTTGAGCTGTACGGCAAAGAGTTTCGGGAAATGAAGACTCAAAGGTTGAATTATGACCAGCGCAACATTCTATTTCAGGAAATGAACAATCCGCTTGTCACCTATCAGGAGGAGCTATGGAATAGTAACATCCTTGGGCAAGAAGCTTTTGGGAGTGATCTGGAAAACGCGTTTGGTGGTAGCGAAGAATTCAAAGGCCAATTCGAATTCAACAACGGAAGGCGATTAATCCCTCTACCGGAAGGCTATTCAGACTATTCTCAGATTTACAAAGACAAGGACGTTTACCGGCTTTTTTTAGGCGGGATAGAATGATTTACGCTTCCGCTTCCTTTTTACCTGCCAACAGATAAAGAACTGCCATTCTAACCGCGACACCGTTTTCCACCTGATCTAAAATGATAGAATGGTCTGAGTCAGCTACATCACTACTTAGCTCTACCCCTCTGTTGATAGGCCCGGGATGCATGATGGTAATCTCTCTATCCAGCCCGCCGAGCAGTCTTTTATTGATACCGTAATAAAGTGAATACTCTCGCAATGATGGGAAGTACTTGATGCGCTGGCGCTCAAGCTGTATCCTCAACACATTGGCTATATCACACCACTGTAGTGCTTTCTTGACATCCAATTCTACTTTTACACCAATATCCCTGATGTATTTAGGCAGTAGTGTATTGGGGCCGCAGACCATCACCTCAGCTCCTAGTTTTTGCAAAGCGAAGATATTGGAAAGGGCCACTCTCGAGTGCATGATATCCCCGATGATCACCACTTTCTTTCCTTCCAGTGAGCCGTGCTTCTCCCGAATGGAAAAAGTATCCAAAAGTGCCTGGGTAGGATGCTCATGCGTACCATCACCAGCGTTAATAATATTGGCATCGATGTGCTTGGCAAGGAAGTGTGGTGCCCCGGGGCTAGAATGACGCATGACGATCATGTCCACCTTCATGGCCAAGATGTTGTTAACCGTATCCAATAAAGTCTCTCCTTTCTTGACCGAGCTACTTGACGAAGAGAAGTTAACGGTGTCAGCCGACAATCTTTTCTCTGCCAATTCGAAGGAAATTCGAGTCCGCGTTGAGTTCTCAAAAAAGATATTGGCAATGGTTATATCTCTTAGTGAAGGGACCTTTTTAATCGGTCGGTTAATGACTTCTTTAAAGCTGTCAGCCGTTTCGAAAATAAGCTCCAGATCTTCCCTGGAAAGAGACTTTATCCCCAACAAGTGTTTGGTACTGAGTGCTGACATTAGAGGTCTTCCTTATTTACTAACCAGATTTTGTTATGCTCAAAGCCTTGCGCTTCCAATTCTACCATTACCCGCTCGGACTCTAGTGTATTGACACTTCTACCGATATAATCAGGCTCGACCGGTAACTCTCGGCTATATTTTCTATTCACCAATACCAGCAATTCTACCTTCTTAGGCCGACCGAAGGTGATCATTGCATCAAGGGCAGCTCTTATTGATCTACCAGTGTAGATTACATCATCTACCAAGACAACCTTTTTGTTTTCTATGACGAAGGGAATGTTGGTAGCGCTTGCTTTTACTGGTTCGTCCCTGCGGCGAAAATCGTCCCGATGAAATGTCGTATCTAGGTAGCCATGGCCTATGTTACTGCCAGTAGCCTTTTCCAACTTGCCGTGGATCATCTCAGAAAGGTAGATGCCGCGTGGTTGTAACCCGATAACAACAGTTTCACTAAAATCAGCATGATTTTCAATCAGTTGTTGACAGAGCCTGTCGACGGTTATGTCCAGAAGTTGGGAGTCGAGAACTAGTCTTTTTTGCATAACGGAATTACTTGCAAATATAGAGAAAACCTATTCTCAATTGAAAACAGAAAGTGCAGTGCTGATAGATAAATATGCAACATTCCAAAGTACATGCTTTGTATCTGCTCAAAAGGTCAAATTGGTTATTTCGTTCAATACAAAATGGGATAAACTCTTTTGTTCTGTAGTGTATACTATCGAATTAGTAGAATTGGTTCAAATTTCCTGTATTTGTATACATTTTCATTATTGTTCTCTCCCACTTTTGTATTGTCAACTTTGACATAAACACCAATGAAAAAGATGATAAAGAAAATAATAGATCTTAATGTGGAACGCATGGTTTATGTTTCTTATAAACCTACTACTCAAACCAGGGATATTGAGCAATTACCAGGAGTTGGTTAAACAATTAAAAATTTTAACCTCGGAGAGCAATTTCTATACACTTCATATGTTGGGAGTGTGGTTTTGTTGGAGTTGAAATAGAAAGGATTCAAAAAGCAAGCGTAAAATTTCAAGAGCACCTCAAACTGAGGTGCTCATATCTAATTTAATCAGACTTCGTCTGAATAATAGGATCTCCTTCAGTGTCATCTCCAGAGTTATCTCCAGATGACGTAGCTTGATTATACATTATCTGAGAACCTCCGCTAGGAGAATCTCCATTTACAGGTACACTAAGACCTTGGTTAATCTTAACCTGAACTGACACTTTATTATTACTTGCAAATAAAATATCTACTAAAAATTTCATATCAAAACATTTACCATGTCAAACTCACTCCATCGTTTGTGTCTCCACACACAATCAAGTAAGTCTGCCCTCACCTTAAGCATTCCCAGACTAAAGGTGTGAGCACTAAATGTTACATGATATGTTTGTGCGGTCATGTTCAGCCACTAGTTATACACCACCTTATTGATGAAGAAAACCTTTCGGTTAAGATCAACTTCCTTGTCTTTCAGGTTTTTAATACGCTGTACACCGTATGCGCAATGGACATTGTTATACCAGTGTTCTACTTTACCGGTTTCGAAGTCATTGTTCTTTACCACATCGTCCTGAAACTTCATTTGGATGTCATTAAATTCCTTACCTTCGACTACTTCGCCATCCTTGATAATCTTGGAACGTATGGCATTGTCCTGAAGGTATAGCAACACCATCTGATCATCTTCAACCGACAATGCTACATTGGGCTCCAAATCGAATTTGATCACATCGTTAATCTCGAAGGTATTGTCCCAAAGGAGATTACCTTCCTCGTCAAAGCCAATTATCACAGCATGGGTAAAGCGATAGCCATCAAAAAGTAGGCTTGCCGAATTACCACCAAAACCGCCTGGAGAGTTGAAACGTGCATTATTGAAAATGCCACCTCCGTAGTGACCTGCTCCTACGTTTTTATATCTAGGGTAGAATGCTTCTCCTATCAACACATAATGGTCATCTTTCTTAACAATGTCATGAACAGCTACCCTGTAATTGAATTTGATCCTTTTATTGCGGGTTTTACGGCGTTCAATCCTTCGTTTGATCCTTTCCTCCCGGCGGATTTTCAGGTACCCAAAGAAATTGGTCAAGTCACCGTAATTGTAGTATTTGATCGCTTGCTCTCCGTATTGGTTGACGTTGGCTATGAACAATCCGCGTGAGTATTCAGATCCTCTCCTGCCATACACACCGGCAATGAGCTGGTTATCTTCCGATACAATGGACTTGCCAAATATTAGTGTCCTTCGTCTTTCCGCATCAAGCGAGAAATTATTGATCAGGTTACCATCGGGGTCAAAGGATTTAATAAACATGGTTTTACGCTTATCAAAGGACTGACCGCTGAGCAGAATATCAAAAGTACCATCATCATTTAGCTCCAATTCAACCAGTTCGGCTCGTTCATTGAAGAAGCCCGGAAGTACCTTGGATTTTTTCTCGGCAAAGCTAAAATATATGACCAACGGTTGCAGGTTGAAGTAACCTCCAAGTAATATGGCCCTATCCGTCACTTTGAATTGGGTAAGCGCAAGCGGCACAAAATTGGTAATGGTATATTGAAATGCCTTTCCTGTACGGACGTCAATTTGAAGAAAGGTAAAATTTCTACTACGTTGAAAGAAATCACTAAAAAGAATGTAGAACTTACCGTTTTTCTGATAGTGTCTTTTATAATCAAGGCTGTTATTCAGCGCATAGCTAAACTTCCATACTTCATTAAGAGCAGTGTCTAGCTTCACTACCTCCCAACTCTGCTGATTGCCAAAGAATAGTCTGTTTTGCTTTCGAAACAAGAAAACACCATCTTCACCGGCAGGAGCGACGTTGTAATAATCATCCTCTTGTTCTACCCTTACCTCATATCGCTTCGGTTGTTGTAATTGTGAGAAACCATTGAAGCTTATAAAAAGAAAAAGGCATAGAATTAAGGATTGAGCTTTGTTTAGGTTCGTCAGTTTAGTCAATATATACTTTGTTGATGTAGAAAACATTCCTCTTCTGGTCGACCTCATTGTCCAGTGAATTTGTTATTCGCTGATAGCCCCACACGAAGAAATAGTGATCATACCATCGTTCCACCCCAGTCATTTCCTCGTTGTTGTTCTTCAATTTGTCATCGGGATATAGTAGTTCAAGATTAACTGTAGTATCTCTTACCACGATACGGTCTTTCTCAATGACTTTGAATCTCAACTCGTCGTCGTACTTATAGAGCAGGTCTACTTTATGTTGATCCGCATATACTTTAACAACTTGCTCGGGAGCAAAGGTTTCAACATCTTCTATTTGGAAGCTATTGTCCCATAGTTTTTCTCCATTTTCATCAAAACCCACCAAGAAAGCTTGCTCATACTTAAATCCGGAAAATCCTTCCGTATCCTGTGCCCGATTGATATGGCTTACCCACTGGGTAACAGGCTGAGCCGGCTGCGGTGCACCCACCCCCGGGTATAACCTACCATAAGCCGAGGTGGTAGGTGCGCCAAACTGTGGTTGAAAAACCTCTGCCACAAATAAGTAATCAGAATCCAACTGAATCAATTCATGCATCAATAGTCTTGATCTGAAATTGAAGTTATCTGCTCCCTTTATTTTGGCTTTGTTTTTTAGCTTTTCTTTGCGCTTGTCGGGCAGGTAGTTGAAAAAGCTTTCGAAGTTCTCCAGCTCGTGAAACTTCACTTCATAATCTTCACCCGGTCGTATTTTGGCGAAAAACACACCATCACACATTTCAGAGCTAAGCTTGCTGTACAACCCGGTAATGATCAATCCTTGTTCTGACGGATCGTTAGTTCTCCCATCCAAGATTCTCATTTTGCCTGCCAATTTGATCACATTGTTCACAAGTGTATTCCCTTCGTTGTCGAAGGTCTTGTATATCAAGGTAGTCTCATTGGCGAAATTCTTTTCCGTAATCAGTACATTAAAAGTGTTTTGGACATCGTTTGCCTTGAGCTCCAGAAGAAAGCTGGATCTCTGAAAAAAGCCAGGCAGCACCTTCATCCGCTCGTCTTCCATATCATACATCACCAATGTAGGCCGGTTGCTGAAGTAGCCGCCAAAAACGGCATTCTTACCAGATATAACGAAGTGCGAAAACTCAAATTCTACTTCATTTTCTATATCAAAAGTAGACTCATCCCCAGTGTTTACATCTATCTTGACAATATGCAGTCCATCCCTTGTTCTGACACCTTTCTTGTAGAGTAGATAGAAATAGCCTTGGGTGTAGTCAAAACCTTTTAGGGAGAACTTGTTATCGGTGATGATTGTCTTTTGCCACTTCTCTCCAAGGTCAGTATCAAGCAGTTTTACTTCGTAGTGCTCATGTTTGAAATCACCTTCGTTGTCTATGCTTCTAAAGAGGATGATACCGTTCTCATCAGCGGGCAACACATTAAAGTATTCGTCATCATTTTCAAACTCTATCTCGTACCGCTTCGGTTGATATATCTGTGAGTGAGCTAAGTGGCAGATGAAAATAAGAATCAGTAAGCTGGTAGAAGTTTTTATCATAGGCACTAAGTTCTACGGGAGTTTTAAAAACTCAACTTATTAACATAAAACACGCTTCGCTTTTTCTTTGAAGCTTCGTTCTGCTGATTCTTGATTCGCTGGTATCCCCAAGCTAAGAAATAATTTTTATACCAGTACTCTGATTCTCCAAGATCGGCGAATTTAATTTGATCACTGTCGTATTTAGAGGCCAGTTCCAAATCCTCTTCTTCATCAACGATCTCTCCGTCGGCTATTTCTAGCCTGTTGATCTTGCCTTCGAGATTATACAATAAAGTAAGGTTCGTATCCTCAAGGTTCAATTTCACTCTCTCCTTGAGCGTGAATGACTTCACATCCTCGATTTTGAAACTATGGTCCCAAACCAATTCACCTTGCTTGTCGAACCCGGCGATCACGGCATGTGTGTATTGATAACCATCAAATATGAGCCGCGTTTGATAGTTCCTTCTGCCGTAAAAGTTATTAATACGCTCCGTTCTATAAACCGGATAGTAAGCTTCACCAATCATAATGTATTGATCATCACTGTCTATCACATCATGCACCAAAAGCCTGTACTGCACCTTGAGGTCTTTGCCTTTTTGTTTTTTCCTTTCAGCACGCAGCTCGGTCTTGATACGTTGCTTTTCATCCAGAAATGAGAAAAAGTTATCCAGGTCAGTAAAGCTGTGATACTTTATGTAATCCTGATCGCCATTGCTGTTGTACCGGCTGAAGTAAAATCCCTGGGAATTTTCGTTATTGCGGAAACCGAAGGTACCTATCACAATTTTCTTATTGCCGTTTGCCAGCTTGGATGCTTTGGCATTGATGAGGTCATACTCTGGTTCTGGCTGTATTCTCAGGTCATTAAAACTGTTAGTTTTATCTTTTCTAAAGGTTCTGAGGATAATCATCCTCCTTCTATTCTGCTCCAAAGAAACGGTCAAGCCGATCTCTTTGTCATTGACATTGCGGATATCCTGAATAAATACCGACTTACCATCATAAACCGAAGGTATCGGGCTTACCCTGTTCGTATTAAGGTTCAATGCCAGCGCTACGGGTTGCCTTTTTAATGTACCTGCAGCATACAAGATATTGTCATCAACGGTAAAATTGTTAATAGTGAGCCGACTGAGATAATAGAAGTTATATTCATCAATGTGGCCGGTGATGGCATTGATGCGAAACACCTGAAGTTCTTCCCTGGAATCCTCATTAAAGATCATGTAAAGCGTCGTCAAGTCTTCGAAATACTCATACCGTCCCAACCGCAGCTTTTTATTGTACTTGATCTCATTTTGCCAGTTTTTTTCAAACTTAGCATCGTACTTTTCAATGTAGATGGTACGTTCTCCATCCTCTACACCATAGTTCTTGTTAACTAGAATAAAACCCTGCTCGCCCATAGCTATTAACTCCGGTTTAGGAGCACTGGGTTTTACAGGGATTTCTAAGCGCAATTCTTTATCCTGCTGTGCTAGCGCAGGGGTTAAAGTCACTACGATTAGAAATAAGATTGATGCTGCTTTAATGAAGTTTTTTATCATGCTACTCTTCGCTCAGTCCAATGATGATGTCAAATTCTTCCTTCCTTACGGGCTGTACGGAAAGCCTTGAATTATTGACCAATACCATATCACTTAAACGTTCATCTGCCTTAATTTGTGACAGATGGATCGGTTTTTTCAACTTGTATTCCGGCTCAACATCCACCACAACCCAGCGTTCGTCATCTGTGGTTGGGTCCTGATAGAACTCACTAGTGATCTTGGCCACACCCACTACTGACTTTTCATTTACGCTATGATAGAACAAAGCCATATCACCCACATTCATGTCTTTCATGTTATTTCGAGCCTGATAATTCCGAACCCCATCCCAGGGTGTCTTTTTATCATTGATCAGGTCATCCCATGAATAAGCATTGGGTTCTGATTTTAAAAGCCAATAGTTCATCGTGTGTAATTAGTTTTAACGTTAAAAAATTGAATTAGGGCAAATAAGCCGCTCGATTTTTTAAATTTACGTAAATAACAACTCTTTCATTAACGACCATTGTCTAATTAAAAAATTACCAAATCTTGGACAACGATAGCATAGTTACTCTCCTCAAATCCACTGCTGGTTTATTAGAATTACATGACGAAAACCCAGCCAAAATCAAAAGTTATAACAATGCCTTTTTCAACCTTGAGCGGTTCAATGACTCGTTGGCTGAAATGTCGCTAGATGCGCTGGAAAAAATTCAGGGCGTTGGCAAAAGCATTGCTTCTAAAATAGATGAGATCAACCGAACTGGCCAGCTACAACAGCGAGAAGACTTGCTTGCCCAGACACCAGTCGGGGTAGTTGAGATGATGGACATAAAGGGCTTAGGAGTCAAAAAGATCAAAACGCTTTGGAAAGAGCTGAATATAGACAATACCAAAGATCTTTTAGCAGCCTGTGACCGTGGTGAAATCGCCAAAATCAAGGGTTTTGGGGAAAAGACACAGGAAAACATCCGGCAGATACTTAAGTACATAGAATCCAATAAGGGCAAGTTGCACTATGCTCAAGCAGAGCAACTTGCCAATGAGCTTATTGAGACTTATCAAAAGCAATTTCCCAACGATCTCATTTCGGCTACTGATGAAATAAGACGAAAAATGGAAGTGGTGAATGTGGTGAAACTATTGATAGGTGCTGACAATAAGCAAGCGGTGATTAAATATCTTGATGGACTCGAAGGCATTACCGCATCTCCCAAGTCTTCAGGACCATTCACGTGGCGAGGTAATTTGGAAAATTCAGGAACGCCGTTTGAAGTAAAATTCTGCAACAAGACTGATTTCTACAACCAACTGCTACTGACCACAGGGTCAAATCGACATCTTGCAGTAGCACTGAAGGAAGGACTCAATTTGCGAGAATTAATAGCAGATCGCCAATTGTCTGATGAAGAAGAGGCGTACGTATTGGCTGATTTGAAATACATCGAGCCGGAATTGAGAGAGGCACAATTTGAATTTCCATTAGCCAAGGAGAACAAACTGCCTAAGCTTTTAGAACTATCAGACCTTAAGGGTATTCTACACAACCATTCTACCTGGAGTGACGGCAAACACAGCTTGGAAGAGATGGCCAGATACTGCCAGGAATTGGGCTACGAATACTTAGGCATCTCAGATCATAGTAAATCAGCCTTTTATTATGCCAATGGGCTCAAAGAAGACCGAGTATTCGAGCAACATAAAGAGATTGATGAACTCAACAAAAAGCTGGCGCCGTTCAAAATATTCAAAGGCATTGAGTCAGATATTCTACCGGATGGCAGACTGGACTATGATGATGATATACTCGCATCCTTCGACTTTATCGTATCATCCATCCACAGCGGTCTGAGCATGGATATTAAAAAAGCTACTGAAAGATTGCTCATCGCCATCGCTAACCCTTTCACTACCATGTTGGGTCATCCGACAGGCCGATTGCTTTTACGAAGACAAGGTTATCCCATTGACCATAAAACAGTCATAGATGCTTGTGCTCAATATGGTGTGATCATCGAAATTAATGCCCATCCGTATCGGCTTGATCTGGATTGGCGCTGGGTTAATTATGCCATCGAAAAAGGCGTAATGATTAGTGTAAACCCAGATGCGCATAAAAAAGAAGGCTATGCCGATATGTACTATGGTGTTTGTGTCGGTAGAAAAGGAGGATTGACCAAAGAAATGACTTTTAACAGCTTGTCCTTAAAAGAAGTAGAAAACCACTTCAAAAAACGAAACGAGAAGGCACTGGAAGCTGTTAAGTAGAGTTATGAAAGTATTGGTCATCAGGTTTTCTTCCATTGGCGATATTGTACTCACCACTCCCGTATTACGCGCTTTGAAAATACAGTTGGACGCTGAAGTACATTATTGTACCAAAATACAGTTCAAAAGTATCATAGAACAAAATCCTTTTCTCGATAAGAAATTCTACCTTGAAGAAAGCTTGGGAGAATTAATAACCAAACTCCGGGAAGAGCAATATGATTATATCGTAGACCTTCACAACAACCTTAGGACGCGCATCATCAAATTGAGATTAGGAGTGAAATCCTATCGGTTTGAAAAGTTGAATTGGGAGAAGTGGCTGATCACCAATACCAAGATCAATAGATTACCTAATGTGCACATTGTTGATCGCTACATGGAGACGATCAAACCGCTTGGCGCAAAGAAGGATCAACAGGGACTGGATTACTTTATTCCTCAAAACGATGAAGTGCCTTCGGATTGGCTACCTGAAACTCATAGGAAGGAATACGTAGCCTTCGCCATTGGTGGACAGCATAATACTAAAAAATTGCCCGTCAAGCGAATGATAGAATTATGCGATAAGATCAATAAGCCTATTATTCTATTAGGGGGCAAAGAGGACGAAGAGGTAGGCGAGCAAATCCATACTTTCTTTAAGCGCAGTGAGCAGTCAGCCCCTATGGAGGAAGGGTTACGCGATATGAATAAAAAAACTATCATCTTCAATGCTTGCGGTAAATTCAACTTGAACCAATCGGCGTCCATTGTTAAAAAAGCGAGATACGTATTCACGCATGATACTGGTTTAATGCACATCGCGGCCGCTTTTAAAAAAGAAGTGTTTTCTATTTGGGGGAATACCATTCCTTTGTTCGGTATGTATCCCTATAAAACCAAGTTCACCATTCTTGAAAACAACAAGGTGAACTGCAGACCTTGCTCTAAAATCGGATACAACCAATGTCCGAAGGGGCACTTCGATTGCATGAACAAAATTGTCTTCGATTTTTATCTTCCTTAAAAAGAGGGAACCAATTTTGCTTTAAAAGAATTTAATCTTTATTCTTGTAGCCTCAAATGAACACGGCTTCTTTACATATCGCACTTAACCCAGCAACTCCAAGGTGCAGGAGGCCAAGGCCCTCTCTGGGCTAATATATTCTATAGTTACCTACGTGGTAGCTCTCTTCGATAAACTTTCTTTCTTAAAATCAATCCAAGTGTAAACAGACGCTTAACGCGTTAAGAAAAAGTTTAAAACTTATCAAAAATGGATTTTTCCATAATTATTGCTGGTGAAGAACACCTAGGCTATGCAGACGGGGTCTGTAAGCTAATAGAAGAGGCGGCCAGGGCCAGGGGCACGGGAATAGCCAAGCGCGAACCTGACTATATCAAGTCAAAAATGCGCAATGGTCAGGCTGTCATCGCACTTCATGAAAAAGAAATAGCTGGTTTCTGTTATATAGAAACATGGCAAGATAAAAAGTACGTAGCGAATTCAGGATTGATCGTAAATCCGAAATTCCGCAATCAGGGGCTGGCCAAAAAAATCAAGCAAAAAGCCTTCGAACTTTCTTTAGACAAATTCCCGGGCACCAAACTATTCGGTATCACTACAAGCTTAGCAGTGATGCGCATCAATTCGGAATTGGGTTATAAGCCTGTTACTTTCTCGGAGCTCACTAAAGACGAATCCTTCTGGAAAGGCTGCCAAAGCTGTCCCAACTTCGATATTCTAGAACGCAATGAAAGAAAGAATTGTCTTTGTACGGGGATGCTGTTTGACCCGGCCAAAGATGAGCCGCCGCTCAAAAACGGCAAGAAGAAAAGAATCCTCGAAAAGTATCACCGGTGGGTGCGCCTGAAACAAATCTCCTTTTTACAAAAATTCAAAAAAACGAAATGACGAATAATAAAGTAGTCTTAGCCTTCAGTGGAGGTTTGGACACCTCATATTGTGCCATTCACCTTGCCAAGGATAAGGGCTTGGATGTATACACAGCCATTGTTAATACAGGAGGTTTCTCTCCGCAAGAATTAGAAGAAATTGCTCAAAAAGCCAAAGATCTCGGCATCAATAACCATGTAACGCTGGACGAGACCGACAACTTCTACCAGCAATGTCTGCGCTATCTGATTTTTGGTAATGTGCTCAAGAATAACACTTACCCACTTTCAGTAAGTGCCGAGCGGGTTTTTCAGGCCATGGCTATCGTTAACTACGCCAAGGAAGTTGGAGCAGCTTATATTGCACATGGTAGTACCGGTGCAGGAAACGATCAAGTGAGATTCGATCTTTTATTCCAAATTCTTGCCCCTGAAATAAAAATCATCACACCCATCAGAGACCAGAAGCTGTCTCGACAGGAAGAAATCGACTTCCTCATCGCCAACGGCATAGAGCAGGAATGGGCCAAAGCCAAATATTCTATCAATAAAGGCCTTTGGGGTACCTCGGTAGGAGGTGCGGAAACGCTCACCTCGCACCAGACCTTGCCGGAAGAAGCTTATCCGAGCCAGCTCCAACAAGAGCAACTACAAGAGGTAAAGCTCGTTTTCGAAGCAGGCGAGTTAAAAGGCATTAACGATGAAAAATTTGATAGCCCGGTAGACGCGATCACCAAACTGGAAAGCATCGCTTCCAAATATGCTATTGGTCGAGATATCCATGTCGGAGACACGATCATCGGTATTAAAGGGCGCGTAGGTTTCGAAGCCGCCGCTCCTTTGATCATCATCAAAGCACACCATACACTTGAAAAGCATGTATTGACCAAGTGGCAACTCCATTGGAAAGAGCAGTTGGCTAATTGGTACGGCATGTTGCTCCACGAAGGGCAATATCTTGACCCGGTGATGCGAAACATTGAGAAATTCCTGGAAGACACACAAAGCAATGTGAGTGGTGAAGTATTTGTCAAGCTGCTACCCTACCGCTTCGAGATCATTGGTATCAGTTCCGAATATGACCTCATGTCTTCCAAATTCGGCCAATATGGAGAAATGAACAAGGCATGGTCTGGCGAGGATGTCAAAGGATTCACCAAGATCATTGCCAACCAAACGAAAATTCATCATTTGATCAATAAAGATAACTAGCATGGCAAGCGTTAAAGCAGGGATAGTAGGAGGAGCAGGTTATACAGCCGGTGAGTTATTGCGCATACTGATTCACCACCCATCGGTAGAAGTGGGCTTTGTACATAGCAATAGCAATGCGGATAAGCCCATTCACGCTATTCACACCGACCTCATCGGAGAAACAGACGTCATTTTTACAGGAGAGATCAGCACAGATATAGATGTATTATTCTTGTGTTCCGGACATGGTCAATCCAAAGCGTTTTTGGCAGAGCATGACATTCCTGATCATATCAAGATCATTGACCTTAGCCATGATTTCCGGTTGAAAGATGATTCGCATTCATTCGTATACGGGCTTCCGGAATTGCAGAAAGCAGCCATACAGCAGGCAAAACACATTGCTAACCCTGGCTGCTTTGCTACTTGTATTCAACTGGCACTGCTACCCTTGGCTAAGCATGGCCTTCTAAAAGAGGATGTCCATATCAATGCCATCACAGGTTCAACTGGGGCCGGTCAAAAGCCTACCAATTTCACTCATTTCAGCTGGCGGAATAATAACGTATCTATCTATAAAGCCTTCAAACATCAGCATTTGGCAGAAATCGGGCAGAGTATCACGAGTCTGCAGGATGATTTTTCGGCTGATTTGAACTTTATTCCTGTACGAGGTGACTTTACTCGCGGTATTCTGGCATCGGTCTATACCAAAATTGATCACGATCTGAATGAAATGGAGGATATCTATGACCAATATTACAGCGAGTCTCCATTTGTATTTAGAACAGGTGAAAATCCGAGTCTAAAGCAGGTGGTTAACACCAATAAGGGGTTGGTCTATCTGGAAAAGCATGATGATAAATTGCTCATTGTGAGCATGATCGATAATCTCCTGAAAGGCGCCTCTGGACAAGCGGTACAAAATATGAATTTGATATTCGGCCTGGACGAAAGAACTGGGCTACAGCTCAAAGGATCGGCTTTCTAAACGATACTACTATGAAACAGAAAATCACAATACTAGGTGGAGGGAATCTTGGCGGCGCCATAGCGCTGGGACTGGTGAATAAAGGTCTATATACCCCTGCAGATATCACAGTTACGCGCCGTAGTATAGATCACTTGAAATCCTTCAGAGACCAGGGCTTCAATATTTCTTCTGATAATGTGATGAGCGTATCAGAAAGTGAGGTAATTCTACTCTGTGTTCAGCCCAAGCAAGTGCAAAACGTACTAGAAGAAATCGGCTCATTCCTGAATGCGGACAAGCACATCCTGGTATCCACAGTAACAGGTGTGAAAACCGGTGAAATTTCGGCAACCCTTCCTGATGATTCGGTTCCGGTGGTACGTGCCATGCCCAATACTGCCATTGCCATAGGCCAATCGATGACTTGTATTTGCACCGAAAACGCTGGTAATGAGGTATTGGAATTAGTGAAATCATTGTTTGCCGCCTTAGGCAAATCATTGGTGATTGAAGAAAGGCTGATGCAAGCGGCTACTGTTTTGGGTGCTAGTGGCATTGCCTTCTTTCTCAGGTATATCAGGGCAGCTACTCAAGGTGGGATTCAAATGGGGTTCGATGCCGAAGATGCACAGTTCATCGCTATGCAAACTGCCATAGGGGCTAGCTCATTGGTTCAGGAAACAGAACATCACCCGGAGTCAGAAATCGACAGGGTAACCACTCCTCAGGGCTGCACAATAGAAGGTCTTAACGAAATGGAACACCAGGGTTTGAGCTCTGCCGTAATAAAGGGGCTTTTGGCCTCATTCCACAAAATTAATAGCATTAAATAATACATGGATATATTTCCGGTGTACCCTTTATTCGATATTGAACTGACCAAGGGTGAGGGTTCTTGGCTATGGGATAACAAGGGTGAAAAGTACTTAGATTTTTACGGTGGTCATGCCGTTATTTCGGTTGGGCACAGTCACCCACATTACGTCGAGCGCATCAAAGGGCAGCTCGATCAACTCGGTTTCTTTTCTAATTCGGTGAAGATTCCTTTGCAGGATCAACTGGCAGAAAAACTAGGCCAAATCTCTGGCCTTACCGATTACTCCTTATTTCTCTGTAACTCAGGTGCAGAGGCCAACGAAAATGCGTTCAAGCTGGCTTCTTTCCACAATGGACGAAAGAAGATCATAAGTTTCAAAAATGCCTTTCATGGTAGAACGTCTCTAGCGGTAGCGACCACTGATAGTCAAAAAATCAAAGCGGCCGTCAATCCTGATGAACATGTCATCTTCCTGGAATTGGGTGATACAGAAGGGGTAGAAAAACAGCTCAAGAAAGGAGATGTATCAGCAGTGATCATCGAAGGCATACAGGGAATCGGAGGCATCTACATTCCGGATGATGACTTTGTAAGAACATTACGAGCCTTATGTGATAAATACGAAGTAGTGCTCATTCTTGATGAAATTCAATCAGGTTATGGTCGCAGTGGAGAATTCTTTGCCTTTCAATACACCGATATCGAGCCAGATATTATCACTATCGCCAAGGGAATGGGCAATGGCTTCCCGGTCGGTGGTGTACTGATACACCCTAAATTCGAAGCATGGTACGGTATGTTAGGCACCACTTTCGGTGGTAATCATCTGGCCTGTAGCGCTGCGCTGGCCGTATTGGAGGTGATTGAGCAAGAAAGTCTGGTGAGCAACAGCAAAAAAATGGGGCAATATATCATGGAAGCACTTTCAGAAGTTTCTTCTATTGTTTCGCTCAGAGGGCGTGGCCTAATGATCGGCATCGAATTGGAAGAGCCGGTCAAAAGCCTAAGAACCAAGCTGCTGCAAGAAAATAAAGTTTTCACCGGTGCCGCCTCTAACCCTAATACAATACGCCTTCTACCTCCACTTAATATCAAACGGGATCAAGTGGATTATTTTCTAGACTCATTTAAAACAGCAATATAAAAATGGATAATTTCATCTCAGTTGAAGACGCGGGAGACCCGGAGCAGTTGGTCAAAGAAGCACTGGAGATTAAAAAGCAAAAATTCAATTATAAACACCTCGGACAGAATAAGTCTATCTGTCTTATTTTCCTCAACCCAAGTTTAAGGACAAGATTAAGCACCCAGAAGGCAGCGATGAACCTGGGCATGGACGTCGTCACTATGGACATCGGTAAGGAGGGTTGGCAATTGGAATTCGAAGATGGCGTAGTGATGAGTGGCGATCGCTCTGAGCACATCAAAGAAGCAGCAGCAGTGATTGGAAGCTATTTCGATATCATTGGTATTCGTTCTTTTCCAGGGCTTGAGAACCGGGAAGATGACTACTCGGAAAAGGTGATCAGTCAGTTCGCCAAGTACAGCGGTGTACCTGTAGTCAATTTGGAATCATCCACTTTGCACCCTTTACAATCATTAACAGACCTGATTACATTAAGGGAACATAGTCAAATAGCCAAACCTAAAGTGGTACTGACATGGGCACCGCATCCAAGAACACTGCCTCAGGCAGTTCCGAATTCGTTCGCTCAATGGATGAATCAGGCCGATATAGACTTGTTTATCACACACCCTCAGGGGTATGAACTAGATGAGCGTTTCTCTGGGAATGCCAAAATCACTCACAATCAGCATGAGGCGTTTGAAGGGGCTGATTTCATTTACGCCAAGAACTGGTCTTCATACCAGCAATACGGACAACGGTTGGATATCAGTGAGGATTGGATGGTGAGTGCCGAGAAAATGGCATTGACCAACAGCGCCAAATTCATGCATTGTCTTCCCGTAAGGCGAAATGTCGTCGTAGGTGACGCCGTAATCGACAGCCCTGATTCATTGGTGATACCACAAGCAGCTAATCGTGAAATTGCCGCTCAGGTTGTATTGAAGAAGATATTGGAAAATATGAACTAATAATGGAAACACTAAGGATATTCAAAGTCGGGGGAAAGGTCATTGATGATAAAGAGTCAATGCAAAACTTCCTGTCTGACTTTGCTGCCGTTCCGGGATTCAAAATACTGGTTCATGGTGGAGGGAAAATCGCTTCCGACATGATGACCAGCATGGGTATTGAACCAAAAATGATCGATGGCCGACGCGTAACTGATGAAGCCAGTCTTGAAGTAGTTACCATGGTATACGGCGGTTTGGTCAATAAAAATATCGTAAGTGTTTTGCAATCACACAGTTGCAATGCATTAGGCTTGACCGGAGCCGACCTCGACGTCATTACGGCGAACAAAAGACCGGCGAAGCCCTTGGATTTTGGCTTTGCCGGAGATATTATTGAGGTCAATAGCATTACCTTGCAAAAACTCATTCATGAAGATATTGTTCCTGTGATGGCTCCTATTACCCATGATCGTAATGGGCAACTGCTCAATACCAATGCAGATACGATTGCTTCTTCAGTCGCAAGGGCTTTAAGTACTTACTTTAAGGTCGAACTGGTTTATTGCTTTGAACTAGATGGTGTTCTTGATAAGGAGAGACAAGTAATCGATCAATTGGATGAGGAGAAATATGAGTTCCTAAAAAGTGGCGATGATCCGGTTATTTCAGACGGTATGATACCGAAACTGGATAATGCTTTCGATTCTTTGAAAGAAGGTGTGGAACGCGTTATGATCTGTCATTTTAAGTCCATCAACAAAATTGCTACACCGTCATTCGGTGGAACAGTAATATGCCTGAATTAGCTGACAATCTTAAGCAACTGACTCAGCGGTCTCACTTTCTTCCCGACTGAACGACGGTATTCGTATCAGTTCTTCTAGTAAAAAGACAGCACGCTGAG
>JBCBSS010000036.1:0-53837 GCA_039819065.1 Bacteroidota bacterium
TGTAAGCCTTTTCCTGAAGTATCACAATAGAACATAGACTTACATAATGTTATAGTTCGATTAAATATCGGAAACAGGCATCACATTTCTTGGCTTTGTTCATGAAAAATTATGATTAGATAGATAGGGCTATCAGCTGTTGTTTTTTTAGAAGTGAAGATGCCTACCGTTAAGGATTTGATTTTCCGATGGATTTCCTCGAACTCCCGCTCCAAGTTCTTGCGCCTAGGCGCTCGACATGAAAGAGGGCTTTCAACGAGTACTTACGAGGAAAACTTGAGCACTCTGAAAACATAAGTCTAAGTTTCTCTTATACTAATATTTCTTCCCTAAAAGCTTAGAAAATGATCTCGATGAAGTTTATATGGACTTATAATGTCTAAATAAGCTCAGTGAGCATACCCCTTCAAATTGGTCTAATGTTATCGTTTCGAACTTAAAACTGCTTAAGCTGAGTTCGCCCTTTGAGCTTATCATTTGTTAACGACATTATTTGGTGCCTCATTTAAAGGGAAATTTGAAAGTAGTTTGATTCCATTCTTGTCATCAGGATCTTTTAACGTAACTTGTGAAAACGTTTTTGGATACCTTTTATATAGATTCCTAATTTCATCATCGGTTATATTTTCATCCACGTTTTTCTTAATACGGTTAAATCCGATTAATTCCCAGTCTTTAAGAAGCAAATAAGTAATTACCTTAGTCTTCAATAGTTCTCGATTCAGAGATTCTATTTTGTGTGTATTTCTTGTGAGTGTTGCAGATTGGTTTTCGTTTTCTGCGGTTAGCTTGGCTATTTTGACAGCATCGCTTGAGCTTTTTTTACTTAGCTTAATAATAGCAGAATTGGCTTCTTTTTCCTTTTGCAAAGACCGTCTTAGTTCCTTTTCTGTTTGGGTCAATGATTGTTTGGAGGTTTCAAGTTCTTTTAGTCTTTGACTTGCATCCTTGTTTCTATCTTCAATCTCATTTGTTAATGATTCAATTTGGTCGGCATATAAATTCTCAAGACTGTCCTTTTTTAGTTGGTACTCTTCAGCAAGAAGTTTGCTATTAGTATTATAATATTCAATTAGGCTATCTTTTTTCTTAGTTAAATCCTCTTCTTTTTTCTCCAGCTCTCTAATGTCAAGTTGAATTTCTCTCTTTTCTAATTGCGCCTCTTTCAATGTATTATCGAAATACCCTCTTGCACTAGTTCCAAAGTATGTAATTAAACCAATGATAAGTGGCGAAATTGCTACATAGAAAGTCAGCTTTTTGTAAAAAGGATATTCAAGATCATTTCTGGTTTTTTCGGCTTGAGCTTGATTCATTTCAGCTTCACTATAAGCTTTGAATAATTCAATTTGCTCTTTGCTATGATTTTCCTTTTTGAATTTCTCCA
The DNA here is from genome assembly GCA_039819065.1 of Bacteroidota bacterium. Lineage (GTDB taxonomy): Bacteria > Bacteroidota > Bacteroidia > Cytophagales > Cyclobacteriaceae > JBCBSS01. The sequence continues at coordinate 1,388 of JBCBSS010000036.1, forward strand.
AGTTCATAATCAGGCTTTTGAGGTTATCGCTAACACTCTAATAAATACAATGGTGTTTATTTACTATATATCCTTAGCCTAAACTAGTAATTTTTTAATGTTTATAAAACTATTATTTGTCAAGTTTGCATAAAAAAAAGATATTTTCGGAGATTTATAGCCTAGCAAGGCTTGCATATAGCGTAGGTCGGTGCCGGGTTCTAGCAGATGAGTGTCAAACTGTGCCTTAAAGTATGCGGGGTCACCTTTTTATTTCCTGACACTACTTATTCCAACCTCTAACTTCCAACTTTTGAATAGCAAAGAAACCAAAATGAGGTTAGTTAAGACACTAACCTCGGCTAAAAGACAATTACAAATATTATACATTATTCATCCCTCAGGCATTCTACAGGGTTGACATGAGCCACCTTGATGGTTCGCGTACCGATCGTGATTAGGCTCATCAGGAACAAGAAGGCTACGCTGATCAGTATTTCGCCTGCACCAACCGCCGCTCGGAAATGATGAATGCGCAGAATCACCTGGTCAAAGAAAAAGTAACCCAATGGCACAGCGATCAAAGTGGCGATGAGGATCAGTTTGATGAAGCTTCTCGACAAAATATAAGCAAGCTGGCTTACACTGGCGCCCATTACCTTCCTCACTCCCATTTCCTTAATTCTACTTTCGGTATTGAATACCACCATCGCCAGCAAACCAAGACAAGAAATGATAATGGCCAGAAGCCCCAGAAAGCCAAACACCTTCGCCATCACAATGAACGACACCAGTCCTTCATTCAGGTCGTCCTCCAAAAAACTGGCTTCGAACTTGGTGGTAGGTGAAATAAGCTCCCATTGACCTTCCAACTGCTCTATCGTTTCCTGAATGTCCCCTGATGCCAGTTTGACATTGGCAAAAGCCAAGCGCTCAGGGTTATAGCGGAAGAAAAAGCTCGATATCCTTTCTCTCAAGGGCAAGTGGTTAAAGTCCTTCACCACGCCTAGAATGGTTAATTCCATGCCGTTGACCAGAAAGGCTTGCCCAAGCGCCTCAGACGGGGTAGCCAAGTTGAAGTTCTTCAAAAATTCTTCGTTGACCAAAATATGCTGCTCCCCTTTGAAAACGGTTTGCGGGAAGTTCTCACCGGCCAATAGAGTAAGTTCCAGGTTATCGATATAATGCTCATCTATGAACATTTGATACACTTCCACCGAATCGCCTTTCACTTCCGTCTTGACCCAGGTACTGGTTGACTCCCAACTCCCCGGAATAGAGGAAGACATAGACACATTTTCAACCTCGGCCAGCTTGCCGAACTCAGTACGAAAGACATCCTGATCAGCATCCTTCAGTTCTACATCCAATACTTGCTCATAAGCAAACCCCATGTCGTAGTTAAGCGCGTACCGGTACTGCTTGATTACCACCGCAACACCCATGATAAAAATCAATGAAAGTGCAAACTGTGTCACAATCAGCCACTTCTTAACCCGTACTTTGGATAGCCCTCCTGATGCACTGCTGTTGCGTAGCGTCTCTATGGGATTGAGCTTCGAAAAGTAAATGGCAGGTAGTAACCCGGCCAAAATGCCGGTCAATAAACCAAACAGAACGAAGGTCACACCGGTCTGAAAGTTGATTTCCAGATCAAAAGCACGACTGCCCTGCACCACCATACTTTGGAATTCCGCCCTTATCAGGACGAACAGGTAGACAGCCACCAACAGACTCACTATTGACATCAACAATGTCTCCATGATAAACTGCAGGAATATATGACTACTTTGACCGCCTGATACCTTTCGCAACCCTATCTCTTTCGCCCTTTTCAATGATCTTGAAATGGATATATTCGCATAATTGAAACAAGCCGGGAGTAGGATTAAAAGTGCCAATACTAAGAATACGGCCAAAGCAGCCGTACCCCAGCCCATACCAATCTCATTGCTATGATCCGTTTTGGCTATATCTGACATTGCTTGTATGCCGAAAGACACACTACCACGCGCACCTTCAAATTGCGCTGTTATAGATGCATTCAGTCCATTAACCAAAGAGGATACATCTTTTCCGGGTGCTAACTGCACATAGGTATAGAAATTAGTCACCGGCCCCCAGTCGTTCAAGCCAAACGTCCTGTCATTCGCCTTTTCCAATGCCGCCAATGTGCTGTAAGAGGTAAGCGCCTCAAACAGTAGATGGGACCTGGGATATTCTTTCATAATGCCCGTAACTGTAAAAATGCCAGCATCCTGAACTTCCAGCGTTTTTCCAATGGGGTCTACATTGTAGAATAATTTCTCGGCCGCTTTCTCGGTTAGAACGAGGCTGTATGGATCGCTCAAAGCAGTGGCGGGATCGCCTGCAAGCAGTTCGAAAGTAAACACATCGAAGAAGCTTTGATCGGCATAGTAACCGAACAACGGCACCGTCCCCTTGCCCAATACGATCTCAGGATTGAAGCTGCTATTGAAGCTCACAACCTGCTCAATGCCTGTAAATTGCTCCTTCACTAGGTCAGATACCGGAGCAGACGTAGAGGCGTAAGTCCTTTTACGGTCGCCGTCGTCATAGTGCGTTATGACCCTGTATATGTTATCAAGATTGGTTTGGAAATCGTCCACCTCTTCTACGTCGACATAAGCGGCCAAGGCCAGCAGGCCCACTGTCATTCCCATGCTCAAACCTACGATGTTGATGATGGTATAGAACCGGTACCGGACAAGGTTGCGGAACCCTACTTTCAAATAACTATTGAATAAGTAAAAGCCTTTGAAAAAACCTTCGCTGCCATACTTCTCACGATGCTCCTTTCTTCTCTTTCTTACTGCTTTAGAAAACAAGAGTGAAAACACCTGCCATACATACTTCCACCTGGCCTTCCTGGCAGACATGTGCTCTAGATTGTAATAGAATATTTCATCCACATCACCGAGCAGGTCTTCTGCCGCCAACGGGTCACAATACCAACCAAGCAACCTCTGAGGCCATTTGGGAGGATTTACCTTATTGTGGTTTCCCATAATCTATCGACAGTTTAGCTTGGGCATTCTTCCATAATTCATCACGAAGCTCCTTGATGGCATGAAGTGCTTCCTTTCCATTAGTGGTGAGTTCGAAATAGCGCTTGCGGCGCCCTCCCCTTTCCTGCGTCGATCCACCCAACCAGGATTTGATGAAACCCTTTTCTTCCAGGCGTGTGATGGTAGAATGCAATGCCCCGATGCTGATTTTCCGAGTGGTGCGCTGTTCTATATCCTGCTTGACAGAGACACCGTAGGCGTCATCCCCCAAACCAGCGATGGTGAGTAAAACGAGCTCTTCGAACTCTCCTATAAATCCTTTCATGATAGATTGATACGGAGGGCTTTTCTATTTGTTTCTATTTTTAAGAACTAATTGAAAAAATACACCATTTCGTGGTTTATTGGTACTTTTTGCCCTGGCTCTATCCTGGCGAAAATTACTTCATCCTGGCGCGAAAGTTACTTTCGTGCCCCGATCTTCACCAATAACGAAGGAAAAAGAAGGTGCCTCAAAACTAGCTCCAAGTGGTCGATGCCACTATTGGAATTGTCCTCAACATCATCTTTGCTGGGGAATACTCTTTGGAGACAACTCCAAAGAGGGCTAAGAGGTAATATACATACTTAAACCAGAGCTGTCATATCGACGAAGGAGACATCTTACTCACTATCTTTAGGGTTTATCATTGATTAACACAAGTGACAGAGAAAGAGTAAGATCTCTCTCTGCGTTCGAGATGACAAGCCAGAACAAAGGCGCCGGTTTTGGGAGAAGCCTAGGCCATGTTGCATTGGCAAGACCTCTCTTATCACCGAGGTAACCAACATACTTAAACCAGGGCTGTCATGTCGACGAAGGAGACATCTTACTTAGTACTGGCAGGATTCCCATGCTGGCGCGAAAGTTACTTTCGTGCCCCGATTCTCACCAATAACGACTGAAAACGAGGCCATCAAAACTAGCTCTGAGAGGTCGATGCAGCTGTTGGAGTTGTCTCCAACAGCATCTTTGTTGAGTAATACTCGTTGGAGACAACTCCAACGAGGGCTAAAAGATTGATTTTCTCCAAAGTCGACTATATCCACAAATGATCATATCTATACCATCAATTGATCACATCTTTCATCTCAGTGCTGAATCCATTTTCCAGCATTCAATGCCAAGCTATTAATAGTACGTACAGCGATTTACGGTTATCTCTGTCCATTCGACCAATTTCATAGCCAATAAGATTCTATCAGAATGACCACAGTTACCTTTGGTTAGTAACGAGGTCACTCAAAGTGACCTCGTTACTTCTTCGCTGCATCTTTCGACCTGACGGTCTAAACCATATGACCTTAGCGCCAGGCGGAAACACCTGGTGACACTGTAATAATTAGTCCCATAAGTATTACAACCAACAGCCCTTTTCATTGAGAATTAGTATTATTGTTATCGCATTTTTTGACCTTTATGTCAATCAAATCATTTTTAGTCTGGTGTATCCTGTTCCTGGCACAAAGCAGTCTGGCTCAGCAGTATACGCCTAGATTTGAGACCATAGATGTAAAAACAGGGCTCTCTCAGAACTCGATCCAATCCATTATACAGGATGACAAAGGCTTCATATGGTTTGGTACCCAAGATGGTCTGAACCGATTCGATGGCTATGAGTTCAAAGTGTTTACGCACGATCCTGCCGATTCTAATAGCATAGACAATAACTACATCGCCAGCATCAAAAAAGATAGCCTGGGCAACCTGTGGGTAGGAACTTACAAAGGGCTCAACTATTACGACCAGCTTCAGCAGTCTTTCAGGCGATTCTATTTCGACGAGAATAACCTTGAGGTACTAGACCTGGCATTGGACGTAAACGGAAAAGTTTGGATAGCCACCAGCAAAGGACTATTCACGACCAATGCTATCGAAAACCCCAAGCTTACCAAGGTAAACCTTGGACAAGCTGATCGTCAAAACGAAGCCTACCGATCATTGCTAGTTGATAAACGCAACTGGTTGTGGTTAGTAGGTACCGGAGGTGCATTGGTCTACGACATCAATACCGGTGAAGTGATTGACTTGACCGAAATATCTCAGGATTTTAGAAACGCCAAATCCTTGTACTATCGCTCATACAACGATGTGATCTGTATGGGTTTCAGGCAAAAGCTGCTCATTCTACAGCCTAATACGGTCAAGGCCTTTGGCATACAACATCTTCAGTCCCAGCTGAAATGGCAACTGATCCACACCGAAGAGGATAAGGATATAGAGATACTCAATATTTACGGTGACAATGAAGACCAAATATGGATGGGGACTGCCCAACATGGTCTCTGTGTACTCGACCGAAGCGATAATGAAATTGTGGTTTACAATCACAGGAATATGGGCATGGATAGCCCGATCACCTCCAATCGTGTCAACACCATTTATGAAGATTATTCTGGCAACGTCTGGTTTGGCACCATGGAAAAGGGCGTTCTTAAAATGCACAAATCCAGGACTGCATTTGAGTTGTATAGGAAAACCTCCGGAGATCCAAATTCTTTGAGCAGTAATAGAGTTCGTGGACTGATGCAGGACAGTAATGGTATGTTCTGGATCGCCACGGCACAAGGGTTAGATGTACTTGATCGTACAAACAATAGTTTCAAACGTTTTAATCGTGATGCGCGGGATGCTAACAGTATCATAGACAACGACATCAAGTTGGTAGCGCAAGACCTTGAGGGGCTGATTTGGATAGGTACCAATCGAGGTCTAGACCGTTTCGACCCGGAAACCAAAAGATTCTACCACTACAATGTTGAAAACGGCAAAATTACTAACAATAAAATCCGCGCCATCTTCATAGATGAAAACAATGTAAAATGGATTGGCACCCTCGGCGGAGGTTTGCTTAGGATAAAAGGTGAAGAAATTCGCGTCTTTCAAAGTGATTCAAGCGATCCCAATGCATTAGGCAACAACAATGTGATGGCCGTTCACGATACTGGTAAAGGATTCATGCTTATTGGTACCTATGGTGGCGGCGTCTATAAATTCAATCTTGAATCGGAGCAATTCGAGCCTTACCCACTTACCGAAAACCCAACCGGGAATGTAGGTTTGATCAGCTTTATCCATGCAGACGAAGACGGCGATATCTGGATCGGCACCTATGGTGCAGGTGTTTATAGAATAGAGAACAAAACTGGCGAAAAAACACACTTCAGTACCAGTGATGGATTAGCCAACAATGTGGTTTATGGTGCCTTAAAATCGGGTGACTATGTTTGGTTGAGTACTAATAACGGATTGAGTAAGCTCAATCCTACCAACAATAGCTTAACCAATTATGGCATTGATGATGGCCTTCAGAGTTATGAATTCAACGCCAAATCTTTTCTCAAATCCAGTAGCGGGGAGCTACTTTTCGGAGGGGTAAATGGGTTGAACATTTTTCATCCGGATAATATCCAGGACAATGCTGTGGCACCCCAACCGGAGATCACAGAGCTAATCATTTACAATAGACCTGTGGGTATAGGTGAAGAGGTATTGGGCTATGCTCCCTTGGCCCAATCCATTTCTTACACCGATACGCTCTACCTCAATCATGATTTCAATGTTTTTGGGTTCGAGTTTTCTGCCTTGCATTTTGCCAATGCCTCTAAAAACACCTTCAGTTACAAACTCGATGTTTTCGATGTAGATTGGGTGCAGACAGACGCTTCCAACAGAACCGCCACCTATACCAACCTGGAGCCTGGCACTTATAACTTCATGTTACGTGCCACCAACAATGACAATGTCTGGAATGACGACACACGAACATTGACGATCATTATCAGACCGGCTTTTTGGCAACTCTGGTGGTTCAGGCCCTTGATCGGCCTACTGATTATAGCGTTGGTAGGACAATGGTACTATCGCTGGTCAAAGACCCAAAAGCGGATAAAAAGGCTGCTAGAACAGAAGGTGGTGGAAAGAACCGTACAGCTAGAGCGCTCCAACAAAGCACTGGAAGTTTCCAAAAACCGTCTGGCCAACATCAACGAACGCAAGGATACCATCTTTCACCTGCTCTCCCATGATCTTCGTGGCCCTTTAACACGCATCAGAGGGTTTATGGATCTATTGAGGATCAAGGATGCCATGGATGAAAAAGATGTGGAATTCCATACCAGAAAAATAGAAAGTGATGTCAATGACTCCCTGATGTTGTTGGACAATACCCTATACTGGTCTATGCTCTCCACCGACAACCTGGAAGTTACCACCGACAAAGTAGATGTAAGCGAGCTTCTAGAAAGCCTCACCAGCCGATTTAAAGATAAACTGTCCACTAAGCACTTGAAAATCAACCTGGACCTTGAAGTAACGACCGTTACTGCCGACCAGGCATTGTTTAGGGTCGTATTGAGAAACCTACTCTCTAATGCTATAAAGTATTCACATAAGTCTTCAGAAATCAACATTTGCTCGCGAGAGAATGGCGCCATGAATATCATCTCCATCGAGGATTTTGGGATCGGCATGGATCCAAAAGATATCCCACGTTTATTCGACGGAGAGTATAATCCAAGTGTAGATGGTACCTATAATGAGAAAGGCACCGGTATCGGCCTCAATATATGCTACAACATCATGCAGCTGCACGGCGGTTCTATCTCGGCAGAAAGCACACCGAATGAGGGTACCCGTTTCGATGTATATCTACCTAAGTAAATCATAGACTATAAGCTGTCGCCCTCGTATGTAACTTACGCGCGGATTTGATCAGTTTAGTCGTTTGCCAGGACAAAAACGATGGTGAAACGACTGACTTTCTTCTTACAGCAATAATGGGCTGACCATAACAACGATGAAAAGCCCTGTAGGGGCTTACTGTTAATAGTAAGGTTATCGGATCTCTAAACAAAAGCGCCTTAGGTGCGACCCAAAACTAACAGGTCGCACCTACGGCGCTTTTCGGAATGGTTTGGAATAATATACTATCAACAGGTCGCCCCTCTGGGGCTATTTTGAAGACTGATATATTACAGCAGTCGTTGGAGTTATCTCCAACGAACATTCAGCCGTCGTTGGAGTTGTCTCCAACGAACATTATTCTATAAAGGTGCTGTTGGAGTTTTCTCCAACAGCGGCATCAAAAGCGCACTTAATACGTAACACTCCGCACAATCTACATCGTTGGGTACCGAAATTGTACAGAACAGTAAGTCAAAAGGCATTTCTGAAATTGAGACGCGATAGACGTTCAGTATTTTACCAGAGAAAGGCTCTTAAAGTAGTTCAAAGGCTTCCTTTTAATGGTTAAGATTTATAGCTTCGCAAATTATATTAATGCTATAAAACAACTAATCCTTAACAATCAAGAACTATTCAAACCAACCCTTTATTACCCGTGATTGGTGTGACATTATAAATCATGTTATCTTGGGTGAATCCAAGGGCTAAATCCAACAATCAGCAATTGGCACAAGGCAGTGTTTAAGGCTTTAGACGCTCTGGCCCAATCATCAATTCAATTGCTATAATTGCCTATCACATGAGAAAAACATTATTACTGTTACTTATTTTACCTTACTGCGCTAACCTCAGCGCCCAGAAGATCGATGAAGCACATGTTGCTTTCGCTGATAAAATGAAAGTAGCATTCCCTGAAGAAGACGTGGCGCTGCTTTCTAACAAATCTGTCTATCAATTCTATTATGACAAAGCATTGCAGACCATACGGGCTAAGTCCGTTGATGATAAAGAGCTAGTCGCTTTGGAATATAATGCGCAACACACCGCTCGCATTTACTTCAGTGACCAGGTAGGTATTGACAATTACCAACTGAAAAACCTCAAAGGAAGGTCTGTCTCCCATGATAAATTATGTGGCCACTTCTCGAGCAATGGCATATTTCACTCTGATGCACAGATATGTGCCTATAAAATCAGCTTACCAGAAAAAGGGGAATACAGGTTGTTAAAGGCCAACCAGACCTATAAAGACGTTCGCTATTTAACTACTGCCTATTTCCATGAAGAACTGCCCGCTGCAAAACGAGAGATTACTTTCGAAATCCCCTCTTGGGCTGAGGTAGAACTTCGTGAAATGAACTTCGATGGTTTCGACATTCAAAAGCGTGAAACCGATGACGGAAAGGTGAAAAAGATCACATTTTCCATCAAGGACATTGACGCATTCCCTGATGAAGAAAACCTTCCAGGCAGCTCCTATTTCCTACCTCATATCATCATACTCACCAAAGGTTATACAAGAGAAGGCCAGTATCAGGATATACTTGGCTCGACGCAAAGTCTGTATGGCTGGTACAAGTCGCTGGTTGAGGGCATGCGTTCTGACAAGACAGTTCTAGAGCCATTAGTGGCTGAAATAACAAAAGGACATGAGACAGATGAGGAGAAGATAAAGGCTATATTTTACTGGGTACAGGACAATATCCGCTATATCGCCTTTGAGCAAGGTCTGGCGGCTTTCAGGCCTGAAGATTCTCATAAAGTATTCAACGATCGCTTCGGTGATTGCAAGGGTATGGCTAACCTAACCAGGGATATGCTGCAGATTGCAGGCTTTGATGCCAGATTGAGCTGGATAGGCACCAACCGCCTTGCTTACACCTATGATATCCCATCCTTAGCGGTTGACAATCACATGATCTGTTCTGTCAACATGAACGGAAAGTATCTGCATCTTGATGCTACGGAAAAGCATCATTCTATCGAAGACTATGCAGAAAGGCTGCAAGGTAAACAAGTGCTGGTAGAAGATGGTGATTCGTTTGTAATCGATAAGATTCCTACCGAGCCATTGGAAAAGTATCTTGAAGAGATTCAGGTACAATACGAAATCAATGATAATCAATTGACAGCCAGTGTCATTGAGAGTATTGACGGGGAGTTCAGAAAAATACTACACAATGTGTACGAAGCCATTCCCAAAGACAAAACGGAGCGGTTTTATAAAACCATAGCCGCGGGTAACCTGGAAAGGGCTGATATTGAGTTACTCAATGATCCCATTCTGGAAAGAGACAGCGTGCTGAAATTGGATTATCGTGTTGCTATGAAGAATCATCTCAACAAATTCGGTGACGAAGTGTATATCGATCTTGATTATAAGAAAGACCTGATCGGCAGGAAAATTGAAAAGGAGCGAGAAGTGCCCTACAAATTCGATAGTAAAATCTACAGACGGCTTCAGGGCAGTTTGACCGTACCAGAAGGTCTGGCTGTTCAGCATATTCCGGATGCGCTTGAGATCAAATCTGACTACTTCGAATTCAAAATGCACTATCAGGTCAATGGTGACAAAATCGACTATTCTAAGGAGATGAAGATCACAAAGACCTACCTGCCTGTCGATAAATTCGAACTTTGGAACGACGCCATTGAAGACATTAATAAATTCTACAACGATCAAATCATACTAAAAGCAAAATGAGAATAATCACCCTAATCACAGTATGTCTTTTCTCCGTGACCCTCGCTTTGGCCGGTGGGGTAAACGACGATAAAGAAAGGGCGCAAGAAATCCGCAAGGAAATGTGGACTGACTCAGGAGCGGATTTCAAAGTGGTTGATGTCCCCGACAAATGGGCAAAAGAAGACGCCGTAATCATCGCCAAAGACAGCAGACGCTCCTACCACAAAGACGCCGTAGTAGCCAGGCTGAGACATAAGCGGTACAATCACTATCGCATTAAACTTCAGTCCTCATCAGCTATCGAGGAATATAGTGAATTCAGCGTACCAGGAAGTGGCTCTTTGGGTAATCTGTTTTTTGAATTCTATGCTGGCTTCAAGGTGATCAAATCTTCTGGTGAGGAGGTTATAATCCCATTGAGTAAAATGGTGAAGGAAAAAGCGGAGTTGAACAATTCTAGCCTAGACATCTATAAGCTGGCCGTACCGAACCTGAAAGTAGGTGACATCATCGACTATTATATAGCCGAGGAGCGAAAAATAATGATCAGCAGCAAATTCTACCCGTTCGATCCGGCCATTTACGAATTGAATGACAAGTATCCCATCATGAAGCAGCGTATCTCATTTGATGTGCTGAGAAGGTGCTTCATCAACCTGAAGACGCTGAACGGCGCCCCTGAATTCGAACTGACCAGTGATAGCAAAAACGATAGAAATACTTACGTTTTGGAAGATGGTGAAAGGGAAAGTGTGGATAACGTTCGCTGGTTACACAACTACCGCGAGATTCCTACGGTAAAGTTTAAGGTTACTTATGCCAGTGGTGCCGCCGCCAATCTGCCCACATTCATCGGAGAGCCAGGCATCTTAAAGTCAAAGGTTTCAGTATGGGAACTGGAAAAGTTCATGGGTTATCTTTTCAGGGTGGACTATTATACTTCCGCGGGTATATCCGGTATGATTCAATTTTCACACGGCAAAATAAATGATAAAGAAAAACTGGCTGAACACGGTTTCTATGCCTTGAGGTTCCTTGAACACATAGCGTCAACAGAAAGTAAAATACTCGATGGCAAAAGCGTAAGGTCTCCAGCAAGGTATAGCATGGTCAAAAAACTATCAGCCTTCTATAGAGATCAAGGCATTAATCATCAAGTACTGATCGGTATACCCAGGTACATATCTTCACTTGATGATCTGATTTTGGAGAATGAGCTCACCTATGCCATCAAAATCAATGAAGGCGCAGAACCTGTCTATGTCAGCTATTTTGATAGAAATGCGCATTATGGAGAACTTGATATCGATCTGCAAGGCACGACCGTATATGCCGCTGATGGCCGTAAAACGCCAAGCAGGTGGAAGCTCAGCAAAATTGACTTACCGGTTGAAAAAGCTGACAAGAATAGAACTGTCTCACATTACCATTACAAAATCGATGACCTGAATGAAGGTACGCTTACACTTAACGCTAAGGCATCTATTGTAGGGGCTAATCAAACTTATTATCAGTATCGCCTCACTGATTTTTACACCTACAAAGACGAGGAGCTTGCCTATTTGAAGAAAGAGGATCTTCAAGGTGTCAAAAAGAAACGTAAGGCTGAAATGCTAACCAAAAGAGCTGAGTATTTGAAAACGAGGGAAGACGATATCGCCAAGAGCGCAAAGGAATTGGCAGAGAACGATTTTGATATGGAAATCCTTGAGGTCGATGATTTCAAAATAGAGCAAACCGGACGTTGGCACAAAAAGCCTGAATTCATATTCAGCTACCAAGCCAAGGTGAAGGGGCCTGTGAAAAAGGTGGGCAGTAACTACCTCGTTGATGTAGGTCGCCTGATCGATGAGCAAATACAGCTTGATGAAGAAAGCAAAGAGCGTGATTTCAATATATACATGTCTTTCGCTCGTGCTTTTGAGTATGAAGTGACCTTGGAAATCCCTGAAGGGTATGATGTACAAGGCTTGGAAAACCTAGAATTCAATGTATCTAATGATACCGGCGAATTTGTAAGCTCAGCTACGATCGAAGACAATATGTTGGTTGTGAAATCAAGAAAGGCCTACAATTCCAACTACGAGCCTAAGGAAAACTGGGGCATGATTTGGGAGTTCTTGGAAGCAGCAGAAGAGTTTAACAAAAAGCAGGTATTGCTTAAGAAGAAAAGCTAATAACAGGGTTCTATTAAAAGGACTGGGTTGTCGGCCTCTCCAGTAGGCAGTAGGCAAAAACGCAGTAGGCAAAGTGGGTAAGATCAATCCTACTAAAAACAAAAAGAGCCATCTCACAACCGCGGGATGGCTTTTTTATAGCCACCGTTCGTGTCTCACGAACGGGTTTCTTCAGTTCAGTCGTTTGTGAGGACCTGCCTTTGCCGGTAGGCGGGCGCAAACGACGGCGAAAATCTATCATAGGTCGTCCTTGATAATCGTTTCAGAATGTGCTTGCGAAAGATTATTTAGCTAGTACGAGTGCGGTTGGCTGCCAAAATTCCGGGCCAGCGTGGGGGTGCGGGCTGAAGGTTAAATTTTGGCTTGATTTTTCTTTGCTTCGTTTCTTTTCATCTAAGGAAAAGAAATGAAGGCTATCTAATGATCAACGCACCCAAATTTTATTTGGCCGTATGCTGGTCATCAATTATGCAAAACCTCGGAAGCTCAATAAATGTGAAAATTTCAGGGTTCAAAATCCATTAGAGAATGTTCAAAAAACGCTTTTTAGGGGATTGGGTGTAATCGAAGAGATCCTATCTTTCTGATAGTGGTAAACTTGTTTTGAGATAGATTTCTCCAACATCAAAGTGACTGCCTTTTCAGACAGTCACTTCAATCTACCCCTCATCCAACCACACCTTTGGTCAATGGTCAACCGGTTTCCAACCGGGTTTTTTAAATAAATAGCCGTTTCTCTCCTTCGCGCTTTTTGACTTCCTCAAATCCTTGAAAATATTGATGTACTCATGAAAATGTACCTTCACCGGATTGATGGTTTCAATTTGAGTAGTCAGACCGTAAGTTGGCCTAAATATCTCTTTCTGAAAGGTGCCGAACATACGATCCCAAATGATTAGTAAGGCGCCGTAATTCTTGTCCAGGTAAATATCATCAGACCCGTGATGCACCCTATGATGTGACGGCGTATTGAAAATCAAACCGAACCAGCCCATCTTGTTGATCAATTCTGTGTGAATCCAGAATTGATAGATCAGTATCAAGGCGATAGCCAACAACACCACAGCGGGATGAAAACCAATCAGAACGGCTGGAAGGTAGAACACCCACGTCACGAAATTATCAATAAAAGATACCCTCAAAGCCGTTGTATAGTTGTAAATGGGAGAGCTATGGTGAATGGAATGATAGCTCCACAGTATCCGAATTTCGTGCTCCCATCGGTGCTCCCAATAGTAAAGGAAATCAACTACTAAAATGGCTAGTATGGTCGTCCACCAATTCACTGGTATTTGCCAGGGAATATAATTCGCCACCAGGAAAAGGGAGCCGGCGAATAACGCCGTCGCTGCCTTCTCCGTGAGCTGAGCTGGGATATACACACTCAAGCTTGCCCACATCTCTCCCAACCGCCATTTGTTGATCTTCTTTCGGTATAACTCCCATCCAAATTCTACCAAAGCCAATCCTACCGAGAACAAGAAAATAAACAGCATCACCAGCCCAATATTATTTTCTATCTGTGTTACTATCTCTTCCATTTTGTCAGGGTTTATCTTATTGAATGGGAACGTATATCTCAGTAAGCAACTCGCTCTGAGGTGTATGGAGCTCATCATTCATGTAGAACTCCAGCACAGGCTTATCCACCAACTCAAACGCCTGTTCCATCAGCCATTGCGCATAGATCAACTCATAAGTTTTGTCGAGGTTATCATAGCTACCCTGATGAGTAAAAACAGCGTACTTATGCCCAGGTATCACCCTTACCTCCATAAAGCCCTTAGGTTCTATCTTCACCCCTTCTGGCAACGTCAGGTTACAGTTATAGCGGCATTTATCTGGTTGTGCAATCTCCTCGTCATCCAACACTTCACCGAAGTATAGCGTCTCGTCGTTCAGCAACTTGTTTTGGTCAGCATACTCAAGTAATACCTGCCAATGCTGTTCGATTATTTCTGTTTTGTAACTGCCCTGATAAGGCAGGCTTAATACGTTAAGGTCAGGTATCGATTCTTCTCGATAACTCAACTGACTGATTTCTTCTTTCATCTTTTCCTCGTTAAATTTCCACCACTTTAATTCCGCTGCTTGCCCCTGCTTTCTAAACTGCATGGGAGAGCAGTCATACCAACTCTTAAAAGCCTTATTGAACGCCTGTAAATCATTATAACCAGCGTCATAGGCAATCTCCGTTATACTCTTCTCAGTGTAGAGTACCTCTTTGGCCAAATCTTCAATCTGCAGTCTTTTGATGAATGACCCAATAGGTTCCTTGTACACAGCCTTAAATACCCGGTTAATATTCCGGTAAGAATAAAAGGCGATATCCGCTATCTCCCCAGTGCTAATCTCCCTTTTGAAGTTAGCCTCAACGAAAGACCGAACTTGTTTTAGTCGTTCTATATGTGTTTGATTTGTCATGATTCAAAGGTATCAACGGGCAATCAGCGCTACGTGGTTAGATATGGACAATCAACGAGGTTACGTTCTTAGGTGCTAATAAAGCACCTTATTCTTAGTTATGATGTAGAATATGAGTAGAAGGTTGTTGGGTTGCTTCGAATAGCCTCGGACGTCATTCCATGGTTCGTGACGTAGAAATGAATCCGGGGAGTCTCTGGGTGGGTTTTTGTCTGGTACTCTGAAGAGTAACTAGATTACTCCAAAGTAATCTAGTTACTGTCTTTCCACCCCCTACCCCCTTCTCCTGGCGCGAAAGTTACTTTCGTGCCTACATCTTTGTCGTATATCTAGTTTAAGTTGTACCCATCGTCCAATAAGTTGCTGCTCAGAAGGATTGAGGGTAGAACTCAGTTCATAATCCTTAATTAGCTCATTTGTAATTCTTAGCAACTGGATTGCCTCAAGTAGCCCCTGCCGTCATTCCATGGTTCGTGACGTAGGAGCGAATCCAGGGAATCTCTTGGTGTCCTCCTCCTACCCCCTCCAAAGGGCGAAGCAGCCAGAAGTACGGTTTCCAAGTCTTATATCTTTTATCTTATTTC
This sequence comes from Bacteroidota bacterium, assembly GCA_039819065.1. GTDB lineage: Bacteria > Bacteroidota > Bacteroidia > Cytophagales > Cyclobacteriaceae > JBCBSS01. Next base: position 16,993 of record JBCBSS010000036.1, read on the forward strand.
TTATGTCTAGTAAAGAGATTCCCAAGTCTCTCAAGCTACGCAAGGTCGCAAGGGAATGACGAATAAACCCAATTCGTGATTAATCCACTGGATTGCTTTGCTCCTACGTCGCGCGCAATGACAGCCAGAACCTATTTCTATTTACTTCTACTTAATTCTATCTATTTCTCGTATCAACTTAGGCCAATAGGTTGCTGTCCAGAAGGACGTGGCACTGAACTAAATTCGTAATTCATCTACGCTACGCACAATTTGTAATTGTCCCATTACGAAATTCCTCTATTGCCCTCAGGCCTCTTCAAGAATACTTTTATCGCCATCAAAAAGCTAAACATCCACAATATGAAGAAGAGAAAGATACTAGTTGCAGAAGATGACAGGGGCATAAGAATGATACTCGAACACTTTCTAACCAAGGAGTTTGAGGTGATCACCAAAGTAGATGGTGTAGAAGCTTTGAACTGGTTACAAGCCGGAAACATACCAGACCTGATCATTGCGGATATCATGATGCCTAATCTGGATGGCTATGACATTCTACAAAACATCAGAACCAGTGGCTTTTTCAGAAACATACCTGTGATCATGCTATCCGGGCTGGAAGACAGTAAGGAAAGGATCAAATGCCTGAAAATGGGAGCTGACGATTACCTGGTTAAACCATTTAACCCGGAGGAGTTGAAGCTAAGAATAGAAAACATATTCCGACGCATGACAGCATATCATACCGTGGAGGTCTAATTATTTCAAGAGGGTAAAATAGAGGTTATGAAGATTACAAAAGCATTGTATGTCGGTGATAATGAACATACCAAACTTAAACTAGAGCAATTGCTTGGAGAGCGAGGTCAGCTCCACGTAAGAGAAAATGGCCTCACCGCTATAGCATGGTTACAAAGTGAAAAACGACCACCAGAGGCCATTTTCTCAGATATGAAGCTACCGGGTATATCCGGGGTAGAATTGTGCAGCGCTATTCGGGAAGATGAGGGGCTACAAGGGGTATTATTTATCATATGTAGTGAAAGTTTCGACCCAAAGGACACCAAGAAAACGAGGAGCCTTGGGGTAGATGATGTTTTTCCAAGCTTGGATAAGCCTGATGATATCGTCAAACGGATCAACTATTTGATCGATCATAAATATGATAACCACTGGCACCAGGACACACCGAAAAAATCGCCCTACAGTACACCGTTGGGAAAACGGTTGTTCGATATAGCGGTAGCCAGCACAGTGTTGCTGATGATATCTCCACTGCTACTCCTGGTCTGCCTATTGATCAGGCTAGAATCAAAAGGCAAGGTTTATTATATATCCAAACGGGTAGGTACAGGCTATAAGATCTTTGACTTCTACAAGCTAAGATCTATGTATCCTGATGCGGATAAGCGATTGGCTGATTTAAAACATCTCAATCAGTATGACGTAGAGGCCGAAGAGGAGGTAGAAGAAACCACCCAGGGTTTTATCAAATGCGAAACGTGTACCGCTCAAAACATAGCCTGCACAAACACACTTTATGTCGATAATGGCCAACCCGTCTGCGAAAAGCTGTATCAAAAAAAGAGCGCCAGTGCGTTCCTAAAGATCAAAGACGATCCACGTATTACGAAAATCGGTAAGTTCATCAGAAAAACCAGTATAGATGAATTGCCCCAACTGATCAATGTGATCAAAGGAGATATGTCCATTGTTGGCAATCGGCCGTTGCCTTTGTATGAAGCGGAACAGCTTACTTCCGACCAGTGGACGGAGAGATTTATGGCACCGGCAGGTATAACCGGCTTATGGCAGGTTACGAAGCGCGGTAAAGGCGAGATGTCTGAGGATGAAAGAAAAGGATTGGATAACTACTATGCTCGCAACCATTCTATCACCAATGACATCAAGGTAATCCTCAAAACCATACCAGCCCTTTTCCAAAAAGAAAACGTTTAGGGCTATGAGGTTGAGATTGCCATACATCACTGTGGCAATGCTTTTACTGATGAGCATTGCCCCAAAAAGCCGTGCGCAAGTACTTTTCCCTTCTCAGGGATTGGATGAAGTAGAAAACGTACCCTTAGAACTGCCACCAGTGCAGGTGTTGATTGACTCTGCATTGAAGTATTCTCGCAAGGTTAAAATAAGCAGTAACGGCCTGCAAGCCATAAGCAGAGGCCTCGCTATAGAAAAGAACAGCATTCTAAAATCGGTCAGCTTTATCGCAGCTTACGATTATGGTACAGCTGGTAGCTTTACCGTAACCGAAACGGCCACCAACACCGACGCCGATAACACATTGCGTACTATTCAGAGTGCCCGATATACTATTGGCGCCAGTCTGAAAGTAAGCCTAGGTGATTTGCTAGACCGCAATCACAAATTAGCCATCGCCAACTTGAGTATTGAGGAGGCTAAAATGGCTTTGGTAGAAACCGAGATTGAGGTCAGAAACCTGGTGATTGGTCAGTATCATGAGCTACTACTAAGCAAAAAGCTGCTTGACCTGTACGCATCATCTAAAGAATCAGCCACCGTCAATCTTCAGGTAGCAGAACAACAGTTTTTAACCAATGAAATCAATGTGACGGATTTGACAAGGGTGACAGATGCCTTTGCTAAAACCGTGGCAGATTTTGAGACTGCCAAGATCAGATACCAAGTGGCCTACCTCACTTTGGAGGGTACGGTAGGTGTGCCGCTTATTTCCTTCCGGAAAGGAGTGGGCAAATGACGTTAGTCGATTTTATAAGGCTTTTCTTTCTGAATCTAAAGATACTGGTTGGTGTGGCCGTAACCTTAGTGGTCACCATTTTAGCACTAACCAAAGATCCGCCCAAAACCTACACGTCACGTACGACCATCTATACCGGATTGGCCTCTGGCTACACTATAGAAGGAAGCAATAAGGCGGATTATTTCAACACAGCTATGGCCTTCGATAACCTGCTCAATATCATCAAGGGCAGGGAAACGAGAGAAGAAGTGGCGATCAGATTGCTTGCCAGTCACTTGTTGATGAATGAGCATAACCCCAGTGAGATGTCATGGGCATCCTACCAAGGTTTATCAACACTATTAAATGATACTTTGAGCCAGGTATTGATCAGTGATGGCGACTATGAAAAGGTGGTCAACGCAATAAGGGCCTACAAATCAAAAGACGACAGCAACGAGATCTTTTCACTACTCAACTCCAAGCATAAGTACTACTCCATAGACGCTATTTCGAAAGCTTCTGTCTCCAGGGTGGACAATAGCGACCTGATCAAGGCTGAATACACCTCGGAAGACCAGGCCATTTGTCAATATACGCTAGAGCTATTGACACAGGTTTTCATCCGTCGTTACCGAGAGTTGAAAGAAGCACAGACAGGGACAGTGGTAGCCTATTTCATTGAACAGACGAACCAGGCTCAAGATCGACTTTCTGCCGCAGAAGATGAGTTACTCAAATTCAGAAAGGACAATAACATCATCAACTATTATGAGCAGACCCGGTTCATTTCGGCTGAAAAGGAAAAGCTAGGTAAGGATTATAGCGAAAAGGAAATGGTCTTAGCGGCTGCCCAAGCCACTATTCAAGGTGTGGAAGAAAAACTCGGTGATAAAAGGCAATTGGCCTTAAACAGCAAAGATATCATTGAGAAGAGAAATGAGATATCGCAGCTGACTTCAAGAATTGCCGAAAATGAGATCACCGGCGCCGATTCATTGGGAGTATCGTCACCAGATATTCGAAGGCTGAAGCGGCAAGCTGATCAAACGAAAAATGCCTTACAATCAAAGGTGTACAGCCTCTACGCTGATAATAATTCTGCCCGTGGTATACCCACCAAAGAATTGCTAGATCGCTGGATAGAAAGCGTGATTCTATTGGATGAAAGCCTGGCTGAGCTCCGGGTGTTGCAAGGTCGCAAAAACGAATTTGACAGGCTCTACAAGAAAATGGCGCCTTTGGGAGCGCAGCTTAAGCGGATAGAGCGGGAAATAGAAGTGGCAGAAGAGGAATACCTATCCTTACTGCAAAGCTTGAACCTGAGCAAATTGAGACAACAGAATATTGAACTGTCTACCAAACTCAAGGTGATCGACCCTCCCTTCTACCCTACCAAAACCAAAGGCTCTCCGCGGGTGATGTTGGCAGCAATCGGTGGTTTCGGAGGCTTCGTTTTCACGCTTGGGGTAATCATCGCCATGGAATTTCTGGATAGCACGGTCAAGTACCCGGCACGCGCGGAAGAACAAACCAAGCTCACCTTGGCCGGCGTTTTCCCCAAGATTCCTCGTAAACCAAGGCGAATCAATTATGACCTCATCTACAAAAGATTGATCGAACAGATTGTACATCAAGTGCGATTGATCTCACTGGAAAGACATGCTACCCCATTACTTACCGCTGTTTTGAGCACGCGGGATGGCGAAGGTAAATCACTATTGACCCAGAAGATCGTCGAGAATGTCAGGAGCCTGAATAAACGGACACTCTATCTACGCCCTGATTCAGAAACGGAAACTGATGAGGAATGGCTTGAGGAGCACAAGGACAATAGGTTATTCGGTCTTGCCAATGGCTTTCTCGAGTTGAGCAACATGAATGACCTGCTGAAAAAATACAGGTTACGCCTTGAAAGCTTTGCTTTCATTTTCATGGAGCTGCCACCCATTTTGCACCGGCCCTACCCGATAGAACTGATGCGACACATGCACCATTCCTTACTGGTGGTACGGTCGAATCGCGTATGGAATAAGGCCGATAAGAGCACTATGCAAACCTACCAGCAAATCGTCACCCATGAGCCCCAGATCATACTGAATGGCGTCAAAGTAGAATCGCTGGAATCCATCATAGGAGAAATACCGAAAAAGAGAAGTTGGTTGCGCATGACGGTGAAGCGTTGGGCCAAGTTCGAATTCAGATCAAGAAGAAACTTTTAAGGAAGAAGCATGAAGCGCATATTCAAAGACCATAACTTTTTATCGCTAGCCACCAATGGTGCTTCGGCGGCTTTCGGGCTCGTCACCTTCATGCTGTTGGCAAGGTTCTACAGTACCGAGTCCTTCGGGTTATGGGTACTGTATTTAACCAGCTTCTCTTTTGTAGAAATGCTGAAAGCAGGTATCATCCATACTGCATTAGTCAAGTTTCTATCAGGCAAAGAAGGGAAAGAATATAAGGGATTGATAGGCTCAAGTTGGGTTTTGAGCTTGCTTTTATCTACGCCTATCATTCTGATCATACACGGTTCCTACCTGCTTTTTGCTGATCAAATCGCTTCCGTCGGATTGCTGCTATTTTTCAAATGGTATCCTTTGCTATCGATCATCATCCTGCCCTTCAACTATGGCAATTGGGTACAACAGGCACGGTTGAAGTTCGGTAGAATTCTACTCCTGAGAATCCTAAACCCTTCATTATTCCTGGTATTGGTATTGGGCAATCTCGTATGGCAGTTGGATATCGAAGGAGTGGTACTGTTGCATTTGAGCGCTTATGCCTTTGCCTCTTTGTTCACCATTTTGAAGGGCTGGTCAGGAGTGAGTTACATCAGGCTAGTGAGCAAAGCCCATTTAAGCAAGCTATTCCACTTTGGCAAATACAGCCTGGGTACTTTATTGGGTACTAACCTACTCAAGAGCGCAGACGCCTTATTGATAGGCTTCTTTCTCGGGCCCGCTTACGCCGCACTGTATAGCATACCGGTTCGTCTGACCGAGATGATAGAAATCCCGCTTAGGGGATTGGTTTCTGCCGCTTTGCCAAGACTAGCCAAAGCCAGCAACGCCAACGACACTGCTCGGGTCAGACAGATATTCTATGAGTACGCTGGGGTGCTCACCCTCATTTTCATTCCTTTCATGATACTGGCATTCGTATTTGCTGAAGAACTGGTGCTGATCGCCGGCGGTGAAAAATACCTGGTTAGCGCAGATATATTTAGGATATTCACCATATATGGGCTTTTCCTTTCCATAGACCGCTTCACCGGCGTCACGCTGGATGCCATCAACAAGCCCAATTATAACCTGGTAAAGGTAATACTGATGGCCTCCGCCAATGCCATTGGCGATTTGGTCGTGATCCTTTTCATTGGAGAATTATGGGCAGTGGCGATGATTACCATTCTCAATGTCATCACCGGCGTGGTGATTGGGTGGTGGTTCCTCAACGGAGAAATGAAAATTAGACTTTCCGTACTACTACGCACCGGCTGGCAAATGCTACATCAGTTGCTGGCTAGCCGTCTCTCCCCCACCGTCCATAAAAGTAAGGCCTGATGCAGTACTTCGAAAAACTCACCGGAGCTGATCGATTACGCCATTGGGCGGCGGTGCCCATTTTTTTGGGTATAGCTTTGTTCCTCGGTTTGGCAGTGGTCAAGAAGGGCGCTATGATACCGGTTACGTTGATCGCTGCACCTATTGCACTCGCCTTTTTGACCATTATATTCCTGAAGCCGAGAATAGGTGTACTATCCTTCCTTTGCTATTGCTTCTTCGTAACGGGAATAAGCCGCTACGTACCTGGTATCCCATATGGCCTGGGCATGGATGGTCTATTGGTCATTTCACTGCTGGCCTTGTTCATGGGGGGCTTTAGAAAAACAGACTGGAGCCCAGCCAGAAAAGACCTGACCTTGCTCACTTTGATCTGGTTTGTTATCAACATTTTAGAACTGGGTAACCCCTACGGAGGAAGCCCGGTAGGTTGGTTCTATGGTATGCGTGCGGCTACGCTCTACTGGACGTTAATCACACCACTCACCTTCATGTTGCTCAACCGTAGAAAAGACTTCGACCTTTTCTTCAATATCATTATCGGGCTTTCATTGCTAGGCGCCTTATGGGGCATACGTCAGTTCTTGTTTGGAGTAGATCCAATGGAGCAAAGGTGGTTGGATAATGGTGCGGCCAAAACCCATTTGCTGTTCGGGAAACTACGTGTATTCTCATTCTACAGTGATGCAGGACAGTTTGGTGCCTCTCAGGCACATGTTGGTGCTATGGCCTTGATGGCGGCGTTAGGTCCATTCTCAATGAAGAAAAGAGTCATGTTCGGAGGTGCCGGTTTATTGATCATCTACGGCATGCTGATCTCAGGAACGCGGGGGGCACTTTTCGTGTTGTTTGCTGCAGTTTTCCTCTACCTCGTCCTCACCAAGAATGTCAAGATCTTAATGGTTGGAGCCATTGTGGGTGGTGGGGCTTTTGGCATCCTCAAATTCACCACTATCGGTAATACCAATGCCGAGATTGTAAGGATGCGTACCGCACTGGATCCTGAGGACGCTTCCTTTCAGGAAAGACTTAAAAACCAAAATATCCTCAAAGAATACATGAGTAGCAGGCCTTTTGGTTGCGGTGTGGGCACCATAGGCACCTGGGGCGTCAAGTACAACGAACACCTCTTCATCTCGACCATTCCTCCTGACAGCCTCTATGTGAAAGTGTGGGCAGAATACGGCATTATCGGATTTCTCATTTGGTTCGGTATGCAGATGTACGTGCTCGGTAAAAGTTGCGGCATTGTCTGGAATATCAGAGACCCAATTCTCAAGCAAAAACTTATGGCCTTGACAGCGGGGTCGTTCGGCATTCTGCTAGCCAGTTACGGTAATGAAGTACAGAATCAGATGCCCACCTCGGCTATTGTCTATATGACCTACGCCTTCGTCTTTATGGCGCCTAAATGGGACACACCGATAGAAAAAAGTGAAACGCATGACATGCAAAAAGAACAAGCCTTATGAAAAATGAGCAGCCTTTAGTATCAATCGTAACGGTCAACTATAACCAATCAGAGGTCACCTGTGAGATGATCGATTCACTCAAACAGATCACTTATCCAAATTACGAGGTTATTGTGGTAGATAACGCCTCACCGAATGATGAGCCTGAAATTATTACCTACTGTCATCAGGACATCAAATTTATCAAGAGCATTAGAAACCTTGGTTTTGCCGGGGGCAATAACCTGGGTGTGAAAGAGGCGACTGGCAAATACGTGCTCTTTCTCAACAATGACACGGAAGTCGCTCCTGACTTCCTAGAACCGCTGGTAGAAGCTTTTGAAACCAATCCTAAGTTGGGTATGGCCTCACCGAAAATCATCTATCACGGTACTGACAATATCATTCAGTATGCTGGCGCGGTGTCTATCAGTCCCTACACCGGCAAAGGCTATAAGATTGGTCATGGCGAGCACGACATTGGGCAGTTCAATCAATCGAGCTACACTGGACTGGGGCATGGTGCGGCACTGATGGTACCGATGAAGGTCATTAAGGAAGTAGGACTCATGCCTGACATCTTCTTTCTGTATTACGAAGAACATGATTGGTGTGAAATGGTAAAAAGGGCGGGTTATCATGTGATGTATGTCGCTCATGCTACCATATATCATAAAGAGTCTGTTTCAGTGGGCCGCAACTCGCCGTTGAAGACTTACTACATGGCACGCAACAGGCTGTTGTATATCAGAAGGAATTGTTTCGGTGGTCAGCTCATCTTTAGCCTACTTTTCTTTCTGCTTTTAGCCATCCCCAAAAACATCCTTAAGTACACTATTCGAGGAGAATGGGCATTACTACGGTGCTTCCTGAAAGGTGTAGCCTGGCATTTAAAACCGGCTAACGTCTACCTGAACCCCAGACTGGCCGAGGACAACGAGCACAACGTGCAGATTACCAATTATTCATTCCCGGAACTAGTGAAACTATAGCCATCATGCGAAAGATTAAAGCCATCATTGACGGTAAAAGAACAGAAATGCGTTCGAAGTACCCTAACGCTTCTGCCATCACCCTTTCTATGAAAACGATCAGTGCGATAGCAGGTGGCTTCTTTAGGGTTTTAAGCGCCAAATACTACCTGCGAAAATGCGATCATGTAGGCAAAATGGTGTCTACCAACGGTAAGCCCTTCGTACAAAACAAAGGTCAAATTCATCTGGAAGACGAGGTCAGGGTATGGAGCAGTATTACTCAAGCCAAAATATTTGTAGAAGAAGGCGGAGAGCTGAAAGTAGGCCGCAATTCACGCATCAATGGCGTACACATATCGGCTAGTAGCCAGGTGATCATAGGCGAAAATGTACGCATGGCGCCCTACTCTGTGATCATCGATGACGACTACCACGACATTAACGACCACTTTGCCGACGGACAGGCGAAGCCCATCATCATTGAAGACAATGCGTGGCTGGCGTTGCGATGCACCATTCTAAAAGGCGTAAGAATTGGAGAAGGTGCGGTCGTAGCCGCAGGAGCATTAGTCACTAAAGATGTCCCTCCTTACACCGTGGTTGCCGGAGTCCCTGCCAAGGTGATTAAGAAATTGAAAGACGAGAGCAAAAAGGTTCAACAAATGAAAATAGCATAAGTATGGAATTGGTCAATCAGATATTGGAAACGGCGTTGTGGGTAGTGTTTGGCTACTTCTCATTAGGAACGGTTTACATTTTGTTCATGGCGGTATCGGGATTGTTTCCTTACAGACCGAAATTGAAAAGGAGCCTTGACTTCAAGAAGATGGCCGTATTGATACCGGGCTACAAGGAAGATGCCGTGATCTACGAAGTGGCCAGGGATGCACTGGAGCAGAACTACCCCAAGCGATTCTATGACGTGATCGTGATTGCGGATTCCTTTCAGTTCAATACCATACAGCTATTGAGGCAACTGCCCATACGTGTCATCGAGGTGAGCTTCGATAAAAGCACCAAGGCCAAAGCGCTCAACAAAGCATTGGATATTATTGAGCCAGATGGCTACGAGAATATAGTGGTACTGGATGCCGATAACATCATGGCAAAAGATTTCCTTAGAAAGATCAATCAGGCATTCCAAAATGGCTGGAAAGTAGTACAAGGGCACCGTATCGCCAAGAACAAAAACACTCCTTTCGCCATTCTGGATGCCATCAACGAGGAGATCATCAATCACTTCTTCAGGAAAGCACACCGGGTACTAGGTATGTCAGCTGGTTTGATAGGATCGGCTATGGCTTTTGAATACCATTACTTTAAGCAGATCATGTCGACCATTCATGATGTGGCCGGTGAGGATAAGGAAATAGAATTGAAGATCCTCAGGGATCGTGTCGGGATAGAATACCTGGAAGATGCCTATGTCTACGATGAGAAGGTGCAAAACGCCAAAGTGTTCTCCAAACAGCGCACACGCTGGATAGCTTCTCAAGTATACTACTTCAAAAAATACATGCTGGATGGCATTTGGCAGCTATTGACCAAAGGGAACGTCGATTTCTTTGATAAGGCATTGCAGACCTTCATTCCACCTAGAATACTGATGTTAGGGGCATTGACGCTCCTGACGGGACTGGCAGTGATATTTCCATTTATGCCACATCCATTATGGTGGTTGATGTTATTGGCATCAGTAGGTTTTGGGCTGATCATTTCGGTGCCGGGGTACTTTTTCAACAAAGACCTGATCAAAGCCATTCTGCACATCCCTAAGGCCTTTTTCTATATGGTCAAAGCGATGTTCAGCATCAAAGGCGCAGGTCGTAGGTTCATTCATACGCCGCATACCTCATCATCAGAGTTGGCGGATTCGGGGCAGAAGAGGTGAGAGATTAGATGTGAGATGTGAGAGATTAGATATGAGATTTTAGACATAAGAAGTAAGACAAAAGATTAAAGACTGATAAACTGCTATTCGGGCTGTCATTGCGATCCGTCAGTGGACGGACAGGGGACGAAGTAATCCAGTAGATAATAGAGGTTAGAAGCTGGAGGTTGGAATTTGGAAACTGGAAATATGTGGAATTAAGTAGAAATAGATGGAAATATATGGAAGTAAATAGAAATAAATTCTGGCTGTCATTTCGAGGAACGAGAAATCTCACTCCAAGCAAAGTGAATCTTTAAGAAAGAGCAAGATCCCGACTTGTCGGGATGACACGCTGTAGCAAAAGTGGAGATATGATAAGAAAGACATAAGACTTGGAAACCGTGCTTCTGGCTGCTTTGCCCTCTGGAGGGGGTAGTGGGAGGATACTTAGAGATTCCCTGGATTCGATCCTTCGTCACGAACCATGGAGTGACGGCAGAAGCGGCTGTCACTGCGATCCGTCCGTGGACAGAAAGGAGCGACGAAGGAGTGAAGCAATCCAGTAGTAATGAATATATAATCAATTGATGATATCACTTAAAACAAACAGAAAATGAAGAACCGATACTCTCATAAATCAAACCATCAGACCAATGACCAACTACTCAATACTAATTACTAACTACTAAATACTGACAAAATGCCCTGGAACATCATCATGATACCGGCTCTTGCTTGCCTCGCTTATGGCTTCCTATTGGGTCTTAAATCCCATGAAGTTTATCATATGAAGCACAAGCCTGAAAGCGAGGAAGAGGACTCATAACGTTAAACACTGCAATTATGCGCATAGGGATAGAAGCACAGCGGCTTTTCAGGAAAAACAAGCATGGCATGGACATCATGGCGCTTGAACTGATAAAGCAAATACAAAAAACCGACGATGAAAATGAATATATCATATTCACTAAATCGGACAAGGATAAGCTCGTTCTACCCCAGAGCAACAGAGTTAAATTGGTAGTGACTCCCTACTTCCCCTACCCAATTTGGGAGCAAATTGTACTCCCCATGTGTGTGAGGAAATACAAGCTCGACATGTTGCACTGCACCAGCAATACCGCACCCTATTGGCCGGGTACTTCGCTGCTGGTCACCCTGCATGATTTGATTTTCATGCAGAAATGGAGCAGTAGCAAAAGAGGGGGTTCGCTATATCAGCGCATAGGCAATGTATATCGCAGCCTGCTGGTACCTAGGCTAATCAATCGATGCATTGGGTTAGTCACTGTATCTGATTTTGCCAAAAATGAAATCCGAGACCATTTTGGATTGGAAGATAGCTTTGTGAGAAAGGTGCACAACGGGTTTGGCAAGCACTTTCAGGGCACGCATAGTCAAGACGAAATTGCCACTTTCAAAGCACATTACGCTTTGAAAACGCCTTTCATATTTTTCCTGGGCAATCGCGCTCCTAAGAAAAACCTGAACGGGGTTTTGCTAGCTTATGCCAGTCTCGATAAAAACCACCCCAACGCACCCAACCTCGTCATTGCCGACTTATCCAAAAAGCACCTACACCGTGCTTTAGATAGGTTGGGCATAACACACTTGACCACCAAAATACGGTTAGTCGGGTACGTTAAGAACAAGACCCTGCCCTACTTTTACTCTCAGGCAGAATTGTTCCTCTATCCATCCTTTATAGAGAGCTTTGGTATCCCCATTCTAGAATCAATGGCCTGCGGCACCCCTGTCATTACTTCCAATACCTCCGCCATGCCAGAGGTAGCTGGCGATGCTGCCATGCTCGTAGACCCGTATGAACCGGAAGATATAGGCGCTGCTATGAATCTGCTATTGACCGATAAACAACTGTATGACACTTTAGTGAAGAAGGGCTTCAACCGAATTGTCAGATTTTCCTACCCAGAAATGGCTAGAAAGACCCTATCGACCTACAAAAGCATCTCTGAAAAAATTAAAGTGAAGAGCATCCCCGCAGAAGTACCGTCAACGATCGTTTCAAGCGCTACTTAATGGCTTCCTGAACACTTGAGCCCCGATGCAGCTCAGTTTGCTGGAATATCCGCACAGCACAAAGAATAGTGCTGGACTTATCACCTCAATCCTGTTTCTTGCTCAATGGTGTTTTCAATAAATCCTTAAATTGAAGTGAGACAGGGCTATCAAGTAACAGAGATAGTCAGATATTATGCCTGACAAAAAAAGAATATGGTTTACAATCGCCAGTTTGGTTTTCTGGTCGCTGGTGGCAATGCTCAACCTGAGTCAAACCTACCTTTCCAGTTACGTCCGCGGTTGGGAGTTTAAGTGGTCAGAGCAGTTCATCTATGCCTCAGGGTGGTTGCTATGGGCGGCCTATACCCCCATTATCATTTATGCCGTCAGGAGAATTCCTTTGGCAGAAAGATCATATGGTACTGTCATACTCAAAAACGCAGTCATTGGACTAGGTTTTGCCAGTTTGCATTGCTTGTTAGAAATCGTCGGCCAATACGTACTTTGGAGCCTACTGTTCGATCAGGGGGCCGAAATCAGTCAGTTCTATGGGGCATTCTTTTACAAGTTCCATGTCAATTTCTTTATTTATCTGTTTGTGGCCGGATCGGCTTATGTCATTGATTACTTCCGTAAATCAAAGGCACTGGAAATTGAACGTTCCCAGTTAGAAAGTCAACTCACTCAAGCTCAGTTGGCTTCGCTCAAGATGCAATTACATCCACACTTTCTGTTCAACACACATCACGCCATCATTGGGTTGCTGCTCAAAAATGAAAATAAAAAAGCGGCCAAAATGCTAACCAGATTGAGTGATCTTTTACGCATCACCCTGGAAAGTAATGGGCAGCAAATGGCAACCATCAAAAAGGAAATCGAAGTACTAGAAGTATACCTCGATCTGCACAAAATGAGATTCGGTGACCGCCTGAAAGTGGATATGCAGGTTGACGATCAAGTTGGTGACTATATCATACCTAACCTGCTGTTGCAGCCTCTGGTTGAAAACGCGATCAAACATGGCATTGCCAAAGACTCTACAGCAAGCCTAATCACTATTGAGATCAGGCTCAAACAGGATCAACTTCATATTTGTGTCGCTGACGATGGGCCAGGTGCTATAGAACCGGTGTCCTACGGCGTTGGCCTACAGAATACTGCTTCCAGGCTCGGTCAATTGTACCCGGAGCAATTCGAAATGCGCATCACTAACCGAAAACCCAAAGGATTTCAAGTGGATATAACCATTCCGGCATCCTCAAAAAATGCGATAGCCCATGAGCATTAATGCGATCATTATTGACGATGAACCTTTAGCCAGGGATGTGATCAAGACATATCTCACTCACGAAAGTGATGTGATGATCATGGCAGAATGTGGCAACGGCAATGATGCCTTGACCGCCATACAGGAACACCAGCCCGATCTCATTTTCCTGGATATCCAAATGCCTGACCTGGATGGGTTTGGTGTATTAAAAGGCTTAGATAAAACCAAAATACCACAAATCATTTTCACCACCGCCTACGATCAGTATGCCTTATCCGCTTTTGAGGTCAGCGCCATAGACTATCTGTTGAAGCCCTTCGATCAGGATAGATTCAAAGATGCCCTTGAAAAGGCCAGAAAATACTTAAATATGGCTCAGCAGGAAAACCTCAATCAAAACCTGAATAAACTGGTACAGGCTTACGAAACGTCACGTCAAAAATCCGAGAAGTCGAAGCTACCGGTAAAAGAGAAAGACAAGGTCATTTTTATAGATACCCATGCCATCGATTGGATAGAGGCGTCCGGCGATTATATCTGCATTCATTATCAAGGTAGAAAGGCTCTGCACAGCGATAGCATGAATGGCATCATGAACAAGCTTGACCCGTTGGAGTTCTTGCGCATTCACCGGTCAACCATCGTTAACAGGAATAAGATTGCATCTATGGAGCCCTATTTCAATGGCGAATATCATTTGGAGCTAACCAATGGCACCAAGCTAAAAAGTGGCAGGTCATATAAAGAAGCAGTAAAAGCACTGCTAACCTGATGTAGTCAGTTCTAACAGTTGGCAGACTGAGCGACTCAGTTGACAGATTCTTTCTATGGTACCGTTGAGAAGCAACTAAATTGAGAACCATATCAAAAAAACTCAAAATGAAAGTCAATAGAAAGCAATTCCTGGGCACTGCCCTAGCCTCATCGGCTGGCCTGCTACTACCCACAGCCTTCATCCAGGCGAAAAATCAAGACGGCCCTCCAAGGTTAAAAAATGAAATCGTACAAGAGTTTGTGGGTATAGCCCACCGTGATATCAATCGTGTAAAAGAAATGCACGCTGAACACCCCACTTTACTCAACGCGGCCTGGGACTGGGGCGGTGGTGATTTTGAAACAGCACTTGGCGCAGCCAGTCACGTCGGGAATAAAGAGATTATCTATTACTTGCTAGGCAAGGGAGCACAGATGAACTTCTTGACCGCCTGTGTTTTGGGAGAAATGGACATGGTCAAGGCAATGGTAAGTTACAATGCCAACCTCATCCACATGAAAGGGCCTCATGGTTTCACTGCTTTGCATCACGCCATTGTAGGTGGCGAGGAGGCCAAGGATGTGAAAAAGTATTTGGAGTTATTCGGCATGAAAGAAAAAAAGATCAAATTATATTAATGACACTGATAGAAGCGATTAAATCCGGCAGCGTTGAAAATGCCAAGCAGGCCATCAGCATTTCTCCCGGGGAGGTAAGTACCAAAGATGAAAACGGCCTGTCCCCTATTCTACTGGCTGCCTACTACCAACAACGGGAGATTCTCAGGCTCATTCTAGAAAAAAGAACTGACCTCGACATATTCGAAGCCTCCGCAACCGGAGATATCGACAGGGTTTTTGAACTGGTAGAACAAGACCCTGCCCTTCTTGATACTATTTCTGCGGATGGGTTCCAGCCGCTTGGTTTAGCCTGCTTTTTCGGGCACCTCAAAGTGGTTGGGTACTTAGTCAGAAAAGGAGCTAGCATCAATTCGCCTTCCCAAAACGCCATGGCCGTAGCACCACTGCATTCCGCCGTTTCCAGCCAAAGTGAAGAGGTCGTTGCACTTTTGCTCAAGCATGGAGCAAATGCCAACCTGGCTCAGCAAAAAGGTATACGGCCCATTCACCAGGCCGCTCATGCTGGCAATGCCAACATTACCGAGCTACTGTTAGCGTATGGTGCAGACATCCAGGCCGAAACTGACGATGGCAAGACAGCACTGGCATTTGCCAAAGAAGGTGAGCACAAGCACCTTTATGATTTACTGACTAAGTAACCTTCAGGGGCGAAGATGAAGCTGGTGCCACCCGTTATCTAAAGGGGTTGAAGCGTAGTCTTTTTTGACCGTTTCACTCAATGAGTCTACCAGAACTGGTCGCGATAGAATGGCAGAATCGAGCATTTGGCGGTAAGTCCCGAGCTGCCCAAAATCGTAATGGCGTAAATCTTCTACGTGTTCTATCAGTGTCACGTCCTCCCTCATTTTTTCTACCTCCTGATAGTAGAACAAGCTGGCAAACTTGCGCCACTTGCATATCACTACCGCGTCATCCGGGAATGTCTGATAAGAATTCATCACAAACGTGGTCACGTTAGCATCATCAGAACGCTTGAAGCGTTTTGGGAACTGCACAATCAATAAGCCTAAACAGGTGATGATCAGTACCGGAATAGCAGATTTGCGCAGTACAGGCAATGACTGAGCGCCAAGCCAACGGGTGCCGAAACCTATCCAGATGGCAAAAACAAAGTAGGTAGGCCCGACCATGGTATAATAATCACCGGGCTGATAGTAGGTAAAGAATCCAAGGTTAATGACCACAGTGATAAGGAAGAAAACAAATAGCTGGCGATTGACCTTTGCAGAATACCAGAAGCCGACTAAACCGGCCAGCACACCTAATCCAAACAAGCTTCTTGAGAATATAACGGCGTGCTCAAATGTTCTATCCAGATAAAATCGTGCATCATGAACCGCCATGGTATCATACTGTTTGCCACTAATGTACTTCAATACCCCCGACAAGGTATCAGGTAGGTATAATGTACCCAACGGAATGGATTGCTGCGATCGGAAATAGGAAAAGCTATGAATCAATAGCGAGGTGACACCGAAGCAAATCAAAAAGCCAAGTATTTGCTTATAGTCATTCTTTCGTCTCAGGTATATGAAGATCACAAAGGCCGGTATCAGCAGCATGTTAGCCAGGTAAGCACCCAAAGAGAGTCCGAAAATAGCGGCTGCTATAAAAAGGTTTTTCGATGCTTCCGGATGCTTGTACCATCTCATCAAAAAGAAAAAGGTGAGGGCGAAGAATAGCAAGTTCACATTATACACCTCAGTGAGAATGGCCATTGACCATATTCTAGGTGATAAGGCAAAGATCAACGCCGCTAAAACCGATATCCAAAGTGAGTGGCAAAGGTCAAAGATAATACGGCCAAGCAGGCCTACAGCCACCATGGTGCAAACTGCACTCATGATATTCGTAGCCATGGCAGGGTCATCAAAAACAAGGTTAAAAAGCCAACCAAGAATAGTGTGAACAGGATAGCCAGGTGGGTGTGTAATACCCAATTGATTAGCTTGTAGTGCCAGTTCAGCGGCATCGCCCCAACTCACTTCCCTTATCAAGGTAAGGGCATATACCAGTCCTGATATCCCAGCGGGAAGCATAAAAGAGAGCCTTTTGTGATTGGCCGATGTAGAAAAACCTAATGTCCGATTCAAAGGTTTTGCCGTTCAATGACTGTTGTTGATGCATGGTCTTTCCCCTTCAAATCATGTCCAGACCGCCTAACTATTAACAGACGTTAAATTAGGCAAATGACTTAAATATTGGTATTACTTTAGCAAAAATGATCAAATCGTCTGCAAATTGTTCATAAGACAATAAGCATCAGTATTAAGGATAAAATAACGACCACAAGTTTCAGACGTAGCGAATAGTTCTTATTTTCATGCCATAACCTGACTGAAAGCAAATCGTGGATCCTATTATACTGATTACCATATTCGTAATCATCTTTGGTGCAGGGGCTTACCTTGCCTACAAGTCCGAGCAAAAACGCAAGGAGCAAATGCAATCAGTAGCGGAAGAGCTAGGAATGACCTTTCTGCCGGATGCCGGAAACCGAATCATCGAAAACCTAAGCAACCATCATTTATTCTCTGAAGGTGGTCGGAAAAAGGTGACCAACTTATTAAAAGGCAGAACGCAAGATGTTGAGGTTTGCATATTTGACTACAAGTACTCGGATAATTACCGTGGCAATAGCCAATCCATCAAGAAGCAGACTGTTATTTATTTCACTCATCAGGATTTAGACCTACCGCAGTTCGAGATGAGGCCGGAGAATATCTTTCATAAGATCGGAAGTTACTTTGGCATGCAAGACATTGACTTTGACAATCAACCGGGTTTTTCAAGCAATTACCTATTGAAGGGTCGGGACGAAGAAGCGGTTAGAAGTATGTTCACAGATGAGCATTTTGATTACTTTTCCCATCATCTGGATTGGAACATCGAAGGCAACGGCAAAGACCTGGTCATTTACGAAGCGAATGAACGGCAAGATCCCGAAGACATTAAAGACTTTTTCGAAAAGGGACTCAAGGTCATGCGTCTTTTTATCAATAACCAAACCTCATCCAACCGTACAGCTTAACCATGAAAAACCTATTTCTACTAGCCCTCACTGTCATCGTTTTGGGGTGCTCCAGCAATACCGAGATAGCACTCAATACAGGGGCTATTTCTGACAACACTTACAAAAACCCTTCTATTGGGCTGTGTATGCCCATTCCTGCCGAGTACACTACTTATCTGGCAGATGAGCAAAACAGAGCCGTTTCGTTTGACCAACGCGCTAATCAAAGCATCGATATTAAGCCATTAAAGGAAAGTCTGCTCTTAGGTTTGAGCGGTGCTCAGGAAGATATCACCTTAGTGGCAGTAAATCCATATCATGCCGGTGGCTCATCAGTTGAGGACATCAAGCAATATCGCCTCAACAAGACCCGAGAAATCGTTAAGAAATTCAAACTGAAAGTAACAAGCTCCAAGGTCACTACAGAAGAAATCAACGGTAGAACATTTCACCGCTTTTTCGCTGAGTATGGTATTCCGGAAAGAAACTACAAGGAATACGGCTTTTACATTTTCACCCAATACAAAGACATCGTCCTTCTCTTTGAAGAATCAAGTAGGGTACCGATTGAAGATACTGTCATGCTAGAGATGGTGTCCAAGGCTGATTTTAGTTGTCAATGATACAGTAGTTAGTCGTTAGTATTGGGTAATTAGTAGTTCCTTTTGAGCCGCCGTTTGTGTCCTCACAAATAGCCTGTTTTACCTGCTTGGAAGTTGACCTCACCCATCTTATGGCACCTGTTGGCATAATGTTTCAAGGGGGTTGTCTTCAACCCAAGTCATTTCGACGTAAGGAGAAATCTATCTTGATTAAAGCTCAAATTCGGGAGATAGATTTCTCTCTGCGTTCGAAATGACACACAGAAGTACGGCTTTTGAAAAACCCAATTGTATCTAGAGCCATGGCTTTAGTCCTCATTCACTTGCACCCAACTCCTTCAAACGATTCTTGGCGTTGGTGTTATAGGGTGAGAGTTCCAACGACTTCTTAAAATATTGAGCCGCATGCTGTTTATCACCAAGGTGTAAATAGCCCTCGGCGAGGCTATCAAATAGATTACCTGATTGTGGATAGAGATGCACGGCCAAAAGAAATATCTCGATGCCGTATTGCCCCCTGGCTTGATCGTAAACAAGATGGAGTCCGAGACTATTGAGATCACCTTCTTTAATTTGAAACGCGGGATGTTTCTGCTTCACTTGCTGGTAGAGGAGCTTCAAATCCTTATAGTCATTGGCAATTGCCATTTCGTGGAAATCCTTAAAATCAAATACCTCTTGCTTCGATTTTTTCCATTTAACTGAAGCGAGATGCCCCGGCGTTTCGTCATTTTTAATCGGGCTATCCCAGAAAGACAAGGCCGATGTTTCACCCATCAGAAAAGCCTCTAAAAAGCTCAAAGTATAAACCGATGACCATCTATATCCTTCCATTATTTCTTGGTCGGATTTATCTTGTCGAGCATCCCTCGGTTGGAACAAAACACCCAAAGTAGTGAAGTAAGCATGGCTTAGGTTTTTAAACTTCAGACTGTATGCATCACTGAATTTCAAGCTGTCAAAAAATTGAAAGCGATTATTCAAAGTAGTATCAATGCCATCTTTGATCATCACCTCCATCGGAATGTCCTTTTGTGCCATATGTAAGAAAGGAACATCTACCCTTTCTACGGCATAGAATGGAGACGGCAACAGCTTATAATATTGATATTTTATACTGCCGTCAAGACTTACCATAGCGTCGATATCTCCGTTGCGTGATTGGCTCAGCACCTGGGCCATCCCTCCGAAGCTATAGGCTACAGAAGCGATTCTATCTTTATCAACAAACGCCAATGACTTCGCATAAGCCATCAAAAACTCCATATCCCTGGCCTGTGTTTCTATGTCCTTCAAATTGCCAACTTGCATCCATCGACTGTCGGCACCTTTACTTGGGCTTGCAATGACTACATAACCATGGCTGGCCAGCAACTCGCAAAGGGCAAAATTCTCAATAGAAGA
Source organism: Bacteroidota bacterium (assembly GCA_039819065.1). Classification (GTDB taxonomy): domain Bacteria; phylum Bacteroidota; class Bacteroidia; order Cytophagales; family Cyclobacteriaceae; genus JBCBSS01. The sequence continues at coordinate 37,261 of JBCBSS010000036.1, forward strand.
ATAATTGTACCCCGGTGCATATATAAGAATAGGAAATTCACCATTAGCAGGATTGACTTCTTTTCTAGCCAGAACTACTTCCTTTATATGCGCCTGATTATCCTCGGTATTGGGATAGTTGAACCAATTCAATATCTGCTCGTCCGGTAGGTGTTCCCATTCTTCTTCCTCTTTCAGAATCCGCATATAATCCAAAACGGTCATTTGCTCACCAGAAGATGCTACCGAAGGATACCAAATGCTGGTAGAAATAGGTCTGGGAATATGGCTATTAGTCCAATCTGAGGTTCTGGAGTAGGTTCTACTGCTATCATATAGCACCACGTTCTTGAAGCCCACCTTGAAGTTGCCGTAGTCAAGTTTTATGTTTTCTAACGATACCTGGTTGTAGCCAACCAAAGGAGATAAAATCAACAGAGTGTTCAGAATAAATTTTTGCATAATGCGTTAACGACAGCCAAAAGAGGGAAAGGTTTCTATTCTGACAATGGATCACACACGATGATAATAATTATTGCTCAAAAACCTGAATTCTATTCCCGTCCGGGTCAAGAATAATTACCATGCGTTTGTCTGTGAGGTGGGAACGCACAACTTCACCTTGAAACTGAACCTGTTGATCATTGAAGTGACCAACCCATACATCAAAATCATTCACGCTTAAGCCAAACTTAAATAGCCCTGTCAGCCTGGCCTTGCTTCCTTTTCCTTCCAGAAAATCTTGCCTTGAAATGGCGGATTTCAGCTCAATAAGTTCGATCAGCAAATCACCTCTTTTGAGGTTGGTGATTTTAAAACCTCTTTCTTCGGAAGACACACTGTCTAATACTTCCAGCCCCAGGATCTCTTTATACCATGTCACTGAAATGGACATATCGTTCACGATAATGGCCGAAAAATGAGGACGAGGATCATTCGTCTTTGGCGACTGGGCTTGAGTAATGATACAGCTACCTAAAGTAAAGATCAGGGGTAATAAATACTTCATGTTGAGGGCATTGGTTATCCAAAGGTTCTCCTAAAAACCTTCTTAAACAACTTATACGCCCAATCATAGCGGCTGGATGTAGCCAAGACCAAATATGCACCCAGAGAGCTAGAACCAGTCCACTCGTACCGTTCCTTTTCAAAGAGTTCTGTATCACTATGTTGAGAAATAAGCTTTCTCATCCTGTAATGAGAGGCTGCAAATTTTTTCCTGGCTTCTTCTAACGGAACTTGCGCATATTGCTTCTGAATAACACGACTCAAATCATCCTTGGTTTTCCAGGTGTAACCCTTGGCCGGCATATCAGGCTTACCACCAGCCATGCCCACTTCATACCAATCCAACATCATCAAATGCCAGTGATGCAGATGAGCAATGACATCCCGGATGTTTCTATTGAGCATGCCTTCAGGAAATTCTTGCTCCCAATCGGCGATGTCCAGGGAGTCGATGAAGTCATTCAGTTGATCAAAATTCTTTTGGCTAAGGTCTAGCAATTGGGCTTTATTGGTGGGACGTGGCATTGGGAATCAGTTCACAAGGTTTTGCTACAATAAATTAGCACCACCCAATTAACTCAATTATGACTTATAACTGGTTTTTATCGTTTATTTATCATGTTACCTACCCAATAGAATAATCCAGAATTTAGTTTTGACCGATCAGTTACCACCTCTTTTAAGACGTGTCGTCGAAGCACGGTTTTTCTCGCAGCTTTGACTGTTTAAGGCCTACATTGAAGCTTTGAATATTACCAAGTGATCTCACTCTGCCTTCTTCGTTCCTTGTTTAAAAACTATAGAGTCACGAGCCTTATTTCTAATACTAAAGTAATTTTTAGGTTGGTATAAAAGGTTAAAGCACTGCTTGTTACAGCTCCCGCTATGACCTGAGGACCGTAGCGAGTCAGCATATGCAGATAGAAGTCAGTCTTAAGGAAGCTCTTCAAGCTGACCTATCGTAAATGCTAAAAATCAAACCGCTAGGCTCCGTATATATTTCTAAGGATGGACTCACCCTCAGCTTTGGTACCACCAGAATCGAATCCATAATCCTTGATAGACCATGCCACTGCACGAATTACACTTTTTGTTTCTTGAGGTGAAGGTCTTCCTCCTCCTAAAATCTCTCCAACAACATTCCTCGCTAAATCCGATCTGCTGGATTTACTGGTCAGTTCAGTACCGTCATTTTCATCCCACTTTCGGTTAAACTCCTTTCTGAAATCTTTCTGAACATTTTCCCATACTTTGATCCTGCGCTTCATAGCATTGCGACGAGCCACCTTCGCTCCTATAGACATGGTTCCCGTACCGATGTCGCTCGGGTTCAATGGGTCATACAATATCTCCGCTACGTACTTCTTAGTTTGCCAACCTGATCCGGTCTTTCTATCTATGTGCCCTTTACTGCCGGAACTGGTAATATCTAACCAGGCTATTTCTCCGTCCGTGACATGTCTTACCACTATATCTGGCCTTGTCATACCTCTGCTGGCCTGTAGTTGGTAGCTACAACCAACCGGCAGAGCAGCGGTCAACGCTCCAGCCTTACTGCAAGCCAGACTTTCTATAGCATAACCATAGCGCGCAGCTGCAAAAGACTTCGCAGCATTAGCTTCAGCTACTTCATCCGAGTCTTCCTGATCAATTTCCCCATCTTCGATAGCCTTCAAAATGATGGCAGTATCTTTCCATAATGCGACATATCCATCCAGGTCAGGAAGATCACTAGGATTGAGTGCTTCCCTGGCTGCATCTCGTACCAGGCCATCAAGCACGCCAACAAAGCCGTCCATATAGCCATCCGGATGGTTATCTATTTTCCAGGCGGGAGCAAATTGAACTGGTAACTCGCCTCCGGTAGGTAAGCTTCCATCCTGCACGAATTGCAAAGAAGTTGTAGCGTCAGCAACCTCTTGCCATTGCTTTTCCTCTACTACTCTTTGAGATTCATCGGCCATAGCCTGAAGGGACTGAGTGTGCCTTACATTTGGGCTGGCATTAGCTATAGCTTGCAGGCCTATTTGAACTGAGCCGTGATTTACATTATGCTCAAAACTGACTGGTTTACGCTTCTTCTGGGTATTGCTCTGACGATCAGCAAAACTGTCTTTGTATGGTATTTTTTTGATGGGTTCAAGCATACCAATGAATTTACGACATATTCATCAAGTGACATAATAGAAGTTACATCGAAATATCAACAGCATACAGCCGATATTAGCAAATTATGAACTTACAAGCACCTATGGACTCTCACCTAAAATCTCAGCCTGAAACTCTTCTATTGGAAATAGTGGGCCAGGGTCTTTCTTTAGCCCTTTTGTAATGTCATCGTGTCCAACAATGTATTGCAAATCATATTCTTCCGTGAGAAGCAGCGCAATTTTCTTGGCTCTATCGATTTGGATATCAGTATACTTATGCCAATACGACTGCTGATTAGTGAACTTATCCCGTTTTTGCTCTACTTCATCTGAGTTTACAGTTTTTCCATACGGGTCTTTGAACTCTCCGTCTTCTAATGTCAATCTGCCGAGATTCACCAACTGTATTCCTATGGATATATGGTTGAAGTTTTTTAAGCCCCTGTATTCACTGCGACCTGAGCTCTTACTTTTTCTATTGAACGGAATTTGTTGGATAATGCGCCCGTCGCGGTCAATAATGAGATGTACAGAAGCCTGAGCGTTCTTATTAGTAAGATATTTAGCAACAGGATCCGCAGATCTGCTAACACTGTAATGGAAAACGATGGCTTTAGCCGAATCCAGATAAGTTTTAAATGTATTGGTAGAAATAGGATATGTAGTTCCCAAACCTCGCAGAAAATGCCGCTCAATACGTAAATCTTCATAATCAGTGATGGGAATGCGTATATCCCCATATGTTTCATAAATAGCCTGATCGAGCAAGGGCACCTTCTCGATTAGATCGTTTTGGGCCGAATCAGGTAGTGTTACACCAGAATACTTATTGATCACCAGTGTAGCCCATACTCTGATATTCTTACTTTCTTCTTTAGGTTCATTATCCAGAATCTTTACCGCCAACTCTACAAACTTGCCCTCTACTTCCCTATCTTTGATGGCTTTATTGTACTGACTTCCAATGCAAGCTACAACTATTGGAACAGCCAATGCGGCGATGATCGTACTTAGGCTTTTGAGTATTTCCCAAATATCTTTTTTGTCTTGTTGATCTTCAGATTTATCCATTTGATGGTTTATTGAGTCATGTACTAAGCATTCTTACGTCTGCACGATGAAAATAATGGAAATATTAATCGTTTGCTAAACTTAATTGAGAATGAATTACCTAAGAAAAATCTGTAGAGATCAGTTAGTAACCACCTTGCCGTCAGTCAGCCGCACGTAGAGCGACTTTTCATGATCATCTCGATGGTTGATAACGCGAACTACAAGTTCCTTTATACCACGATCAAGCCATTTGGCTTTGTAGAAAGTAAGCCTACGATGTTGTCTATAATCAAATTTGAAACTCATCGCGTGTAGCAACTCGTCTGTCTCAGCGTCAAAGAAGCTTACCGAAAGCGGTACGTATTGTTCATAGTCCAATTCGACCGTAACCACTTTATCCTTGTCTTCCGAGTAGTACGGTGATGGTGTTTTATGTGAGAATTCATCTACGAAGTAGGTCTTGCCATCATTGTATTCAACATGAAGCCGGTAGAAATACTGTCCTGGCAAAAGTAACGTATCTGTGTATTGATAGTCCGGCCTCATGATACCGTAGGCGTTGTATGAAACCGGTACCGTATCTAATGGCTGAAACTTGAAGGCATCACGTTCTCGCCTGAGTACATGCACATTAGCGGCCTTATGTGCCAAGCTATCGTGCAATTTCCAGCCAAACCGCACCACATTGCTACGTGCCGAAAATGTGCTTTCTAGCAGGTTGACCATCACCGCCGATGAGCCGGAGGGCTTGTCACTGATCACTAGGTTAAAACGGCAGAAATCATGCAAATAACCATCTATATTCAACCAATAGCGATGATTAGGCTTTAAACTGCCCAGTTCTACAAAGATGTCATCCTGCGTGGCCAGCGAAACGCAATCCAATAAAGTATAAGTCTCAGGTTGACAGGGTTCACCATCTATGATCACCAGTTGCACTCCCAAAAGGTCCCGACACTCCTGACCGGATATATTGATGTAGAGCTTCTCATAGTCTCCTGAATTAAAAGTGAACCATTGATCGTTATGGTATTTGATACACTTACCCGTGATTTTCTCATCTACACACTCCCACTGCACAGTATTGCCGTCAGTGTAGGTATCAACCTCTTCGTGAATAGCAATATGCTGGGCACTGTGCATATCGTCATTGGCTGTTTGAGCTAAGGATGCAAGTGAAGTAATGAGGATTAGAAAAAGAGATAGTCTTGACTTCATATAGGGTTTCAGGTCATTCTGCATTTAATTCAAGAGCTTTACGAGCCCCTAAAGTTCTAATAACGTTTGCTCGGATGAAGATAGTAAGTTGCTGATTGACTTTTTCATTTCCTGATCGCTATCTACATGTGTTTGATACCTATTCTTTTTAAGTTTAGCTTATTGCCTTTAGCGTCCAACTATTATCCGTAAGCTAGACTCTTAGATTATCTATTAAAGTATCTTGCCTCACTAGTCTTTACAAACCCATCGGCCGACAAACAAGTAGCTCAGTTAGCTTCCGAATGATAGGACTTGTTAGACAAAGTTGTTAGCCATACTGCATTTTCAAAATTTGCTTTAACTCAAAGCATTTCTATCTTTACATTTTATGAGAACAATCTCTCTTCACATATTAAGCGCTCAGGAGTCGGTATAGAAGGCAATAATCAGAATTAGGTCTATAATTCATTATTGTCGAATCTTCTCTACATACCTAGGCAACAGTGAACTAGCTGTAACTGCTTGGGTACAATTCATTTTTATATATTCTGTAAAAAGTGATCTCCTGTTGTGAACAAGCCTTTTGTGTTTGTTACCCAATAGAGCGTCATTAATACACTCAATGGTCTGAAAAAAGGTCTAAAACCGCTTTAAGAAATTTACACTATCCTGAAGGTTGGATTACCCAATCATTGGAAGGCAAACACATCAAGCCAACTGTGATCAGTCAATCAGTAAACCTGGGTTATGGTAAAACTTAATGTGCGATTTGATGGAAAACCACCATGCCTTTTTCACACAAAACATTAAAGAAAATGACAAGGCGAAAATATAATATCAAGGACTTAGGTTTTAAGGAATACCTAAGTGAATATAGAACAAATAACAACCTAGAATCTTTCAGTGTAGGACGGGTTATTCTTGAACATAAGGAGCGGTATGTGGTACTAACCGAGCAGGGTGAGATAACGTGTGAACTAATTGGAAATCTACGATTTACTGCACAGAACAGGTCTGATTTACCTGCTGTTGGTGATTGGGTGGCACTCAATGAATATGATACTGATAAGGGATTGATTCATGCTATATATCCAAGAGAGAATGTTTTGGAAAGGCAGGCAGTCGGGCGAAATGGCGAGAAGCAAATCATTGCTTCAAATATTGACTATGGACTTATTGTCCAATCAGTCAACAGAGATTACAGTATCAATAGATTAGAGCGGTACATCACAATTTGCCATGCCGCCAATATTGAGCCTGTCATCATTCTCAATAAGATAGATTTAATAGAGCAAGAACAGTTAAATGATATTCTCAATGCAGTAAGTAATCGTATCAAGGGAATATCGGTATTAGCCATTAGCAATTTGACAGGTGAAGGACTTGACCAAATAAGGCCTTTGATCAAGGCCGGTAAAACCTATTGTTTACTTGGCTCTTCTGGTGTTGGTAAATCTACAATGATCAATAGTTTGATGGGTGATTCTATAATGAAAACAGGAGCCATAAGTGAATCTATTGATAGAGGTAAGCATGTTACCACACATCGAGAGTTAATTGCCCTTAAAACTGGTGGAGTAATCATTGATAATCCGGGAATGCGAGAAGTTGGGATTACTGATAGCTCATCAGGGTTAGTATTAACTTTTGAACAGATATATGAGTTGGCTAAGGATTGCAAGTTCAATGATTGCAGCCACCAAAATGAAAAAGGTTGCGCCATACTGGCCGCTTTAGATTCAGGAGAGTTGAGTGAAGAAACCTATGAGAACTTCATGAAGCTCGAAAGAGAGCAAGCTCATTTTTCTGCTACTGTGCACGAAAAACGGAAGAAAGACAAAGCCTTTGGGAAAATGGTAAAACAGGTAATGAAACAGAAAAAAATCAATAGAAATTAATTGAAAGATAGGAGCGGTTTTAAAGCCGTTCCTAATTACTACGCTTTATAATGTTTTGCCTAAGAACTCTGCTAAACAACGCTGGATTAAACAAAAGACTGTTTCCTATTCCAAATCAAGCCTTGAAATCCAGCCTGAGCACTTCAAAAGAGATTTATTTACAATACTGATTGTAAGCTTGAATGAGGGCTCTTATATCCTTGAATCGATAATCCTTTGCTTCTGGATAAGATTCTTGCATTTGTGTGCACTTTTGCATCAGCATTCGCAGTTTGCCAAAATTCCTGAAGAGGGTCACATAGTTGTCAAAGCCTTCTCCGGTCACATAATATGTATTTCCCGTATCTAGATTGGGTTCAAGCAGTAGCGTTAGAGGGCCTTCTTCTACGATAATCATCGGAGAATATATGTTTACAGGTTCTGGACATATCTTTACAACCTGAAAGTAAGTCGGGCCATGTTTCTGATATTCTTTCTTGAAAGAAGCGACATTTTCTGTATCGAAGTTCTCTTTCTCGCCATCCGGGGTCTTAATCACCACCTGGTGTTGTGTAAAAAAAAGCTTTTTTGCTTCGATAGTATCTCCTGCATGTGTCACAACAAATTGAGGAGGCTCGTCTTGTGCTAAAGCAGGCTGTATAAAGAGCAACGAGAAATAAAGAATGTACTTCAGCATATTCCTAGTTTTTTTAAACAGTCTTTAGTCATGTGCGAAATAATACCTTTCATATGATCACTAAACTATAATGTTCATCGGCAATTCAACATTAAACGCTATTCGCGATTGAGCACTAATCCACCAAATCTTTAACTTCCTTCATCTGTATCACTAACTCGTCATATCTGTCGTAGGCATCCTTACCAGGAAGTTGGTCTGCCCTACTGATCATACTATACAAATAAGAAATCTGATCGATAAGTTTGGGCTGCATGTAAATACCCTTCGCGGTTTGTAGTCTAGTCAGTGTGTCCTTCAATTCTTTGGATTTAGTCTCATCCTTGGTCTTCTTTATTTCTTTTTCCAGGGAGTCTTCCAACCTTCTCGATTCTTCCAATAAGGCCAATACCTTTCCTTGCAACTCAGCTTGCTTGCTTAAAACGGCTGAAGTTACGCCCACTTTTTCCAATCTCGGGTCGATTAAAAGTTCGTACGCATGGGTACTTGTCCATTCTCCAACTGTAAGGGTTGCTGTATATTTTCCAGGTGGTAACATTGGTCCATTTTTGTACCGATTACTAGCTTTTTTATGCCATGGTCCGGTACTTCTAAAATCCCATTCAAATCGATTCAAACCTTTCTTGACAGATAAGCTCTTACTGGTTATAAACCTGATATCTTCTGTGGCCATGTCTCGTACAACCTTTGCTTTTTCCTTTAGCTTAGTCGTATCGCTAACTAAGTGATACACCACTTTTCCAGTTGCGTCTTTAATCTCTAGTCGAATAGGTTGGTCAGGTATTTCCGATAGATAGTAGTCAATTTTAACTGAAGGACTCGGATATCTTGGTGTTGAACTTCCCCATGAGCCTGCTGGATAGCGATATCGATAGGTGTCTTTTGGTTTGAACAAAACGTTTTGTCCCGCACTCTCTGAATTATACTGTCTAAGGGTAGAAATATTATCCAAAATCCAGAAGCCTCTTCCCATGGTACTCAATACGATGTCATCTCGATGAATCTTGAGATCGGTTATGGGTGTTACGGGTAAATTTTGTTGAAAAGGTTGCCACTGCTTTCCATCATCGAAGGATACAAACACCCCATATTCAGTACCTGCAAACAACAACCCTTCTTTATTTGGGTCTTCACGCATTACCCTGGTAGGAAAATCTACTGGAATGCCATTTTGTCCATTGGTCAATAGCTCCCATGACTTACCGTAGTTTGTCGTTTTATAAATATAAGGTTTGGCATCCCCTAACTGGTATCTTAACACACTGATGTATGCCTTGGCTGGGTTATGTGGCGAAGGTTCTACCGCATCAACTCTTCCGCCTGAAGGAAGTCCTTTCGGAGTTACGTCCTTCCATGTTTTTCCGCCATCTTGAGTCACATGAACTGGGCCATCATTGGCCCCTACCCAAATGACGCCTTGCTTTGCAGACGATTCTCGAATGGCATATATGGTACTGTAGAACTCCTCTCCCGTTATATCACGTGTGATGGGCGCTCCGGATATCACTTGCTTGTCGTCTTCAAAAGCGGTTAAGTCAGGTGAAATGGTCTCCCAGGTTTTGCCTTCATCTGTTGTTTTGTGCACAAACTGGCTACAGTGATACACCACTGAAGGGTCATGAGGTGATACATGTATCGGTGAAACCCGCTGAAAACGGTACTTGAGATCTTTAGGATTGTGACCATACATATTAGAAGCACCAACATAATACTGCATTTCTGTTCCTGTTTCTTTATTAAATACCCCAAACCGCCCTTTACAATTGGCATAAACTATATTATGATTGCCTGGCTTAGGTACTGCAGGGCCCGTTTCACAACCGCCTGTGTTAATGATGTACCCTGTCCCGGGTCGCTGTATCCCATAAGGTGCTTGTGTAGGCACGGCAACCGTACTATAGTTATCTTGCTGACCTCCATATACCCAGTATGGATACTGATCATCCACTTCTACTTGATAAATTTCGGAAGTAGGCTGGTTGTACTGAGTTGACCACGACTTACCGCCATTTAGCGTCACATTGGCTCCACCGTCATTGGCCTGAATAAAAATGTCCGGATTGTCGGGGTTCATCCACATATCATGATTATCACCATGCGGTGATGAGACAGGCCTCCAGCTTTTACCTCCATCAACAGATTTGTAATAACCCGTAGCGAGGGAATACACTACATCAGGGTCTTTGGGGTTTACGCGTAGGTTGGTGTAATAAAACGGTCGAGTACGGATGCCCTTATGACTAGAAACTTGCTTGAACGATTGCCCTTGATCAATAGATTTGTATAATCCACCTTCATTATCTGGCGCCTCTACTAAAGCGTAAACCAGCCTTGAATCAGCATTTGTTACAGCCAGGTCAATCTTTCCGATCAGCTTATTGGGTAAGCCTTCTGTAATTTTATCCCAACTCTTACCCCCATCAACTGATTTATAAATACCACCTTCGGATGGGTTGCCGCCACTTATGATTGACCAAGGTTTACGCTCAGCTTTCCATGCGGTTGCAAATAGAATTTCCGGATTGGACGGTAAGAACTCGATATCATAAATCCCTGTTTTATCAGAAATGGACAACACTTGGTCCCACGATTTACCTCCGTCAACCGTTTTGTAAACGCCACGTTCCGGATTGGGCTGAAAGGCTTTACCAATGGCCGCTACATAAACGATGTTATGGTTATCGGGGTGAATTCTCACCGCACCAATTTGTCCGACATTAGGTAAACCGATAAAACCCCAATTTTTGCCACCATCTATCGACTTGTACATGCCGCGGCCCTCAATAACGTTACTTCTCAACCCATCGCTACCCGTGCCAACATAAACGATATTGGGATCGTTTTGCGCCACTTCAATGGCACCAATTGAAGGCGTTGAAAAGAATCCATCAGAAACGTTCTTCCAATTAATACCGTAATCCTCGGTTTTCCAGACACCTCCACCGGTTGCTCCAAGGTAAAAGGTAGATGGCGCCACTTTTACACCAGCAACGGCAGTAACCCTGCCACCTCGATAAGGGCCTAGGTTTCGATATTTTAATACGGCAAAGTCTTGCGCAATAGCTGAGCTAGTGACGAGTAGCAAAGCAATTAGGGATAGAAAACGTAGCATATTATTGGTTTAGGTTACACACGATGTTACCAAAAATATTGCTTACTACAATTTTAAGCTCAATTATATTGAAGAAATACTTTCTAGAATGGTCAGGTGAACACGAGGTAGGATTAAAGTCTTTTCTTTAGGGGGTGTGGGTCGCTCGTTAGGTTTAGTAGCCGGGTCCGCACAATACTTTTTAGTTATTATTGGCTAAACGGTCATAGCTATCTGTCTAAATGAGCATAATCTTCCGATTGTGGTGACAATAGGGCTTACATTGAATATTTCAAATAGAGTAGGGTCCTTTCGTTTCCGCTTTTTTCAGCATCCGCTTAGATTATTTCCTGAGTCTGAATACAGTTGCCGTTAACATATTTTACCTCAGACATTTCTTTATACTTCGCTAGCGCTCTGTTGTAATAAGGTAGTTGTTTTCTAAATTTATCTTCTTCTTCAGCATTGATAAAGCTCCATAAGTAAATCCTTCGCACATCTCGAAAACTCATTTTAGTAGGCTTTGATAGCTGATAGCCAACAAACGAATAGCCTGAAATTTCAACGTTGTGTTCAAAGTATATTCCTTCATCATTAAACTTTGTGATACCAGTGACAGTGTTGCCAATAAGCCCGGGAGGTCGGCAATCTTCACATTTCTCTAATATATAACCATCCGCCATAAGACTGTCAATCAAATTCTTCACTTTGACGTTTACGGTTATCGTCTCTCTTTCACCAGTCGAGTCTCCAATACCTGAATCCTTTTTTGATTTCCGATCATGTGGATCTTGGTTTGTACAACCAATAAGTATAACTACTGTCCAAAGTGATATTGTTATAATTGATCTCATGACGGATGCCAACATAAATGCAACACACACAAAGCATGTTGTCTATATTTCAAATATATCATAAGTTCTTCATGAAGTCTAAAGTCTTTTAAATTTCATATTATTTTCCATTGTTCAAATGTGTGTAGACGAGTAGTGATTATTTAATCAAGGTTTTGCTCATGAAGTATCCCTTGTTACTTCCTTCTTTTAAATTTTTCATTTCGAACCAGTTAAAACTCTGTCTAGAACAGGTGTCTGACATAAATGACAATAGGTCAGATACTTAAACATAATTGAAGCAAGTGTATATGTTTTGATGAGTAGTCAGGGTAGTCGCTAGAATGTAAAATAACATCTAGATAATAGTTTGGGCACTTGTGTGGGTCGTGGTTTGGCTTATCTTTGGTCATGCTCGAACTCGCAAGCATATTGGTTTTTGGCATTTTTGCCCAATGGCTCGCCTGGCGTATAAAACAACCCGCCATTCTACCACTGATCATCATCGGATTATTGATAGGTCCGGGTTCTACTTATCTGACTGCGGATGGGTCAAAGTTCATCGATGGAGATACTATATTCACTGGTGACCTTTTATTTTCTTTTGTTTCCATATCGGTTGGGGTCATTCTATTCGAGGGGGGGCTAACACTCAACTTGAAAGAGGTACGTAACCAGGTAGGTACGGTAGGAAACCTACTTTTCTTTGGTTCCATCGTGACTTTTGTGGGAGGCGGTATAGCCAGCCATTACCTACTCGGCCTAGGTTGGCCGATGGCCTTTCTTTTTGGTGGCCTTATCATTGTTTCAGGCCCTACGGTGGTTCTGCCCATTTTGAGAAATGTGAAGCCGAATAACAGTATCAATACCATTTTGAAGTGGGAAGGTATTTTGATCGATCCTTTTGGTGCCCTCATTGCCGTTTTGATGTACGAGTTTATCGTCTCCTCTCATGATGGTTCAGGCCAATCGGTTGAGGTTTTGCAAGAGTTTTTTGCCACCATTTCAAGTGGCATCGTATCCGGGGGTATTGGCGCCGCCATCCTCTATTTCACCATTAAAAAAGGAGCCATACCAGAATACTTACGAAATATTTTCTCGCTGGGTCTGGTGATTCTGACATTCTCTTTTGCGGAATTGGTACATAAAGAAGCAGGGTTGATGGCTGCCACAGTTATGGGCATTGTGCTGGCCAACGTAAAGATGGCAGAGATAAGGAAAATTCTGTTATTCAAAGAAGACATCAGTCTTATTCTCATCTCGGTACTGTTTATTCTACTCTCTTCTCGTATAGAAGTATACCAGATTCAAATGTTGGGTACGCCAAGTCTACTACTCTTTTTAGTGGTTATTTTAATATTAAGACCACTTGGTGTGCTCCTCTCTACCATTAAGTCAAAACTGAACTGGCGAGAAAAGGCTTTCATAAGCTGGATTGGCCCTAAAGGGATAGTGGCTGCGGCAGTAGCATCGTTATTTTCTTTGACATTGATTGAAAGGCCTGATATTGTAAAGTCTGAAGAGGCGGAAATTCTCTTACCGCTCGTTTTTTTGATGATTGTAGGTACTGTAGTACTGCAGGGGTCTACGGCCAAATTGGTGGCAAGGGTGCTAAAGGTGGTGCGCAAAGAGCCGAAAGGTGTTCTCATTGTAGGTGCGAATGAACTGGCTCAAAAACTCGCGATGAAACTTTCAGAGGTGGGTATGGATATCGTCATGGTGGACACCTCTCTACCTAATGTGAAAAGTGCGCAAAAACTAGGACTCCAAGCTATGGAAGCCAATGCTTTATCAGATGCTATTTTTGAGCAAGTAGACCTGTCACGCGTGGGGCGCATGGCAGCCATTACTTCTAATCCCGGACTCAATGAATTGGCCTGTCGCTGGTTCGAGAAAGAGATGGGCGAGCGCAATGTATTACGGTTGGCCAGCAAAGAAGAATCAGAAAACCTCAACGTAGACCTTGCGAAAAACGTCTTGTTCGGAGCAAACACTGAATTCGTTTCCCTCGTTGCGCTTACGCGAAAAGAAGATGCTTTTGGTGAAGTGACTTTTAATAAGGGGGTAGATCGTGAGAAGTGGATGGGCGAGCATCAAAGCGACATCATTCCTGTTTGTGTCATTAATAATGACAATGTGGAACTGATCAGTGGATTTACCAATGCAATGACCAAAGAAAGCACCTTGGTTTTTCTCAAAAAGGATAGCTATGATCTCAAGAAGAAAAGTTAAGTTCTTTTTAGTATAATTAGTATACAACTGCCATTCTTGATAATTGCTTCGAGATATCCCTGCGAAAGATTGTTTGGCTAGTTCGAGTGCGGTTGGTGGCCAAAATTCCGGGCCAGCGTAGGCCTGCGGGCTGAAGGTTTAATTTTGGCTTGATTTTTCTTTGCTGTCCCGACAAGTCGGGATGAAGGCTGCCTGACGATCAAGGCATACAAATTCTATTTAGTCAAATACTGATCTTCATGAGTGAGGAACTCCACAAACAGATCAAAGTGAAGATTTCGGGGTTTAAAGGCTAGTCTAGTATAAAATGTGATTGACAAAAAATTACCTAACCAGCTAGCGCTCGTTTAGCAAAGTGTAACTAGTCCCATGTCGATCGATTTTTCTTCATCTAATAGTCTTGAATGGCTGCATGTTGTCGCGTGTGGAAAAAACGCGTGACAGCGGTGTAGGAAAAGCCCATGTTTGGGCTTTTCTGCGATTTTTAGATTACAATGGGCAGTTTGGTCCTTTTGTATAAGGATCATCACAGGCCAGACAAACTGATCTTAAGAAAGTTCCTCCTTTTACAGTTTCTTTGCTTTTTGATTCCATTTCTGTAATAAAACTTTTCACTGTAAGGTCTTTCAGACTTAATTTTTGTTTTTTCATAATGATTTGTTTTGTTTTTAGGGAATAACGTAGACAATAGTAATAAATTGTATAAGATGTCCGAAGGAAATTGCGCCTAACATCTTGGCAACCCACCGTGTGAAAGCGTATACCGAACATGGATATATAGCTTTGGCTATATTTTGTCTTTTATATCTTAATTGACTCTCTTTCTAGGTCATTCGGCATTTTGTGGGTGTAATCCATTACGGTACCATCTTCTGGCACACCCAGGATTATATTTCGTCCACGAAAGAAAACTTTGGATACGGGTCTTGCTTGTTACTCTCATGAGTAGGATCAAAAAATAACGTCTTGCTAAGAGGTAGTTTTAATGCCTTTTAGGCTTTGTTTTAGGTTTTCAAAGTTCGTTTGCATAAATGTTTAGATACATCGCTTGTTCATTCTTCGACAATTCTAAATTAGAACTGCCAACCAATGATTTTGAGCCCGCCACCTGGGGCTTGCTGGGTCAAGAAGTTGTTCGCACCCGCAGGCACCCCAGGAGGTCCTATCAGTCCCAAAGCTCCCAACATGGGTAAATGATTAGGATTAGCAGGATTGGTCAAAATATTTACAGTCCACTGAGCTACATTCACTACGCCACCTCCTCCTATTGGCATTCCCATCCCTGCTCCTAGGGGTGTCCATGCTCCGGGCACAACAGTATTTCCTGCCGCCCTTGAAGTGATTGTGATATTTTTTGGGGGATTCCAAATGGGAGCCCCTGCGGGGCCCGGCGCCTGATCTTGTTGGGTGCGATAGGATATGCTAAAATCCACATCAGGGTTTTGTGTGGTCGCATTATTCTTACCTGCAACTGGGGTAGCATCCACACTATATTGTACATACCCCGTATTTGCCAGACTAAATACCCCCATAGGTGGTTGATTGTATAGGAGTTCTTTTACTTCATGCTCTATAGAGGAATGTTTTCCATTAGCTGCAGTTGTTATAGGAAACAAATTCGATGTAATTCCTAATCCACCCAAATTGCTATTCAATAAATGGCCTTGTACCCACCCTCCTGGTATACCCGGGAAATTTAATGCTAAATCCGTCATTAAGTTAGCTGCAATAGCTCCTCCGCCAACACCTGACCCCATTATTGGATCAGTCAGATCTAAGTCGGCCTGAATCATATTCCCCACATTGCCATTAGCATTCAGCCCCCCTCCCGCAAGTGGCGGGTTTGTGTATGCGAACGTTTGGGGCGCAAAATATTCCACGTTTGAAACCCGTTGTATAGTCTGTGTGGTATTACTCTTAGCCTGTCTCTGCAGTGTTTTCGTTTGTGCAACCTCCGGTCGATTATCCACAAATTGGAAGGCATTCTTTTTTGCATGGCTGTTGGCCATTTCTTGCAACTTTCGCATCTTCACAGCCTCGGTTCGGTTATCTACAAATTGGAAAGCATACTTTCCGTCATTTTTTCTTTGAGGCTCAGTATTGTCCACTGATCTACTTTGGGTTTCCTGATTTTTATCTGTGTGTGTTTGCATGGGTGATTCTTTTAGAGATACGCTCATTGCCTATAAATTCTACATTACCAAAAATGTAATGATTTACTCTACCACATAATCCCAATCTATCAACAATTTGACGTTAATAAAATTATTAAAAGCTAGACTTAAACAAATATTATTATCTCCTGACAGTGGCAACCTAAAAGAACCAAAATAGAACGTAGACAAGCAACTTGTTCAAGCTATCGATGGTAAAGCGACACCTTACTAGGTAAAACCTATGATCAAAAAATCACTAAGATACATTCATCAAAGTCTACCATTAAACTCACATTCTAAA
>JBCBSS010000037.1:0-53818 GCA_039819065.1 Bacteroidota bacterium
AGAATATGTTGAATATCGCCTTGTGGGAGTCGTTTCTAAAATCGCTTTTCAATGCTATTTCTAATTCCATCATCTTGTGTTTAGAGATTTTCTAGTATATCTGAAAATAGTAACAAATCCAGATGAACACTTCTCATATTTTGCTGTAATGTTACATAATTGATATTTTCATGTTGATACATGCTTTACAATTGCCAATGACTCATTTAATTGGTACTTAATTGTCATTATAGACTTATAACATGTTAATTTTTAACATAAGGGTCATATTTTGTCTCACTCTATTTCAAATAAATGGCGTCACAGGTAGTCAATACGCAATAGCACCGAAACCACAACCGACCCAAATAGCAGGCATAACATATAATTAGCCCGATCTTCACGGATCAAGACCTGAAATAAAATCGAAAAGCGAACATCACCACCTAACCATTCTATATCTGTATAATTCGAAACATATTATATAGGTATAACCTATCAGGCTAGTTCTATTTTTGTAATTTTGGCGCTTCTCAAAGCACGACTAGAATGGATTTGAATACACTTACGGCCATATCTCCAGTAGATGGCCGATACAGACGTCAAGTGGCGAATTTGGCACCCTACTTTTCTGAGTTTGGTCTGATAAAATACAGAGTGCTGGTGGAGGTAGAATATTTCATTGCACTTTGTAAGCTACCACTACCCCAATTGAATGAGGTAGACCAATCGATGTTTGAAGCGTTAAGGTCTATTTACAAAGATTTTAATGAACAAGATGCCTTATCTATTAAGTCAATTGAGAAGACTACCAATCACGACGTAAAAGCCGTGGAGTACTTCCTAAAAGAGAAGTTTTCAGCACTGGGTATAGGAGAGCAGATAGAATTCATACACTTTGGATTAACATCTCAGGATATTAACAATACCGCCATTCCTCTTTCACTTAAAGAGGCATTAGAAATCGAGCTGCTACCTTTTATTAACCAACTTTGTAATAAGGTGGAAGAATTGGCCTCACATTGGGCCAACGTACCGATGCTAGCTAAAACACACGGGCAACCTGCATCACCTACAAAACTGGATAAAGAGTTGTTGGTGTTTTCAGAAAGGGTGAAAAAGCAATTGGAGTTATTGTCAGATGTTCCCTACTCAGCTAAGTTTGGCGGGGCGACCGGCAATATGAATGCACATCATGTGGCTTATCCGCAAGAAGATTGGAAGCAATTCGCAGATACCTTCGTAGGAGATTACCTGGGTCTAACAAGAAGCTATCCCACCACGCAAATTGAGCACTACGACAATTTAGCTGCCCTGTTCGATGGCTTGAAGCGTATTAATACTGTGCTTATCGACATGTGTCGTGACATTTGGCAATATATATCAATGAATTACTTCAAGCAAAAAATCAAAGCCAACGAAGTGGGCTCTTCCGCCATGCCCCATAAAGTAAACCCTATCGACTTTGAGAATGCTGAGGGCAACCTCGGAATTGCTAATGCCACATTAGAACACCTGTCTGCCAAGCTGCCCATCTCTCGTTTGCAAAGGGACCTTACCGATTCTACCGTGTTGAGAAATATCGGTGTACCTATAGGACATATGTTCATTGCGCTAAAGTCTATAGAAAAGGGACTCGACAAACTTGAACTTAACCAAAGTGCCATCAATGATGACTTGGAAGAAAACTGGGCTGTTGTCGCGGAAGGCATCCAAACCATCTTGAGGAGGGAGGGATTCCCTAAGCCTTATGAGGCTTTAAAAGCATTAACACGTAAGAACGAAAAGATAACCAGTGAGAGCATCAAGGAGTTTGTTGCTCAATTGGAAGTAGAACAGCATATAAAAGAAGAGTTGTTACAAATCACACCTTTTAATTATACTGGCAACTAAACTGCTAGAAATTAATCATGCACATTGATCTATCAGGCAAGAGTATTCTGGTTACTGGCGCGAGCAGAGGCATAGGTGCGGCGATAGCCAGAGGAATGGCCCATGCCGGTGGACGTGTAGCCATACACTTTAATAATAGTGTATCGGTGGCTGAGTCTTTGGCTAAAGAAATCGGAAACAGTTCTCAGGCATTTAAGGCAAACCTGGCCGACAGCACCGAAACTACCCTATTATTCCAACAGGTCAAGGAAGCCTTTGGCCAGATCGATGTTTTAGTTAACAACGCAGGCATTGCCATCTCTTCTCCGGTCAAAAGTGCCGAGCAGACATGGCTTGAGGATTGGAATAAAACGATTGATGTGAATTTGTCTGCTTCTGCTCTGCTTTGCAAACTGGCCATCGGCCACTTTCAGGAAGGTCAAGGAGGAACAATTATCAATATCAGTTCCAGAGCCGCTTTCAGAGGCGACACGGAGGATTACCTTGCCTACGCTGCTTCAAAAGGTGGTATGGTGGCACTTACCCGTTCTATTGCCAGGGCATTTGGCAAAGATGGCATCCTGGCCTACAACGTAGCGCCCGGTTTTACCAGGACAGCCATGGCCCAGGATTTTATCGATCAATATGGTGAGGACTACGCAGTGAATGACATTGCACTCCAGCAATTGACAGAGCCTTCAGATATTGCTCCAACTGTCGTTTTTCTAGCCAGTGGGTTGGCCAAACATGCTACAGGGGCTACTATCGATATCAATGCGGGAAGCTATGTGCATTGATCACATTTATATCTTGACATCACTTTTTTTATTCAAGTAGTATCTTGAATTAGAACTATTTAGAAGCTAGTATTCTTGATAATAGTATGTAATTTTAAGGTCAAGTCAGAACCTAACTTATTATTTAAACATTCACTTCTACAATTCCAGAGGCGTTTTAGTGTGCGGCAGTCATTGATCAATTTTAAGTGCTTACTTGTTGCTGGTTTGTGTGTCATTGCCAGTTTAAGCCATAGTTTCTCAAAAAGTCCTGAAAACAATTTCTATGTTTTCGAAAAGCAAGGTAAAAAAGGGCTCAAAAACCAGACAGGTGAAGTCGTTATTCCTCCAAAATACGACGCTATTGGTTGGTCAGACCGCAGTTTTTCTGTCATTAATAATATAACCGGATATAGAACAGGTAATGTGTGGGGCCTCATAGATACGGAAAATAAAATCATTGTTTCGGCAAAATACTCACATCTTAAACCGGCGGTTGATCGCATTCTAAGTGCTTCAAAGAAAGGCAGCATAACCAGTAAAGACTTCACCGGATTGATATCAATTGAGGGGAAATCCATATTACCCTTCAAATATGAAGATGTTATAGTCGCTACAGATCGGGTAATAGCCGTAACCAAAAGTAAAAATCAATACCTGTATGGCCTGGTTGACTTCTCGGACCGTATCAAAATCCCTTTTATACATCAGAGTATCAAAGCGCTGGGAACAGATCGATTTGCGGTAGAAAACACTGAAGGTAAAATCGCTTTGTATGCTAGTGACGGGGCACAGATTTTCCCTTTCCAATTGGACAGCATTTCACCTTTTGAAAAAAGCTACGCCAAAGTGTTTCAAAACCATGCCATCGGACTAATTGATATACAGGGACAAATAGTAAGCGCCCCTAAATTCAAAGATATCCGCATAAACGAAGATGGGTCTTATAAAGTGCTTCATTTCGATGAATGGAGCTTCGTTGATGACAATGGTAAAGTGAAAACACAGTTTTCTTATGATTCAGTGGCTACAACCACTCGAGGCCTTTTACAAGTTTATGCAAATGGTAAAACCTGGATAATCTCAGAAGCGGATTCTGCTTTAACACCTCAGCACTTTGAATACCTTGGTGCTAGTATCGGAGACAAAGCCATGTTCATGGATAATGGGAAATATGGCCTCATTAATCTGAAAACTAACGCCAACGTGCTGCCTGCCAGGTTTGATTCGCTATTCTTCGATGGTACATTCGTGTACGCAAAAGAAAGAAGTAATAACAAACCCGGTTGGTCCATTTACGATACGTTTGGCATCCGAAAAACCAAGTTCTACTACGAAGAGATCAAGCCATTTTCCCAAAGGTTATTTACCGTCAAGAAAAGAGGACACTGGGGCTTTGCGGACCGAGTCGGGAATGAGCTCATACACTGTGTATATGATTCTGTTTCCAATGTTAAGTCGGGAATGGTCATCGTCAAATTTCATAATGAATATGGCATCATCGATCTGAACGGTGAGTGGGTCGTATTACCACAAGGAAACCGTCTAACCATAATCAATGAAAACATTTATCTGGAAAGTAACGAGCAGGAAACGTTGGTAAAAAGCTTCAGTGGCGATCTGATCTACTTCACATCTAACCCACTAGAGATTCATGCTGGCTATTTTATAGAACGCCTGGAAGATGGTCGTGTTTGGAGGGTTGATTTTTCGGGCACCATTGCATATGATCTGAGAGCCTCCAAAAGTACTAAAAAGGGTTTTGAAGAGATATACCCGCCGTCCGAAGGGTTTTATGGCGTGAAAATAGACGGCAAATATGGCTTCATTGATGCCAATAGCAAATTAAGAATCGCCAACCGTTATGATGGTATAGGTCAGTTCAGTGAAGGATTAGTATCGATTAAACTATTGGGCAAATGGGGCTTTATCGATAAGCAAGAAAAGCTCATTATCCAGCCCAATTACGACTCGGTTACACCATTTATGCATGGTATATCCCAGGTGACGAAAGGTGGTTTAGCGGGTATGATTGACAAAAAAGGTAAAGCCATCATATCCTTGAACTATGATTACATCAGACCTATTGATAATGACAGGTTTATTTTGGTTCGTGATCAAAAACTTGGCCTGGCTGATGATATGGGTAAGGTGTTGATCAACACAAAATATGACAAACTCGAAGATCTCGGCAATGGTTACGTCATTATTCAGCGTAAGGGTAAATACGGCCTACTTAATATAAATGGTGTCAATAACATACCCACTTCTTTTGCCTACATGTCCTACAATCCAGACACGGGATTATATTTGGTAAAGAAACAAAGCAACTGGCAAACACTCTCTTTGCAGTAATCTAAGCCTACATCTTCAATCAATTGGAACCGAAGGCTTTGAACCAGTACTCAAGTCATTAGATCTGAATATACATTAGGCCCAGCAATGAAGTCATAAGGTATAAATAAAGAGATCTATGAATATAATAAATGTACTAATGCATATTACATGTTAAAAAGAAAGAGGGACACAACTAAGTTGTGCCCCTCATTTCAACATCGCGTATGTAAAAAGGGATTCTTGAATCTGTTTTGTTCTAGTTCTGATTTAATGATGCAAGGGCATCACACATTCCATAAAACTTTTTGAAAAAAAATTTACTAAGCTAATTGAAGCAAAATGTGTGCCTGAAGAAAATAGCCAAACTAACTTGTTTCTGCAGGCCTTCTGGGGGTCAGATCTTACGGTAATTAAAGTGTCGTTTTTACCAATGATGCTCTAACAAGCGGGATGTCATCAATAAAAAAGCCCATTGGCTATGTATCTACCAATGGGCTTTTTATGAAAAGTATACCTTTCTACCTCACCTTCTATTTCGAAGTCGTAGAGCCAGATGATCCACCAGGTTTAGATATGGAATCTCTCATATCTGTATCAGCCTGAATATTTTGCATTTTATAGTAGTCCATGATACCTAGGTTTCCTGAACGGAAAGCCTCTGCCATAGCCTTGGGTACCTCAGCTTCGGCTTCTATCACTTTCGCACGAGCATCCTGAGCTTTGGCAATCATCTCTTGCTCCAAGGCTACCGCCATGGCGCGTCTTTCCTCAGCCTTTGCTTCTGCCACCTTTAAGTCAGCAGAGGCCTGATCGGTTTGAAGTTTAGCACCAATGTTAGTCCCTACATCGACATCCGCAATATCAATAGACAGGATTTGGAAAGCAGTTCCCGCGTCTAGCCCTCTACCTAAAACTACCTTAGAGATCTTATCAGGATTTTCAAGTACTTCTTTATGCGTATTAGCAGAACCAATTGAAGTTACTATACCCTCTCCTACTCTAGCCAGAATGGTTTCTTCTCCAGCACCACCAACTAATTGTTGAATATTCGCACGTACTGTTACTCGCGCTATGGCTATTAGCTGAATACCGTCTTCCGCCACAGCAGCTACTTTAGGGGTAGTAATTACTTTAGGGTTCACAGAAATCTGAACCGCTTCGAAAACGTCTCTACCAGCAAGGTCGATTGCCGTTGCTTGCTTAAAACCCAACTCGATATTCGCCTTTTCAGCGGATATGAGCGCCTTAATTACGTTTGGAACATTACCTCCGGCCAAATAGTGTGTTTCTAAGTCAACAGTGGTCACTTCCAACCCAGCCTTAGTGGCTGTGATCATAGCATCGACCACGATACGCGGGGGCACTTTCCTAATTCGCATGAACACAAGTTCTACAAGACCAACTTGCACGCCAGAGAACCTGGCGGTAATCCAGAGGTTTACCGGTACAAAGTACAGGAACATGAAGAACAGAATGATTACAGCAAAAATGACTACAATCGTGAGAATTTCTGGTGGCATAGGTTAAGGGTTAGTTAGGTTCTACAAAGATATTATTGATGTCTATTTTTATGATTTTTATTTGGCTTTCAGCCTCAATATAATCTCCAAGGCTACTCACTTCGTATTCAACTCCGTCAAATTCTGCCTTGCCTATTGGCCTGAGTGCTGAAAGAGCTTGTCCTTCATCACCTACTTTAAGGTTGTCGCGCCGCCCTTCATTAAATTTACCTTCCATTTTGGTCTTAAGCGAAAAACGCTCCCATGCATTCGACTTAAAACCATAATAAAGGCATATGGCAAATACGAATAGTGTGCCGCCCATCACGTACACACCGGTAGCAGATCCATAGTAGTCAAATGTAAAGTAAACGCCGAGTGCAGCAAGTATAAAACCAAGAATACCAACGAAGGTTGTGCCCGGAACGAAAATGATCTCTACTACAATAAGTAACAGACCTATAATAATAAGCGCCGCAACAGTGATCCATTCCATAGGTACAGGTTAAGCAGATTTAATCAAAACTACAATTTTTTTGAGTTTTGTAGTCGTCTCTTTAGCAAATTAGTAAGCCCTCGCAAATACGACACGTTGTTTAGACGGTTTGCCTGAATAAATACAAACACCCTCCTCTTGCTCGTTGTCTAAAGGTATGCATCGAATGGTCGCTTTTGTTTCTTCCTTGATGCGATCTTCGGTTTCATTTGTGCCATCCCAATGTGCTAACACGAAGCCTCCTTTTCCATCCAATACTTCTTTGAATTGCTCATAGGAATCTACTTTGGTCATTTTTTCTTCCCTGAACTTTTTAGCTCTTTCGTAGAGGTTGGTTTGTATTTCTTCCAGTAATTGAGGGACTAGTGTATCCAACGCATCAAGGTTAACCGTTTGCTTCTCTTTGGTATCTCTTCGCGCCACTTCTACTGTACCATTCTCCAAATCCCTAGGGCCTATAGCGATTCTAATAGGAACGCCTTTGAGCTCATATTCGGCGAACTTCCAGCCTGGCTTGTGAGTATCCCGGTTATCAAACTTTACTGAAAAGCCCTGAGCTGATAACGATTTCTTGATGGCTTCAGCCTTATCAGAAATCGCTTCAAATTCCTCTGGCTTCTTGAAAATAGGGACAATAACAACGTGAATTGGTGCCAGTTTAGGAGGCAATACAAGTCCGTCATCATCGGAATGGGTCATGATCAATGCACCCATTAATCGTGTACTCACACCCCATGACGTACCCCAAACCAAGTCTAATTTTCCTTCTTTGTTGGAGAATTTGACATCAAAAGCTTTGGCAAAATTCTGTCCAAGAAAGTGAGAAGTACCAGCTTGCAAAGCTTTGCCATCCTGCATCAATGCTTCTATACAATAGGTATCAACAGCCCCAGCAAACCTTTCATTCTCTGTTTTAACGCCCTTAATAACAGGTACGGCCATAAAATTTTCAACAAAGTCTGCGTAAACATCCAGCATTTGTCTTGTCTCGGCTACAGCTTCGTTTTTGGTAGCGTGGGCGGTATGCCCCTCTTGCCAAAGGAACTCTGCCGTACGCAAGAACATTCTAGTCCTCATCTCCCACCGCACGATGTTAGCCCATTGGTTTACCAGAATAGGTAAATCACGATAAGATTGTACCCAATTACGGTATGTGCTCCAAATGACGGTTTCGGAAGTAGGTCTTACTATCAATTCCTCTTCAAGCTTAGCTTCTGGATCTACCACTACCCCTTTGCCATCTGCATCATTTTTCAGTCTATAATGTGTTACAACAGCACACTCTTTAGCAAAACCTTCAACGTGGTCTGCCTCTTTGCTCAAATAAGATTTCGGTATGAACAACGGGAAATAGGCATTGGTATGCCCGGTATCTTTAAACATTTTATCTAGTGCTGCTTGCATCTTCTCCCAGATGGAAAAACCATAAGGTTTGATGACCATACAGCCTCTGACAGCCGAATGCTCAGCTAAATCGGCTTTTCTCACTAATTCGTTGTACCATTCGGAGTAATCTTCCTCTCTGGTAGGTATAGCCTTTCCCATTGTTGTTTTTTGGTATAAATTTTGCTTATTAAAAGTTAGACAATTGAGACTGGCAAATATAAGTTTTTGGCAGGATTAGTGATCGTAAATCATTGAATTGTCGTTTAATAAAGTGTATTTTTAACGAAATTAAACCCTACCATCATGAACGCGTTGATTTTCAAATTTAACAGGATAGCGGTGGTGGCAGTAGCACTACTCTTTAGTACTACGGTCGTTGCCCAGGAGTATGATGATCTTTATTTCACTAGCAAAGACAGAAAAAAGGTAAAGCTGGCGAATAATAAATATCAGGCACCTCCGGAAAAGAGACCTGTATTGCGTTCAGAGTCAGAATATCCTTCTAACGTTCAGGAGAGTTATTCTGCCAAACATGTCAACCCGGACTATATTGCCAAGTACCAACAGACCAATCAATCAAATAATAATCAGGCTCAGTCTGATGAATATTTTGACGAAAACTTTCAACAACAAAGCAATCAAGGTGTAGTCGCCGCTAACAACATTGGCAACAACCGTCAGGCGCCGGTTACGGTAACTCACTATTATTATGGATACCCTGTCACTTTACAGGCTAATTCAATAGATGAGATATATTGGACAGACCCTGTCGCCTTCGAAGGAACGGCACTAGATCCACTCAATAGAGTTGGTGGAGGGTTTAATAATTTCAGACCTGGTTCTCGCATAGACGTGGCTTTTGCTAATGGTTCAAGATGGAACAATTGGCGCAGAAACAGCTTCAACTCCTGGGCTGGATGGAATTCTGGTTTCGGTTGGAATTCCGGTTTCGGATGGGGAGTTGGAAACAGATGGGGTTACGATCCATTCTGGGGTAATGGTTTCTGGGGCGGCAATGGCTGGAACAACGGATTCTGGGGCGGTGGTGCCTGGGGTAACGGATTCTTTGGTTCAGCAGCATGGTGTCCTCCGGGATTCATTGGTGGAGGTAACAATATCGTGGTAGTCAATACTAACCCAGAATCTGGAAACCAAAGATCAATAAGAAGAACTGCCAGACCAACTAGAGCATCTGCTGTTTCGACTGCCAACAATAATATAACTACTTCCAGGAGCAGGAACGCCAGACAATTGACTTCTACCGATTTAAATGTACAGGGTAGCGCGAATAATGGTAGAACGGTTGCACAAAGCAGCAACACAAATGCCCAAGGACGTTATTATAGAAGGGCACGACGAGGTACGACATCGCCGGACTATACCAGAACAACGGTTAATAATACCAGTAGAACGACGACTCCTAGCTTCAATAGAGGAACTACACGAAATGCTACAACAAGCAGTTATTCTAGAACCAGAAGATCTGGAAGTTCATTGAACAACCGCAACACTTCGGTTAATACGCGAAGCTCAAATAACAATACGCGAGTTTACAGACAACGCTCATACAATAATAGCAACGATAGCAGAAGATATGGCACGTCTAGATCATCTAGAAGTTTCTCTGGCAGTCGTTCTAATACCAGATCCTTCGGGACTTCTTCAGGTAGCAGAAGCGGTGGATCTTTCAATAGATCATCAGGTACAAGAAGTAGTGGTGGGTCTTTCAGATCATCAGGAGGCGGTAGCCGTTCATCCGGAGGTTCAAGAAGCTCAGGTGGAAGATCAAGGGGCAATTAATAGCCCCTTCTACCCAAAGCCAGAAAGCCACTAACAGTTCGGATAACCACTTAATTTTCTAAGTATGAAGATTTCAAAGCTTATTCTCATAAGCGCCATTGTATTGCTGTGCCTACCGCGAAGCCAGGCTCAGATCGACCCAAATGCCAATGGTTACTTCAACGAAGCCTTGTTATTCAGTCAAACAACCTTTGGTGGAGGTGCTAGAATCGCTGGAGTAGGTGGAGCCCAGGTTTCACTGGGAGGAGTGATCAACTCGGCGCTATCAAACCCTGCCGGATTAGGTATGTATAACCGCTCCGTATTCAGTATTTCTCCTTCGCTTAACTTCATTAATTCTGATAGTGAATTTCTAAATGAGAATACAACAGATGATCGATTAAGGTTCTCTATACCCAATCTTGGTGTAGTATTTAATAAAACCAAAAGCGATGTGTCTCAAGGAGCTTTTCGTGGTGGATCATTTGGAATAAGCGTTTCTAAAATCAATGATTTCAATAATCAATATACTTATAGTGCCAATAATCCTCAAGGTTCTGATTTCTTTACTTTCGTATTCGATCAGATCGACAACACACAACAGACTTTTTATGAAGACCTCGCTTTTAATGCCTTTTTGTTAGACGAGTTCTTCGAAGTCGGGCCTGCGGGTGATACGATCTTTTTCCTGGATTATATTGATGCGCCTAACGCTCTCGAATTTCCAAATTTGCAAACTGAAACAGTTACGACCTCGGGGTCTCAGTACCAATGGAGTTTTTCTTATGGTGGTAATATCGCAGATAGAGTGTTCTTCGGTGCCAGCATCGGTCTGGTGAGCGTCAACTTCAATCAGACACGTACATATACCGAGTCAAGATCGCAGCAAAGCGCAATTGGCAGCCTTACCTTGAGGGAAGATCTGGACGTTGACGGTTCGGGAATTAACGCTACCTTAGGTGTAATCGTGAGGCCAGTCAATCAATTTCAAATTGGTTTTTCTTTCGTCACTCCTACCTACTATAACCTGAACGATCAGTTTGAGGCCAGCATAGAATCTAATTTTAACAACTTCTTCTACGCACCTGAAAATCGGGTTTTAACCAATGAAATAGGCAGATCAGATATTTTCTTATCTGACTATTCATTGACAACACCACTCAGGCTCAACCTAGGTGCTACTTTCTTCCTGGGCAAATACGGCTTCATTTCAGGTGATATAGAAAGAATAAACTATAGCAACAGTAGTTTAAGGTCTGATGACTTCCTTACTGAAGGAGACAACAATACCATTGATAATCTTTATCAGTCCACCTACAATTACCGACTAGGTATGGAGTTAAGAAAAGGTATGGGTAGATTAAGATTGGGATACAACCTTCAGGGCGATCCTTTTGCTGATGATTCAGGGCTTGACAGAAGCCGCACTAATTTGAGTGCTGGTTTAGGTCTAAGAACTAAAGATTACTATATAGATTTGGCAGTAGTCAATAGCCAGTTCAATGCCGAAACAAGCCCGTATACACTGACGGATGGCACTCAACCTTTTGCTACAATAGAGAACAGTAATACCCTCGGTATATTAACAGTAGGGGTTAATTTCTAGCCCTTTGTCTTATAAAGTGGGTTGAACGAGGGACACTATGTCGGCTACAGATATAGTGTCCTTTGATATTTTATGCTGAGCCTGTTCATAGTATACAAACCGGTTTTTATGCTGTTCCAAAAGCTTTTGTTCCACCTCAGCTACACTCATGTCCTTATAAATAGGCCTTAGCTCTAAGTTCTCTGACAACAGTCTTTTCACCAATTCAGGTACTGACACATCAAGGAAAACACTGAGGCCCTCATTATTAATGAAGTTCATATTATCATGGAAACAGGGTGCACCTCCGCCGGTAGCTATCACAAAGCGGTCTTCTTGACTGGTAACATTTCTAAGGCATTGTGATTCTACCGATCTAAAATACACTTCACCGTGCCGTTCAAAGATTTGAGGTATGGTGAGGCCTTCAGATTGCTCAATTACGGCATCCAAATCAAAAAATGAGAACTTAAAATGATCCGCTACCTGACGTCCCAGTGTAGATTTGCCTGAACCAGGCATACCCACTAAAAAGATTTTCATTGAAGTAATGATATGACTTGTTCGGCGCTGGGCACATCATTATTATGCCATTTTCCAAGCACCGTACCATTCTTCAGTACCAATATGCCTGGGTTGGCCCTGACCATCGCCTTCAGCACAGTAGCATCGGTAAAGTAATAAGGCACTGCTAGTTGATACTCATGACGGAAGGCTTCAAAAGCCTCTTCACCGGAAGCAGTAAGTACGATCGGATCAGCTACACTTCTCACTTCTTCGACCAATGCATTGATCTCGGTCATGTATTTGGTGCGCGCCAACGTGACATCATTGATGACAAGGAGGAGCTTGGCTCCATTGAAGGTTTCTTGGGTTACGTTCTGACCATCTGTACCTATTACGCTATAGTCCGTGATCTTGGGCAAAGCTTCTGGATTCAACAATGGACGCTCGTAACTTTTGTATTTATAGGTGGTAGTGTCGCTGTATTTGTTATCCCACTTTTCAAAGCTCTCATCTTCGCCTGTTACCTTATTAGTATATGTATACACCTGCTTACCATACTTAAGCTCTTCAGATGGTTGCATAAGGGCGGGTAGGTTATTACCAATCTCATAGTCCCGGAAATCTATATAAGGGAGGTGATTGATGGCATAGATACCTACGAAGAAGCTTACAATAGTGATTACTCCTACTGAGAAGTGTCCTACCCTGGTTCGCAATAAGGGCTCAAAAGTATGCTTTCGCATGAACAGATAGCCGATGAGCACCACTAGAATGAGGTCTTTATAAAACGATTGCCAAGGTGTTAAAGGAATGGCATCTCCAAAACAACCACAATCAGTCACCTTATTGAGAATAGCCGAGTACCCTGTAAGGAAAGTGAAATAAATGATCATGACCAACAATATCCATATTGTGGTTTTGACTTTATAATTGATCAAAACAGCTACCCCAAGGACGATTTCTAAAACGACCAGAAATAAACCAATCGGTAAAGCGTAGGGAATAAATATCTCGAAAAATGACCCAAAGTCAGTAGAGAAAACATCAAAGTACTCTTCTAACTTGATTTCTGTACCAACGGGATCATTGAGTTTTACTAAGCCAGAAAAGATAAACAACCCTCCGACAATGAATCTTACTATATTATCAATCAGCTTCATGTACTACAAATTTCAATTTAATTAGCGCAAACACGGCATAGTTAATCATGTCCTGGTAATTGGCCTTAACCCCTTCGGACACCAAAGTTTTACCCTGGTTATCCTCTATCTGCTTCACCCTCAGCAGCTTCATTAATATGATATCCGTGATAGAACTAACCCTCATATCGCGCCATGCCTCTCCATAGTCATGGTTTTTATTTTGCAATAGACTGAGTGTTTCTTCCGAAATTTCGTCATACAAAGGTTCTAATCGATCATAGGTGATTTCCATTTCGTCATCATCCTGAAGGGCTATTTGTATCATGGCAATGATACAGTAATTGATGATGCCTACAAACTCATCTACCACGCCATCATCTACTTTTTGAGTCCCCTTTTCCTGTATTGACCTTACCCTTTGGGCTTTGATAAATATCTGGTCTGTAATGGAAGGCAATCGCAGTATTCTCCAGGCTGTACCGTAATCTTTAGTTTTCTTTTCGAACAAGGTTTTGCAAGCCTTGATAACCTGCCTATATTCGCTTACCGTTTGACTGATCACTCTTTACCGTTCTGTTTATATGTTTTTCAACAAAGTGGCGAAAGTTAAAGCTTTTTCGAATAAAAAGACACTCAAGCTAAACGGAAAACTTCTAGATTTAAGTATACCAAAAGTGATGGGCGTATTGAACGTAACACCTGATTCATTTTATGATGGAGGGCGTTACATAGATACTGAATCAGTCACCTCCCAGGCACAAAAGATGGTGGACGAAAATGTCGATATTATAGACATTGGCGGCTATTCTACCAGGCCCGGCGCTATAGAAGTATCTGAGGAGGAAGAAAAACAACGCGTATGCAGCGCCATCGAAACGATAAAAAAGGCCTTCCCCGAACTACCTATCTCAGTAGATACCTTCAGAGCAAGTGTGGCCAAAGCTGCCATCAACACCGGCGCAAGCATGATCAATGATGTTTCCGGAAGTTCGTTAGACGAAAAAATGTTCGAAACTGTGGGTGACCTAAACGTCCCGTATGTCTTAATGCATATGAAAGGTAATCCCCAGACTATGACTCAATTAGCGCAATACGATAATATGCTTTTTGAGATCATGGACTACTTTCAGAAAAAAGTTAATATTCTAAGGTCTTTTGGCACTACGGATATAGTGATCGATGTAGGGTTTGGTTTTGCCAAAACTATTGATCAGAATTATGAATTACTGCGAAATTTAAGCTATTTTCAAGCTTTAGAGCTTCCTTTGTTGGCTGGGGTTTCTCGCAAATCAATGATCTATAAAACGTTGAAGATCAAACCCGAAGAGGCGCTAAATGGTACTACAGTCGTAAATACGCTAGCAATTTTAAACGGAGCGAATTTACTTAGGGTTCACGATGTTAAAGAAGCAAAAGAAACTATCACTATTATCAATAAAACGTTCGCTTGATATTATTATTTAAAATAGGGTTTTTAGAAGTTTCCTGGGTCGACATACTCGATGTTACCATGGTTACGATCCTATTATATCAAGTGTACAAGTTGATGAAAGGTAGTGTAGCCATCAAAATCTTCCTTGGTATACTTGCCCTATATTTAATCTTCCTTTTCGTACAAGCCGCCCAGATGGAGCTCCTATCGATCATATTAGGGCAATTCATGGGAGTGGGTGTGATTGCCGCCATCATTGTCTTTCAACAAGAGATAAGGAAGTTTCTATTGTTAGTAGGTAAAACAACTGAGTTCAATCGAGAGGGTTTCTTGAAGGGTTTGATGGTTTGGAAGAAAAAAGAAGGTGCCGGTGGTTTCCTCGTTACTCCAGTGATTGAAGCTGCTAAAACACTTGGCGGTACGAACTCAGGAGCATTAATCGTATTCTCAAGAGATTCTGAATTAAAATTCTACGCAGAATCCGGTGATATTATTGACGCCGAAATTTCAAAACGGTTGATTCTAGCCATATTTAATAAGCAAAGTCCATTACATGACGGCGCCGCTATTATTCATAAGGGTAGAATCAAAGCAGCTCGCTGTATATTACCTGTAACTGAAAATAGCAATTTGCCCGCTCAGTTTGGCTTAAGGCATAGGGCCGCAATTGGTATGTCTGAAGTAACTGATACACTCGTATTGGTGGTTTCTGAAGAAACTGGACAGATGTCAATTGTGCAAAATGGCAAAATCTTCCATAATCTGTCTGCTTTAGAAATTAGGAAAAAGATCAACGAGTATCTTTTCGAGGATCAAAAAGTAACTGAAAAGGATCAGAAATCTTCGGAGACAAAAGAAAGCTCTTCTCAATCTTCTATCTCCGAAGGAAACAGTGCCAGCACTGCCAACCTGGAAAGTGCTTAGCTGACCACTCCTAATTCTTTACCTACTTCTGTAAAGGCAGAAATGGCTTTGTCAAGGTGTTCCTTTCCGTGAACTGCTGAAATCTGTACCCTGATTCTGGCTTGGCCCTTTGGCACTACTGGATAATAAAACCCAATTACGTAAATACCTTTTTCCAATAGCTTTTCAGCAAATTGCTGTGACAATGGCGCATCATAGAGCATGATAGGTACAATAGCATGTTCACCAGGCTTAATATCGAAGCCAGCAGCAGTCATCCGCTCACGGAAATATTTGGTATTGTCTTCCAGTCTATCCCTCAATTCCGTAGTTTGGGATAGCATATCTAATACAGCAATAGAGGCGCCGACTATAGAAGGAGCTAGCGTATTTGAAAATAGATATGGCCTAGAGCGCTGCCTCAATATATCAACCACTTCTTTACGGGAAGCGGTGAAACCTCCGGAAGCACCGCCCAGCGCTTTTCCTAAAGTACCGGTAATAATATCGACACGGTCCATTACTCCCCTGTACTCATGTACACCACGGCCTGTCTTCCCCATAAAGCCTGTAGAATGGCACTCGTCGGACATCACCAAAGCATTGTACTTATCGGCCAGATCACAAATTTTATCTAACTGTGCTATAGTACCATCCATTGAAAATACGCCATCCGTAACGATGACCTTTTGTTTCGCTCCTGCGGCATCCGCTTCTTTGAGCTTCTCTTCCAGGTCATTCATATTATTGTGCTCGTAGCGGTATCTCATGGCCTTGCATAGCCTTACGCCGTCTATAATAGAAGCATGATTGAGCGCATCCGAAATAATAGCATCTTCAGGGCCAAATAGGGGCTCAAACACACCACCATTGGCATCAAAGGCTGCAGCATAGAGGATAGTATCCTCAGTACCTAGAAACTCCGATATTTTCTGTTCTAGCTCCTTGTGAATATCCTGCGTACCGCAAATGAATCGAACCGATGACATGCCAAAGCCATGGGTATCGATAGCCGCTTTGGCCGCCTCTATTACTTTGGGGTGAGATGATAACCCCAGGTAATTGTTCGCACAAAAATTAATTACCTCTTTAGCATCATCAGTTTTAATATCTGCTCCTTGAGGAGTGGTGATTACTCTTTCACTTTTGTAAAGTCCTGCCTCGCGAATTGAATCCAATTCGTGCTCCAGTTTGGGCTTAAGGGTATCGTACATGAATGTTAGTTTATTTTTGGTTTTGGCTTCAATTTAGGTTTTCCAGGCTTGGGCATAGCTGGTTTCGGTTTAGCCGTACCGCCAACCTTTTTGGCAGCTAGACTAGCAACACTTTCCTGCTTCACATCAGGCTGTTCATCTTTGAGGGGATATTGACGTCTGATCGGATTAATAAGATATAGCTTCTGTGCTGTAAAGCTGTCAGGATGTACCTGATTGAAAATATGCTCAAACTCTGCCCATAACTCTGGCTCACCTAATTTAAAGGCTTGTGGGTCAATTTTTTTCTTCGTCAAATATTCCTCGAAACTGTCCATGATTGATGGCAAATATAGTAATAAGGCATCAATCAAAAGGTAAGTTGAGCGAGTAGAATCCATCCATTTAAGTGGTGGGTGACTTATAGAATCCTGCTTTAGTTATGGCAGTATGATCAAATTATACGTATTGAACTTTGAAGGGCAGCTTGGGGTTAACTCTACAAATGCTAACACCCATTAGGCAAAGACTCGAAATTATTTTTATTTTCGCACCCCACATATAAGGCTAACATGGATAAGATCTTGATTATTGGCTCAAACGGCCAACTTGGAACAGAACTGACCGCGTCGTTAAGATCACTTTATGGTACTGATCAAGTAATAGCTTCGGACATCCGATCTAATGAAAAAGCAGAGCAGAAAGGGCCATTCGAAATACTTGATGTCATGGATGAAAATGCCCTGACTGACGTGGTTAGAAAGCATAAGGTAACTCAGATCTATCATCTGGCCGCCATTTTATCCGCCAAGGGAGAAGAAAACCCTGAATTTGCCTGGAACCTCAATATGAAAAGTCTGCTGAGCGTTTTAGGGTTAGCCAAAGATCAGCAATTAGACAGGGTATACTGGCCAAGTTCGATAGCCGTTTTCGGTCCCGATACACCTTCAGACAATACACCTCAAAATACAGTAATGAATCCAAACACCGTCTATGGCATCAGCAAATTGGCGGGTGAAAGATGGTGTGAATATTACCATCAGAAATATGGAGTGGACGTCAGAAGCCTTAGATATCCAGGCTTAATAGGTTATAAATCCTTACCAGGCGGTGGTACCACCGATTACGCTGTGGATATCTATTATAAAGCGTTGGAAAAGGAAACTTTCAGATGCTTTCTTAAGGAAGATACCAGGCTGCCCATGATGTATATGGACGATGCTGTAAGGGCCACTATCGATCTGATGGAATCTGCATCCGACAAAATCAAGATACGTTCGAGTTACAATATTGGGGCGACAAGCTTCACACCTGAAGAAATTACTGATGCTATCCGTAAATATATCCCTGAATTCATATCTACTTATGAGCCAGACTTCAGGCAGCAAATAGCGGATTCATGGCCAAACTCAATAGATGACTCTGCTGCACGGAGCGACTGGGGATGGAATCACGAGTTTGATTTAGATAAAATGACCAAAGAAATATTGACTGAATTGGGAAAGGTGGTTAAACCTAAATTGGTTAATCACTAAACTGCTCAACTAATTCACTTTGACAGAATAGGGATTCAAAATCACAATTTTTATTGTCAATACTTTTTCGAAACGCCGGCAGGCACTCAAATGGAAATTGTTTTTACATCCAGTTCCGACCCTCAAGCCGGGAAGGCTCTTACTTTCTGTCTTGATACAGAAAGTAAGCAAAGAGATCAAGGCTGTAATCTAAATCGCTAAAATCCAATACATTACGCTGAAAAGAAATAAACTCTTCCCGCTAAGGCGGGACTCAAACAGTATTTCTTTTTTAACCGCTTCACTCCTTGAATTTCTTAACGCATTTAGATTAAGGCCGATAAATTTCTTCGTCAAGTGCTGATGAAATTTGAAACATCGATTACTTTTCTAGTAAAACCCTAATTATACAAGAAAAGGCCAATCACGCTCATCACACCCGATTGGCCAGAATCAACTATATTAACATCTACTACTTTATTGCACCATCAATTTTTGATTAATCACTTGATCAGCATAAACCACTTGCACTAAATAACGACCTCTCTCCAGTGCCTCATTAAAGCTGATCGTAGTTTGAGCACTATTTACTCTTTGCGATATTATCTTTTGCCCGTCCATTTTGAAAACCGATACTACGCCATCTATTTCTCCATTGTGACCCAATTGTATGGTCAGATGCTGTCCGTTGTTCGGATTAGGATACATAGCAAAGGCATTAGCAAAGCCAGAGAAGTCGACCAATATAATCTGTGAATATTCAAATGTACCGTCAAGATCTACTGCCTTTAATCTGTAATATGATCTACCGGCTAATGGGTTAGTATCATCGAAACTATAATTGATAATTGTTTCACTATTACCTACTCCGCTTACCGTTCCTATTGCCTCGAAAGAACGGGCATCCTGCGAGCGTTCTATTGAGAAATAGTCAAAGTTTTCCTCACTAGCAGTGGACCAATCCAATACTATTCTGGATTGAGTGCTGCGACCTTGGAAGCTAAGCAATTCGATAGGCAATGGTGACATGAGAGAAGCCAAGCCCGGTTCGTTAGTATTGAAATCAGCTTGTCCAAGAAAATTAGATGCTGTTGGATTATTCGATCCATTGAATTTTGCTCCTCCTGATCTACTCGCCGAGCCAAAAAGATAGAACCCATTTCCTGGCGTTGGATTATTATCAAGGTCAGCACCTCCAGCAATCGTAATATCACCAGTTACGACCGAGCGTCCTTGATTTGTAGTTATTGTGCCTCCATTGGCATTAAGGTCACCGTCTATCATGAGAACACCTGTCGATTCTACTGTAATTGATGCTCCACCAGTAACGGTCAGATTACCATAAATCAATAAAGTATCATAAACAGTCACATCAGCACTTCCCGCCAACTGTATATCACCTGAACTAGTCACAAACCCATAGAGGTCTAAATAAGAGGTTGAGCCATTGACCAGCACTCCTGGTTGATCAGCCAGCCAGTGGGCAGATTTATTCCAGGTAGAAACATCGTTCCAAGAACCCGTGTAGTTATTATTGGAAACATATCCTTCTTGTGCACTCAAACTACCTATTGATAAAATAACCATTAAGAACCCTCTAATAATTTGACTGATTTGCTTCATTTTAATTAGTTGTCTTTGTGTGAAACCTGTCTATGCTATGCCAAAACATATACCACACGTCAGAAAAGGGCCTTAACGCTCGATTCAGGCAGTTCATGATGGGACTAGAATCCCAAATAAAAAAATATTCCCAAAATGAGATGTAATTTTAAATAGAGAATTTAACTTTATTTTGAGAGCTAGTCTCACTGAAAGACCTCTAGTCTAAATCATCTCGTCCATCTAAAAACATCCATTTAAGGCCATTTAAGCCATTTTTTATCTTGAAAATTCCTAATGAGCAAGATCACTTAGTACGAAATCAGTAATTACCCCTTTACAAAATCACCTAGTTTTTGATGTAACTTTTAAGTTCTTTTTGTAAGAAAAATGACTAATACCAGAAAGTAATAGCCGCACATAACCGATCAACCTCAATTAAGAGCAGGCTTATGATTCAAGCAACGATCTTCTTTAGAATGGCTTTGCGATTGGATTTCGACCTACTATATTTGACCAAACATCTGTGACAAGTGATGTCAGAATTTAATAACCTCAAATTAGAGCAGCGTGATGGTGTACTTACCATCACCATTTCCAGACCTGAGAGCCTTAATGCCTTAAATGTGGCGACTATAGAAGAAATCAGAACGGCTATTCAGGATGCCTACGATGATAAGAGCGTAAAAGGAATCATATTCACCGGTTCGGGAGAGAAATCCTTCGTCGCCGGTGCAGATATAAAAGAAATAGCCGACCTCAATGAGGTTAATGCCCGGAAATTCTCTGAAAATGGCCAAGAGGTGTTCGATATGATCGAAAACTCTGAAAAGCCGGTCATAGCAGCGGTTAACGGTTTCGCTTTGGGTGGCGGTTGTGAGTTGGCCATGGCTTGTCATATCAGAATAGCTTCCGCGAACGCCAAGTTTGGCCAACCTGAGGTAAACCTTGGATTGATTCCCGGATATGGCGGCACCCAGCGCCTCACTCAATTGGTGGGCAAAGCCAAAGCACTTGAATTGATGCTCACAGCTGATATGATATCAGCGCAGGAGGCACAGACTATTGGCTTGGTTAATCACGTGGTGGATACTCAGGAAGAATTAATGACCAAGACTTGGGATATGATGCAAAAGATACTGTCCAAAGCTCCTTTGGCTATTGGCATGGTGATCAATTGCGTTAATGCCTTATATTCTGCTGAAGAAAATGGTTATCAAACCGAGGCCAATAGCTTTTCTAGCTGTGCCAAGTCTGAGGATTTTGTTGAAGGCACCCAAGCGTTTATCGAAAAGCGAAAGCCCGCTTTTAAGGGTGAATAACAGCCTTTTTAGTTTAATAAATCATTTATGAGCCAACTCAAAAAGTTAGTTGGCGAAACCGCCATTTACGGGATCAGTACAATATTGGGCAGAACGCTCAATTTCCTGCTCGTCCCGCTATACACGACTCAATTCAATCCAGCTGATTATGGCGTTGTCACCAAGCTATTCGCCGTAGTGGCCTTCCTGAACGCCCTATACACCTATGGTATGGAAACGGCTTACTTTCGTTTTGCCTCACCGGAAGGAAGTGCAGAAAAAGATATCTTCAGATCCGGCCTTACCTCAATAACACTAACCAGTATCATCTTATCAGGGCTGTTGGCCCTCTTTGCCACTCCGCTTATTGAAGCCCTTCAGTATCCAGGCAAGGAAAGGTACGTGTACTGGTTTGCAGCCATAGTAGCGATAGATGCTATTGTCGCTTTACCGTTTGCTCGTTTAAGGCTCAATGGTAAAGCCAAACACTTTGCCGTAGCCAAGCTATTGAATATAGGTGTCAATCTCGGGCTGAACCTCTTCTTTATCGTGCTGTGCAAAAAGATCTATGAAGAAGATCTATGGCCAGGACTGAAACCAACCATTGAGGGCATTTACAATCCTGACTATGGCATTGATTACATTTTCATTTCCAATGTTGTAGCTAGTGCTTTGATGCTACCACTGCTGAGCAATGTCATTTTCTCAGTCAAGCCCGGCATTTCATGGAAACACCTTAAGCCCATGCTGGTCTATGGCTATCCAATCCTGTTGGTGGGCCTGGCCTATGCTACCAATGAAATGTTCTCCCGAATTATGCTAGATCATTGGTTACCGGAGAAATTCTATAAAGATTATTCTAATGAGGAGGCACTTGGGATTTTTGGCGCGGTCTATAAACTCTCCATTTTCATGGCGCTTGGCATACAAGCTTTTAGGTTAGCAGCAGAGCCTTTTTTCTTTTCCACCAGTACTCAAAAGGATTCACCGCAACTCTATGCTAAAATCATGAGTTGGTTTATCATCTTTGGCTCCTTTGTATTTGTTGCTATCTCACTCAACCTCGATATCATTCAGTATATATTGGGCAAAGAAGAATATAGGTTGGGCATTCATGTCGTACCTACATTGCTTTTGGCCAATCTGATATTCGGTGTTTACTTCAACCTTTCCGTGTGGTACAAGCTTTCTGACAAGACTTATTACGGCACCATTATAACTATGATTGGTGCGATCGTCACGGTGGTATTGAATTACTTGTTAATACCGGTGATGGGATATGAAGGGAGCGCGCTTGTCACACTCTTCACTTATATACTCATGACATCCATTAGTTATATCTTAGGTAGAAGACATTACCCTGTCCCTTACAAGGTTTTAAAGGGCATTGGATACTTACTCTCAGCGGTGGTAATTACCTATGCTATATTGGCAATCGATATCTCCGACATATGGTTGAGAAAAGCCCTTCACTTGCTAGTATTGACCATTTTTGCTGTTATTATTTATCTACTTGAAAAAAGAGATCTTCCTAGAAAAAGCGTGTGATTTTTTTTTACATTTGTTTGAAAGGCTCAAACTTTTAAATCTTAAAATTTATGAACATAATCATACCTATGGCTGGCATGGGCAAGCGCATGCGCCCTCACACTCTAACAGTCCCAAAACCACTTATCCCTATCGCCGGAAAACCAATAGTTCAAAGGCTGGTTGAGGACATTGCCAAAGTATGTAAAGAGAAAATCGAAAATATAGGCTTCATTATTGGTCGCAGTTTCGGATCCGAGGTAGAAAACAACCTCAAGCAAATCGCGTCAGAGATTGGAGCCAATGGTCAAATATTCTACCAGGATGAGGCCTTGGGAACAGCTCACGCCATTCTCTGTGCCAAGCCTTTGCTAACTGGTAATATCGTGGTGGCATTCGCCGATACATTATTCAAAGCTGATTTTGAGCTCGATTCTTCAAAGGACGGTATTATCTGGGTACAAAAAGTAGAAGACCCTCGTCCCTTTGGTGTGGTTAAGCTAGATGGAGATAATCAAATCACAGATTTTGTTGAGAAGCCTGAGACATTCGTGTCAGACCTTGCTATCATAGGTATTTACTACATCAAGGATGGAGAGATGATAAGGGATGAGATGCAATATCTCATCGATAACAATATAAAAGACAAAGGAGAATTTCAGCTTACCAATGCTCTTGAGAACATGAAGAACAAAGGCACAAAATTTGTTCCTGGACAGGTAACTGAATGGCTTGACTGTGGCAATAAAAATGCTACAGTTTATACCAATCAAAGGTATCTAGAATTCATCAAGGACACTGATTTGGTGGCTTCATCGGCGAAAAGTACCAATGCTGTCATCATTCCTCCGGTGTATATCGGTGAGAATGTGCAGTTGGAAAACTCGGTGATCGGCCCACATGTATCAATCGGAGATGATACTGTGATCAAAGGATCAGTGATCAAAAACGCTATCATTCAGAAGAATACCGCTGTGAATAACGTAAACCTTGAAAACTCTATGATAGGCAATTTCGTTACCTTTGAAAACAAGCCTAGTCAGGTGAGTATCGGGGATTATAATACAATCGAATGATCAAATGGATTTGGAAGCGCAGTACACGTGATGTATTGAAAGTATTAGCATTCATTATCATTATAGGATGCATTAATTCAGAAGTAGTCACTGCGCAGAAGAAGAAAGGTGGCAAAAAAGGAGCTTCAGGGGAGATCAGTGCCGCCAAACTCAGGGAAGCTGAATACATCTTCACAGAAGGCCAAAAGTATTTCATATTGGAAGACTATGCGAAAGCTTTGGGGGCGTTCCAAAAGTCCTTAGAAGTCTTCCCTGGTAATGCCACCGCCTATTATAAAATCGCAGATATCTATGCCAGAAGCAATGATAATGTCAAGGCCATAGACAATATCACCAAGGCACTTGAGCTGGATAGCGCTAACAAATACTTTTACATACTGGCAGCCCAGCTACATACCAGGCAAGCCAATTTTAGCAAAGCTTCGGAGCTCTACGAAGAAATGATCGGTAAGATAAAAGGCACCGAAGAGTACCTTTTTGAACTGGCAGCCCAATACTTATTCCAGAACCGCCTTGACGATGCCTTGAACGCTTATGAAAGGGCTGAGACCAAATTTGGCATCTCTGAGCAAATATCACTACAGAAACAGAAAATCTTCATCGAGCAAGACAAGTTCGACGATGCGGTCAAAGAAGGGGAAAAGCTCATTGAGGCTTTCCCATGGGAGGAGGCCTACGTAGTGACGCTAGCTGAATTGTTCATTTCCAATAATATGAGCAAAGAGGCAGTTCCGTATCTCGAGAAGTCGCTTCAACTTTCGCCAGAAAACGCTCAGGCCAGACTGATTCTCTCCGAGATATACAGAAAACAAGGAGATAGAACAGAGGCAGCCAGGAATCTAAAAGTTCTTTTTGACGACCCTGAGGTAAATGCAGATATCAAAATTCAGCTTGTGGCTGAATACAGAGCTCAATTTCCCAATTCCGAATTAGAAGAACTTACCGCTGATCTCGGTGCCAGACTAACCAAAGCACATCCGGAAAATGCAGATGCACAGGCCGTCTATGGCGATGTGTTGAATGCCATGAATAACAAAGAGGATGCAAAAGACGCATATCTCAAGTCTCTTAAAGCTGACAATTCCAATTTTTCTGTCTGGCAAAATGTGTTACAACTGGAATTGGAACTCGGACTCAACAGTGATGTGGTCAGGCATTCCGAAGAAGCACTTGAGCTTTTTCCGAATCAAGGTTCTTTGTTCTACTACAATGGCGTCGCCAATTTACAGCAGAAAAACTACCAGGAAGCTGTTTTTGCCTTAGAAAGAGGGAAAAAGCTTTCTTCCTCAAACCTGGAGCTTTTGGGCCTTTTCTATTCACTATTGGGCGATGCATATCATGGTAATAAGCAATATGCAAAAGCTTATGAAGCTTATGACGCGGCGTTAGATGTTAACCCAAATAACTATGGTGTCTTGAATAATTACAGCTATTACTTAGCTTTGCGCAAGGAAAAGTTAGAAGAGGCGGAAAAAATGGCTGAGCGGGTTGTAAAAGACAACCCCAACAACAATACCTATTTGGATACTTATGCTTGGGTATTATATGCCCGTAAAAAGTATAAAGAAGCCAAAAAAGTGATGGAAAAAGTAATCAAATCAGATCAGAGTACTGCTGTATATTTCGATCACTATGGTGACATTCTTTTTAAGTTAGGTCAAATTGACGCAGCTGTGGAAAACTGGGAAAAGGCAAGGTCTCTCAACGCTAAC
Organism: Bacteroidota bacterium; assembly: GCA_039819065.1. Taxonomy (GTDB): domain Bacteria; phylum Bacteroidota; class Bacteroidia; order Cytophagales; family Cyclobacteriaceae; genus JBCBSS01. Next base: position 25,619 of record JBCBSS010000037.1, read on the forward strand.
CTAAAACTAATAGATAAAAAAATCGCAGATAGAAAGCTGTATGAGTAAGTTATCCTTCCTGTTAATTATTATAGTAATCCCCTTTTTATTTTCCTGCAGCAAAAAGCTTTCGACTATTACTGGCACTGGCAGTAAAAACAAAGAGTTAAAGATTGACGAGGTGGATTTTGATTATTTTACTGCAAAGGCCAAACTCAAGTATAAGGACAACGAAAACGACGTCAATGCCAGAGCTAATGTCCGCATCAAAAAGGATAGCATCATCTGGATCAATTTCACTTCGGCTGGTATTTCAGGTGGTAGATGCCTGATCAACAGGGACTCAATCGTTCTGCTTAGTATTCTAAAGAAAGAATACTATGTTTTCACCTATCAGGAGCTCACCGATCGCTTTAAATTCAAAGTTGATTTTGACAGACTGCAATCAGTAACATTGGGAAATCTGATTATACCCAAAGCAGAAACTGATCAGGTGAGCGAGAATAACGGGTTTCAGGTTTTATCACAACGAGAAACTGATATCTCTATAAAGAACTTCGTTAATCCGCAAACTTCGAAAATAGAAAAGATCGAAATGTTCGACGGGCGTGAAAAAAATACAGCAGATATCAATTATAAGAACTTTCAACAAATTGATGAGCAGGTATTTCCCTTTTCAGGATTGATATCTTTAGTATACCAAACTTCTAATGGTCCCGTTAATACTGTTATAGATATTGAGTATATTAGGGCTGAAGTCTCTGACAAGCCGTTGAAGTTTCCTTTCAACATATCAAAAAAATATGAACGTAGGTAGGATACTCTTCATATTATCCCTGATTAGCGCTGCCTTTCTCACCCCCACCGACTCTTTTTCTCAGAAAACCAAAGCTCAACTACAGAAAGAGAGAAAGGAGTTTTTGAAAAAAATTGCAGAGGCTCAAAAAATTCTGGATGAAACATCCTCAGAAAAGAAAGCCACGGTTGGGCAGCTCAATGCGCTAAAACAGCAAATACGCGTACGGCAGAGATTAATTAGTTCTATCCGAAACGAGTTAGGCCTGCTCGATGGTGAAATAACTGATGCCAATGGGATCGTTGATGCATTAGAGAATGATCTCGACAACCTGAAAAAGGAATATGCAGCTATGATATATTCCGCTTATAAAGCTAATAAAGGCTTCAATAGAATGACATTTCTATTTTCTTCAGGGTCATTCAACCAATTCTTTATGCGTCTGAAGTATATGGATCAATACGCTAAAGCCAGAAAGAATCAAGCCATTCAAATCAATAGGGTCAAAGAAACACTTGGCAACCAAATCCTTTCGCTCGAGGAAAAGCGTACCGAGAAAAATACACTGCTCAGCGAACAGCTTGAAGAAAGTAAGAAGCTCTCTCAACTGAGAAAGAAACAGAGCAATGTTGTTAGCTCCCTGGTACAGCGAGAAAGCGAGTTAAAAGGCAAACTTGAGGAAAACAAAAAGGCACTGGCCAACCTGGATAAGTTGATAGATGAAATAGTGAAGGCCGAGTTGGAAAAATCGGCAGTAGCTTCCAGCACCAAAAAAGCCGAAATCATCAAGCTATCTTCTTCATTTTCAGAAAGCCGAGGAAAGCTTGGCTGGCCAGTCTCCGGTTTTGTCAGTGAGAAGTTTGGTAAACATAACCACCCCATTCTCAAAGGCATTGAGACAAACAACAAGGGAATAAACATTCAAACCAAAAAAAACGAAAAGGTGAAGAACGTATTTGGTGGTGAAGTCGCTAAAATAGCGGAAGTACCTGGCAAGGGTAAAGTAGTAATGGTAAGACATGGAGACTATTTTGCGGTTTACCTTGGCTTAAAGAATGTTTATGTCAAACTTGGTGATCAAGTATCTATAGATCAGGAGTTGGGTGAGATTAGCACTGGTAATGACGGCATCTCTGAATTGCAATTTCAGGTGAGAAAAAAGAGCACCGCTTTAGACCCTGAAAAATGGCTGCGCCGTTTGTAAACTCGCTCGTTTGAAGTCTATTACGTCCATTCACCTATTTATGTAGCCTAATTCCTTTATTTAAATAGACCTATTACCTACTTTTACGTTATATTAGATTAGAGTCTACCTTTAAATCTTAGTATTATGAATACAATATTGGCATTTGGACTCCCAGGAGGATGGGAATGGATAATCATAATTTTGGTTGTTTTGATATTCTTTGGTGCTAAGAAAATACCTGAGTTGGCAAGAGGATTGGGAAGAGGTATTAGAGAATTTAAGGATGCTACCAAAGGAATCAAAGACGAAATAGAAGAAGGAGCCAAAGGGGACGAAAAAAAGAGCTAGTTAGTTGAAATCACAACAAACGCTTAAGCAAGTCCAAGAAAATATAAAACTGGGCCATATTTCTTGTATGCAAATTGTTGAGAGATACCTCGACAATATATCCGCACAAAAAGACCTTAACGCCTTTCTTGAAACGTTCGACGAAGAAGCCAAAACAAGGGCTCAAGAAATCGACGAGAAAATAGCCATGGGCCAAGCTGGAAAACTGGCTGGCATGGTTATCGGCTTGAAAGACGTACTTTGTTATAAAGATCACCAGCTTCAATGCGCAAGTAAAATCCTTGGCGATTTTGAATCGCAATTCAGCGCTACAGCAGTTCAAAGATTGATAGATGAAGATGCCATTATTATAGGCAGACTCAACTGTGATGAGTTCGCTATGGGATCTTCCAATGAGAATTCAGCCTTTGGGCACGTGAAAAACGCTGACGCCCCCGACAGGGTACCGGGTGGTTCTTCCGGTGGCTCAGCCGTGGCCGTCCAGGCAGACATGTGTCGGGTAGCGCTGGGAACAGACACAGGTGGTTCAGTACGACAGCCCGCTGCTTTCTGCGGGGTAATTGGCATGAAACCAACCTATTCCAGAATATCTCGATATGGTTTGGCAGCTTATGCCTCCTCTTTTGATACTATCGGCATATTCTCAAAGCATATTGAAGATAACGCTTTAGTACTACAGGTTATCGCAGGAGCAGATGACTTTGACAGCACCGTATCCACCAATCCGGTAGAAGCTTACTCAGAATTTTCTGATATAGATAACAAGGCATACAAAATAGCCTATATACAGGAGACGTTAGATAGTGAGGGGATCAGTACAGAAATTAAGGACAGCACTGTCAATAGCCTTAATAGACTGAAAGAAGCTGGGCATCAGGTGGATGCACTGGAATTTCCATTACTTGAATATATTCTACCAACGTATTATATTCTGACCACGGCTGAAGCCAGTTCGAACCTATCTCGGTATGATGGTGTGAAGTATGGCTACAGAAGCCCCAACACCAAGGACCTTGAGTCCATGTATAAGAAAAGTCGCGGTGAGGGTTTTGGAGAAGAGGTAAAAAGACGGATAATGTTGGGTACATTTGTATTAAGCGCCAGTTACTACGACGCTTACTACACGAAAGCACAGAAAGTAAGAAGGTTGATCAGAGACCAAACTAAGGAAATATTGAAGGAATACGATTTCATAATGATGCCGACCACGCCGACTACAGCGTTTAAGATTGGTGAATTTAATCAAGACCCCCTTCAAATGTACCTGGCAGATCTATTGACCGTTCAGGCCTCAGTCTCTGGTACTCCGGCCATATCGATTCCTAACGGAAAAGATAGCCAGGGTTTACCTATAGGGTTACAAATAATCGCAGATGATTTTAAGGAGAAAGAGCTATTCGCCTTCTCTGATTATTTAATAAGCTTGAACTAACAGCAGTTGCCAAACAAAAGCACCATCATACTGACAGTTATCCTTTGCTTATCAGTAGCATTTGACTCTTTTGGCAATACCGACACCCTCAACGTCCAGGCTGATTCTACAGAACAAGGCTTTTATATCCCTGAACATGAATACGATTTCATTGTTGATGACTTCACCTATGATCAGGTTCAAGACAGGCTGAGTTGTTTACAACAATCTGTACCATTTAACTACAACAACAGAGTACACGCCTTCGTCAACTATTTCGTAGTGAAAAACCGTGATTATACACGGCTCATGCTACAACGGGAAAATGTATACTTTCCCATCTTCGAGAAGTATCTTAAAAAGTACAACTTACCAGACGAGTTGAAATATTTGTCCATCATTGAGTCTGGACTCAATCCTAAGGCAATATCAAGAGCAAGGGCTGTTGGCCTATGGCAGTTCATGTCTGCCACTGGAAGGCACTTCAAGCTGCACCAGGATTGGTATATAGACGAACGTATGGATCCTGAAAAATCTACCGAAGCAGCTTGCCGGTATATGTCTCAGTTGTATAACATGTTCGGCGACTGGGAGTTAGTCCTGGCAGCTTATAATTCTGGCCCTGGTAATGTACGAAAGGCCATTAGGAGATCGGGCTATAAAAAGACTTTCTGGGAAATTTATAAATACCTACCTAGAGAAACCAGGTCGTATGTACCACAATACGTGGCCATCGTTTATGCCATGAATTATGCCGAAGAGCATAACATCTTCATTGACGATTTGGATTATCCTATAGAATCAGATACAGTACTGGTTAACCAATATGTACACTTGGAAACATTGAGCAATCTGATGAATGTTTGTAACGATGATTTAGAAAAGCTCAACCCTGGCATTAAACGGAAAGCTGTGCCTTCCGGAGTTAAAAAGTATCCGGTAAACTTACCCGTTGACAAAGTAGCTTACTTTAGGGACAACAGAACATTTCTACTTGACTCCGCTGGAAAAGTAGGCAAGGAAAAGCTAGAAAAGCTGGCTAAGAATTCTCCCGGTAACACTTATGGAAAGAACCGTATCGTCTACCGAGTACGCAGTGGCGATGTATTGGGTAAAATTGCCATGAGATACAATGTTAGGGTATCAGATCTCAAAAGATGGAATAACCTTAGGGGCAATCTGATACGCGTTGGGCAAAAACTCGATATCTGGCTTAACCCTAAAGCATATAAACCTAGCAATCGCAACAATTCTACCGTAGCAAAAGCTACTGTACCTATACCAAAAGACCTTCCCGCATCAAGTATATATACAGTTCAAGCCGGTGATACACTCTGGGATATTTCCAGAATGTTCAAAGGTTTAACTATCGAAAAGATTAAAGAATTGAATAACCTCACATCCGACAATCTTAAGGTAGGCCAAGTGTTGAAAGTGAAATAGCTACCTCTTTCGAAGTAAGTCGATTTATCAGCACAATTACTACCTATTCACTATAAGATAAAACCCTATATTTACGTCTCTCGAAATAAACGAACGAAAATGGTCAGATCATTAAGTAAATTGTCATTGATGTTTTCTGTATGCTGTCTTTTTCTGGCAGCATGTACTAGCAGCCCAGGTGGCGGCAACAAAGCCTTTTTACAACCTGCCACAGGGAAACCAGGTGATATGATCATAGTGATGGATTCGGTCAAGTGGAATGGCCCGTTGGGGAAAGAAGTACGAAAAGTCTTCATGGGTTATGTAGAGGGATTACCCAGGGAAGAAACTACTTTCGACGTGACTTATATTGACCCACGTAAATTAAATTCTCTACTAAAGAATATCAGGAACCTTGTGTTCGTGACATCGCTTGATGGCAAAACCGAAGGTACTGATATCATGAAGAATTACTTCACCCAACGCACCCTAGATCGAATAGCTTCAGACCCTGATTTATACCTATTCCTTGATAAGGACGTCTTTGCCAAGGGGCAGGAAGTGATGTATTTGGTAGGTCAGGACGATGGGCTGCTCATGAACAACATAGAAGAGAATGGTGACAAATTAATTGGCCACTTTAACTCTCTGGAAATGAAAAGGTTGGAAAAATCCCTCTTCAAAGCCAAGGAAGTCAAAGGAATTACTGATATGCTCGAAAGAGATCATAAATGTTCCATTCGCATTCCTTTCGGATATCAACTTGCTGCCAATGACGACCGCTTTATCTGGGCTCGTGAGGTGGGTACTGAGATCGATAAAAGTGTTTTCATAACCTATAAGGATTATACTACTCAGGATGTTTTCAAGCCTGAAAACATCATGCAGCTTCGCGATTCTATCGCCAGAATAAAACTCTTTGAAGATCCAGATAACCCGGCATCCTTTGTAGTGACTGAAACCATCATACCACCTGTTTCTAAAGAGACTACATTTGACGGTAAGTACGCAGTTCGAACCAAAGGCTTGTGGAAGACCAATAATCTTTCCATGGGTGGGCCATTCATTAGCTATGTAGTGGTAGACGAGGCCTTAAGAAGAGTATATTATATTGAGGGCTTTGTTTACAGCCCGGGAAAGCCTCAACGTGAGACAATGAGAGAACTTGAGGCGATATTGAGCACTTTCAAAACCAGCGAAACACTTCCTGCTGAAAATAGCTAAAGTATTTTTTGACTGTTTTTTATTTTTTCAATGGGCTAATTAGAGCCCATTCAACCCAAACTATTTGAATCAATGCGCCTGAAGATTAGAAAGGAAGATGCACTCAACTATCACCAGCAAGGACAACCCGGCAAAATCGAAGTAGTCCCTTCGAAAGCACTCAGTTCTCAACTTGATCTGGCATTGGCTTACTCACCAGGAGTGGCTGAGCCTTGTAACGAGATCGCTGAAAACGTAGATGAGGTGTACAAATACACGGCTAAGGGCAACCTTGTCGGTGTGATATCAAACGGGACTGCTGTGCTTGGCCTTGGTAATATCGGCCCAGAAGCTTCAAAACCAGTCATGGAGGGAAAAGGTGTACTGTTCAAAAAATTTGCAGGCATAGACGTTTTCGATATAGAGATCAGGGAAGAGGATGCCGATGAATTCATCAAAATCGTAAAAGCGCTAGAACCGACTTTTGGTGGTATCAACCTGGAAGATATCAAAGCTCCTGAGAGCTTTAAGATAGAAACTGAGCTCAAGGAAAAAATGAATATCCCATTGATGCACGACGACCAGCATGGGACGGCCATCATCTCTGCGGCGGCTTTGCTCAGTGCATTAGAATTGACGGGTAAGGAAATCGACAAGATCAAAATCGTCGTGAATGGTGCCGGTGCTGCTGCGGTAGCTTGTTCGGCCTTATATATCGCCCTCGGTGCCAAGAAAGAGAACATCATCATGTGTGATAGCAAAGGGGTGATTAGAAAAGACAGGGGAAATCTCTCAGAAAGCAAAAAAGCTTTTGCCACTGATATAGATGTCCATACGCTACAAGAAGCGATCAAAGGATCAGATATGTTCCTGGGACTATCGGTTGCAGATATACTCACTCAGGATGACTTGAGGACCATGGCAAAAGACCCTATTGTATTTGCACTGGCCAATCCAAACCCTGAAATAGCATATGATGTTGCCATTTCCACAAGAGAGGACATCATTATGGCGACAGGGCGCTCTGACCATCCTAATCAGGTAAATAATGTACTGGGGTTCCCTTATATATTCCGCGGCGCATTGGATGTACGCGCCACCGAAATCAATGAGGCGATGAAACTGGCAGCAGTAAAAGCCTTGACAGAACTGGCTAAAGAAGCAGTTCCTGATATGGTAGGAAAAGCCTACGGCGAGAAAACCATACAATTCGGCAAGGACTATTTAATTCCAAAACCATTAGACCCAAGGCTCATTACTACCATCTCTCCTGCTGTGGCAAAAGCCGCGATGGAATCAGGCGTAGCCAAATCACACATCACGGATTGGGGGCAATACTATTTTGACTTGCAGAAAAGGATCGGAATCGATCAAAAGCTCGTTTCCAGAGTGATCAGTAGGGCTAAGAAAGATCCTAAGCGTATTGTTTTCGCGGAAGCACATAACTTGAAAATCCTAAAGGCAGCGCAGATTATCCAGGATGAGAAAATCGGCCATCCTATTCTATTAGGTAAAAAGACAGTAATCCAAAGCCTGATAGAAGAGCATAACCTAGACCTGCCTGACTGTGTAATTATCGACCCCAGAGAGGAAAAAGAAAAGTCCGCCCATTACGCGAAAATCTACTACGAGAGGCGCAAAAGAAAGGGAGTAACCCTGGAATATGCCTTCAAGAAAATGATGGAAAGAAATTACTTCGGCACCATGATGGTAGAGCAGGGAGAAGCGGATGCGTTCATTTCCGGGCTTACCAGAGATTACCCTCAGACTATCAGGCCTGCATTACAAGTGATTGGTGTTGAGGAAGGGGTCAAACGCGTCGCCGGTATGTATATCATTTCCAACAAGAATGGTACTTTCTTCTTTTCAGACACAACTGTCAATGAGAATCCAACCAGTGAGGATTTAGTAGATATTATTACCCTCACAGCAAGGGGAGTCAAATTCTTTGACATTGAGCCACGAGTAGCTGCCCTATCCTATTCTAACTTTGGTTCTTCGAAAGGAGAGATACCAGAAAAGGTACAAAGAGCGGTTGCCATGGTGAAGGCCAAACATCCTGATATGATCATTGATGGGGAAATACAAGCGAACGTAGCACTCAACACGGACATACAACAGGAAATGTACCCATTCAGTGAATTGGCGGAGAAGGGAGCCAATACGTTGATATTCCCCGATCTTGCCTCAGGAAATATAGCCTATAAATTAGTCATGGAAATTGGAGGGGCTGAAGCCATTGGTCCAATTCTATTGGGCATGAAAAAGCCAGTACACATATTACAAATCGGAAGTTCTGTAAGGGAAATAGTCAATATGGCTGCCATTGCCGTCGTTGACGCTCAATCTTACGCAACACATAGTTAATCAATGATTGCATACATTAAAGGCAAGTTGGCCATTAAGGAGCCTACTTTTGTCGTAATAGACGTAAATGGGCTTGGCTACCAGGTTAATATTTCATTAAATACGTTTGGTAGCATAAAAGATCAAGAAAACTGCCATCTTTACACCTATCTTCACGTCAAAGAAGATGCCCATACCCTATACGGCTTCAGTAGTGAAGCCGATAAGAAAGTATTTCTTGACCTAATCTCAATTTCTGGCGTTGGCCCGAACACAGCCCTTGTAGTGCAATCGTCGTTGTCTGCGGCTGAACTTAAGCACGCTATCGTTAATGAGCAGGTAAAGGTGATACAAGGGGTTAAAGGTATCGGAGCAAAAACAGCTCAGAGAATTATTCTGGAATTGAAAGATAAAATGAAAAAAGATGGACTACTTGAAGATGCTCAAGCAATATCAAGTCCATCACACAATACAATCAGAACTGAAGCGTTATCCGCTTTGACAACTTTGGGTGTGGCAAAGGCCGCCGCAGAAAAAAGTATCGATCTCATTCTAAAAAAATCCGAAAACGGTAATATTTCTTTAGAAGAATTAATTAAACTAGCACTTAAAAACACTTAAAAAGCCGACAGTTTTGGTTTCAAATTGGCTAAGAAGATCGCCGGGATCTCTTCTTATATTCATTTTATTGTCAGTTATTTGGATCAACAGCGCCAAATCTTATAGCCGAAAAGCATACCTTTTTGATTTTCAGCAAAGTACAGCGCAGAGGGATACCACTAAAACTGACTCCGTAAAACAAGATTCTCTCAAGAACCGTGTTTACCAACCCTCTAGAAAACCTACGTTTAATCCAAGGGATAGGTTCGGTGATCCGTTCTCAAATAACATAACTTCTTCTCCTCTTTTTATTAAGGAACCCTCCAGTCTTAAGCTAGACGTGGAAATAGACACGGGTTTGAATTACACCATTTATGAAAAAATTGGTGATGTCAATTACCGTCCTACCACGACCATGTCTTTTGATGAGTTTGAGAACTTCCAGAGAAGGCGGTTATTAAAAGATTACTGGAAAACCAGGTCTGCCGGTTTAGATGGAGAGAGTGCAGTTAGCGGTAGAAACCTCATTCCTAAAATATATGTCAGCCCGGTATTGGATAGAATATTTGGAGGTAGTGAGGTTGAAATCATTCCGAGAGGATTTGTAACCCTAGATTTTGGAGGTAGATGGCAAAGACTAGACAACCCGGCTATTCCTATCAGACAGCAACGAAACGGAGGGTTTGAGTTTGATCAACAGATCAATATGAATATCGTCGGAAAGATCGGTGAGAAACTGGCCGTTACTGCGAATTTCGACAATAATAACTCCTTCGATTTTGAAAATAACCTGAAAGTAGAATACACTGGTTTTGAAGAAGATATACTGAAGAAGTTAGAAATAGGTAACGTTAGCCTTCCGCTTAACAACAGCCTCATTACTGGCGCTCAGAACCTCTTCGGGATCAAAGCCCAAATGCAATTTGGTAAGCTTTATGTCACCAGTGTAGCCTCGACACAAAGGGGTAAATCCGAATCCATTCAGATAGAAGGTGGTGGTGCGCAAGGCCGTCAATTTGAAATCATAGCATCCAATTACGATGAAAACCGGCACTTCTTTCTAGGCCACTTCTTCCGGGATAATTATGAAAGATGGCTGGCAGGAATTCCACAAGTACTCTCCGGGGTTAATATTACCAGGGTTGAAGTGTACGTAGTTAACCGTAACAATGACACAGAAACGCTGAGAAATGTGGTCGGCTTCATGGATCTTGGTGAACCTAGCCGCATATTTAACGAAGAGCTTCGATTAGCCACTCCATTCCCGGATGGCGCTAATGATAACAATGCTAATGATCTCGGCGGTATTCTGGGCAATTTACCTCGAGACGCCAATACGATCAACGAAACGTTAAGCACGCTCGCTCCTTATAATTTCCAAAATGGTACTGGATTTGAAAGGATCAATGGTGCTAGAAAGCTGGCACCTAACGAGTATACCATTAACACCCAATTGGGTTACATTTCGCTATTCAGAAAACTACAGAATGACGAAGCGTTAGCTGTAGCCTACGAATATACCTTCAATGGCCAGGTGCATCGTGTAGGTGAATTGACCGAAGATTACGCAACACGTGGTGAAGATGAAGTGATATTCCTCAAGTTACTGAGACCCAGGAGTATTAACATCAGGGATGCAAATGGAGGTATCATACCTTCATGGGACCTGATGATGAAGAACATTTATTCGCTGAATGCCAGCCAGCTTTCCAGGGAAGGTTTCCAACTCAGGGTAATTTACCGAGACGATAGAACTGGAATTGATAACCCTCAGCTGCAAGAAGGTGCTACAGCCCGAACCAGGCAATTAATTGAAATTCTGGGTTTGGATAGACTTAACCCCAATGGAGATCCCCAAAGAGATGGTAACTTTGACTACGTAGAAGGAGTAACGGTGAATTCGCAAGCCGGATTGATCATATTCCCTTTTCTGGAGCCATTTGATGATCCACTCAGGGCTGAATTCGCCAATGACCCGGAACCGACACGTACCAGTTTAATTGAGCGATTTGTATTTGATACACTCTATAGAACCACCAGAGCAGAAGCAGAGCTTGATGCCAATCGAAATAAATACTTCCTGGTGGGTAGTGTACAATCCGGTTCCTCAAGTGAGATCGTTCTACCCGGGTTCAACATTGCCGAAGGTTCGGTACGAGTTTCTGCCGGTGGCGCACCACTTACCGAAGGTGTAGATTATCAGGTGGACTATAACTTTGGACGGGTAACTATTATTAACGAAGGGGTACTTAACTCGGGTAAGAACATTAACATAAGCTACGAGAAGGCCGACTTGTTCAATTTTCAAACCCGGACGCTACTTGGAACCAGGCTGGATTATAGACTGAGCGACGATATCAATTTCGGAGCTACCTTATTACACCTGAATGAAAGGCCGCTCATATCACGTATCAGCATCGGTAACGAGCCTACCAGAAATACAAAGTATGGATTTGATGTTAACCTGAACAAGGAGTCAAGGCTTCTGACCAAAATGCTGGATGCCTTACCCGTTTTCCAAACAAAAGAGCCATCCAATGTTACTTTCAGTGCAGAATATGCTCGTTTAGTACCAGGTACATCGAATATCGTCGATGGTGAGGGCACCTCATACATCGATGACTTTGAAAACACAGTAACGCCATTCAACCTCGGTAATCCCAATAGTTGGAGACTTGCCGCTACCCCTGAAACATCCGACGACCGTTTTGACCTAAGCAATGGAAGCATCGATGATATCAGAAACGGATTCAAGCGAGCTAAATTAGCCTGGTACACGGTAGACAACCTTTTCTACAGAAGAGGTACAGGAGGTACTTTTGGCAGGCCTTCCAGTGTCCCTGACGACATCACCAACCACTACGAGCGTGGTATCATACCCCAAGAAATATTCACCAACCAGGACAGGGCACAGATCAATACCAACCTGCCCATATTTGACATGGCCTATTTCCCTGAAGAAAGAGGCCAGTATAATTACAATGATGATCTCAACCCTGACGGTACTTTGAAAAACCCAAGGTCGAACTGGGGTGGTATAACCAATGCGATTAGAAGCGAAGTAGACTTCGATAAAGCGAATATTGAATACATCGAATTTTGGTTGATGGATCCGTTCATCAATTCTACCAATGGTAGAATTGATGACCCTGATGGACTGATTAGCGATGGTGTCAATGCACCAAGTGCCAATACCACTGGAGGTCAATTGATTTTCAATCTAGGAAGCGTTTCAGAGGATGTCATTAGAGACGGTCGACACGCTTTTGAAAACGGATTACCCAGAGATCAGCAAACGACCGGGGGTGTGACTTCCAACAGTTGGGGTGTTGTGACAACACAACAATTCTTGACCAATGCCTTTGACAATTCTGAGGGAGCCAGACAAAATCAGGATGTAGGATTAGATGGTATTAGTACAGAAACAGAAAAGATACTATTTCAGGAGTCTTTCTTAGATAAGATAAGGGATAACAATCTTGACCCTGAAGCCATTAATAGAATCAGTGACGACCCTGCCGCTGATGACTTTCAATATTTCTTGGATGAATCACTCACTGATGAAAGTTCTATAGTAGTACGATATAAAGACTTCAATAACCTGGAGAATAACTCTCCTGCCGCTAACACAACCGGTTTCGTGGCATCGGGCTCAACGCTTCCCGATAATGAAGATCTCAACGTGGACAACACCTTGAGCGAATTAGAAGAGTATTATGAATATCAGATATCACTTGATCCAAGAACATTAGGTGTAAATAGTCCATTCGTGGTAGATAGAATCGTTAACACTACCAACAACGGAATGGACGAGGTAAACTGGTATTTATTTAGAATTCCTATCAGGCAATTCACCGGACGGGTTGGTAATATTAACGGCTTCAAATCGATCCGATATGTTAGAACTTACATGACAGGTTTCTCTGAACCAGTCGTTCTACGTATGGCCAACTTCAGGTTAGTAGGTAGTCAATGGAGAAGGTTTACCGGAAATTTGGAAGAAGCGCGTTTCGGCGAGCCTATAGAGCCGGATATCAGCAACTTCATTGTATCAGCCGTCAACATTGAAGAAAACGGTCAGGGTAATGAAACCCAATCGCCCTATGTACTGCCTCCGGGCTTTAGAAGAGATCGAGATAATACTTCTACAGTAGAAAGAAGACTCAACGAGCAGTCCATTCAGCTTTGTGTGGATGATCTGGAAGATGGAGATGCTCGAGCTATATTCAAAAATGTGGGCTTGGATCTTATCAATTACGGTAGGGTCAAAATGTTCTTGCATGCCAATAGTACTGCTGGCGATGGTGAGCTTACTGCATTCCTTAGATTAGGAACAGACTTCGATCAGAACTACTATGAGATAGAGGTACCACTCACTATATCACCATTAGACATTGCTGATCCAGAGATTGTGTGGCCGCAGGAAAACGAAATTGACATAGATGTAAACGAACTGTATGCGTTAAAATCCGAGCGTAATAGAAATAATGCCCCTCTAGACCAGCCTTTCCCTGCTGCCGGGCCTAAGCAAGTGGGTAGGCATCTTATTAGAATAGTGGGTAGACCTGATATGAGTGCGGTTCGCACCATGATGATAGGTATTAGAAACCCAATCAGCGAAGATGGCATGCCGCAAGATGTTTGTCTATGGGCCAACGAGCTTAGGGTAACTGATTTTAACCAGGATCAAGGTTGGGCGGCAAATGCTACCTTAAACACCAAGCTAGCCGATTTTGCTAACGTTACAGCCAGTACCAGGCACACTACTTTCGGTTTTGGTGGCATTCAATCCAGAATTGCTGAGCGCACGCGAGAAGAAACTACCTCATATGATATTTCAGCCAACATCAGTTTAGATAAGCTACTACCAGAAAAGTTAGGCCTGAAAATCCCAATGTTTGTCAGTTATGAAAAGACCAACATAACGCCATTCTTCGATCCGAGAGACCCTGATATACCGCTGGAAGCTTCTTTATTATCATTCGGGTCTATAGAGGAGCAAAATGAATATCGTAATACCGTACGTGATCAAACGGTTAGGCGAAGTATCAATTTCACCAACGTTAGAAAAGAAAAGGTCAATCCTGATGCAAAAAGACATATTTATGACTTCGAAAATCTGTCATTTACATATGCCTATAGTGAAACCAGGAGATCCAATGTGGACATTGCTGACTTCTTAAGACAAAGTTACCGAGGTGGAGTCGCCTATAATTATAGTCCTAATAATCAGCCATGGGAGCCTTTTGCCAAGTCCAACGCCTTTAAGTCTCCGTACTTAAAACTGATTAAGGATCTCAACTTTAACCCGCTACCGAGTAATATCTCGGTAAGATTTGACTTAGACCGTCAATTCACCAGAACGCGATTCAGGGATGAGTTCCTTGAGCCCCAACCGACTGCTAACTTTGAGAAATTCTTCAATTTCAACCGCACCTATAATGTCCGTTGGGGGCTGACCAAAAGCCTGACTCTTGATTATAGTGCGCGAGCCAACGCTACCGTAGATGAGCCGGATGGAGACATAGATACCAGGGAAGAACGTCAAATCATTTGGGAAAACATCAGGGATTTTGGCCGTATGAGAAACTTCGACCAAAACATTACCGCCACGTACCGGCTACCATTGGATAAACTACCCGTTACTGACTGGCTTAACGCTGATTACCGCTATGGAGCTGGTTTCACCTGGACTGCCGGCCCTCGGGATGAGCCAGACACTGCTGGTAATGTGGTTCTACTTCCTGATAGTTTGAATTTTGGTAACATCATCCAGAATAACAGAACCAGAGGGGCCACTGGTAAGATCGACTTAGTAAAACTCTATAATAAAGTCAAGATACTAAAGGACATCAATTCACCACCGAGAAGAGGTAGATCGAGCCGTAACCCGCGAAATAAGCCAGATACGACACAGACCAATACAAATGAGAATAAAGCCTTGAAAGGTATATTGAGATTCTTGATGTCGGTAAGGTCGATCAATGCGACTTACAATGTCACGGAAGGAACGCTATTACCAGGGTTCACTCCTACCCCACGTTTCTTTGGTATGGATGATGAGTTCGCAGCGCCGGGTGCGTCTTTTATATTGGGTAGCCAGAATCCGGATATCAGAAATAGGGCGGCTGAAAACGATTGGCTCAGGCGGGTACCCGCTTTAACCACTCCTTTTACTCAAACACAAACTGTCGACCTATCCATACGAGCCAGCCTGGAACCATTCAAAGACTTTAAAGTACAATTGGATGCTAAGAAAACAGAGAACACCTCTTATCAGGAAATATTCCGATTTGATGATGATATTTCTGAGTTCCGTTCATTAAACCCAAGTAGGGGTGGAAGCTATGCCGTATCTTTCTTGACCATCAGTACCGCTTTCTTGTCGGATGACGAACAAAATAACAATCCGGCCTTCACCGATTTTGAAAGCCACCGTGATGTAATCAGGAGAAGACTAACTTCTCTTACCGGTAACGAGTATGATACCTCATCCCAGGATGTGCTCATACCAGCGTTTATTGCCGCTTACACAGGTCAAGATCCCTCAGAGGTCAACCTAAGTCCTTTTCCGCGAAACCCGATTCCGAATTGGCGTGTCGACTACGCGGGTCTGGGAAAAATACCTGCGCTAAAAGAAATATTTGCTTCGGTCAATATCACGCATGGCTATCAATCCAATTATACCGTAAATAATTACACCAGTTCTTTGCGCTATGATAGTTTAGACCTGACCACGAGCTTCAATGTCGAAGATTATAACGATGGTCAGTTTGCTTCTGTGCCCAATGATGACGGTACTTCACAGATACCGTTATTCGTAATCAGCCAGGTCACTATTTCGGAGCAGTTTTCTCCACTTATAGGGATTAATATGCGTACCAAAAGCAGGATGAACATCAGGTTGGACTATAAGAGAAAAAGGGATCTGGCCTTAAACCTTTCTAATTCTCAGATCACTGAACTTAGAAGTAATGACGTTGCCTTTGAGTTAGGCTTTACCAAGTCCGACATGAAGCTTCCATTCAAGAGCAGGGGACGCACCATTGTACTCAAGAATGATCTGAATTTCAGAATGACTTTTACTGTTCGAGATACGCGAACCGTTCAAAGAAAGATTAAAGAGATCAACACCATTACCAATGGAGATCTCAACTTCAGATTCAGGCCTCAGGTTAACTATGCCGTCAATGAAAAACTGAATATGCAGTTCTATTTCGAACGTACTATTAACGAGCCACGCATATCCAGTTCGTTCCGTCGATCCACTACTGCCGGAGGTATTCAAGTCCGGTTCAGTTTGTCTCAATAATATTTCAGCATTTCGAAAAACAATGTATTTTTGAATGCTAAATATTTAATGTCTATGAACATACCAGAATCACTGAAATACACCAAAGATCACGAGTGGATAAAGGTCGATGGTAACACCGCTACTGTCGGCATTACTGACTTCGCACAAGGTGAATTAGGAGATATCGTTTACGTGGAAATTGAAACGGAAGGTGAGGAAGTAGCTCACGGTGAAGTCTTCGGAACCGTAGAAGCTGTAAAAACCGTCTCTGACCTTTTCATGCCTCTATCAGGTACTGTAGAAGAGGTAAATACGGAGTTGGAAGCAAATCCTGAGATCGTCAATGAAGATCCTTATGAAAAAGGGTGGATGATCAAAATAACTATTTCAGATACCAGTGAGGTAGATCAACTGCTCTCAGCGGAGCAGTACGGAGAATTAGTAGGCTAATAAGCAAAAGGTTTTGCCCAATATCTACCTCATAGGTGCGATTGTTTGGGGAGGAGTAATTCTTTTTCTGACAACCATGCCCTTCGAGTACGACCCGGACGCGGCCTGGTATTGGGACTTCGATCAAGCTGATAAGGTAGTACACGCTGGTTTGTTTGCTATTTTTTCTTTCCTGATACTGTCGGGTTTTAAAAAGCAGCACAAATCCATTTTCATCAGTACTCATGCACTGCTGATTTGTATTCTTTGCTCAGCCTTATTCGGTATTATTACTGAGGTCGCCCAGTATTACATACCTTCAAGAAGTCCGGATTTTAATGACCTTTTGGCCGATCTGCTTGGAACCATAGTTGGCATTGCAATGTTCTACCTTCAGAAGAAAATTAAACTTTTAGTTAACAAAGCAAAATAGTCTTTGTATATTTGATTTTAAGGCAAAATCTAGTCTAAAGTAAAAACGCAATAAGTACATGGAACTCAAAAAAACTCAAAAAGCAGACCTCAATATTAGAACAGGCATGTTCTTTAATTTGGGTCTTGTTGTGAGTCTCCTAATTGTCATCACAGCCTTCACAGTTGGACAAGACGATGGCGGAGGCTTTGTGGATTCAGGAGCATACAATGAAGACTTTGAAGATTTGTTAGAGATACCTCCTACAGAGATACCTCCACCACCTCCACCAAAAATCCAGCAGCCTGAAATCATCGAAGTTCCAGATGAAGAAGAAATCGAAGAAGAAATTGAGGTTGACTTGGACGTTGAGATTACAGAAGAAACTGTAATTGAAGAGATAGTTTTCGAAGAAGCTCCAGAAGAGGAAGTTGCCGACGAGATTTTTACCATTGTTGAGGAATCAGCTACACCTAAAGGCGGTATGCAAGCCTTCTATCAGTTCGTGCAGAAAAAGTTAAAGTATCCTTCTCAAGCGAGAAGAATGGGTATCGAAGGTAGAGTTTTCGTTCAGTTTGTAATTGATAAAGATGGAACTGTTACTGACGTGAAAGCAGTGAAAGGTATTGGTGCTGGTTGTGATGAAGAGGCTGAAAGAGTAATTAAATCTGCACCCAAATGGAAGCCTGGTAAGCAACGCGGTCGACCTGTTAAGCAAAGAATTATTTTACCTATCACTTTCCAATTAGGATAGAAGATAGCAAAACATAAAATATAAAGGCTGTTTCATAAGAAACAGCCTTTTTTCGTTTTAAGTCACTTGGCCCAGAGTAATTACTCATTCTGATTAACCACCACCTGTGGCTTAACCGATTCCTTAAGCAATTCAAATTCAGCTGATAGTATAGAGATTTCATCTTGCAACTGTTTTCTCTCCTCCACCGCTTCAGTAACGTCATATGCTACTTTTACTATCTTAACCAGTTCGCCATCCTTCAATACCGGCGAATAATTCCCTTTAATCCAAATCTTACTTCCCGATTTAGTTAACCTGACAAACTCGCCCTCAGCTGTTTGACCTTGCTTCAATTTACTCCACAAATTAACATGCGTATTAGACTGTCGATCTTCATGAGGCAAGAATATGTCATGGTGTTGCCCTAAAATGTCTTCTCTCTCATACCCCAATAGTCTTAAGAAATTATCATTGGCATTCATGATTTTTCCATCAGGCTCAAATTCTACAGTTGATAAAGAAACATCAAGTGCGTTCAATGTGCCCTCTACCCTTGATTTCCTCCTATCCATCTCTTCCTGAGTGGCTGTTAATTCCTCAAGATTCTGACGCATCTCTTCCTCTTGTGAACGTAACATTTCAGATTGTGCCTGAGATTGCTCCAATAGTTCGTTAGTTCTTTCATTGATTCGTACCCTCGAAAATGTAGCCGCAATATTCTCAGCTAGCTTCTCAACAAAGCCGATTTGGTATGCTTCAAGTATCTCAAAAGAAGCCAGTTCTATTACACCCAATACTTCCGAATGAGACTTAATCGGTACAATTAATATACTTCTTGGGTTTGCTTGGCCTAAACCTGAGGTGATGGTGATATAGTCTTCTGGTACATCAGTTAGAAATACAGTTTCTTCTTCTCGCCATGCCTGTCCAATCAACCCCTCTCCCAGAGGTATTTTCCTATCAACATATTTCTTTCTACCCCAAGCGTGACATGAAGCTAACTCCAAATATGGCTGATCTTCCGAGTCACCAAGTACAAACATTGCTCCTTGATTCACTTTCATGTAGCTTATCAAACCTCCAATCACCTGAGAAGATAGCTCATTGATATTGTCCCCTCCATTGTACAAAAGGTCAGAGAATTTGGCTATACCTTCGTTCACCCAAGATCGCTTCTTTCCTTCTTCAAAAGACTTACTCAAATTAAGCCTCATATTGATCAATGATTGTCCCAGTTTATCTTGTTCACTCAAAGGCTCATACTGTACGTCATAGTTGCCTGTACCAACCTCTTCAGCAAAATCCGATTTCAAACGTAGGTTATCAGATAATTGATTTATGGCATTTCCTATCATACCCACCTCATCGTGAGCCACGTGGTCAACTCGGTGGTTCAAATCACCTACAGCCAATTGCTCGGAAACATTAGAAACTTGTTTTAGGGGTTTTGTCACATACTTATTGAGTATGAGATAGCCCGAGGAAATGATTAGTAGGTTTACCAGAAGCAACACCAGTAATATATTGCCTAACGTTTCCTGCCCATCCCTACTTTCCTTCACATACATCTTTACCAGCCTATTGTTCCTACTCATCATGGATGCAGCATTATTCTCGATAAATTGGATCGCACTAAGCATTTTTGGGTTGCTTATTTGAGTAGTAATCTCTTTTTCCACAGCACTACTGTCACTAGCAAGTACGATGGCAGTATACGTCGAATCGATAAAGGGCGGCTCCATTAGAATGACTTCAGCTTGTTGTTTGTAATCTTGCCAAAGCTCCTCCGCAAGAATCAAAGTAGGAAGCACTCGTTCACTGGTTGGCGGGACAGACCGTTCTGTGCTCAGACCTGGCACCAATCCACCCTCTTTAATAATAGCCAAGGATTGGTCATGCAAATCGATTACCTTCTTAAGCTCAGATTTTACCTGGTTATTCCCTTTGCTGACCATCTCCGAATAGAAAGCAATTTGCTGGGAAAGTGATCTATTTCTACCAGACGTATCGATCACAAAACTGTCAGAGGTTTGTTGACTTCGAAAGTGTTTGACCAGTAAATAATTGAAAAATGCGTTAATAGTGAACAGCAGAAAAAAAATCCCCACCTTTCTGTTCACTCCTAAATCTCTGAATCGCCATTCACGCATATTGTTTAAGGTTTTCATGTTTCATGGGTTTGAATACGTAGCTAAAAAATTGGGCTTCACATAGCGAAGCCTGCTTCTAGGCTAAAAAAACTGTACGCTAGCATAGTGGGAACATAAGGTTTATACCATTGTTACAGAACGACTTCATTGGAATACATCTGCACTACTGGCTTTTGTGTAAGTTTTGAGTTGAGTTAAGTGACCCTTCAGATTTAGAGAGCCTAAGACCGATGTTATTATTAACTAAGTAGACCTGTATAGGGGCAGTATCTGACCATAAATTGATCATAAGTAGTATTAGAGGGAACCTTATACTTTTATTTGATCAGTAATATTTCCTCGTTCTTCGAATTACTGTCACATTTTGTTTAATCTTTTACCAAATACGACAGTAAAGTGTACTTCCATCCTACCCTCAATTAGCAATGTGCCATGAGAAAAATAGCCTGATAGAGTCCGATATGAGATATTGAAAAAGTTGGCTTTTACTTTTCCCTGAAGAATTTAATAACAGATCATTTGTGAAGCATGTGAGCAGTGTTAACGACACTTTTTTAACTACCTTAGTTGCTTTGTTTAAGCAGTGACGCTGATGTTGGAGGATAGTTACAGGCATAAGGGTATGCGAAAAGCCCTTGTTAAAACCCTTAGAACAAAGGGTATATCTGATCAAAAGGTACTTGAAGCAATTGGTAAAGTACCTCGCCATTATTTTTTCGATAAGGCATTCTTAGAACATGCCTATCAGGACAAGGCCTTCCCTATCGGAGAAAAACAGACGATTTCACAACCTTACACGGTAGCCTTTCAATCAGAAAAACTGCACGTATCACCAAATGACAAAGTTTTAGAAATCGGAACCGGGTCAGGTTATCAGGCTTGTGTGCTACTAGAACTTGGCGTCAAGGTATATACTATTGAGTATAACAAGAAGCTCCATGATAAAGTGAAGCGCTTTTTACCCTCTATGGGATATAAACCTCGTTTTTTCCACGGAGATGGCACCAAGGGACTCCCGGCCTTTGCACCATTCGACAGAATTATAGTGACCGCAGGGGCGCCATCAATACCCCCCAGTTTAGTCACCCAACTGAAGGTTGGTGGTAAGATGATCATACCGGTTGGTGATGGGAAAAAGCAGAAAATGATCCTCTTAACAAAAGAGCGAGGCAATAGGTTAATAAAAGAAGAATTCGATTATTTTAGCTTTGTGCCTTTGTTGGGCGAAGAGGGCTGGGGTCAGCAAAGATAAACCCACAATCAACTTACCAAATGTCAAAGAAAAAGAAATTAGTTAAAGAGTCTTGTGTCACTATGACCGAATTGGTATTACCTAATGATACTAATACCTTGAATAACTTAATGGGAGGTAGATTGATGCATTGGATGGATATCGTTTCTGCCATTGCTGCCCAAAAGCATTCTAATAGAATCGTTGTAACTGCTTCCGTAGATAATGTCTCATTTTCTAATTCTATACAACTCGGCAATGTGGTGACGTTATACGCTCAGGTCACACGGTCATTTAATTCTTCCATGGAGGTATATATAAAAGTACAGGGAGAAGATATACCGAGTAGTAAGAAATTCATGAGCAATAGCGCCTTCTTTACTTTTGTGGCAGTAGATCAGACGGGTAGGCCTATTGATGTGCCAGAAGCCGTGCCAGAGACAGATGAAGAAAAAGAGCTCTATGCTGGTGCGCTAAGAAGGAGACAACTTAGGCTTGTTCTCGCAAAAAGAATGAAACCTGAAGATGCCACAGAACTTAAATCAATATTCAACATTGAAGACGACAAGGAGAAATGACAGAGGATCAGGCTTTATTACCCCTTTTCATCAATGAAGAGTTGTATTTGATAAAAGGTGAAACTACCCCTAGCGCAACCGAATATACTTCTCAAGAGGAAGAAGAACCCCAAGAACTGGTTGAAGAACCAGAAGAAAAGTCAATAGCACTTAAGTATAAAGGTGAAAACCAGAAATCAATTTTGATACTGGTAGAATATGAGAGCTACGAATTCTTGCATGCCGACCAAGAAACCTTACTTGTCAAAATATTAGCTGCTGTTCAGCTTACCCTTGCCGATGTGGCCGTGGTCAATATGGCAGCTACGGATGTTGAGCAAATGCATACATTGAACTGGCAATATGTCATTTCTTTTGGTGTCAAAAATGAGGAAATCTTTCCGGCGCCGGATAAAATGTACGATATGGTGCTTGAACAAGATAAAAAAATGATCTTATGCGATCCTTTGCATGAAATAGGACTTGATAATGACAAGAAAAGAAACCTTTGGTCATGCCTGAAAAGCACTTTTTTAGGCTAATTCGGACGCAAAACCTCACCATATCTAGTTTCTTCTTTTTTATTTTAAAATAGTACACGTTATTCTATCTTTGCCGAAGCTTTTTAGAAACCACACTTGGTAAGTGTGGTTTTCATTTATTACGAGAAACTAAAGAATAATTTAAGTCAGTATGGATAGTATTATTTACGTCATTCCAGCCCTAGGGGTAGTCGGCTTGGTCATTATGATCGTCAAGTCAATTTGGGTATCTAAACAAGATGCCGGTGACGATAAAATGGCAGAGCTTGCCGGTCACATCTCCAAAGGCGCTATGGCCTTCCTTAGGGCAGAATGGAAGGTTCTCACCTACTTTGTAATTATTGCCGGATTGTTATTAGCCTATTCAGGTGAAATGGTTGAAACCTCAAGTTGGGTCATCGCCATATCCTTCGTTATTGGAGCAGTACTTTCTGCATTGGCCGGATGGATCGGCATGAACATCGCCACCAAAGCCAATGTAAGGACCACACAAGCAGCCAGAACAAGCTTATCTAAAGCATTAAGCGTATCTTTTTCAGGAGGAACAGTAATGGGTCTTGGAGTAGCTGGTCTCGCCGTTCTCGGTATTGGAAGCCTTTTCATTGTTTTCTACAATATGTATGTACTAAGCACTCAAGGCAATGTCAACGGTCTTGAAATGGAAAGAGCATTGGAAGTATTGGCTGGGTTCTCTTTAGGGGCAGAATCTATTGCATTGTTCGCTAGAGTGGGCGGTGGTATTTATACTAAAGCAGCTGACGTTGGAGCAGATTTAGTAGGTAAAGTTGAAGCTGGTATTCCAGAAGATGATCCTAGAAACCCAGCAACTATCGCAGATAACGTAGGTGATAATGTAGGTGACGTAGCAGGAATGGGAGCTGATCTTTTTGGTTCTTATGTAGCTACTATATTGGCTACTATGGTTTTAGGACGAGAAATAGCTTCAAATGATGAATTTGGTGGTATAGCCCCAATACTTCTACCCATGCTAATTGCAGGTTTGGGATTAGTTTTCTCTGCCATAGGCACATTATTCGTGCGTGTCAAGAATGAAAACGACAGTGTTCAAAGAGCGTTGAACATTGGTAACTGGTCTTCCATCATATTGACCGTAATAGCCTCTTACTTCCTTGTAGATTGGATGCTTCCTGAAAACCTTTCGATAAGAGGATTTGAATTCACCTCTATCAATGTGTTCTGGGCAATCTTTACTGGTTTAATTGTAGGTGCTCTTATGAGTATCATTACTGAATACTATACCGCTATGGGCAAGAGGCCTGTCAAGAACATTGTAAAGCAATCTTCAACTGGAGATGCCACCAATATCATCGGTGGACTTTCTATGGGAATGGAGTCTACTGTATTACCCATTTTAGTATTGGCCGCTGGAATCGTAGTTTCCCATTCTTTCGCTGGTTTATATGGAGTGGCAATCGCCGCAGCAGGTATGATGGCTACTACCGCCATGCAATTAGCGATTGATGCATTCGGTCCTATCGCAGATAACGCCGGTGGTATTGCAGAAATGACTGGTCTACCTGAAGAAGTGCGCGACAGAACTGACAACCTAGATGCAGTAGGAAATACCACAGCAGCGACTGGTAAAGGTTTCGCGATTGCTTCCGCTGCCTTGACTGCCTTGGCACTATTCGCAGCCTTCGTAGGTATAGCAGGAATTGATAGAATTGATATATATAAAGCGCCTGTACTAGCCGCTCTTTTTGTTGGCGGTATGATACCGTTTATTTTCTCATCCCTGGCCATAGCAGCTGTAGGTAGAGCAGCCATGGACATGGTAAATGAGGTAAGAAGACAATTCAAGGAAATACCAGGTATCATGGAATATAAAGCCAAGCCTGAATACGAAAAGTGTGTGGACATATCCACCAAAGCTTCTATCAGAGAAATGCTTCTTCCTGGTGCTATTGCACTGATCGTACCTGCTGCAGTTGGTTTTGGTTTTCAGGGTGTTTTTGAGGATACATCTTCAGCCGAGATCTTAGGAGGTCTTTTGGCAGGTATTACCGTTTCTGGAGTACTAATGGGAATGTTTCAAAACAACGCTGGAGGTGCTTGGGATAATGCCAAAAAATCCTTTGAAAAAGGGGTTGAAATAGATGGCAAAATGGAATACAAGGGGTCAGGGCCACACAAAGCTTCCGTAACAGGTGATACAGTAGGTGACCCATTCAAGGACACTTCAGGTCCTTCAATGAACATTTTGATCAAGCTTACTTCAATTGTGGCTTTGATCATTGCACCACACATCGCCGTTAAAAAATCAGATCACCATGCCAAAACCGACAATGATGTAGTTAAGGAGATTAAGGCAGAGGTGGTTGAACCAATCATTAAGGAAATAAAATAAAACTCGATACTTGTAATCAACATAAGCTCCTCTTAGAGGGGCTTTTTTTGTTTTTAAAAGTGTAAATTCGGAATTCGATAAAACAGATCGTTATGAATTTTAAAACTCTTTCTATCCTTTTCTTTTTATCTTTAATGACGTCGTCTTTGATCGCTCAGGAGACAGTTTTTGGCAAGTGGAAAACCATTGACGATGAGACTAATGAGGCTAAATCCATTGTTGAAATCTATCAACGCAACGGCAAAGTATACGGTAAGATAGTAAAGCTATTTAGAAACGCTAATGAAGATCCTGATCCGGTCTGCGATAAATGCCCTAATGATGATCCCCGCAAAGGGAAAAAAATCATTGGCATGGAGATCATGAAAGACATGAAGAAGGATGGTAGTAGTTACTCTGGAGGTAAAATTTTGAAACCTGATGAAGGGGATATTTATAAGTGTAAAATTTGGCTGGAAGATGGCAAATTGTACGTCAGAGGCTATTGGGGGTTCTTTTACAGAACCCAAGTTTGGGAGAGGGCAAGGTAGGTTTCAACCCCCTAAAAGATCAACTGGACGATGACAGCTGACGTACGTCTCGCGTGTATAATTTTTACTGGTTACCATTGAAGAGAAGGTAGTATAAACATCCGAATTCACCATGAAGGACAAAGAGATTTTTGATAAGATTTGCTGTGGTGATGAAAAGGCGCTGGAATTTCTTTACAAGAAATACTACAGGATGATGACTAAACTTGTCATCTCCAACAGCGGAACTGAACAAGAAGCCAAGGATATATACCAGGATGCTCTAATAGTATTTTGGCAAAAAGCTACCAGTGGTAATCTTGTCATGACCTCCAAGATCAGCACA
This sequence comes from Bacteroidota bacterium, assembly GCA_039819065.1. Classification (GTDB taxonomy): domain Bacteria; phylum Bacteroidota; class Bacteroidia; order Cytophagales; family Cyclobacteriaceae; genus JBCBSS01. The sequence continues at coordinate 51,484 of JBCBSS010000037.1, forward strand.
TACATATATAGTATATGTCTAAATCTTTGGAGAAAAGAGCTTGATAGGAAGAAGAGACTTTCAAATGAAGAAAAGGATTCGACAGAGTATCAAGACAACGACAAAAAAGAACGAGAGAAAATTATAAGTCAGTGTATTAACCAACTTGGTGAAACTTGTAAAAGGGTTTTAATGTATTATTATTTTGACGGCCTTTCTATGCAAGATATTGCGGAAAAGCTCGGATTTGCTAATACTAATACTGCGAAAACCAAGAAATACAAGTGCAAAAAGAAGCTAGATGAGTTGGTAAAAGCACAATATTCCGAAAGTGACTTTTTAGATTAATTAGCATATGAGTTATCAGGATTTGATAGACGCTTATTTAGAGAACGAAATGACAGCGGCGGAGAAGCTTAGCTTCGAGCAACAGCTTGGAGCTGACCCAAGTCTATCGAAAGAATTTGAATTCCAGAAAGAAGTTTTTGAGGGCATTAAAGAAGCTCGAAGGCAAGAACTCAAGAGTTTTCTGAACAGTGTACCCGTTGGTGGTGGTTTGACGATTGCAGGTGGTATGTCTTTGACAAAGCTGGCTGCCATTGCCATACTGATCACAGGTATTGGTTTTAGCATATACTATTTTACCAATAAAGACGAAGAGAGCCAGCCTGAACTGGTCGAAAGTACAAGTTCGGAACCTTCAGAGGCTCCCACAAATCAAGAAGATAATTCTTCAGCTGTCGAGCAATTGGAAAGCCAGGAAAAATCCGATGACATAAATGAAAATGCAGAAGATAAATCAGTAACTTCTTCTACCGTTGAATCTGAAGAGATTCGACGAAGAGATGAGGTAGATGAGAATACTTCAACTGAGGACGTGCAAGTGGCTGAACAAAAACAACCAGTAGCTCCTAATGGCTTAGGTGGTTTTGAAAATGAAAACACACAGGAGTCCGAAGACCCGGGAGCTATGCCGGGTGAAGTAGTTTCTGAAAAAAATACTTTCAGCCAGGCGACTATTTTAACTGAAACAGATAATACTAATAAGAAATATACGTTTCATTATCAGTTTAAAAAAGATAAGCTTGTCCTGTACGGGGATTTCAGTAAAAGTATATATGAGTTACTTGAGTTTAACTCGGGCACTGACAAAACCTTGTATTTGTATTATAGAGACCAGTTTTATTCTTTAAATCAAACTCAAGTGAAGATTACGCCGTTACAGGCAATAAAAGATAAAAGCCTTGTTCAGCAGTTGATGAAGATCAAGGATATTGAAGATTAACTTTTTCTACTCAATTTGAGATAAGGCCTCTGTGTGTACCGCCTTCACGCAGTGGCTTTTCTCTTTTGAATCCCACTATTCCACCTGACCTTCTGAGCTCAATTCAACGCGCTAATCGACATTAGCCGTTTCAATTCCTCCTACCCTACTGCTTACCTTCTTATTAATCAAATCGAAATAGGCATAAATAATAGATGTTAATGTTTAAATTTGAGCTGGTTCTTTAGAATGTGGAAAAATCTAATCAAGTAAGAAAGAAAAAACGGCTCGGTAGCTACCCATCTGTTAGCGTCGTTTTTAGCATCACACTAGCCTTAGCTGTAATAGGTCTATTTGGTCTGTTATTAATACACACCACCAAATTGACCACTGTTATCAAGGAAAACGTAGAGATACAGATATACCTACAAAAAGACATCACCCAGAATCAGCGGATTCAAATCCAAAAGACACTTTCTTCTAAAGATTACACTCAAAAAAAAGGGGAAGAGATCCAGATACGGTTCATTTCAAAGGACGAAGCGGCAAAGGAGTTGATTGATGCTACAGGAGAAGATTTTTTGGATTTTTTAGGTGAGAATCCCTTGAAAGACGCCTTCGTGCTGAAGATAAAATCCGAATACTATGATAACACCAGCTTAAGTGAAATAAAAGCGGATATTGAAAAGATAAATGGTGTTTTTGAAGTAGAATACCTGGAAAAATTCATTGAATCAATCAACAAGAATACGTTGAACATCAGCATCTTTCTGTTAGCTTTCGCCGTAATCTTAATTTTGGCAGTGGTCATCTTAATAAACAATACGATTAAGCTGGCCCTCTTCTCTCAACGGTTCCTGATAAGAAGTATGCAACTGGTAGGTGCTAAAAATGGCTTTATCCAAAAACCCTTTTTAATGAGGGCAAGCCTTTATGGTTTTATGGGCGGTGTATTTGCTATTTTACTATTAATAGGTTTGATATCATTCCTGAATAACTGGATCGAAGGCCTTCAGGAACTTCAAGAGCCAGAAAAAATATTGATATTGTTTGCAGGGTTGATCTTTGTAGGTGTATTGATCGGCTTCTTAA
>JBCBSS010000038.1:0-53745 GCA_039819065.1 Bacteroidota bacterium
GGTAATATAAAGCGATCCATCACGACTGAAATAAAAGATGGTACCAATAAATCCTACTAATTGTTGCAAAGCCAATAAGGCAAAGTAGAGACCGAGCAGCTTGGCACCCAGGTCTAAAAGGTCGTATTTCTTCATAGGTTGTTGTTTATGTCCTACGAAGATAAATCAAATTATGATGATAGCTTAAAGCATTCAATTAGCAAACCACGACAATCCTATCATGCGGTGCTTAAACCAACGATAGTATGGTTTCGAACTCTGTCTCACCCAGACAAGTATTAGTAATGATGGGGTAAAGGAAAAAGCTGTAGCTAAACGCAGTCATTTTGATGCAAGGAGAAACCTCTCTCAACTTAAAGTAATCATTATTAGAGAGATAGATTTCTCGTTGCACTCGAAATGACATTTAAAATCGCTTTTTGATACAGCTCTTTTTCATTCGCTAATAGTTATTTTTTGACTAAGCGTGATAATAACGCTCTCTGTATATTTTGCCGTCCTTCCATTCTGTATGGACAACCTGTTCGGCTAGCATAGTACTACCATCCTTCATCTTCAGTTCCATAATGGCGTCATAATATGAGTAATTACCATTGATGGCATATTGCCCTACTTCATACCTTATGAATTCTGCCAGTTTATTGCTAATGAAGTCATCTTCGAAGTCGATACAAAATTGCTTTCCTTTTTTAGGTGAATCATTCGCTTCAATTAACTCGACGTCATCATGAAGGTAAGTTTCCATCGCTTCAATGAATTGCCCCTTCGAGAGCAGCTCATGAATGTGTTTCAGATTTGTTTCTAGCTGGTTTTCCATTTTTAAAAAATTATGGGTTTGTGAAAAAAATAACCAACAAGAACCCCAGACCAAAACCTCCAATTTCCCAGTTACCCCAATGCTTGTTTTAGGTCTTCAATCAAATCGTCAGCATCTTCAATACCTACGCTTAAGCGAATCAGTGAGTCGAACAAACCTACTTTCATTCTTTCCTCGCGTGGAATGCTGGCATGAGTCATAGAGGCTGGATGATTGGATAGTGATTCTACCCCTCCCAGCGATTCTGCAAGCTTGAATAGCTTGAAACTCTCCATGATTCTGAACGATTCTTCTTTATCATCTCCTTTGGTGGTAAAAGAAATCATACCCCCAAAACCTCTCATCTGCTTTTTGGCAATTTCATGGTTAGGGTGATCTTCGAATCCAGGCCAGTAGATGTTTTCAACCTTGGGATGACCTTTGAGAAATTCGGCTACTTTTCGCCCATTCTCGCAGTGCCTTTCCATACGAAGGTGTAGCGTCTTGATACCTCTGAGCACCAAAAATGAATCCTGCGGGCCGGGAACACCGCCGCAGCTATTTTGTAAAAACACCAATCTTTCGGCTAACTCATCATCGTTGAGCGCCAATGCGCCCATCACGACGTCAGAGTGCCCTCCAAGGTATTTGGTAACGGAATGCATCACAATATCAGCACCCATGTCCAATGGCGTTTGCATATATGGCGTGGCAAAAGTATTGTCAACAGCTACCAACAGATTATGTGCTTTCCCTATTTTGGCCGCAGCTTCAATATCAATCACATTCATCATGGGGTTGGTAGGCGTCTCTAGCCAAATCATCTTGGTATTGGCGTTGATGTATTTTTCTATTTCAGCCACATCCTCCATTCCGATGAAATGGAATTTGAGCCCGTATTTCTCGAATACTTTAGTAAAAATTCTATATGTACCGCCGTATAGGTCGTTGGCTGAAATGATCTCGTCACCTGGGTTGAAAAGCTTGACAACCGCATCAATAGCGGCCAATCCTGAGGCAAAGCATAATCCATGTTTCCCATTTTCCAGCGCGGCAATATTCTTCTCTAAGGCTAAGCGGGTCGGGTTTTGCGATCTAGAATACTCAAACCCTTTGTGATCACCCGGTGAGGCCTGAACATAAGTAGAAGTTTGATAGATAGGCGTCATAATGGCACCTGTCGAGGGGTCCGGTTCTACCCCGGCATGGATGGCTTTTGTACCGAATTTCATTAGAATTAAAAATTTAAAGTTTACTGTTTACATAAGGAAAAATCAGCTTTTTTGTTCTGACTGGCTGCTGTTATCTTCAGTCAGATAAGCTTCAAGTTTCTTGCGAAGTACTTGTTTGTCGTCCAGATAGTCGGGAGAGTTGCCCGCCTTCTCAGGGAAGGTCTCAACATGAAGCGTTTGTGTAGGAAAGGCAAAGTTGACTCCTAGTCTGTCGGCTAATTTGACAATCTCCAATAGCACCTCATGCCTGGCCCTCAATTCTTCTGTCCACGAAGGCACCTCGAAAAAGATATAGAACATCACCATCAGGGCACTATCACCCATATTGTTAAAGTGAATTTCAAAATAATCTTTGCGGGTATCGGCATGTTGGTTGACCACCTCACGTAACCCTTCTACGAATACTTCGATCAAATGGGGTGGTGTATCGTAAGTCAGTGATATATTGGTGTAAAACCGGCGGTATCGCCTCAACCCATGATTGTCAATCGTGCTATCGGCCAGCTTCCCGTTGGGAACGTACACTACAGAATTCCTGAAGGTTCTAACCCTGGTAGAACGGAAACCTACTTCCTCTACAGTACCATCTATCTCCCCGGAAGTAATCCAGTCACCAACCTGGAAGGGGCGGTCTATGAAGATCATCAATGAACCGAAAAAGTTTTTGATCGTATCTTGGGCAGCAAGAGCAAAAGCCAAGCCTCCAATAGAAAGACCAGCCAGTAAGGCAGTGATATTGACATCAAGGTTATTGAGTATAAATAATCCGCCAAGGATAATAACGAACGTCTTAAGTACCTTTCTAATCAAAGGAACAAGCTGGTCATCCAGGGTATTCTCTGTCTTCTCAGCCATCTTCACCATGTAGATGCCAAGTATATCTACCAATCGATAGAAGAATACTATGGCAAAAACAGGCCAGATGGCTCTTAGTGCCAATACGATATATCTATTTAAGGATATTGGCAGTTGTATTACCGGGACGAGCCATATCAGTATAGGAAAGATGACTAGAAAACTAATGGGCTTGGCTATGGGAAGGACTACCTCCTTGGCTAGCTTTTGATATCCCGCTTTGTGCAATATGCGTATGATGATCTTCTCAATAACAATGGTGAAGATCTTGTGTATAATAAAGCTCAGCAGAACGAGTATAAGAATGCCGAGATGTTGCCATAAGTACAGTCCCAAATAGCGGTCAGTGCCGAGTTTGGGCAGGTATTTCAACAGGCGATCAATACCATAGGGAAATGTTTCTTTGTGCCATCGGTCAATTCTGTTGACTGTTACTTTTGAATAGTACCAATCCTCTCCGATCTTTTCTACATATAAGCCCGAAATCTTTTTAGGAAAAACATAATACCTATTTCTACCTAGGGAATCTGTGTAATTTGGATTCTTTGAAACCTCTTCTGTTTCTACATAAAGTCCCCTTGCATCAAGCACTTGTTTGAGCTTAACTGCCAAATCTATCGCCCTTTCTCTGTTGACTTCCTTAGGATCAAATACCCTTGCAGCCACTTCTGGTTGCGGGTCCTCTACCTGTAAGTAATCAAGGTGGATTTTTATCGTATGATAAGGACTTATTAATTGGGTGCTACTCAAAGGCTTGAGCTCCTGAGCACTGGTAACACCTTGTATGGTAAATACGAGTAGGGCAAGAACCAGAATTCTCTTCATCTTCTAAAGCATTGTTTGCAAAACAAAAATATAAAAGTAATTGAAGCGATCATCACATGGCTCAAGGATGATGCGGAGGTGAAGATAATGAATGTGTAGATGAGTTGATCGCGTAAATAGAAGATAATTACCAGCCCCAAGCGATTGTTTGCACGCCGTCTTTTCTGAAAATAGAAAACAAATCATCTTCAACCGTTTGCATTTCAACCTATCATCAAATTCAAATCAAAAAAATCTATTCATCGGGTTAAATTTTGATCAAATTTTCAGGATATGTAGTTTTATTTTAGAAATTAGGTTTAGTTTTAATCCGATTTTTGAAATCAGAGCAATTTGAATATAAACCACCTCATGAATCTAGACTTACTTAACCTATTTATAGAAAGTGTTGCTGACGGCGCATCCTTGGAATCTGTAGCTAACATTGCTCAAGAGACGGCCACAGTTAATGATCAGCTTAATGAGACCATCCTGACTGGCAACAATATTTGGATGATGATCTGTATTGCCTTGGTTTTCATCATGCACCTGGGCTTTGCCGGAGTAGAAGCAGGTTTTGCACAGGCAAAGAATACGGTCAACATTCTATTCAAAAACACATTAACACCAGCCATTGGCTTACTTACCTTCGCTTTGATTGGGTACAACCTCATGTTCCCTTTAGAAAAAGGCGGTGTATTTCAATGGTCAGGCTTCGGGGTCAACTTTCCTACAGAGGAAAGCAGCTCTTATACAGCTTATACCTTCTTCTTATTCCAAGGCATGTTTGCCGCAACCTGTGCCACGATCGTTTCAGGTGCAGTAGCAGAAAGAATTAAAATATCCGGTTATTTCATATTTACCTTTCTTTTCCTTGGCCTAGCCTATCCTGTCATCGGTATGTGGCAATGGGGTGGCGGTTTCCTATCACAGATGGAAGTGCCATTCTATGACTTTGCAGGCTCTACCATAGTACACTCCGTTGGAGGTTGGGGAGCACTGGCAGGTATCGCTGTTCTAGGACCTAGAATAGGTAAATATGCCAACGGAAAAGTAAATGATTTTCCAGGCTCAAGTGTGCCCTTAGCCACTCTCGGGGTATTTCTGCTATGGTTCGGTTGGTTCGGCTTTAATGGCGGGTCTGTACTATCCGCAGACCCAGCCACTGTTTCGCTGGTACTGGTTACCACTACGTTAGCAGCAGCGGCCGGTGCAGTTGGAGGGGCTTTCATGGCCGGTCTAATGTTCAAAAGGCTAGACTTGGGTATGGTATTAAATGGCATTTTGGCCGGACTCGTAGGCATCACCGCTGGTGCAGACCAAATGTCGATGCTTGATGCAGTGCTTATCGGTCTCATCTGTGGATCTTTGGTCGTAGTATCGGCAGTAACATTAGACAAATTCAAGCTCGACGATTGTGTTGGTGCTGTGTCTGTTCACCTCACCTGCGGAATCTTCGGGACATTGGCAGTCGGCATCTTCGGTGATATGGGCTTTGGTGGAACAGCCGAAAATGCTGGATTCCCACAATTACTGGCTCAGTTAAAAGGTATTGGTATTTGTGGTGTGACTGCATTTGCTTTCTCTTATGCCGTATTTAAGGCCATTGATGCGACCATAGGACTAAGGGTTTCTGCTGCACACGAAAAAGAAGGACTAGACAGCCACGAACATGGTATCAGAGGGTATACCATTACTTATGATGAATAATTTTTGCTATGCGTTAATTGTAATAAGGCCTCTTCGGAGGCTTTTTTTATTTTGATCAATTCGCCCCTTTACAATAGCCTCGATAGAAATGTCGGTTTTTCAGATCAAGGACTCCATCCTTAACGTCTACATAAAAGAAGTCCGTGATTAACAAAGTATCACCTACGAACTCGGGCATTTCGCCATTGTATTGAATAGTCAATGTATCACCATGCTGAGTCCAACTGCCAGTTATGAAAGAGTAAGAACCCATAAAGCCTACATGACGATATTCAAACCCGCCTGACTCCCGAAAGTATATTATCCCGGTATTCATTGTCCCTTCAAAGCAACCTCTGTATTTGATAGGACTTTGATAGTATTCAGCAGTAAATGGTCTGGGGTTAATGAATAGGCTATAGTAAAGTAGAATTGATAGGGTTATCGCAGCCAAGGTTTGAAGCGTGAATCGTTTTTTGATCACGATATTAACCAGCACTGCCACCAACAAAATGAAAATGGTTAGCAGCAATACTAAACTCAATAAGAAGGCAATTAAATCCAATACACCAGATAAGCGAACCCAATAGTAATGGGTGAACCTAGCGATGATAAACAGAACACAAAGTATAATGAGTGTTTTGTCCTTGTTTAGATGGCGCATATTGTTTCAACGTATTGTAGATGTAAACTAGCCAAAGCCAGCCCCCTCAGTCATAACTTCAAAAATTGAGAAAGTCACCTATTTTGTTGGGAAAAAGAATGTTTGATAAGTGTGTAAAGACCTAATAATGAGCATTAGCATTTTCGCCCTCTTTAGTGTTGTCACCAAAGCGTATGTGAAAAGTTAATTTCGGCCATTGGAGACAACTCCAATGGCTGCACTAGTACTGTAAGTACATCCATTAAAAACTTAGTATCCTGAATGTACTGCCTGTATTGGAATATATCCTATACTGTTTGGTGGCATCAGAATAGATAACCCCCACACGATGGTCATTCTCAAAGGTACCGTCGTTTACCAAAGCGCCTTGCTCATCATATAGATTGGTCTTACCGGATGATAAGTCTGTGATTACGAATATCTCGTTACCCGAACCAAAATCGTAGTACTGCACTTCGAAAGGTCCTTGGGTAAGATAATCCTTTTCGAATAGGGTTTTGCCATCCAGATTGATTAGAGCAACACGGTTCTGTTCACGTTTCACGAAAACTGGGCGTTTACCAAGACCCTCTTTCACCAATTTGAATTTTGAAATGTTATCCGGTTTTTGAAGCGGCTTTCTGCTGATCAACTTACCTTCTAAGCTAAACTTCACCAACTGCCCGTCGTCTGTTATAACTGTCACCTCTGACTTGCTAAAGTTAGCTCCTGGGTTAATGAACAATTCGCTGCTGGTAGTGGCATTTAAATCAAATGGAAAGCCTTTTCGCATCTGCCCCCTTCTGTTCAGCACGTTCACCTTGCCATTCTCCAATACAGCAACGATGCAATCCCTGCCCCTCACACGAACATGAAATGGCGGCAATACCAACCGGTCATCCAGTGCCCTCGGTCTCCAACCCTTTAGGTTTTTTCGCTCCTGGTCATACATGTACAGGTTCCCACGCTGATCCGCTACTAAAAAGCGGTAGCGTTTGCTATTGTCATAGTCGATCAATGTCATGTGATCGATTTGTATCGATCCCACCTCGAAAGGATAGCCCTCTACATCATTGCCATTTCTATCGAGTATATGAATGGTCGATTCAGTAGCAAATAGAAATTGCAGCTTGCCGTTCTTGTAGAAATCAATTTGATAAATATCACTTACTATCGCCGAGCCAATAGAATCGCTCCATAGCACCTTCCCTTCACGTGAAATAAGGTGTACATTGAAGGCTGAATCTTGCAAGATGATCTCACGGCTGTTATCAACGTGGTTACGCACCACGTAAGGCTTTGTGATCAATGCACTTTCGAAGTCCACTACCTGCTCTCCTTTTAACTGATGCCCTTTCCGAGGCTTGACAGGTATGCTATTGTGTGAGACAGCCAAACTGGTGTAGAAGTTATCGTCCAAAGCACTGAATTGGATGGAGCCCATCTCAAAACTGCGCATCTGATTGCTGTATGATGCCGCGAATTTTCTCCATTTTTCATCGAGACGGGTCAGCATCATATTCCAGACCTTACTAGTGTTGAACATCACACTGACGTTGGCCTCTTCCAAAGTGCTGCCTAGAAATTTATTTTGAGTGATAGATCGCCCCCAAGTGTCCTCTGTTTCGATATCTCTAATGGAAGCCTTTAATGATTGAATATCATTGCCAAACAGTATATACTCATCAATCACGGTGTAGTACACTTGGTTAAAGCCATCAAATAATGGCCCCAATAACTTCTGGGGGAATTCCTGAATATCAATTTCTCTGATTTCTATGTCAGAAAACGATTCATAGTAGACTGTATCACCCTTCAACTGGCTGATCTTTTCGGTCAGCTTGTTCAGTTGGTTCAGGCCATCATTAATATCTATAGAATTGATGAAAAGCAATTGCTTGGGGTTTCTGAAATCAGATGATTCTAATACCACAAGGCTAATTTCATCACCGACCCAATTGTAGAAGCGACTTGGATCGAATTCATAATCTCTGAAAAGACCATCCAAACTATCTGATTGGGCTGGTACGTAACGATCCCAATACTGCGTGAGGGAATTGTACCAGGCATTGGCATCACTTAGCGCGAAATGATATAAAACGGCTGTGTGGTTAGGAACATACCGCTTGATCTTCAGTTTGCCTGGGGTCTGCCCCATAAAAGTATTGATAAAATAGCTGCCTGTCCCTCCGGGCGTCTCGCTAAAGCCATTCATCAACAGCATTTTATCCGATACAGCCAAATCCAGGAAAATAGACCTCCCAAAACCACTTTGTTGATTTAATTCTTTGTCATCCTCTCCACTCAAAAACGTTTTGAAAACAGCATTTAGATTTTTGAGGCTTACATAAACATTCCCTTCATCCTTTTTCAGCTTCTGCAATGGAAATAGCGAAGCATTGTCGCTTTTGAAGCTGGTAGAAACATCACCTGCCATTATGCGTATGACATCTTCCAGCAAGAACGAGGTGAAGCTACCCACAAAATAATTATCGTAAAGCATACACGAGAAGGTGACGTCCTTTTCAGTATTCTTCACTTCAAAAAGATCAAACCCTTTATAACTGCGCTTTTCTATCTCGAAACCTGGGCGCTTTTCATACCAATCCAATAGTTCAAGGTAGACCGCACTGCCGGAATTGCTATTGAAATCCAGATAGAATACAAAGTCAAACTCCGCGCTACCGGTAAGGTGCATAGAAGCAAGGAATTTATTGCTGTTCAAGAGGCGATTAAGCTGCCCTTTTTCACCCTTGAGACTGTCTAGCTGCTCAAGGCTGTTTTGGATATTTTCGTAAAAAGGTATGGTAGACAGATTCTCCCAAAGCGATGTCTCTGTCAGGTTCCGCCATGATAACAATAGGTTGTCAGATTCATATACTAACACCGCACTTTCCGGCACAACCTCCCATACGTCCTTTTTAACTATAGTAAACCACTTTTCGTATGCATAGTAACCTCCTACTGCTAAGGCTATTACAACCAAGGTGATTATAGCTGGGATTCTTTTCACGGTCTATTCTGGTTTGAGGCGCAAAGTACGTAAATCCAAAATATAATAACAGACTACGGACTTTGTTAAAAGTCAATGTTAAGAAAATATGATTCGAGCTTCCCGTAGTTTATTAACTTTCGTGAGTAGAACGAAATCAATGGTATTGATCTTATCAAAACTAGGTTGAGTAATCATGCCTAAGCTGGCTTCACAAAAAATCATAATCGTAATTATCGGAATCGTTGTATTCTGGGTCATTGTAGCTATCATATCCAGTAGCCAATTGTATATACGGTTTGCTGACAGGTACGAAGGGGGTTGGTGGAACATGTTCAACAGGCAGTTACCTGTTTGGCTAAGTTGGGCCATACTAACGCCGGTTGTTTTCTACTTAACCGTCTTATTCATTAGAAAAAACGAGAACAAGACTTCCCTCCTGTTGAGTTTTCACTTCCTTCTGGCTCTGGTCGTTGCCTTTGTCTGTGCCGTCCTGCAAAGCACGCTGGCTCCATTATTTTACGAGAGTGAAAGTACTTTCTCCGCCACTTTGTCCAATAACTTACTTGCCTCAACGGCAACCAATTTGCTTATCTACCTCATGATAGCGGCAGTGGCACATCTGTTCATATATTATAGCAACTACCAAAAGGCCGCTTTAGAGAAAGCGACACTTAACCTGAAAAATGAAAAACTTGAAAATCAACTGACGGAGGCAAGGTTGAAGACATTGAAAAAACAGATCGAGCCTCATTTCCTTTTCAATACTTTACACAGCATCTCATCACTGGTACGCACGAAGCGCAATGAATCGGCTATCGAAATGATCGCACAGCTCAGTGATTTGTTAAGGCATAGCATTGACGACAACAAATCAACTATGGCCAGCCTGGAAAATGAGATGGCCTTTCTAAAAAAGTACTTACAAATAGAACAGGTTAGGTTCGAAGATCGATTAGCTATTGAACTGACAACCAAAGGAGACATTGGCCATGTAATGGTACCTAGTTTATTGCTCCAACCATTGGTCGAAAATGCGCTAAAACATGGTTTGAAGGAACAGGCAAAAGGTTTATTAGAAATTCATTTAGCTGAAACTGATGGTCATATATTAATCGAGATCAAAGACAACGGAACAGGCTTTAACGGAAGCAGCTCTACCGTAGCCGGCAGTGGGCTCGGCATTTCCAATACATTAGAACGGCTTGAGGAGACCTACGGGAAATCGTACAACATACAATTCATCGACGCACCGAAAGGCGGGGCTTTAGTACGGCTTAAACTACCAGTTAATCGACCTATTCCATGAGCAAAAAACACAGCGTTTTAATCATCGATGACGAAAAGCTGGCTCGAGAGTCTGTGCTCACCTTATTGTACAAATCTGAAGACTGGGAAGTAATTGGTGAGTGCTTGAATGGCAAGGAGGCTATTCAGACCATTTTGGAAAAACATCCCGACCTGATTTTAATCGATATAGAAATGCCTCATTTTAATGGTTTGGAGGTTTTTGAAACCGTCACGACCAAGTACACCCCGCAAGTCATATTTATAACAGCCTACAATGAATATGCAGTCAAGGCTTTTGAAATAAATGCCGTTGATTACTTGCTTAAGCCCTATACCGATGGCCGTTTCCATGAGGCCATGAAACGGGCCAAACAGCGACTGGATAATGCAAGTACCATGTCAATGAAGGATCAAATTTTAAGCGCACTTAATAGCGTTTATGACACCAACAAAAATTCGTCCTATAAAACCCGATTCGTGGTCAAGTCGATTGGAAAGATAGAATTTGTGGAGGTGGACCATATTCTCTGGGTCAAAGCGGCCGGCGCCTACGTTGAGCTGCACACCGCCTCAGGCAAGGTGCTCATGGCTGGATCGATCAGTACAATAGAAAAAGAGCTTCCTCCAAGTGTTTTTACACGCATCCATAGGTCCACCATTATTAGAATTGATCAGATCAAGTCGATGGAGAAATACTACAATGGAGAGTATTTGGTGCTTTTAAAGAATGGCACACAACTGAAGCTGAGTCGAAGTTATAAGGAAAGTGTCGGTAGAATTTTAGGGGAGTTTTGAATCAAGCTTTGTTCAACCTTAGCTACTCATCGATATCCTTCACACAGCGAAAGCCGGTATGATTGAAGCTGGTATTTCTATCGGCAGCCATTCTACGAGATACACGATAGCCGCTACAATAACTGTCATTGCATAAGAATGAGCCTCCTCGTATGACGAACTTGTCCTTATTGTATGGTTCATTGGGATCATAAGTATAATCAGCACCAAGTGGGTTTTCAGCTAGACCTGATTGCTGCAATTTTTCATAGTGCTGTGCATGATAGCGGTCCTGGCACCATTCCCACACATTGCCGGCCATATCGTAGAGCCCGTAGCCATTGGCGGGGAAAGATTTTACCGGAGCCGTCGTGTAGAAATTATCTTTGAGGTCGTTCTCATAAGGAAAAAAGCCCTGCCAAAAGTTGGCCTTATCATACGCCTTATCCACTCCTTGATTCCCCCAGGCATATTTATTATTCAATTCACCTCCCAGTGCAGCCCACTCCCACTCTGCCTCTGTTGGCAACCTTTTACCTGCCCATTTAGCGTACGCCAACGCATCTTCATAAGTGATATGCACCACGGGGTGGTCATCAAGATCATCGATTCCAGTTGCTGCACCATCAGGATTATTCCAACTGGCTTTAACGACCCAGCGCCACCATTGACTGTAATCATCAAGAGGTACTGGCCCTTCCGTGGCCTGGAAAACCAAAGACCCTGGTGCCAATACGGAATCAGGAGGCTTTGGGGTGCCAGCGGGCAGTTTACTCTTCAATTCTTCCCAATCTATCCCCCTTTCTGCCACCGTCACATATCCCGTCTCTTTGACAAAGCGAGCAAATTGTGCGTTGGTCACTTCAGTTTGATCCATGTAGAATGCCGATACGGCCACTTCATGCCTGGGTAATTCATCGGCTTGCGCCTGGCTACTCTTTCCTCCCATCGAAAAGGAACCTGCCGGGACATACACCATCCCTTCCGGGGCAGTTGCGCTTTTTTGTTCTGTCTTGGGAGTACAGGCAAGGCAAAGAAGCATCAATAGCACTGAAACTTTGAATCTATCGAGGTGAAACTGAATGTGATTGAGCATATGCACCAAATAACGGCATATCTCTGTTGAAATCAAGGAAGAGAGGTCTTAACCTTGGTATTTAACTTTTTGAGTTACCTCTCTTTTCGGTCAGTTTAGAGATTACTTGATTTCCATGGTGTAACAACATGAATAGAGAAAGTGAAAGATGTTGGCTACTAACACATGGAACTCAAAGCCAATTCTATTGCTCAGCATTACATTACCGGGAGATGTCCTATAAAATATTAAGAATATCTATCAAGACACTTCACTATGGAAAAAGGCCTGAAATCAACCCACATTTAGTATTGGAAAACCTTGCGGTTTGTATATGTTCTTGTTTTCTTATTAGGTCAATACCTATTTAAGCGATGAAACTTCAATAATCGTATCTTGTGAAACCTTAACCATAGGTCAAAAGAAATGCCCTAAAGGTGGTAGAATATAATCTGTCGGAGTACATAAAAGCCAAGAAGTTCGGTGAAGGAATTAGGAATATGGCCTTTCTTAAAATGACAATTAACAAGAAGTTTATCCTGCTCACACTGGCAGTAGGTATAGCTTTTTCACTTTTCGGTCAAAAGCCAAAGCCTAACCTAAAAATGCTGACCACGGAAGATGGTTTATCCCAGAATACCGTAAACGCACTATTACAGGATAAACATGGCTTTATTTGGATGGGTACTTCTGATGGCCTCAACATGTACGATGGGTACAATTTCGTGGTTTACAAAAATGACCCCTCTGACTCCACCTCACTTAGCAATAACGAGGTGTGGCGATTAGCAGAAGATGATAATGGAAATATCTGGGTGGCTACATATGGTGGTGGTGTTTGCAAATTCGATCCAAGAACTGAAACCTTCACAAGGTATTTACGGCATGATCCTGATACCTCAAAAATCAGTTATAACTTCATTTATACCATCTATGTAGATTCCCAGAACCGTGTGTGGGTTGGCCATTGGAAAGGCATGGACCTCTACAACCCACAGGAGGACCGCTTCGAACCAATACTTCTAAGTCCTAAGGACCAACCCTACATCTATGGCACTTACTGCATCAATGAAGATGCAGAAAATCACATTTGGATTGGAACGGATAATGCGGGTCTAAAACGGTACAACACGGAAACTAAAACTTTTGACCGGTCATTTCAAAATGACTCATCCAGCATACATAGCTTAGTCAGTAATTTCGTACCTTCTTTTACCATCGATGATAACGCCATATGCTGGTTACAGCATGGTGAATCCAGCATTACCAGACTTGACCTAAAGACTGGGAAAGCGGCACAGCTTTTCCAAATGGCTGAGGACAAGGTGTTTTTTCATGGGAACTTCATCCATAAAGACCGCCAAGGACGTATGCTTATGGGCTCAGAGGCCAAACAAGGAGTAATGTGGTTTGACCCGGATAAGATAGATCCTAGTGAAACCGATCATCGACCGTTGAAGCTTCAAGGACTAGAAAACTATATGACCTTGAGTATTCTAGAAGATAATAGCGGGTCAATCTGGATTGGCACCTATTCTACCGGCGTAATCTACCTGGGTTCGAATAATAAACTATTCCAATACACCGCTAACATACAAAACCCTACCTCTGCTACGCCTACAGAATCTATTTATGAGATTTTTGAAGATAGCAAAGGCTTTCTCTGGTTTGGCAGCAACAATGGCGGTTTGACCAGAATGAATCCTAAAACAGGAGAAGTTAAGCTGTTTCCGGAATTATGCGAAGCGCTGCGCATCGAGCACTCTCAATTGGAAGTGCGGGACATCGCCGAGGATCGGGATGGCAACATTTGGATTTGTACACTGGGCAATGGGTTCATCCGTATTGATCCAAATAGTTTCAAATTCAAGGTCTACTACACCGATTACACTGACTCTGGTGGTGAGAAGGTAGCCTTTTTCGATAGAATCATTGAGGCCAGCGACGGCATATTATGGATAGGAACCCAGGTGGGCATTCTAGTAGCCATGGACCCTTCTAATGGCCAATCGACAGTTTTCAGATATAAAGATCAGGGAGGCCTTGCTTTGCCAGGGTACTACATCAATGTACTGTTTGAGAGTTTACAAGAAGAGCTTCTGGTAGGATTTGCAGATAAGGGGCTATTCAAATTGAACAAGAAAGATAGCACCTTTCAGCAAGTGAATTATGAAATCAACGGCACCTTTGATACGAATGCTAATAGAGTTACAGGCCTTCATCAAAGCAATGAAACAACCCTTTGGGTGGGTACAGCCAATGGCTTATTCAAAAGGGATCTGCAAAAACAGGTTAGCACCTTATACACCACCAATCATGGGCTGGGCAACAATTATATATCTAATATACTCGAGGATGAGCAATCCAATTTGTGGCTGAGCACTAACAGTGGCATTTCCAAATTCAATCCTGAGACAGAAACCTTTGAAAACTATACTGCCAATGATGGGCTTAGGCAGAACGAATTCATCATGGGTGCCGCTCTGAAAAGCAAGTCTGGCGGACGAATGTATTTCGGTGGCACAAAAGGTTACAACTACTTTCAACCTGATGAAATCAAGCCCAATACCAATATCCCGCCTATAGCCATCACTAGCTTCAAAAGCTATAGTGATGCCGGCAACTTCGAGTTCGTCCCAGGCATTGGTTTCAAAGACGAACTATTGCTGGGTTATAATGAAAGGGATTTCTCTATTCAATTTACCGCGCTTGATTTCACGAATCCCGATGCCAATGAGTACGCTTTCTGGTTGGAAGGCTATAACAGGAACTGGATGGAAATCGGCCACAAAAGAGAAGTCACATTCACCAATCTCGATCCAGGTACTTATGAATTGAGGTTAAAAGGATCAAACAATGACGGGGTTTGGAATGAAATGGGTAGAACAATCAAAATTACCATTCTATCACCATGCTGGCTTACTTGGTGGGCTTACATGCTGTACAGCATGCTGGGGTTAACTTTGGTGTACGGCGTGTACCGATACCGGGTTAACCAGCTAGAGTCACTAAGGCTTAAGGAGCTTGATGACTTGAAGACCAAGCTCTACACGAATATCACCCATGAGTTCCGCACACCACTGACTGTTATCTCTGGGATCAACGAGTACCTGAAAGATCACTTTGATGGCCAGCAATTGGAAAAGTTCGAAATGATCGATAGAAGTAGTCAGGGGCTTCTTTACCTGGTCAATCAACTCTTAGACCTGCGTAAGATAGAATCTGACAAAGCAGAGGTTAATTACATTCTAAACAACATCATTCCTTATATCAGGTATATAGCCGAATCCTTTTCATCCTATGCATCCACTACAGATGTCCAAGTACATTTCATATCGTCAGTAGAGTCTGTAGAAATGGATTATGACCCTAATAAAGTCCTGATCGTACTTTCCAACCTATTATCCAATGCTATTAAATACACTGCTTCTGGCGGGAACGTCTACTTGCAAATAGATAGACTGGATCAACAGTTGCAAATCCGGGTGACAGACTCAGGAGTTGGCATTTCACCCTCCGAACTCCCGCATATTTTCGATCGATTCTATACGAAAGAAAAAGAAAGTGCCAGACACATGGACGGTATGGGAATTGGGCTTGCACTGACGAAGGAAGTGATTAAGCTTCTTGGCGGTAGCATAACAGCATCCAGTAATCCCGGGGAAGGCAGCGTTTTTACGATCTTGCTACCTATCCATCAAAAAGCTACTAATACAGCTCCGGCAGATGACGAGTCGGTCAAATCGAAAATCCTTCAGCATTTGCCGCCTAAACCCGATCAAGATATAGCAAGCGATGTCTCAGCACAATCAACAGGTCTGCGCAGATTGCTCATTATAGAAGACAGTGAAGATATTGTAAAATACCTTTCCAGTGCCTTGCAAGATCAATGGCATATTGAAGTAGCCTCTGATGGAAGGTCAGGAGTGGAAAAAGCGCTTGAAATTACACCGGATATTATATTATGCGATTTAATAATGCCGGTAATGGATGGGTACGCCGTATTAGATAGTCTGAAAAAAGATCATCGTACCAGTCATACACCCGTCGTTCTATTAACCGCTAAGGGAGACGATGAATCAAGAATAGAAGGCCTGAAACGAGGAGCGGACATTTACCTGACCAAGCCTTTCAACAAAACAGAATTACAGATTGTCCTGGACAAGCTGGTCGAGCAAAGAAAAGCATTACAAGCGCAATTTCAAGCTCATCATACCTTTCCCAGTCAGGATGGCATCAATGTGAAAAAGGAAGATAATTTCATCCGTCAACTGGAAACACTCGTTTTGAATAATCCCTATACGAAATACAGCATTACCGATTTATGTCAGGATTTGGGTATGAGTAGAACGCAGTTGCATAATAAAGTGAAGGCGTTGACTGGTATGTCCACATCCATCTATATTAGGTCTGTGCGTCTCAAGAGAGGCAAATACCTATTAGAAAGCTCTGATAAGAGTATTTCAGAGATCGCCTATGAAATTGGATTCAATGACCCAAGTTACTTCTCACGCTCATTTACAGAAGAATACGGGCAGACCCCCAGTGCTGTAAGACAATAGGTATTGCTACGCCTTTTGTAGGAAGCAAAAAAAAATTGTTGTTAGCGACTTAACCAAACGGTCTCTATCCTCAAGAAGCCTTTGAACAATAGTCTGAACAATATTCCAACTATTTCTTCAAGTTCACAATAGTACAAGTTTTACGAACAATACTCGTCTTCGTACATGGCAGCCTAAAATACCTTGCGCACCATGATCAGCAGCGCAAATATTTACCACATGGAAATGGTAGGAAATGGTGGGTCTCAACCTAATTCAATTTTCGAACTCTTTATAACAGGAAAAACAACGACATACAAAGCCAACGATTATGTTTTCAGAGAAGGCGACTTGTGCAAGAAACTAATGATCGTAAAGCGTGGTAGAATAAAAGTTGGATACTACGATCCAAATGGCAACGAATGCATCACTCATTTTTGTGGGGAAGGCGATTTACTAGGTCAGTTAGCCCTAATTGGTCGTGAACATCACGTAAACTTTGCTATGGTTGTGGAAAGTGGGACAGAAATTATGAAGATTGGATTGGATAAAGCTCGCCGTTCAATCCAGGGGAACCCTGTCATTTCAGATCAGGTAAATGAACACATTATTAAACATATTTCAAGGCTCAACAAGCGAATCGAAATTCTATTCCTTAGTAGTATCAAATCCAGGGTACTTGAATTCATCAAGGACATGGCCATCAATTACGGCGAAAAATATGGCAATGGTGTCAGGATTACTCACGGACTAACACAATCCGATATTGCCGCCGCCATTGGTTCGTCGAGGAAAACGACTTCTTTGATCCTTAATGAATTAGAAAGAAACGGCATCATAAGGTTCGATAGAAAGCATATCTTCATTCCCGACTATCAACAACTAATGAATGATTAATCATTAGTCATCTGGAGTTAATCATAATCAGCTAGCATTTGAAGAAGATGGGTAGGGAAAAGAAAGGCCCGCCCCATCGAGCAAAAAAAGCGGACCTTATAACCGGGAGGTTATTTGAGCTATGGATATAGTTTACTTGTAACCCTTGATCTTTTCCCAATTCTTATCTGCATTTTCCCTGAGTGTTTCAGGCATCTCTTTCTTCCAATATTTTAGTGTATTGGTCCCCCAGGAATTATAGAACAGATATAGTTTTCCATCTCTTATTTCAAAGGTCTCGGGATCAATGGAAACCTTTTCGCTTTTGGTTGCTACAGCATATGCACAATATCCGCCATACTGCGGTACATACTTTTCAGGGTTCTGCTTGAATTTGTTCAAGTTATTGGTATCAGAAAACCTATATTTAACACCATCGTGTGTAGCTGTGAATTTATTACTGCCTTTGACAGCTTTGTTGTCAAAGTAAGCTACCACATCATAACCGTTAGCCACATAACCTCCAGAGATATTGTAATCTATGGATTGTGCCATGCCTGACGTGGCCATGGCAAGGCAAAATATGGTTACAAAATATATCTTCATTTCATTTTTATTTCTTCAGGTCTGGGTTCATTCTTATAAATTCTTTTACCCTGATCAACCTCAATTAGTCGATGTTTTTGGTATGGTAAGTGCCCGCTTCAGCTCATCCGCGTGCAAAATGAGTAGCCCAACAGCCGAAGCAAATACAACAATGGCTAAGTAAAATAATAACCCTCCGTCTCCTTGTACTTCAATGCCAAGTTGGACTAAATGGGCAAGTATCGCACCTGCCATCATCAAGACAGCACCTATTGCTCCATACACTTTTGTTTTGGGAATGATGAGCAAAGCACTAATGATCAATTCGACTACACCGCTACCTATTCTGCCCCAAGGCTCCATACCAAGGCTTCCAAAAATGTAAACACTTTCTTCTGCTCCACTAAATTTGAAATACAGGGTTTGCAGTAGTATGATAGCTGCGATTATTCTCAGTGATAAGGATAGTATTTTGTGCATCATGTTGATTAGTTTCTTAGCATCCTAGTCCAGATTTTGAATTAATCAATACTGCTACTTAAGATGTTTGATACTATTTGTTACACTTGCTTTAACCCAGAACTGCTTTGCTCAATTAATTACCAAATCTATTCCCACGATCAGGAACTTCTTGTTACTGAAGTAACAATTGAAAAGATTTGTCTGATTTTACTGTTTTACGGCTTTTGACCTTTAGCACGCTCGTGCTGTCTTAGCGCAGAAGGCTTAGTAGAGCACGAATATTCTTCTCAACAACTGAGGCATGTGTTATCACTTAAAACTCAACCTCCGTCGATAATCAAGGAAAATGAAGACATTTCTAAAGCATTGAAAACTACGTTCGCAGATTTAGTATCTTCAAAAGATGAGTTTCAAAACGCGGTAAGCTACAAGTTCGTATTGGAGTGATATGAGTTTCATACAAGGCTTTTGTTTAATAGGAACGGCTACGAGTCTGTTTTTGGGTTTTCAGTTTCTGCTCTATAGGAAACAGGTCGTTCATATTAATCGCTACCTGGGAGTTTTCTTCATTCTTATCGCTATTAGGTTAGGGAAACTGTTGATACAGCAGTGGGCTCCACAGGAGCTACAAACCATCTATTTCAATATAATGCATGCTTCTTATCTGGCTTTGGGCCCCATTTCTTGGTTCTATATTCGTGATTACACTGTTTTGAGCCTGCCCAAGAGGAAAGACTTATTTCACTTCTTTCCTGCCTTATTATTACTATTAAGTGCTTTCTCTTTAAGGCAAAGCTTAGGAGAAAGAAATTGGCTGATCATTTACTGGTTTATTCAGATGCAACCCTTGTATTATGTCTGGCTTTCTCAAAGAGCGTTGATCAATTATTTCAAAAATGATTCAGTTAGCAGACCGCAGCTACATTGGCTTTCGGGAGTGGGAACCACAGTTTTATTGGTTATGGTGCTGAACATAAGTTATTTTGTATTCGACTTTCCTTTTTATGTTGTTACCTCTTCCCTGTTAGTCCTTACAATTTACCTAATGGTATCATTAGCCTTTAATGACAAGCTTAGCTTAGTACTTACACCAAAAGCCAAGAGGTATCAGCATATTAAAATACCAAAACAAGAAGTCGAGCAAATATGGGCTGATATAAAAAGATTGGTCATTGGCGAGGAGCTTTTCCTGGAAGAGCAGTTGAAAGTAATCGACGTTTCAGAAAAATTGCAAAAGCCTTCACACGTGATATCTATGGTGGTTAACTCCTGTGGTGGCAAAAGTTTTATTGACTTTATCAATGAGCTGAGGATAAAAAAGGCAGAGTCAAAAATTGCAACTGAAGCAGACAAGAAAATAATTGCTGTAGCACTGGAATGCGGGTTCTCTTCTCTTTCGGCGTTCAATCGTGCTTTCAAAAAAAATACCGGCCTCAACCCCTCAACGTACCGAAAGAAACTATTGGCAAAAAGTACCTGATTTATAAATAAGATAGTTTCGCTGCCCCCTCCTTACTTGTTTTGGGCAAGTTTAAAATCAAATCTTATGACAAAATCACGGCGCATTCTATTCATTTTCTGGCTTTCACTTATATGCTTTTATGCGAAAGCCCAAACCGGTTTACAAACTAGTGATTCCACGTACTATCAACATTGGATTGGCAAGTGGTATAAATTTGAAGGTGGAAACTTGGCCAACGCACCTACATTTATTGTGAAAAGAGGGCTGTACCATAGCTCATTTGAGGAGTATTGGATTGGAGCTGGAGGAGGCTTTTCGACAGCTTGGCGAGCCTGGGACAGTAGAACACAGCAGTGGGATTTTGCCTGGATGTCGATTGATGCTTTATTCCAGCTTTGGGAAGGAAAGAAAATAAAAGGTATATGGTATATGTATCGTATGTTTATCATTGATGAAAAAGAAGTCATATCCCGTCAGGCATTTATTCCAAAAGGCCAAAATGAATTGGTCAGAACCAGTGAGCATTCCAGAGATGGCGGGAAAACCTGGCAATTAAGGTTCAAGGAAACTTACAGAAAGCGCTAACGAAAAGGGCTTTTCGTTAGCTTAAACATTGGGTGTCTTCGGGATTCGAACCCTGCTCTTCTCATTCACAGTGAGATATTTTACCGGCTAAACTAAAGACACCATAAGTCTGGGAAGCAGGATTCGAACCCCGATAGATCGGGGCAGGCTCTGCAACCTCTCGCATCCAACACGAGTAGACAACCATCGTCTTCCTCCCAGTTGTGTAGTACCGATCCCGACTAGTCGGGACAACCACCCGAGAGACAGTCGGATGATTTAACCCTGCCTGCCTATCAACGGGCATTGAGCTACGGTACTGTATTTGGTATTCCGTAGGGGAATCGAACCCCCATCTCTTGATAGAAAGTCAAACGTGCTAACCATTACACCAACGGAACATATTCATGCTATGGGCGGAGGACTCGAACCTCCAACTTCCCGAGTCAAATTCGGGTGTTCTACCATTGAACTAGCCCACAGTAAGTCTGGGAGACAGGATTCGAACCCCGACGATCGGGGCAGGCTCTGCAACCTTCCCGACAATGTCGGGAAAGACAACAATTGTCTTCCTCCCAGTTGTACAGTACCGATCCCTCAACCACACGAGACAGTCGGATGATCTAACTCTGTCTCCAGGTAGGCAGGTATTGAGCCACGGTACTATTGTATTTGGCATTCCGTAGGGGAATCGAATCCCAATGGATCGGGACAGGCTCCCTGTCTCTTGATAGAAAGTCAAGCGTGCTAGCCGCTGCACCAACGGAACAAAATCATTAGGCATAAAAAAAG
Source organism: Bacteroidota bacterium (assembly GCA_039819065.1). Taxonomy (GTDB): domain Bacteria; phylum Bacteroidota; class Bacteroidia; order Cytophagales; family Cyclobacteriaceae; genus JBCBSS01. Next base: position 21,433 of record JBCBSS010000038.1, read on the forward strand.
CATCTCTTGAAGGGAGATGCTCAGTGTTTTGCCAATAGATATATCTATTTCAATCACTGTCTATCTCCCATAATACAACTTGCTGACGTTCGGGGTTTTGAGACCATTCCTGTGCCTCCGGCCGTTCACATCCATGAACACCATGGGTAGCTTTTACATCCTCTATATGTTGCGTGAATGATCTCATTTTATACTGTTAAATAGTTCTATATGTCTGCTTCAATAGCAAGGTCGTTTAGACCGTTATTGATGATACAAAGTTGAATACCGCGAAATTAAAAAGCAAGAAAAAATCGAATTAATTTATTGATTATCAGATAGTTATATTCAGTTTAGGCAATACAATTCCAGTCCATTTTCCAACGGATTTTGAAGTGACCACAACTGCCTGTCTCTCAATTGTTTCTCTTTTCAACTAGCTGTCCTTATATGAATTTATTTTTCTTGCATTCTTTAAAAATTTAGGCATAAAAAAAGCGTCCAACTTTCATTGGACGCTTCCTTATATCTTAAATATTAGTTTATCTTACCTAATACCTGATTGCATAAATGGCACGGCCAATCCTCATATCCTCTTCAAAGGGGAAATGGAATTGATGTTGTTCTAAAGCAACTGCCGTATTTAAACAAACTGTATTCATTAGTACAAAGGTAGAATTTATTCTGGAGTTTTTTTAGTAGAAAGCAAAACCCGGTTCCCTCTCAATATACCCTCACCGCCAATCTCTCTTTTAGAAAATGCTATTCTACTGTTTTGTATCTTTCAATCAAAATGCAAAGCATCAAATAAATGCACACCATTCTAGGAGCAAACGGAATCATTGGAGAGCAGTTGGCCAAATCACTTAGGGCCGAATATACCGAATCGATCAGGTTGGTAGGTAGAAATCCCAAGCGTGTCCACCCAAATGATCAGCTGTTCCAGGCAGACCTGCTCAACCCTGGACAGGTGAAACAGGCCTTGGAGGGGGCAGAAATTGCTTACCTAACGGTTGGACTTCCCTATAACTCGGAAATATGGCTGCGTGATTGGGAGCGGATCATGGAGTACGTAATCAAAGGCTGCAAGACAGTCGGTTGCAAATTGGTCTATTTCGACAACACCTATGGTTATCCCCAAGATGTGTCCGAACAAACCGAAAGCACACCTCTTGTTTCTACTGGCAAAAAAGGAACGGCCAAAAGGGAAACGGCAGAAATGCTATTGCAAGCCATGAGAGATAAGGAGGTAGAAGCAGTGATTTGCCGGGCGCCAGAATTCTATGGGCCGGGAAAAACAAAGGGCTTTACTAACATTCTGGTATTTGAGCATCTTAGGCAAGGTAAAAAGCCCAAAGTCTTCCTGAGAGATGATGTAAAAAGGACACTCATCTACACCCCTGATGCGGGCAGGGCTACTGCTCTGATCGCTAACACACCAGATGCTTATGGCCAAACCTGGCACCTGCCATGTGATGATAACCGCTTGACCTACCAAGAATTCATGGCAGAAATCTCCAGTCAGTTGGGGCGAAAAGTGAGTTATAAAGTGCTTGGCAAAACGCTATTGAAACTGGTGGCACTATTCAATAGTAATATCAAGGAAACACAAGAATTGTTTCCACGCTATATGATTGACAATATATTCGACTCATCCAAGTTCAAAAGGAGATTCCCTGAATTTGAGGTCACCAGCTATCAGAATGGCATCAAGGAGATTATTAAGGATTTTTCAATCAAATAAGCACTTAGCAAAAGGGCTTCTTTACCTCTCATTTTATCCGGCCTATTGATCAATTGGTCTTTCCTCATCAATAGTTCATCACTTAAGGTTAACCACAGATCATCTGATAATGGTTAAATTGTACTGATGATCTCAACACAAAACTCATGAACAAGCATATCAAAAAGGCTTTGCCTGAGCTCATTGAAGCGGAAATAATTACCCCAGCCACCGCCGATAAAATCGTCGATTTCTACGAAGCGAAGGCAAGCGACCCTCAGCGTCGTTTGCTTATCGTCTTCGGTATATTGGGCTCTATTCTGGTAGGCACCGGGATTATACTTATTCTGGCCCACAATTGGGACAATCTCTCCAGGTTAAGCAAAACCATATTAGCTTTCAGCCCTCTGATTATATCGCAAGCACTATGCGGTTATACGATATTCAAAAAGACTTATTCTGTGGCATGGCGGGAAAGCACAGCTATACTACTCTTTTTTGCCATAGGCGCGTGCATGGCTCTGGTCAGTCAGGTTTATAATATTTCCGGATCACTCGATTCATTTGTACTGACCTGGACGATACTGGCATTGCCGATCATCTACATCATGCGGTCATCAATGGCTTCTTTGCTTTATTTGGCTTTCATCAGCTGGTATGTAGTATTGGACTGGAACTATGGCTATTATTGGCTATTGCTAGCTGGAGCCTTACCGCATTATTTCAATCTTATCAAACGTGATCCAGCCAGTAACTTCCTTGCCTTTCATCATTGGTTGATCCCCATTTCTGCCATATTCGGTGTGGCGGCCGCTACTGACAAGCATGAATCGTTGATCGTTCTTGCCTTGCTTTCCGCGTTTGCTGTGTATTACCAGATCGGTAGGAGCAAGTTGTTTGAGAGCGCTAAGCTTAGAACAAATGCTTATCTCATATTAGGTTCGTTAGGAACTGCGCTGTTATTGATTATTACCAGCTTTGATGAATTCTGGTCTTATTTATACGAGTCGAAATACACATGGACTATCATGGTCAATTCTAAGACCTTCGCAACATGGATAGTCGCCTTCTTACTGGCAGTGGTTGGAGGATCAAGATTGGTGTACAGAACAAATCTGAAGACTGTCCTTTCCGAATATCCAAAATCAGTCGTTTTTGTATTGTTTTCATTGGCCTTCCTTTTGGCTCAATCCGGTGATATTCTACCAATTATAATCGTCAATTTATTGATCGTATGGGTTGGTATGGCCTCGGTCATAACAGGTATAAAAAGCGGTAGTTTCACTAAGCTTAACTATGGCCTTGTACTGCTGACTATTCTGATCGTATGTCGCTTTTTTGATATGGACATCAGCTTTGTCATTAAAGGTTTGATTTACATCGCGCTAGGTGTAACACTATTCGTAGTCAATTATGTCATTATGAAAAGGAAAAGGTCGACCGCGCAGCTTAAACACCAATAACCTCTAAATCAACTGCTTAAACTCTGTTTATCATGAAAAAAATAGTAATCATAGGTTTTGTATTGATGGTGATCATTCAGCTCTATGTACCGGTCGGAATGATTCAATCAGCCGAAAAGGTCATTGCTAAAGGAAAGGTATTCAAATTTGAAACAGAACCGGTTGATCCATACGATCCATTCCGTGGCAAATACATTACGCTGAGATTTAAGGAAGATCGATTTACAATGGATAAAGACAGCACATGGCAGAGTGGGCAGAAGGTTTATGCCTTGGTAGAAGAAGGTCCTTCAGGGTTTGCTTTGGTCATTGACCTCAGAAAAGAAACGCCATCCGATACGGATGATTATTTCCAAGCTGAAGTGAAATATGCAAATCAGTATAAATCAGATTCTACCGTACTCACTATTCAATTTCCATTTGATGCTTTATATCTGGAAGAATCCAAAGCCCCTAAGGCAGAAGAACTATACCGGGAATCGCTGCGAGATGACGATAAGCTCACTTATGCCATGGTGAGTATTCTGAAGGGTGATGCTATTCTTACTGATGTTGAAATAGATGGCGAAAGCATTGTAGACTTGGTCAGAAAGGCCAATCAAGCAGAAAGCAATGTTGACTAAATGTTGGATTATGGTTGAGAATTAAAATAAATTCGAACAATTATACCTCATTACTGGTATTATTGATGATTCAACAGTTTTTGAAATGAGCGAGCAAGAGCCTAAGCGGTACCAATTATCGGATATCGAGTTTGAAAAGCAGAAGGAGAAGATCACTGAAAACCCAGGTTTGATTGCCTACCCACACCATGTGGGTAGTGCTGCGATCAAACCGGAAGATCAGGGCAAGATCAAAGGCAAAGCAGTGGCAGCCATGCATGATCAGACGACACGCCAAATGCAGCAGTTATATGATCAGATGCAGACGTTGGCCCAACAAGCTCAGGCATTGAAAAAAAGAGTTGAAATTTCCGAGCGGATTTACCTTTCACATATCACTTTCGAGCCTGTTATTGGCAAAGGTTATTTCCTCTACCAACGAAAAGACGGTACGGACACACTATCCATGATAGGACCTGATGAATGGGGCAAGAGTTTTCCTTTCGAGGCCTTTTTGGCCAAGGTGCAATTACTCTCAGACCACACCTGGGAGGTATTGGACGGCGAAGAAGCTTCTTTTTCTTAGCACCTCTTTCACACAAATACCGACCGACAGCAAATTAGAATTATCTTTGCGTCTCATTTGATGCATGAAGTATGGATTCTATTGTTTCAACCCCAACAGAGGATAAGATTTCTCGCGCTAAGGACGTGGAGAATGCTACTAATAAGATCAACCGCGAAATGGGTAAGGCCATCGTGGAGTTCAAGATGATCGAAGAGGGTGATAAGATTTTAATAGCGGTAAGTGGCGGTAAAGACAGCCTATGCATGCTTCACTTCTTGATGGCTTTCCAAAAAAAAGCACCGATCAATTTTGAGTTGTTAGCTGTAAACGTGGATCAAAAACAGCCTGGTTTTCCCGAACACATACTACCCAATTTATTTACTGAATGGGGTGTACCCTATCATATAGAGGCTAAGGACACCTATTCTATCGTTCTCAATAAGACCAAACCTGGCAAGAGCTTCTGCTCACTTTGTAGCCGGTTAAGAAGGGGGATTCTATATGGGATAGCACGAGAACATGGTTGTAACAAAATCGCATTAGGTCATCATCAGGATGATCTGTTGGAGACGTTCATGATGAATGCTTTCTTTTCCGGCCAATTGGCTTCTATGCCTGCCCATTATAGAATTGAAAAAGAAGATCTAAGTGTCATCAGGCCACTTTACGCTGTTCCGGAAGAAACCATCAGTACGTTCGTGAGTGCACAGGATTGGCCTATCATACCGTGTAACTTATGTGGTTCTCAGGAGGGGTTAAAAAGAAATGAGGTCAAGCATCTTTTGAGCACATTGCATCAAAAACATCCTAAGCTTAAATCCACTTTGTTTGGAGCGCTGCATCATCCCGATCCTAGATTTCTATTTAATAAAGACCTCTGGGGAGGCGATATTCCCAGTATTAAAAAACAGGATCAGGAAGTTTAGAAACCTACGCTAAGAGCTAGGGATAGGCTTCTGCCCATACCGTCTACGCCGGAACCGTGGATGCGATATGCTTCATTAAAGACATTATTGAAGCCTAAAATCACTGTCATGTTTTTAGAATAGTCATAACGTGCGCTTAAGTTGACCACATGCCAACCGGGGGTACCACCATCTGCTATACGGTCATCATCTATATCTCCACCGGATAATCTGGTTTGCTCCCCCGCATATAACCAGCTAGCACTAAGGGCTAGGTTATGCAATGGCACGTAGTCCAATTTCACTCTTCCAAAAAGCGGTGGTATTCTTCGCAGTGGTTCATCTTTATTAATATTCTGGCCGTAGGTGTAGGTAATGTTTCCCGAAACCGAAACGTTACTGTGCCTATATTCGAATTCTCCTTCCAAACCCCGTACCACTGCCTCATTGGTGTTTTCTCTGCGGAACACCTGGAAACCATCAAGTGAATCTAGTCCGTTGAATGTAGAACGAACATTGGTGATGAGATCATTTAACCTGTTTTGATAAGCGTAAAAGGCTCCGGCGAATCTGGGTCTCTTAATTTTTGCCCCGATCTCAATGGTAGTTGATTTTTCCGGGTTCAAGTCGAAATTGGGTACTTCAAAACGAAAGTCTGCTATACCGAAGCTAGACACATCGTTGATATTGGGAGCCCTGAAAGCTGAGTTCAACGCACCAACCAAATGAACCGAAGAGCTTAGTTTATATACCAAACCCAAATTTCCGACCAAGGCTAAAGGTTCGATGTTGGAGTTACCGAAGATTGTATCTTCAACCATTAGGCTGAAATAATTCAGTCTGGCACCGGCCGTTACAGTCCACTTGTCCCAGTCTAGCGTATGCAGCGTGTAGATGGCTGCATTTTCAGCTTGTGAGCCATCCGGGTAAAGACCCCTTCTTACTGTAGATGCTTCAGTATCCTGGTTGAAGTCTACCGCTACACTAGCCACTTGATCCTGATAATATTCCAACCCTGATGATATCTTCCAGAATGGTTTCGGTTGGGCAAAAGCCTCAAGTATAGCACCGTAAGTTTCCACATCATCTTCCTCCTGGGTTACCATTTGTGAGGCTTCTCTTTGCGCCGTTCTGCCCTCTAGTGATCTTTGATATGAAACCGTAAACTTCAGCGTTTCCAGCCATTGATGTCCAAAAGCACGTTCGAGGCGTGCATAGGCCAGTTGTCTTTGTTGGGGGTCAAATTGATTAACCGCGAAACTGCCCCTGGGAGTTATTTTATGGAAAAGCGGCACATCTTCCTGACGAAGATGTTGGTATGCTATGGTCAGGATGTTCTGGCTAGCCAACCGCACCCTGACTTTCAAATCCCCGGACATTTCAGTGTATCCGGTTGGTGATAATGTACCCAAATCACCTCCTGCCACAAGATCACCGAAATTCTTATAAGTAAATCCTCCGATTACAGCGGCTTTGGCACCAGCAATTTCCAGCTCTCCCCTAACGGTTCTTTCCATGTCATCGGTGATGTATTTTCCGTATAATTGCCCGTGTACTTCTACCCCATCATCGCTGAAGGTGGGCGATTTGGTAAGTATCTGCGCCGTGCCTCCAATCGCATCGCTTCCATACTGGACGGCTCCTGCCCCTCTGATTACTTCTATTCTATCTACCATTAGCGGGTCTATGGTATTCAGATATTGATTGGGGCCGGAACGAAAAGTGGCATTATTGAGCCGTATACCGTCAATCATCAAAAGGGTTTGATAACCTGTGAAACCTCGAATGAATGGAGAGCCTCCACCGTGATTGGTCTTCTGCATCCAAACCCCCGCTATGTTGCCTATAGCATCGGGCATAGACATCGGTGCTAGTGATTGAATTTGTTTCCCGTTAAGTAGTGAAATGGCCTCAGGCCGCCCGAAAGCTTCACTTTCATACCTTTGAGCGGTGACCACTATTTCATTGTTGAGCACAAGGTTTGCATATACCGAAGTATCAGAGGCAAGGGAATCGCTTAAGTGGTTGGTCAAGTTTTGGCCAAAAACGCCAAATGAGCATTGTAGTAGCACAAAGACAGCGAAGAGTGCTGTTTTGCGCACAGGCGTGTTATTATTCATCAGGTTAATTGCAGTAAGGTTGACTTAGGCCTTCAAAAATAGAGATACCACTCAGTCATCAAACACTGCCAGGGTAATTTAACCTAAACTTAATATGGCTATTACGAATCCCTTGGTTTAAAGATCGGAGAGGCTAAACTTCCACATGGCACCAAGGCTGACAGTATGCCCGTAAGAAAAGTTAGGCCTACGTTCGTCAAACGTATAGAAAACGGGTAAGTAGGCAATTCTCACATGAAAGCGTTCACTAAATCTGTAACTGCTATTAAAGCTTAGCCCAAGTCCTGAGGAACGGGCTATAGCCCTTTCGAAATTGAATTGGTTCTGTACCAATGTCAAAGCTTGGGTATAATTGAACCCATAGCCTACATAGAATCTTCGAAATTTATTATTGTGATTCAAGCTCAGGCTAATAGTATTGGAAAGGTCGCAGCCATCAAAGCATAGCAAGGGAATGGGAAAAGGGGCTGGATAGCTAAGTACGGAATTGGCTTCAAAACTGACGAACTTATTCTGGCTATAGAAGTATTCTACTCCACCAAAAAAACCTAAAAATCCATCCTCATTTATTACGTTACGTCCATCGAATACTTTCAGGAAATTACCTTGGGGAAAGCCAAAATACAGATTTATTTTCTCTCTCTTTTCGGGATTAAACTTGGCATATCCACGCTTACGGTTGATCACCGAATCTTCTAAATCGACTATGATACGCCTAGTGCCGTACCAAAACCTTTTCTTGGAACCCAAGTCAATGAGATAGCCAGTGAAGTAGGTCATGACATTCGGGAATAGGTAGTTGGGAGAAAGCTTTCTTTTAAGCACAACCTGTTTTTCCAAAGTATCTTTTATGAAAGTAAGCGTATGTGTTTTGGCTTCTTTGGATAAGATGAACGTTGTCGGTGTCATGGAACACGTATCCTGCCCAATGCAAACGGTGGTCGAGTCTTGCAGTGTTTGTACTTCTATCTGGGCATACTTGGAGTTCAGTAAAGTGGCACAAGAAGTGAGTGAGAGGCTAAAAAACAATAGATAGGCAAAACGATTCATTCAGTTATAGGCTTGGCGTTTTCAGGAACTGTTGGAACAGTTCTATTCTATGCGTCTTCAAATAACAGACACAGGGCAAGTCCACATGGTTGGAATCTTTGTCCTATGGATAGAACAATTAATTAGAAAAGCACTGGTTTTCTCCCTTTTAGAATTTCTTCAATTTCAGGAGGCCCGGAGAAATGCCTACCCATAAAATCATCATAAAAGCCCAAGGTCTCGGCTGACAACAAGTCGGTCATCTCTTCAAGTGCTCTGGCACCAAAAGCATGGGGCGGTACTGTGGTGAGCATTTTATTTCCTTCAAAATGGGCATGGATCGTATATTCTTCCTGATCTTCGATTAACTCATCGGTTATGGCACATCTGGCAAGCCAAGTATCTACATCCTTCCCTTCACCTTCGATCAGCTTCTTTTTCATGGCCTTGATATCCATATGGCGCATCATATATTCTTGTAGCTTCCTGGAAGATTCTTCTGAAAATTCTGACTGCATTCTAAGCATACAGTCAAGGCATATCGCATATTCAAAGATCACATCCGTGGTATTGTTAAGCGGATATTTTCTGATCACTTTCTCAACACCATAGTGAACGCCATCTTCCAAAAGGTACTTATCACATTCTATGCAATGCGTGAACGGTTCTTTGGTATTATGGGAATAAAATGTATGCGGAATTTCTATGCGATCCTGTGATGCCTCTGGGTTGTGCTCCTCTTCCATAAATTTGACAAATACAGTGGATAACTTAAGGTGATAAAATCACCGCCTAATATATAAAAGTAAATGGAAATCTATTACGCCCTAGCGATTAGAGAGGAAAATTGATCTCAAAACGAGTGTATTGATCTATTTCTGTTTTCACAGAGATGTCACCTTGTAATTTTTCTACTGCCTTTTTGACCACGTAAAGCCCAAGGCCATTGCCTGCAGATAGGACACTACCCCTGAAAAACATCTCATATATCTTATCCAAATGTACGACGGGAATACCCAAGCCGTCATCTTCATAGATAATATATACCTTATCGTCATAGTCAAAGAACCTGATGTTGATCTTCGCTTTTTCGTACTTCTTAAAAGAGATGGAGTTTTCTATGAGGTTGTTTAGAATGATGCCAATCAAAAAATTCCGGTTATCATCCCTGGCATATTTATTCATATCCTTGCTCATACTCAGATCAGCTACCTCTTCTGAAAAATTAGTATGTTCCAAAGCAGTGTTGATCATTTCTTCGAAATCAAGGTTTTCCTGCTGCTCAGGCAAGTAGTGATTGATCTGGTACACCATCAGGAATTTCCTTAGCATTCTATCCATCCGAGCCGTGGTCATATCAATCTTCTCAAATAGCTCTTTGGATTGTTGATCATTGATGCTCATCTCCGCCACTTTACACAATCCCATCAAAGTGGTTAAAGGCTGCCTAAAGTCGTGTGAACTGCGGTAGAATAAAAGGTCCAATTCAGATGTGCGTTGGTTCACCAAACTGGATAGGTCTTCATTAGTGGCAGTGATGTTCTTATTGACCTTCTGGAGTTCCTGTGCCTGGCCTATGATCTGGTCTCTTTGCTTTACTACCTGTTCCTGATACATGCGTAGCTCTTCGTTTTGCGCCTCTATCTCGTGATTTTTGCCAAGCAGTTCCTCATTGGTCTGCTTCACCTTAATGCGTTCTTTTTCGTAGTTGTGCTTCAAATAGCCAATCATATAGGCCGAAACTAAGCAAAGCGAACCCAGGCAGACAGACATCGCTATTATCTCCACCGGTCTATTTCCCAATTCATAGAAAGCCCCGAATTCGGGATTATAATACTGAATGGCAGTTAGAATGGTAATGTCAGCGGCGAAAAGAATCATAAGCGTAAATCGCGCAGGATTCTGAACCAGTATTGAAAACAAGACCACAATGAAAAAATAGATATATCCGATGCCCAGCCGCTCTCCACTTACGGACCACGAGACATTTATGGATATAAAGACAATAACCAAAAAGGGAATCACCAATGGCTTAAATACTCCCTTGAATTTCGATAGATAATAGAAGCTTCCGAAAATCAGGAAAAGCACAATATCCTGAATGATGAAAACAATGGATCCGCTTATGAAAAAATCAAGAAAAAAATTAATTACAGCAATGATCACCAATACAATGCACGCTGTATTGAATATTTTAATCTCAAGCTTTTGGCTGCTGAACGCACTACTCATGATATCTCACAAATTACTTCTAGGTAGTTAGATAGGCTCCGGCCGCGATGTTCTCATCGCTAAAAATGCACCTTATAACTTACCATAAACTATGAATGTCATAATTAAAGCCACTTCACCGAACTACATCTGCAAAAAATGTTCTACTCGCACAGTAACTGATTGTTACCATTTATGTATACAATATACCAATTATGAGTTTCTGTTCAATGGCGAATTCTACCATCTTAGAAGATTGAAGCAAAAAGTCGTCTATACGATATTAAAAAAACAATCGTTGATAGTCTACAGGTCAGTTACTTAAGCTTTCATCCATTAGTCGTCTAACCTTAAACTTTAGTAGTAATGAAAGTCAATGTATTGTTATTGCTCATTTTTGCAACCCACCTGTTGCAAGGCCAAACCCCGGATCGAAAACTTGTTGAAGAAAACTACGCTTTATTCACAGATAGCGTGAGGTATGGCAATTATGAAAGTGCTCAAAAGCGGCTGGAATGGCTTCTGAAACATGCTCCAGTTCACCTTAATGAATCGATCTACATCAATGGTATAAAGGTGTACGGAGGGCTGGCTGAAAAGGAAGAGCAGCCAGAGTTAAGATCCTTTTATAAGCAACGGGTACTAGACCTGTTTGATTTGCGCATTGCCGGCTCTGATAAAAAAGCTGAGTTGCTTGACCGCAAGGCCAACGTGGCTTTTAGGCTCTACTACAAAGAGCCAGAACATCATCAGCTCGTATTCGAAATACTGCAACAAGCTTTCGAATTGAACAAAGAAAATATCGGAGACTATAATTTGATTCCATACATGGTCGCAATTAAAAACCTCTATGCCTCAGATACGGAAACTACATTTGAAGATGTTTTGGTCATTTATGATAAGCTTTCAGAATTGATTGACCTGAAAATCGCCAAGACGGGCAACAGACCTAAGTATATCGAAGTTCAAGAGAAAATAGATAAGCTAATTCCTATTAATGATGGAGGTTTTACTTGTGACGTGATCAGCACAAGGTGGGGCGGTGAATTCTTAAAGGATAAGGATGATCTAAAGCTGGCCAAAAAAGTGTTGAAATATGGTTTACTGGCAAAATGTACTGACCAAGCCTATGTGCTGGATGCGGCCAAAGTGGTTTACAGCGACTCCCCCACCCCAGAATTGGCAGAACTGATCGGCAATAAATCATGGGAGAATGGAGACCTGGAATCGGCGGTAGAGTATTTTCTGGCCGCCAATGAAATGTGGGACAAGGAAGAGAAGCACTACCAGTTGAACATGAAAGTCGCCAAAATCTATTCTACACAAGAAAAAAAGGTATTGAGCCGAAGTCACGCATACAAGGCATTAGATGCTGACCCGTCTAATAAAGCACCCTATCATCTCATTGGTACTTTGTACTTCAATAGTTATGAAGACTGCGAAAAAGGCAGCAATGCAGTGAAGAACAGGGCCGTATTTCTGGCTGCTTACGAAATGTATCAAAAAGCCGGGGATACTAAGTCCATGGCACTGGCAAAAGCTAATTTTCCCAGTGTCTCAGAAATGCATACGTATGATCTCCGGGAAGGGGACAAAATATCGGTGAATTGCTGGATCAATGAGACCGTAACATTAAGGGCAAGGGATTAGCAAAACCTAAGTATCCAGGAAGCCTGTCAACTGCATATTTTTAATCTATGTTTGACAGACTTCCTGCTATTCACACCTGTCATATAAATGATTTAATTCAAGCATGATAAAAGTCAATAACCTTGATATTCATAGGATTATTGCATACTTTCGAATACAATAAAGCACTTTACCCACCCCTCCTAAAGTGCTGATTTCAGAGAACAACAACTAACACAATAATGAACGAGTTCAGAAAGTACAACTCGATAGAAAATACCTATCGGGTTGAGTTTATTGAGTCTATTAAGGACTGTGGTTACGATAGGGAGAACTATGTAGTTCAGGAGAAGGTCCATGGAGCTAACCTGAGCTTTTGGACCAACGGGCAGCGTTTAAAGGTAGCGAAGAGAACAGGGTTTCTCGATGCAGGTGAGTCATTCTATAACTACCGCGTGGTAGAAGAGCGCTATGCCGATAATGTCATCAAGGCTTTTGTAGCCGTCAGATCCCTCTATCCTGAGACCAGGTACATTACGATTTTCGGTGAGCTCTTCGGAGGGCATTACCCTCACCCGGATGTCGAAAATGGAAAAGAGGCCGCTCTCACCCAAAAAGGTATTTATTACAGTCCAATTAATGACTTCTATGCATTTGACATCCTGGTGAATGGTGAGCAGTATATACCTGTGGAAGACGCCAATTTGACCTTCGAATTGCTCGGTTTCTTTTACGCCAAAACATTGTTGATAGGCTCTTTAGAGCAGGCTTTATCCTATCCGAATGCCTTTGAAACTAAAATTCCCATGTGGTTAGGGCTGCCACCAATAGAAAAGAATATTTGCGAAGGTGTAGTAATCAAACCTGCTGAGAGTAAGTTATTCAAAAGTGGCCAACGCATTATACTGAAAAACAAGAACAGCTTGTGGGAGGAAAACTCAGGGAAAAACAGATTACGATTAACGAGTGAACCGATCCGTGAAGAAGTAGAAAGGTTTAAACTTTTGATCGAAGATTATATCAATGAAAACAGGCTATCCAATGTCTTAAGTAAATTGAATGAAAAAGAGGCCAAAAATGCCGGGAAACTTATCGGTTTGTTAAGTAAAGATGCATTAGAAGATTTCGAGAAAGACTATGGTGAAATGTTTAATGAGTTGGATAAGAAAGACCAAAAGCTGGTAAAAAAACATCTTAACAGCAAGTCGGCTAATCTGGTCAAACTCAAATGCTAAAGGGATAGCCACTGCCGGCGGCTTACCATGCCGTCACAGATTATTTTTCATATTCATAACTATTTTCTGGAATGATCGTTCTAATAAATAAAAGAACGATTATTCCAAAACTGAAGAGAAATGAAACGTATTCTTAAAATCAACGCCAGTGCCAGAAAAACAGGATCTACCAGCCGAGAACTAGTAGATAAAATTATTAACCAACTTGTACAGTCTGCTGATGACTATGAGGTGATAAACCGCGATCTCTTAGATGGCGTGCCTCTACTCACCGAAGAGGTGATTGGCTCATTCTTTACACCGGAAAGTAATAGAACTGCAGCCCAAAAAGAGGCCTTGACCACATCAGATAGTTTAGCTGAAGAATTGAAATTAGCCGATGTCATTGTTTTAGGCACCCCCATTTACAATTTCAGCGTACCCGGATCACTTAAGGCATATTTCGATTTAATCGCCCGAGCTGGTGTAACTTTTCAATACACTGGAAATGGACCTGTAGGATTATTGAAAAATAAGAAGGCTATCGTTGCCATCACTTCCGGAGGTACTGCTATTGGGAGTGATATGGATTTTGCATCAGATTACATCAAACTGTTTCTTGGCTTCATTGGTATTACGGACGTTACGTTTGTCAACGCCGATCAATTGATGTTTAACGGTACCGAAAAACTTGAGGAAGTCAATCAATCGATTTCAGCAATAGCCGTTTGAAAATAAAAGGACCGTCTTCTAAAGTCAGTCATTTCGGAAAGATCTTTCTACATCTAAAGTACTGGTTATTAAAGAGATAGATTTCTCTCAGTCGGCTGACTGACCGAAATGACCGTTTAGGACGGCTTTTGAGACAATTCTGATATTAAACCCCAGATATACCTCTATATTGCTGAAAGTAGTCATTACTTTCAGCAATTAACTTCCTAAACATAAAGCCACAAATCCTCATTAAGGCTAAGCCACACTGGCCTAAATCCAAACGTATTTGTAACTTTAACCTAGAGTTATTGAATTCAATAGTCTGAGCTGTTATTTTTGAAAGACCTCTCGACTTCGGTCGAAATCGCGGCTTTAATCTCATTTCCAGTTTCAATTTCTGTTTCGACCTTGGATATTCAGAATAAGAGGCTGAACGAGTACGTTAAATTTGTATTAAATCAGAATGGTCGGATGTCATCGGCGAGCACAAATACGTATTTTCTAGATGCCATATATCATTTGAGAACGAATGAGGAAGTAAAGTTATTTGACAAAATGCTTCATGTCAGTACTCAGGAGTCATCGCTTGTCGGTGATTTTCTCATGTCTGAATATGACAATGAACGACTAGATTATCCTCATGACGCACCTGAATTTGATATTGAGGCAGCGATTTGGGGGGCTAAGTTGTTGTATCAAACTTGCCAGCTGATCCTTAACCGCGAAAACAAAGTAGAAGACTTAAGAGGCTTTTTCCCGGCATTTGATCATAAGATCAATGACTCATCTGTATTATCGGCGGACTTATGCTTACGTTTTTTACCCCAGGTATTGATCAAGGCAAAATTGATAGACCCTGAAGATGAGTTGATCGCTATTTTAGAAGAGCACCTAACAGTGTGGCATTATTCGGGAATCGGGTATGATCTAAGCTTTGTCGACTTGGATTGGGCCATCATCATGAATAGTCCTTGTCTAAAACAACTTTATGCCAATAGGGTCATCGAAAATAAATCTCTCCCGTTGGCCAATATGGACGTATTGAACGATACAGTCAAAGGGAGCTTGGGAGATTACGCGTCACTGTTTTGGAAAGAACTATAATCGGTTTCTGGTTGCCCATTACCTGAACTTATTTTATGGAAAATGTAGACAAATTAGACCATGTCCTTTCTTATGTGAAGGATTCATTTGTTGGTAAAGATGAGATTATTGACTTATTGGGCATTAGCCTAGTCGCACAGGAGAACCTGTTTCTTTTAGGCCCTCCTGGCACTGCAAAAAGTGCTATTGTGCGTCAATTATCAAATTGCGTCAAGGATGGAAAGAACTTCGAATACCTCCTTACGCGGTTTACCGAGCCTAATGAGATTTTCGGTCCCTTTGACATTCGCAAGCTCAAAGAAGGTGACCTGGTAACCAATACCGAAGGTATGATGCCTGAGGCGTCTCTGGTGTTCCTTGATGAGATATTCAACGCTAATAGTGCCATTCTCAACAGCTTGCTGATGGCACTCAATGAGAAGATTTTCAGAAGAGGTAAAGAGACCAAGAAGTTACCGGCATTGATGTTCGTAGGAGCTAGTAACGTACTACCAGAAGATGAAGCACTCAATGCATTATTGGATAGATTTTTAGTGCGGGTACAATGCGACTATGTAGATCCCGATCTGTTGAATGCAGTGCTCTTATCTGGTTGGAGGCTCGGTAATGAGCAGCCCCAAGAGATTCCGACGGTCACATCTGATGAAATCAAATCGATGCAAAAGGAAAGTAGACAAGTCGACCTTTCCCCGATTCGCAAGCAATATGTTGATATCGTTCACAACCTGAGAAGTACAGGCATCAAGGTTTCCGATAGAAGAGCAGTGAAATTGCAAAATCTGATCGCAGCGAGCGCTTATTTATGCAAAAGAAAGGAAGCTGTATTGTCTGATTTATGGGTATTGAAATACATCTGGGATACAGAGGATCAAATAGAAATTCTGACTGGTATTGTAAACAATATCATAGAACATGAGGATGCGTCCTTGGCACATCCACAAGCATTGCGTGGAAGAGTCCCAAATGCTGAGGAGATTTTTAATGAGGTGAATCAATTGACCAATAAATGGGAGAATGGTGATTTGAATTTTGAAGAGCAGAATGTGATTAAAGACAAATTACGCTATATCCAATCGCGAAGTGAGTGGATCAAAAATGGTGAGCAGAAACAACACGTAAAGGAGAGTATAGATGCCCTATGGAAAAAGATCCTGCAAACGATTTAACCTACCTGATCAAAATACATGTAGATCAGTTAGATCATCTGGGCCAAGTGCGTCATTGGACGAACCTTCGCATCGCGAAAGATGCTAAGCATTATTGGGTGTCAGGTTTTACCGAAGAGCAAATTGAGGATGTAGCATTGAAAAGCATCCCGTTCATTGAAGTATTCTACACCAGGGAAAATGGCTTATTTCCTTACGGTTCAAAACTGCCTATTGCCAAAGCTCCATCATTCTTATGGTCACCTATAGTCAAAGGGCTTCCGATCAGTAAACACGATTGGAACCATAACTACTTTGACGTGGACGGTAAGATTGACATTAAAGTCGTTCAAAGCGATAATGAGCAGGAAGCCGTGGCGATGAAAGTCTCCATGCATATTTTGAAAGCCTACCTCGATACTGCGCCAGCCATTAGGTTGCAGCACTTGAGTTGGGTGATACTGGATAGCAAGCATGCTTTGGTTTATGGCGCTCCTCTCCTACCCATTGCTGGTGAGGCTTACTGGGAAAGGGCGAGTTTCTTGTTACCCACTGGGTATGATTTAGAACTTCATATTTTGGCGGAAACTGTATCTAAAGCGGTAAATCAAGAGGTTGAAAACTGGATATTTTGGCAAAAAGATGAAAATTATAGTTTGATCAATAAAGACTTATTCAAGCCGTTGAGTTTAAGTTCTTTTCGATTGAGTAATCATTTGATCAAAACATAAATCTTTAAGCGTTGAGCAGCGAATTCGAGAAATATTTTCAATCACAAACGGACTACTTCTGGCAATGGGAAGAGTATGGAGAAGTACTGGCCATACCCAATGGTAGCACTATAGCGTATCGAGACTTTGTACTGCAGACCCTAGAAAACTTAGCTAACGATGGTATTCCCCTTTTCGGTTCGCTGCTTCTAGTGATCATTGCCACCAATCAGTCCATGGAAGATATGATTGCTTCGGTGGATGATATTCTCGAAAAAAGAATCGATAAGTACACCAAAGGGCATTCTGAGCCTTTCCATAGTGCACTAACACTCCTGCGCAAAATCGCTGAGCTACCAGCGATGTATAAAACCGGTGATAGGCGGATTCAATTGTTTCAGGCAGTATTTGAGGGGGCACATAATAAGCTCTCGAAAAGGAAAGCAGAGAGAATTATAAATGAATTTTCCAAGTTCGATAACCCGCAGTCATTGATGGCAAAGCAATCATTCAATTATATGTATTGCTATAATGACTTTAGGGTCTTAGACCTTCAGAATAATAAATTCCCTACGAAAGAAGCTATTATAGAAAAGATAGCGCTAATTCCTGAGCTTGACACTTCAGTAGCATTAGAAGAGGATGAGGAGATTCGAGAAGGGGAAGCACCTAGTTTTGTAGAAGAATTGGTGGCTAACCCAGCTACTTTTCAAATTGGTTCTTTGATCAAACATATTTGGTCTGGGTTGCGGGTCCCCCATCATTTGGCCATTCCCAGCCAACAACCCTTAGGGGGCATTGCTGACCTCACCAATAAAGGTGATTTGGATAAGCTATTGGTTTCAGAGTTTGCTAATGATGACATTATATTCTTATCGCGATTGGCTAATAACGAAGCGCTTTACCTCCACCGGGAAGCACCACCTGCTACCGATGACTTTCAGCGCATCATTCTGATCGATGTTTCTATCAAGAATTGGGGAACACCAAAAGTGCTTGCTTATGCGGTATTATTAGCCATCGCACACCACCCTAAAACAGATATTTCTTGCATCACTTTCGCGGTTGGTGAAACCTATTACCCTATCCGTTTTGATGATATTGATCAACTGATTGAAAGCCTGCAAGTGTTGGATGGCAGCCTGGAATCTTCACTTGGGCTGGAGCGTTTTTTAAAAGAATACTCATCTGCCAAAAACACAGAAATATTCTTCATTTCATCAGAAGAAACTATCAAGTTTCCGGCGATGCAGAAGATTCTGAATGAATATCACGCTTTCTTCAAGTATTGGGTAAATGTGGACGCTGATGGCAATATTGCTTTGTACAAAAATCAATACAAGACCAAAAGACTCATTCAGAATATACATTTACCGCTGGAAGAGCTTTGGTCTAAGAAACCCAAATTCAAACCGAAGAAAAAGGAAACAAAACTACCGGCTAAATGCCCCATTCTATATCCCAAGTCACATGCCTACAAAAGAATACTGCACATCGGTGGGTTAGAATATATTTTCGTCACCAATGAAAAAAAGATATTCAAACGTGCCAATGGCAGCTCTTTGCATGATAGAAAGGGAGTAGAATATGTCACTACTCTGCCTTTTTGGTATTCTAAATATCAAATCGGACACAACGAAGAAGGGCAGCTCATTCTATTGGGTTTCAGGCCACAGGACAGAGAGGTGATTACCTTAAACCTCAATACACTGGACAGGCAGCAAGCTCCCTTTCCAGAGTGGGGTTTTTCACCACTTGAGGAGTTTTTGTTCTACGAGGGTGCTTTTTACTTCATGAATTATAGCTTGCACTGGATGATAGAATATGAGCCAGAGCTAAAAGTAACGGCTCGGGGCAAGACACCAGACTACTTAATAGAGGCTTATAGAAAGTATGAAAAGGAGCTCAAAAACAGCCGTTTGGATGGAAATTATCCACTAGGTGGGTTTCTTAAAAATATTAAAGACGTATACATTAATAGTGTTGGGAATCTCGTATTCAATGGTATACATGAATTGCTACTCAATCAGCATGGGGTATTGAAAATAGAGAAGACACAATTCCTCAAACGAGAGGTACTTTCGGAGCGCAATGCTTTGCTCGACGAGTTCACCTTTCCTGATGGCTCTAAGATCATCAATGAACGGTCAGGTATGCTTAAACTGGTAAGCAGTCACCCGGAAGTAGATCAAGTATATTTGCCTACCGTGATAGATGCCTTTTTATGTGCATCTACTGCACAGGTTTTTGCGGGGAACGATTATTATTTGCCGAACGATACAGATTCTAAACTGAAGATGATGGATATGAGGCCGTTTTACAAAAAATACATTGAACGTTTTATTGAGCACATTAGGTTGAATGCAGCTACGAATTAAACCATATGCCAAAAGTATACACCCCATCGGTGGTATTTTGATCAAAGGTACTGAGCCTTACGGTTGGGTAAAGGATATTCAGTCCATGGGGCTTACATTATCCGAGATTGATGTTTATGGCATTCCTGGGAAAAAGGCCAATAGCGTTTGGGGCTGCGTGGCAGTATTTAAGGACAACCAATGTCCTAAGGACATTGGCAGGAATGCTTATTGTCAGATGGTAGAAAACAGGTTGTTGATACCAGAATATGCTATCACTTATCCAAAGCTTTCTCCTCTCGAGATCAAAGAGCAATTCGCAGAGCATAGGCACATATTACATCCTGAGTTTGGTTTAGTAGAACTAGCAGAGCCAATTAATTGGAACAAGTTGATTAGCCTAAATGAGGCTCAACCTTTACCACACCTATTGGCACCGGCCAGAAGCGTTAAAATGCCCAAACTGATCAAAAGCTTTCAAGTTGAGGAAGTTACACCCGAAGAGGCGCTGAAGCATTTAGAAGAAAACGTATTTCCTCAACAATCGGCCTTAGAGGATAAACCGTTAAGCTTTTTAGAACGCATCAAGTTATTCTTTCTAAAAGGGCTTTTCCGAAAGCAAAAAGATCCCGATTCATCCGATGATGGCAGCAATGTGAGCAAAACAACCTTCATGCAGAAATTGGATGGTTTGAGTCAGAAGCTATTTGGTAAGAGCAAGTGGGGAGAGAAACTTCAGCAAGACTTTGAACAGCTTGAGCAAAGAAACCAAAAGCAAATTGACCGATTGATGGACTTGTTCAAGAATAATCTTGAGGAGGCATTGAAGTATGCAATTCCGCTTGATTCTACCGGTTCGTCAAGAGGAGGGCAGGAATCGCAACTGGACTTATCGAAAAGATGGTCAGATTTTTCACTGTTTAATAATCGTGGAAACGCTTCGCAAGAATATAGTGGGAGCGCAGTCTTACCCAACGAATATTATAGTCAGTTGAATAGCAAATACAATGAAACAGCCAGACAACTGATTGATGAGGGCGATTATAAAAAGGCTGCTTTCATCTATATGAAATTGCTCAAAGATTATCATAGGGCCGCCACCACCCTCGAACAAGGGCATTATTACTCGGAGGCTGCTTCTGTATACCTCAAATACGCGCAAAACAAAACTAAAGCCGCTGAGTGCTATGAAAAGGGGAATATGACCAACCAGGCTATCGATTTATACAAAGATCTGGATAGGCATGAGAAAGTGGGTGATCTTTACCTGGAACTCAACGATGAGAAAGAAGCGCATAAATATTTCGGTTTTGTGATCGACGGCTTTAAAAAGAACAAACAGTACGTCAAGGCATCGATGATTTACAAAAACAAAATCCGAGATACCAGTGAAGCCCAATCGCTTCTATTGGAAGGATGGCGTACTAAGGCAGATGCCTTGAATTGCCTCAACAATTACTTCTCTAACATCGATGATATTGACTTGCTGCACAACCAGATTGAAGAAATCTACAGGCATGAAACAGATGATAGCAATAAAGAGGTTTTCCTGAAGGTAATCAGGCATGAGTATAAAAGACGTGATGAGGTCGGTGATCTAACCAAACATATTGCTTACGAAATCATCTCGGATAGAATTAAAGTCAATCCATCAATCGCTGATGAACTGAAAAACTTCAATGAGAAGGATAAAGTGCTTTCAAAAGATGTGCTGCGTTTCAAGCAGAACGCAAGGCGAGGTGTTGGAGGTATTGTGCAAAGCCTAAAAAATAGCAGCCGGACCGGAAAAAACTAAACCGAGTAAATGGGTAACTTTATAACTCAAACCGGCCCGACTACTGGCTTACGAAGGTCTTGTTCTAATAGAATATCTCTTGCTTAGGTTATTTTTTGGTTCATCTATTCTTTATGTTTTTGTACTCAATTAGTAACCGTAATTCTCAAGGGAATTAGTACCGCGGTCACAAGCGTTTACCCAACTATGATATACAATCAGTACCTAGTATAGCATGGGTTTTACCCGTCATTTACCGATGGTGTTATGGTTGAAACCGCATGTGTAACAATCAAAGCGTCAAATTGCCCGTATTTTTCTACTTTTAGTTGACCTTAATTAACATACCGTCAGCTATGAAAAAAATGACTATGATCACCTCTACGGCACTTATTTTACTAATGTTTGCCTGTACCCCGAAAGCAGATGAGACTACCCCGCCAACCACCAATGACTATCTTGATTTCACTACTCCCGGAGAATTTCAAGCTGGGGGAGTGCAAATGATACCTCTTGAGGAAGGCTATAAAGTTTGGACCAAGCGTTTTGGCAATAGTCCTATCAAAGTACTGTTGCTACATGGAGGGCCAGCCGCCACCCATGAGTATATGGAGTGCTTTGAAAGCTTTTTCCCACAAGCCAATATAGAGTTCTATCACTATGACCAACTCGGCTCCTATCGATCCGATAAACCTGAGAATGATAGTTTGTGGAATTTGCCGCGCTTTGTTGAAGAAGTTGAGCAAGTGCGAAAGAAGCTAGGCCTGAATAAGGATAACTTTTTTCTATTGGGCAATTCATGGGGTGGCATATTGGCGATGGAGTATGCGCTCAAGTATCAGGACAACCTCAAAGGGCTAATCGTTTGTAATATGACAGCTAGTTTTCCAAAGTATGCTGCTTACAATGCCAAATTGCGAAGTCAATTACGGCCCTCCTTATTGGATTCTTTATCCTATTTTGAGTCAAATGGAGATTACCAAAATCCGGTATACCAAGAGCTTGTATTCAACGAATACTATACCAAACACGTTTGTAGGTTGAAAGAATGGCCTGAGCCGGTTTTAAGAAGTTTTGGTCACATCAACCAACGTATCTACGAATACATGCAAGGGCCAAGTGAATTTGTGCCTGGTGGCATTCTTAAAGATTGGACTGTTTGGGATCAACTAAGGGATATTCATGTACCAACATTGATGGTAGGTGCCAAGCATGATACAATGGACCCTAAAGAAATGGAAGAAATGAGCCAGCTAGTTCAAAATGGAAGTTATTTGTATTGTCCTGATGGGAGCCATTTGGCAATGTGGGATGATCAGGAAGTCTACATGACCGGAGTAATAGATTTCATAAAAGGAATAGCTGGAGAAACGGAATAGTAAGCAAAACTTACAAAACGCTCTTTAAAAAGAAAGCGCCGTCACAATGACAGCGCTTTCATCAATACAACAACTCATCACAATCCAATCATCTTTCAACCAGCTTTTGTATGGCTTGTCTTGCCATAAATATTCTATTCTTAACCGTACCTAACGGAATGCCAATGTGGTCTGCAATTTCTTGATAATGATATCCACTAAACTGCATTTTGAATGGTTGACTCCAATATTCCTTTATTTCTCCTACTTTATCCCAAGTATCTTGGTATTCCAAGCTTTTCTCTGGTGAATGAAAAGTATGGGAATCCTGCACGTTCAAGTGAAAAGCATTTTCAGTCAAATCGTTATAGGTCTTATCCGTTTTCTTCTTTCTATACTTATTGATATAAGTATTTCTCATTATCGTAAACAACCAACCCTTGAAGTTGGTGTCCGCCCTGAACTTATCTTTATACTTTAGCGCCTTAAAGTAAGTTTCCTGCACTAGATCCATCGAATCGTCGGGATCTGTTGTAAATGTTCTAGATAATCTCTCTAAATCTTTCTGATATCCTACTAAACGGGAATTGAATTCATTGCTTTCCATGTCCGTTCTTTGTTTAATGATTTAACTTTCAAACATTTCTGAAAGTATAATGTTTAAAGTTTTATCAAAAATATTAAACAATTTGTAAAATACAATAATATTGATGACTACAGAACCTATTTATTTTTTAATCATCTACTCAAACCTTTAATCGAGATTATTTTTATATAATTACAGATTAATTAAAAAGGGCATTATGGAATTTCCTGAAGCGAAAAACAAGTTGATCCAGGCGTGGGGGATATTAGGAACCAATTGGGGTATTAATAAGACAATGGCTCAAATTCATGCGCTTTTGATGATAGCACCTGAGCCGCTTTCAACAGAAGACATAATTGAACATTTGAATATATCCAGAGGCAATGCTAACATGAATGTAAGGGCATTACTTGATTGGGGCATTATTTACAAAGAATTCAAATCAGGTGACCGTAAGGAATACTTCAAGTCAGAAAAGGATATTTGGGCCTTAGCAAGACAAGTGGCCAGAGAACGCCGTAAACGCGAATTGGAGCCGATCATCAAGGTGTTGGACGAGGTACAATATTTAGAAGAGAATCGCACCCCTGAGGTTCAGGAATTCAAAGAGATGACCAAGAAACTAAGAGACTTCGCTGATGCATCAGACGGTTTTTTAGAGAAGTTCATGAAATCAGACAACAACTGGATTTTCAATTCTTTACTCAAGATCATTAAACTCTAATCGTCACTGAACGACTAGTCTGACTCATCACGTTTCTTATTTTCTATCTTGCTGGCTAGGGCTGCTACTTGTAGCTCTAATCGTTTCATCTCCCGCATCAGCGCATTTTTATCGATTTGCATCCAATGCCACATCTTCAAAGTTGTTACAGCCATGAAGAACAAAAAGAATCCTGCTCCCCATATGATCATTTCTCGTAACGCTTCAGTTTGTAAGAAATTAACAGCGCAAATCACCGCCACTATAAATAGCATCAATTGCATAAATGCGGTCAATATAGTGAGCCACTTCTGTTTGCCCTGAAAGAGGCCGGTAAACATTTCCGGTAGGCTTTGTTCATCTAATTGATCATAAAACTCAGCTTCCTCCTCACTCAGTGCTTTTTTAATCATTTCATCAATTGTGTCATTTGATTTTTTCATGACTCACCTCCTTATATATGGTTTTTAAATGCTCTCTTGCCTTGAAGAGCCTGGATTTTACAGTTCCAACAGGGATGCCAATGGTCTCGGCTATTTCCCTGACGGACTGCCCTTCAAGGTAAAACAAGTTTAATATGAATCTTTCTTTGGTCGGCATTTCCCGCAATGCCCTACGCAGTTTTTGGATATCATCCTCTACTTCAGAAGACGATGTATCTATGGCATTCAGTTCTTGTTGGCTTTCTGTTATCTTGCGGTCTTTTTGCTGTCTACGGATCCAGTCTACAGACTTGTTATTGACAATTCTATAAGCCCAAACCCTGAATCGCGAAGGATCTCTTAAAAGATTGATCTTTCTTATGATAGTATGCCACGTATCTTGAGCGATATCTTGTGCGGCCTCAGTGTTATGAGTCTGGTGAAAGGCCTGCCGCACGAGACGAACGTGCCATCTTTTAACTAATAACGCCATGGCTGAATTATCTCCTGCCTGGCATTTGAGTATTAGTAATTCGTCAAATATGTGGTCGGAACTCTTTCCCATCTGCTTCTTACTAATAGTCGCAGCATATTTATGAAGGTTCAGTTTACGGTCAATTATTTTCAATCATCCAAACCTCCACTAACGTTCTAGGGTCGAAATACCAAACAGGAAACAATCTCTAAGCTGTAGGTCGATCAGTCAAAAGACATGTCTACACTAAACTTCGGCTGTACTTTCGACCAGGGGAAATTTAATGATAAAGTCTGCTCCTTGCCCTACCTTACTTTCACAAATTATCGTCCCTCCCATGGCTTCGATGTATTTTTTGGCAATGGATAGGCCGAGGCCGGTGGTAGATTCTCCAGCGGTAGGTTTAGCTGTTAATTGCTGAAAGCGACCAAAAAGCCTTTTCATATCTTCTGGACTAATGCCGGGACCTTCATCTCTCACCGATATCCGTACATGCTGCTTTTCATTAGAGATTGTCAGGTATATACGTTTCCCTGCCGTAGAAAACTTGATTGCGTTTGACATGATATTCTCGAATACTTGAATCAGATAATTTCGATCAACCAATGCAAAATGGATCCCTTTGGCTAATGCTGTATCAACAGTTAAATTCTTTTCCTTAATGTCTTTATTAAAGTTACTCGCTACATATTCCATTACCTCCGCAACATCGGCAATTTCCGGTTTGATATTCACCTGCTTGGTTTCAATAGCGTTCACGTCAAGAATTCTCGCTATCATATTGGTCATCCGGTCTGATGAATCAAAAACATGCTGGAGGTATTCCTGGCTGTTTTGATTGAGAGTGTTTGATTCCAGTCTGATCAAACTGATCAATCCCTTTATTTGATTCAATGGACTTCTCAGGTCATGTGCCACTACTCCAATTAGCGTATTCTTCTCCTGGTTTAGGTCCATTAAACCTTGATTTTTATCTGCCAATTGATCCCGTTGTTGCATAATCTCCTCCTTCTGAGCTCCGATTTCATTATTCAATTGTATCAATTGATTGTTAGAACGACGCTTCACATAGTAAAGTCTGCCATATGCCCCGGCTAGAATAGCCAGCACAACCAATCCTACAATTGTCGCTCCTTGTTGAAACTTTCTTTTCTGCATCGCCACTCGAAAACTTAAAGCCTGAACCTCTTGCTGATGCTCAAGTTCGTTTCTTTCTTTCTCAAAATCATATTCCATCTCAAGGCGGGTCAGCTTCTCAGAGTTGGTT
The DNA here is from genome assembly GCA_039819065.1 of Bacteroidota bacterium. GTDB lineage: Bacteria > Bacteroidota > Bacteroidia > Cytophagales > Cyclobacteriaceae > JBCBSS01. Next base: position 47,491 of record JBCBSS010000038.1, read on the forward strand.
GTATTGAAAAGAGAATCTCCCAAAGTCTGATACTCTTCATGGTATTGCAGAGAGGTATTGTAGCGCTTTTGCTCTTTATAGGCTTTGTATAAGCCATATGCGGCATTCTTAAGTTCTTTGATCAGGCCAGATTGGCTGGCAATATCATAGCCTTTTTGATAGGCAGCGAGGGCATCGTTAAACCTGCCTTGACTATAATAAATATCTCCCAAATCAACGTTTATAGTTGATTGCAAACCAGGGTATTGACAACTCTTTGCCTTGTCCAAGGATAATCTCAATAACTTATTCGCTGCATCAAATTGATTTGATTTCTTGTATAAAAAGCCTAGCGCAGCTTGTGTATGCGTTATGTCACAGGTCAACTCTAACTCAGTCCTGATGGTCAAGGCTCTACTCAGGAAATCTTTGGCCTGATCATACAATTTTTCTTTTGTATAAATCACACCGATATTATGAAGTAGATAGGATTCTACTCTTCTATCCCCGATGTTCTTTACCATATTCAATGCATTCTTATAGAATTTAAGTGCATCGTCATTGTTTTCAAGCGCATCATATAGAGAACCTATATTGTTAGAAATCGAGGCTTGAACCAATTTATCATCCATTTGCTCTGCCAGATGAAGCGCTTTAAAATAGTATTCTAATGCTAGTGGTAAGTTGCCCATATCGTCATAGGTAACTCCAAGGTCATTATACACAATCAGTTGATTCTTCTTATTGCCAACTGTTTCGTAGATCGCTAAAGCTTGCTTTGAGTATGTTAAGCTCTGTTGAAGTTCACCTCGTTCACCGTAAATAGAAGCAATACCGCTCAAGCTTATCGCCTCGCCTACCTTATCTTCTACCTCTTGGTATATAGAAAGTGCCTGTTGATAGTGCTCCAGAGCACTTCCAAAATGCCCCCTTACGTAATCCACATCACCTTGAAAATAATGGCTACTAGCTAGACCTTCTTTGTATACATTCTCGCTACTTAAAGTTGTGGCTTTATTTAGAAAAAAATCCGCTGAATCAAATTGCCCCAGCCTACCATGAAGTTTACCCAATTGAATATAGGTTTTAACCCTCCTTTGATGATCATCCCCGATATCACCGGAGTTGAGAATGGTATGTCCATATACCAAACCTTTCTGAGGTGAAAAGTGTAGTAATTCTTCGGTTAGCACCAACATGAGATCGACTCTGCTAGTGCCGTTTTTGCCCTTAAGTTCGGAAACCAGACTATCTATTCTAGCAGGTTGAGCCGTGACATGAATAGGAGGCGCTAACGTGAAAAGCACCCAAAAGCACAAAGTAATTGTGCGGAAAATGGGATTTCCTGGTTCGGTTCGTTTAGATTGCTGTCTCAAAATGTACTGTATGGTTGTTATCTCGAAGTAAAAGTAAGGTCGAGATCAGCGCTAAGCAATACCGCACATACCAAAAAGAAATTTTTTTCAGCAACTCAAGAGGCGATATGGCACCACAATCGGGATTGAAAGAAAAGCTCTACAAAAAATGCCAAAAGATTATCGAAGGTCGCATCAATTCAGCCAATGAAGCCATTGAAGCTGCACGATCTGCTGCCAACGCTGAAACTAAGAGCAGTGCAGGCGATAAGTACGAAACCGGAAGAGCCATGATGCAACTTGAACAAGAGCGTTTATCAGTACAGCTTTCGGAAGCTCTTAAGCTAAAAAAGACACTTGACCAGACAAAACCTGACCAAGCCAATAAGGATATCGCTTTGGGAAGTTTAGCCATAACCAACCATGGCAGTTTCTATATATCTGTTAGTCTAGGGGCTATCGATATTGTTAATAAAACCTATATGGCCATTTCCCTTGCCACTCCCATAGGGAAACAACTTAACGGAAAAAAGGCACAAGATGATTTCGTTTTTAACGGACGTCAATACACTATTCTAGAAGTGTATTAAAAAGATATAATCCCTATTAAACGCATTCTCTTCAGGTTGATTTAAAGACACAGTCACCATTTTGGTAGACAAATAAAGTGGCTTGGTATAGAATAATTTACCAACTGCTAGGCCTCCCTTAAACTTGCTTGAAAAAATATGTTCAAGTGCAAGAGAGTGTTTTTATACCTCATCTTAATAACACCAATACTATTCTTTGGCTGTGAAAATGAGGAAAACACAATAGGGGTTGATTTAGACAGTTCACCCATAAATACAATTTTCATTGACACCTTAACGGTTGTCAGTTCTACGATTATACTTGATTCAATTCCGACGTCATCAAGTGAAAGTATTCTAGTTGGAAGACACATAGATGAAGATTTGGGGGCAATTGAGGCAATCGGATACTTCCAACCTGGCACATCGGCATTAATCGAAATTAATGAGAGTACAGCAGAGTTCGATTCAATAACATTGGTTTTGAGCTATAACTATTGGTATTATGATACAAGTAGTATGCAAACCATCAATGTTCACCGTCTTGCAGAAGATATGCAACTTGAGGATGATGGTTTCCTTTACAATACGAGTCATTTCGAGATAGATCCACAGGCTATTGGAACCGTACAATTCAAGCCTAGGCCCAATCGAAGGGACTCGGTAGAAATCACTTTAGACGAACAGGTAGGGCGCGAAATTTTTGATCTAGCGTCAAACCAAGCATCAGAATTGAGAAGCAATGGACTATTCGTTGACTACTTCAAAGGCCTGGCTATAAAACCTTCTTCATCAGACAATTCGGCCATATTAGGCTTTTCTAGAAATACTAAAATGAAGCTCTATTATCATTTCAATAATGGATCGGAAATAGAGGAGGTTGTTATAGATTTTCCAATTGGGCAAAACTTGATCTTTAATCAGGTCATAACTGACCGGTCGCTAACTAAGTTTCCTGCTGAATTAAGGCAAAGGGATAAATTGATTTCGACCACATTGGATAATAGAGCCTACATTCAAGCAAGCACTGGAATAGCCACACGACTAGAATTTCCAACACTCGATGCACTTAATGAAGTAAATGATAATATAATAATCAACAGCGCTTTTCTCGAATTGAGTCCGGTTTTAAACTCATTCTCTGACACAAAACCATTAACGGATAGTCTAGCCATATTTAGAACGAACGGCATCAATGCCTTGCAAGGACAACTGAATACAAGCATACAATTGATAGTCGATGATGAATTCAGGCGAGATACAAAATACATTATTGATCTGACTGCCTATGTGACCGAAGAAGTATCTGATCCGGAGTTCAGTAATGATGGTTTACTAATCCTACTAGATCAACTAGAGTATGTGTCAACGCTCAACCGTATATATTTCAGGGATGCCAATAACGATATGGGGATAAAACTTAATGTTTACTTCAGCACAGTAGATTGATTTGATACGTATTAGCACGACAAGAGAAAAGGATATATTAATCATTTAGTATATAAAATAGGCCTGTTAGTCTATTATTTTTCTCTCCTTCACTTCTGAAATCTAATTTTCCTATCAAGAATAGTTAAGCCATAGTTGCAGAGAATAGGTCATTCTTTGTAGCCAGAATTCGTTTTATTAATCACAATAGTTTCGGGGGACAAATCAATGAATCAAAGAAAATCACTCAATACCATATTAATCACAGCTTTATTTCTATCACTTCTGACAGCTTGCTCAGACTCAGACTTGGACGATGAATCTGATGATGGAAACTGGATCGAAAGATCAGACTTCGAAGGCCTTGCCAGAGCCAGTGCCGTTTCATTTACAATTAACGATATGGCCTATGTAGGAACAGGATATACTGGAGAAGATTATTTAAAAGATTTCTGGGAGTATGATAGTGAACGCAACTTTTGGAGGCAAAAGGCCAGTATGCCTGCAGAGGCATCAGCCAGAAGTAGTGCCGTTGCATTTAGTGCTAATGGCAAAGGGTACGTAGGCACTGGCTTTGATGGTGAAGATGAACTGAGTGATTTTTGGGCGTATAATCCAGGAACAAACACATGGGATAGCATAGCACCTTTTGGAGGTACGGCTAGATATGCCGCTGTTGCCTTTGAAATTGACGACATTGGATATGTTTGCACTGGTTTCGACGGAAATGATCGAAAAGATTTGTGGGCATATAACCCTGCGACAGACGAATGGACACAAAAGGTAAGCATAGGAGGTTCTAAGCGCCGTGATGCAGTAGCCTTTGTAATAGATGGTAGGGCTTACGTCGGTACAGGTCGTAATAATGGTGTATTAGAATTCGATTTCTGGGAATATGACCCAATTGAAGACCGGTGGGCAGAAAAAGCTGAGTTGGATGAGGATGATGATTATACCATAGCAAGATATGGCGGTGTAGCCTTTTCTGCCAATGGTTTGGGCTATATTACCACTGGTACTACGGGCTCTCAATTGAATGATACCTGGGAATACAATCCAGTTATAGATGAATGGATAGAAAAAACCAGACTTGATGGCAGTAGTAGGGTGGATGCTGTATCATTTACTCTTAACGACAGACCTTATATTGTTACTGGAAGAAATGGGAATTTGAGATTAGATGACATTTGGGAATTTGAGCCTGACGAGGTGAATGATGAAGATGATTAACAGGCCGGTACTTTTTTGTTTGTTAAGCTTATCATTTCTGTTGATATACCTTCAATCAATTGAGTGTTCTAAGGCCAATTCATCAGAAAACCTTGTTTACTCAGACCTAAAGCGCTTTATAAGCGTTTTAAATAAGAATGAGGTAGAAATGAAAACCTTTAAAGTATCGATTGGATGGGGCTATGAGATAAGAGTAAGAGGCAAAACACTTATTTACCAAGACTTCATCCCAGCCATTCAGGGGGAACAAGGGTTCGCATCCCGGGAAGATGCTCTCAAAACTGGCGAGTATGTTATATATAAACTAAAGAAAGGTTTAAATCCCGGTCTGAATCATAAAGAGTTGGATAGCCTCAAAATATTTACCGAATGACCTAAATCAATAAAGAATTGATTAGCTTTTTTAACTCGAGACTCCTAAGGGTAATCTTCCATTTAGCAGTTCCCTGCAGTATGCTCGTTCTACCACTCATTTTTTTTTCTTCAAATGATCAACGCTGGGTCAACTTAAGGGTGTTTCTTATGATGGGAGCTATACTTCCGTTCTACTTTCTGAACATTTTTTTATTTGTACCCGTGTTCCTTAAAAAAAGGAAATATCGGACATATTTGATTTCATTAATCACGAGTCTAATTGTGGCCATAGTATTCCACAGAATTGCTTTTGTTTATTTGGGGCTCGATACATTCATACCTCCTAACTTTCCTCAAAATTCAAATCTCACCAGCATAGCACCCATATTTCCATTGTTACTTACCACAGCAATCGGCACTACTTTTGAAATGGTAATTGATTCAGAGAATCAGCAGGTACAAAAGGAGAAAATAAAAAAGGAGAAAATATCCGCAGAGCTGTCCTTTCTCAAATCACAGATCAATCCTCATTTTCTTTTCAATACACTTAACAACATCTACTCTTTGGCCGCTTCTAAGTCGGGCGATACCACAAAAGCCATTTTGTTGCTCTCCGACTTAATGCGTTTCATGCTTTACGAGTCAAACGTTGATCGAATTCCAATCAAAAGTGAAATCAAGTTTATTAATGACTACATATCGTTGCAACGACTAAGAATATCTGAAAAGAAAGATATCGAGATTGATTTCCACATAGAGGGGGAATATGAAAGTCATTTCATAGAGCCCATGCTCTTTATTCCATTTGTAGAAAACGCTTTCAAGTATGGTATATCCTACAAAGACGAAAGCCGTATAATGATAAAACTTATCATCAAAGACTCCTCAATTAAATTTGAGTCTTTTAACAAAGTGGTTGCCAATTTTGGTAAAAATGGTACGGATGAGCATGACTCATCAGGAATTGGACTTAAGAACCTAAAAAGAAGGTTAGATTTATTGTATCCAGGTCATTACGAAATGGATGTAGATTCAAGTAACGGACATTTTAAAGCTTATCTAAACCTGAATTTGAATGTATAAGATTAAGTGCGTTGCCATAGACGATGAGCCATTAGCACTCAATTTGGTAGAATCGTTCATAGAAAAAACACCCTACTTAAGTCTAATAAGAGGTTGTGAAAGTGCTTACGAGGCAATAGATATACTCAAAACCCATAATATTGAACTCTTATTTTTAGATATCAACATGCCAGATATTGCTGGTATTGATTTCTTCAAAACCCTATCTACTCCACCATGTGTGATATTCACAACGGCATACTTATCATATGCCGTTG
>JBCBSS010000039.1:0-53577 GCA_039819065.1 Bacteroidota bacterium
GGATCGTATTCCAAGTCAGCATCTTGTATTATCAAATATTCACCTGTAGCTGCAGTTATACCAGTACGTAGAGCAGCCGGTTTATGGGAGCCAATGCACATAGAATTCTTTTCTTTTGGCACACTATAGGCAATAAGTTTCTTACTTTCATTTCAAACATGTTTACCAATCTAAACTTAACCGATATGGAAACATGTTATAAGTTATTTAAAACAGAAACCATTCAATCAATAAACCTAAAAGAAAACAGGTTTGGCTTTGAACCTGAGGTTACTGCTAAAGTTTCACGCATAAAAGGAATAAGAATATACGAGGTAGGTATATCTTACTACGGCCGTACCTATCATGAAGGGAAAAAGATAAATTGGAAAGATGGCTTTAGAGCCCTCTATTGCATCATGAAGTATAACCTATTCTCCAAGTAGACTTTGAAGAAGAATAGAATCATAAGCCTTCAAATCAATGAAATGAGCTATGAGCAGGCGGTAGAAGCAATCACTGAACGTGCGGAAACCGGCACTCCGTCCTATGCATGTTTCTCAAATGTGCACATGACAATCGAAGCACACCAAAGTAGTCAATTCGCTGATTATGTTAACAAGGCTGACTTCGCATTTGCTGACGGAATGCCGCTTGTATTTGCTTACCGATTTCTTCATGGCATAAGGCAAGAAAGAATAGCCGGTATGGACTTTATGCCGAGCATCCTAGAAGCATGTCAGAAGAAAAACTTATCTGTACTTCTTTTTGGCTCCACCGACGACGTGTTAGAAAAAATTAAAGATAGAATTCAAAAAGACTATCAGGGTATTGTATTCGCTGGAGCCATTTCCCCTCCTTTTGGTACTTTATCGGGGCCGGAGAACGAGGCATTTGTAAAAAAAATCAATGAAGCTAAGCCGAATATTGTTTTGGTGGCACTGGGATGCCCCAAACAAGAGACCTGGATGGCACAAAACTCACATAAGATCAATGCGGTGCTTTTAGGCGTGGGCGGCGCGTTTCCAGTATTTGCCAATATGCAAAAAAGGTCTCCTAAATGGATGCAGAAATTGGCGCTAGAATGGGTATACAGGCTGTGGCAAGAGCCAGGAAGGCTTTGGAAGCGCTACTTTACTACCAACACACTCTTTGTATTTTTGTTAATCAAAGAAAAACTGCGGAAGGTTTTCAGCTAGTCTATGCCTCTATTTCATAACAATGGCTATATCGTTCGTCGGGTAATTGATGATCTGAATTATTTTATTTTGTTACTGCTCGCAGTCGTATTACCCTTCGGGCACGTGGGGACTAATGTTGTTACTGCCGGATTAATAATAATTTGGATAGTAGATTTTGATCTAACCAAGGTTTTTGGACTTTTCAAAAGCAGACTGTTCATATTATTTACAAGCATCTATTTTCTGCATGTAGCTGCGTTAGCTTATACAGAAAATATCAGTAATGGTGTGACCATCGTGACCAAGAGCTTATCTCTTTTGGTTTATCCTGTCATTATTCTGTCGATGCCCCACATGTCAAGGCTTAGCGCAAGAAAGATCTTTGTAACATTTGCCATATCATGTTCGATCGCTTCAATCGTTTGCCTCTTAGTAGCTTTCTACAAAGGTTTTTATCAAAACGTAGACAGCGGAACTTCTCAGTGGAAGTATTTCACCTACCATGATTTTTCAAGTGGGATCGGACATAATGCCTCCTACTTTGCTATGTATGTTTGCTTCTCCATTTTCATTGTCTATTACTTTTTACTGAAACAAAGCTCAAGCAAGAGGCAAAAAATATGGTACCTCTTCTGGATATCCTTTCTAATTGTCATACTGGCATTGTTAGCGACAAGGATGACCATGCTGGCGTTGTTTATCATTACGACTGCCTATTTCTCTTTTGAATTTTTAGTTAACAAATCCATTTCCAAAAGAGCTATTTGGGCAGGAATTGGTGTAATGCTAGTGACGGTCACCATTATCTTCTCAATACCTAGAAACAGGGAGAGGCTATATGAGGCCGTGAATTTCTCTGATAGCATTGATTTGTCTTCAGAAAATTCGCTCGGTAGAAACTGGGGTGGCCGTGCACTCAGGGCTGCTATTTGGATCTGTTCAATGGACGTAATCAAAGAACACCCGATAATCGGTGTAAGCCCAGGGGATACGCAGGATAAGCTGCAAGAGAGTTACGAAAAAAATAATTTTGGCTTTGCGGCGTATTACAATCGATACCCGGCTCATAACCAATATATTCAAACAACGCTGGCGTTAGGGCTTATTGGATTAGTTGTATTGCTCTTAAATATATTCTACCCCTTCTATTTGGCAATTAGTCGACGTGAACTTCTTTATGCGGCATTCTTGTTACTATTTGCCATTTGTTGCTTGACAGAATCTTATTTGACGCGAAACAAAGGGATTGTATTTTATTCATTTTTCAATGCTATCTTTGCATTTCATTTTTTGGAGAAGAAAAAGTCAGAACCTATCTCAAAACCAAGTGTTTAGGTTCCTGCATGTAAGCAAGAACCAATATCTTCCCAAAACTTAAATGAGTTATATTGATCGAGGGTTATTCTAGATATATAAGGCCTTTGCTGTTGATCGGCGATTTGCTCATCATGAATATGGCATTCATGGCGTCTTATTATTTGCGCTTCGGTTCTTTAACAGAATGGCAGAATAACTCAAATACGGCGCTCGCTATATTTGTCAATCTCTCATGGATAGTACTGGCTGCATTAACCAAGCCTTACAAATTCGAACGTATATCACGGGTAGCCAAAATTCTACGCTCCCTATTCGCATTCGTCATTCTGCACCTTCTTTCGGTTACGGCATTCTTCGTATTTCAAAACACCTATTTCTTTTCTAGGGAGCAGTTGATCACTTCGTACTCCGTACTAATGATAACTATCATCGTTTGGCGAATCGGGTTTGTTTACTTACTCAGAATCTTTAGAAAAAAGGGGTTCAATCACCGCAACGTTATCGTCGTAGGCTTCGGAGAGCTTTCCTGGGAACTGCAAAGATTCTTCCGATTGCATCCTGAGCATGGATTTAAGTTTCTAGGTTTCTTTGACAACAAAGAGAAATCACCAAGAGTTAAGGGTAATTTCAATGATATCTTCACATACTGTGAAGAAAACCACATAGATGAGATTTATTGCTGCTTACCTTACGTACGTTATTCGCAAATCAAACGGCTTATTGATTTTGGCGAAGAACATCTGATTAAGGTAAAGCTAATAGCCGATTTTAGAGGTTTTCCATTCAAAGGTCTGGAGCTTCAGCGCTATGATCACATACCAGTATTAAACGTCACATCCACTCCCCTGGATGAGAAGAAAAACCAAATCATCAAAAGAGCCTTTGATATTGCTTTTTCGGGAGCAGTGATACTACTCATTTTTAGCTGGTTTATGCCACTTATGGCCTTGATTATCAAAGTCGATTCAAGAGGACCTGTATTTTATAAACAAAAGAGAGCCGGGAAAGACAATAAGCCTTTCACTTGTTGGAAATTCCGCTCCATGAGAGTAACAGAGGAGACTTCAGAGTTCAAGCAGGCCATGAAGAATGATCCTAGAATTACAAAGTTGGGCGCATTCATTAGAAAGACCAGTATTGATGAATTGCCACAGTTCTTTAATGTTTTTATTGGACACATGTCGTTGATTGGTCCACGGCCTCACCCGATCAAATTGAATGAAGAGTTTTCACCCAAAATCGATAAGTTTATGGCACGTCATTTTGTGAAACCAGGTATTACTGGTTTGGCGCAGGCGAAGGGTTATCGTGGTGAAACCCAAACCGTCGACGTGATGAAGAATAGAGTGAAGTTGGATAGGTTTTATATTGAAAATTGGTCATTATTTTTAGATATTAAAATAATTTTATTGACCATCTCTACTTTGATCAAAGGAGATGAGAATGCCTATTAATCTCGAATTAAAAGTTATTAACTATTCAGTCCTTATTTAAATACCTCCTTAGTTCATTCATTTTTGCTTACATACTTTATCCTGTCTTCATTAAGATACTGCTAAGCAAAAGAATCCTTGACTCTCCCGATCAAAGAAAAATTCATAATAACCATACCCCATCTATGGGTGGAATACCCATATTCCTGGGTTTTTTATTCTCAATTTCGATTTGGTTCAAATTAGAAGATTTTTATGAACTGCGATATTTAGCAGCATCTCTAATACTTATGTTTATCATTGGACTTAGGGATGATCTTATCCCTTTAAGAGCACGTTATAAATTATTCAGTCAGATCATACCTACTTTAATGATCATCTTTTTGGCTGATATCGAATTAACTTCTTTTTACGGATTGATAGACACAGGTACGTTTCCAAAGCTTGTAAGTGTCTCGGTCACTATATTCACAATAGTAGTAATTACCAATTCATTCAATTTGATAGATGGCATTGATGGGTTAGCTGGAACAGCTGGAGTTATTACACTATCTTTTTTCGGAGGATGGTTCTTCTTTACAGGTAATTACTTTCTCAGCTATTTGATCTTTGCTTTTGTTGGTGCTGTGATTGCTTTTTTATTCTTCAATTGGGCTCCTTCCAAAATATTCATGGGAGATACAGGTGCCTTGTTGATGGGTTTTCTATTATCATTTGTTACCATCAGCTTTATTAATGCCAACTTCGCACTTCCGGATAACGATTTCTTCAAGTTTAAAAGCTCGATTTCGACGGCTGTTTGCGTACTTATTTTACCCCTATTTGATACACTCAGGGTTTTTATTTTAAGGGTCAGAAGAGGTGAGTCACCTTTCTCAGCAGATAATAATCATATTCACCATTTGCTTTTGCGCATGGGAATGTCTCATGCCGAGGCTACACTTACCCTTGGTGCACTAAACATTGTCTTTCTTGGAATAGCCGTTTTAGGCAATAACCTGGGAGACTATATATTACTTCCTATCATCATTGCCCTGTGCCTCATCATTAATTATGGTATTAACTTTTTGTTAAAAAAACGAGAGGTACTAAAAGCCAAGACAAAGAAAACTGCTGTTCAATAGGCTTTCTTTGTTATAAGTGAATTTGTCTGGACCCCTTTCTTTAAGTACTGCTCCTCCTGCTGCCTCGACTACGGCCTGACCCGCGGCAGTATCCCATTCCATGGTAGGGCCATGCCTGTAATAAAAGTCTGCCTTTCCCTCAGCCACCATGCAAAACTTCAACGAGCTTCCTACAGAAATACTCTCGACAGCATTGTATTTCTCCAGTACCTCTTCTTCTTCTACAGCTGCATGAGACTTACTGCGAACGGCTATTCTTTCAGAACTACTATTATTTACTTGAATTTCCTGCGTTCCGTCTGAGCTTCTTTTAAAAGCTTTTTTTCCTACTTCTCCGTAGTAGAAAGTATCCCATATTGGTGCATAAACTACTCCCAGTGCTGTTTCATTTGCTTCGATCAGCGCTATGTTCACGGTAAACTCTCCGTTCCTTTTGATAAATTCTTTAGTGCCATCAAGAGGGTCAACCAACCAGAATGATAAAAACTTATTTCGCTCTTCATATTCTATTTGTCCTCCTTCTTCGGAAATAATTGGAATATCAGGGTATTGCTCAGCCAAGGCTTTCACAATCACATTGTGAGCAGCTTTATCGGCCAATGTCAATGGGGAATTGTCATCCTTAGATTCGATATGTGCGGCATGGATCGGATCATTATAAATATCCAGGATTCGATCACCAGCTTCTTTCGCAATTTCTAATATATCTTCAATGTCAATCTTAGTGCTCATTATGTATAGGTTAATGGAGGCGTAAATTTAGAGAAAGATTTGTCTCGTTTATTATTTATTCAATTTAATCGTATTTTTGGTGCCTAATTTTAGAAGCCCTTGGAGAACATACACCCAATTTTTGATAAGCTGCTCAGTACCAGCCAGAAAGAGGAGTTGCTTAAGCAAAAATCCAAAGTGATTTGGATGGTAGGATTATCAGGTTCTGGCAAAAGCACACTAGCACGTGCGTTAGAGAATTCTCTTCACGAAAAGGGCTACCTGACAATGTTATTGGATGGTGATAACCTCAGAACTGGTGTTAATAATAACCTGGGGTTCTCAGAAGATGATAGAAAAGAGAATATTAGAAGGGCAGCTGAGGTTTCCAAACTTTTCGCTAATAATGGAACCATAACTATCTGCTCACTCATAAGCCCGACTGCAGAAATTCGTCAAATGGCCAAACAAATCATTGGTGACAAATATTTAGAGGTATTCATCAATTGCCCTCTGGAAGTTTGTGAGGCCAGGGACGTGAAAGGGTTATACGCCAAGGCTAGACGAGGGGAAATAAAAGACTTTACCGGTATTGACTCCCCATTTGAATCTCCCTCGTCCCCTGACATAGAAGTCAATACCGCAGAAAACAGCATTGAAAAATCGTTGGATCAATTAATAAATAAAATACTCCCGTTAATAGCGGCTTACTAATCGGAGGAATTAAATGAAATCTTATAATCTTACGCACTTAAAAGAACTTGAGTCGGAAGGCATCTACGTGATACGCGAGGTCGTATCTCAATTTGAGAACCCGGCTTTGCTTTTCTCTGGTGGAAAAGACTCGATAGTGGTGGCCCATTTAGCCAGAAAGGCTTTCTTTCCGGCCAAAATACCCTTCCCTCTCGTTCACATTGATACAGGTCACAACTTCCCTGAAACAATCACTTTCAGAGACAAATTCATTGAAAACATCGGTGCAGACCTTATAGTTGGCTCTGTGCAACAGTCCATAGATGAAGGGAAAGCAGTCGAAGAGAAAGGCTACAATGCCAGTCGCAATGCGCTACAAACCGTTACGCTACTTGATACCATTGAGCAACACAAGTTCGATGCTTGTATGGGTGGTGCAAGAAGGGACGAAGAAAAAGCAAGAGCCAAAGAAAGGTTCTTCTCTCATCGAGACGAATTCGGTCAATGGGATCCTAAAAACCAAAGGCCTGAGCTTTGGAATATCTTCAATGGTCGTAAGAACTTTGGAGAGAGCTTCAGAGTATTCCCAATAAGTAATTGGACTGAAATGGATGTATGGCAATACATTCTACACGAAGAAATAGAAATACCATCACTTTACTTCTCTCACGAACGCGAGGTCTTTATCAGAGATGGTGTGATCATGGGAACAAGCGACTTCATGCTTAGGCGAGAAACTGAGGTACTAGAAAAGCGCACAGTAAGGTTCCGAACCATAGGTGACATGACTTGTACCGGAGCGGTAGAATCAGGAGCAGCTACACTAGAAGACATCATCGAAGAGGTCTCTGCTTCAAGAATTACTGAAAGGGGAACAAGAGCTGACGACAAGAGATCGGAAGCAGCAATGGAAGAAAGAAAGAGAGAGGGGTATTTCTAATAAATAACAGAGACATTCATGAGTGATCAAAATACAACTACCAAAGGATATTTAGATATGGAGTTGCTGCGCTTTACTACTGCAGGTAGTGTAGACGATGGCAAGAGTACCCTGATTGGAAGGCTACTTTATGACTCCAAATCAATTTTTGAAGACCAGTACCAGGCCATAGAAGAATCAAGCAAACGAAAAGGTGACGAGCATGTCAATCTTGCCTTATTGACTGATGGTCTGAAAGCGGAAAGAGAGCAAGGTATTACGATTGACGTAGCTTATCGTTACTTCGCTACGCCAAAACGTAAATTCATCATTGCCGATACACCTGGGCATATTCAATACACCAGGAATATGGTAACCGGCGCTTCTACCGCTAATCTGGCCATCATTCTAGTAGATGCCAGAAAAGGTGTAGTAGAACAAACACAAAGACATACATTCATTGCTTCACTTCTAGGCATTCCACATATCGTTTTTTGTATTAACAAAATGGATTTGGTGGACTATAAGGAAGATATTTTTGAGTCTATAAGAGAACAAATCGAAGCATTTTCATCTAAACTGGATGTAAAAGACGTACGCTTCATTCCAATCAGTGCATTGAATGGTGATAATGTGGTTAATAGGTCAGAAAAAACACCTTGGTACAAAGGGGGTACACTGCTTTACCTATTAGAGAATATCCACATAGGCAGCGACCATAACCATATCGATTGTAGGTTCCCGGTTCAGCATGTAGTAAGGCCTCAATCAGATCAGTATCACGATTATCGAGGCTACGCAGGTAGAATTGCAGGTGGTATTTTCAAGCCTGGGGATGCTGTTACGGTTCTACCATCAGGTTTCAGCTCTAAAATCAAGGCCATTGACACCTATGATGGAGAGGTAGAAGAAGCCTTCGCTCCAATGTCGGTTACCATGACGCTTGACGATGAAATCGATATCAGTCGTGGAGATATGATAGTAAGGGAAAACAACCAGCCAGAAATTGATCAGGATATAGATATTATGATTTGCTGGTTAAACCAAAAGAAGTTGATCCCGAACGGTAAATACACCGTTAAACATACTACTAATGAGGTGCGCTGCCTTGTTAAGGAAATTCAATACAAAGTGGATATCAACTCTCTTCACCGCATTGAAGATGATAAAAATGTCCAAATGAACGATATTGCGAGAATCAAGTTAAGGACTACCAAACCATTATTTTTTGATAGATATTCGAGAAACAGAATCACGGGTAGCTTGATACTGATCGATGAGGGAACCAACGAGACAGTTGGTGCAGGTATGATCATATAAACAGGAGCGAGATGTTAGAGAAAGCAGAGGCATTAAAAAAAGAAATTGCAGATTACCAGGTAAAAACGCAAGATGAGCTTGAAGCTTTCAGACTGAGATTTATTAGTCGAAAGAGCGTTATAGGCGACTTGTTAGCTCAGTTCAAAGATGTTCCGAACGAGGATAAAAGGAAGTTCGGAATAGCACTTAATGAATTGAAACAAGCCGCTCAAGATAAGTTCAAGGCCCTGGTTGCTGACCTGGAAAATTCCTCTGATAATGGAGTTGAGCAACTTGACTTCGATCTCACATTACCTCCTATTGGTGATCGCATAGGTAGCGTCCACCCACTCACATCTACAAGACGTCGGATAGAGGAAATATTTGAAAGAATTGGTTTCAATGTCGAAGAAGGTCCGGAAATCGAAGACGACTGGCACAACTTTACTGCATTAAACTTCCCCAAAAATCACCCTGCCAGAGAGATGCAAGACACCTTCTTCATCAAAAAGGCAGCAGATGATAAAGAAGAGGATATTCTCTTAAGAACACATACCTCTAATGTGCAAATAAGGCTGATGCAAAAGCAGAAGCCACCGATCAGGTCTATTATGCCTGGTCGTGTATTCAGAAACGAAGCCATATCAGCACGAGCACACTGTATTTTCCATCAGGTAGAAGGGCTCTTTGTTGATGAAAATGTAGGCTTTGTGGATCTGAAACAGACGCTGTATCACTTTGCCAAAGAAATGTTTGGCAAGGATATTAAGATCAGGTATCGGCCCTCTTACTTCCCATTTACAGAACCTAGCGCAGAGATAGACATTTCATGTCTTATTTGTAAAGGTGCTGGTTGTAATGTCTGTAAACATACCGGTTGGGTAGAAATAGCTGGTTCTGGCATGGTTGATCCTAATGTCCTTGAAAGTTGTGGCATTGATTCAGAAAAATATACCGGCTTTGCTTTTGGTATGGGTATTGAAAGAGTGGCCATGCTTAAGTATCAGATCAATGACTTGAGGCTTTTCACTGAAAATGATGTGAGGTTTCTCAAACAGTTCAGAACAATCTCTTAAATCAAATGGATATCGAAAACATCAAATCCGTTGCTGTAGTTGGCGCGGGTACTATGGGACAAGGAATAGCTCAAATGGCTGCTATGGCTGGCTATCCAACCCTTATGTACGATATCAAAAAGGAGATACTGAAAGATGGTCTTGATAAGATCAGCACTAACCTCGACAAGGGAATTGAGAAGGGCAAGCTCACCGGGGAGCAAAAAAAAACGGCACTTGAGCTTATTAGAACCTCTGATAATATAGAGGATGTAGTTGCTGATATAGTTGTCGAAGCCGTGCTGGAAAAACTGGAGATCAAACAAGAGCTTTTCAAAACGCTAGAGGAGATTAATGATGCTTCAGCCTTATTAACTTCTAATACTTCTTCTATTCCTATTACGCAAATCGCGGCTAAGCTGAAATACCCGGAAAGGTTCGCCGGTATGCATTTCTTCAATCCGGCCCATATCATGAAACTGGTGGAGGTCATATCCGGAGCAGCTACTTCTGAGGACACTGTTATCAGCGTAAAAGCATTCGCAGAAAAGTTAGGCAAGGTAGCAGTGGTAGCAAAAGATTCTCCCGGCTTTATCGTTAATCGTGTAGCAAGACACTTCTACGTGGAAAGTCTTAAGGCTTTGGAAGAAGGTGTTGCAGACGTCGAAACCATAGACAAGTTAATTAAGGCCTCTGGGTTTAGAATGGGGCCATTTGAGCTAATGGATTTAATAGGTGTTGATACTAATTTTTCTGTCACCACTTCCATGTTCAATGCCTTTCATCAAGATTCAAAGTTTCGCCCTAGCAGGATCCAACAACAGAAAGTAGATGCGGGTCATCACGGTAGAAAGACAGGAAAGGGATTTTATGATTATTAAAAACATTCTGAGATCGTTAGTACTGTTTTGCATTATCACAATCAGTGCATGTACCAATACTGAATTACCCCAAGATCAAATTCCTTTCGTTCCATTTAACAATATCGAAATTAATCTGAGTAATATTCAATATATCTCATTACGGAACAACGGTGGCTGGGTAGAACTAAATACTGGAGGCGTCAGGGGAATTATATTGTATCGTAACAGCCCAAGTGAATACATTGCTTACGAGCGTAATTGTTCTTACGAACCTAATGAAGCATGTGCCACTGTGAATGTCGATCCATCAGGCCTGTTCATGGTAGACAACTGTTGCGGCTCTACTTTCAACTTTGCCGATGGAAACCCTTTAGGGGGGCCAGCTATATTCCCATTGAGAAGATATCGGGTGATTTTGGATGGCAATTTCCTTACCATCACCGATGAGCCACTCAACTAGATCAATGCTTCTATAATTTTATCAACCGTCATTCCTTCCGCCTCTGCTTTGAAATTACGAACAATTCTATGGCGAAAAACTGGCTTGGCTACCGCTTGAACGTCTTCAATATCAGGTGAATATTTACCGTTCAGCAGCGCATTACATTTTGCCGCGATTACAAGGAACTGTGAGGCTCTTGGGCCAGCACCCCACTCGAGATACTGATTCGTAACCTCTGCAGCTTTTGGTGTATTAGGCCTTGTTTTGTGCACTAGCTCGACCGCATATTCTACTACGTTATCGGCTATGGGCACTTTTCTGATCAGTTGTTGGAAGTATTGAATCTGCTCACCACTCAATATGTGGCCAGCCTCTTGTTGTACATCTGAGGTGGTATTCTTCACAATATCCACTTCATTTTCGTAAGAAGGATAGTCCAGAAACACATTGAACATGAAACGGTCAAGCTGAGCTTCAGGTAATGGATATGTTCCTTCTTGCTCTATAGGATTCTGCGTAGCCAGGACAAAGAACGGCTGCTCCAAATCATACCGTTGACCAGCTATGGTAACAGCATATTCCTGCATTGATTCAAGCAAGGCAGCCTGTGTTTTAGGAGGCGTCCTGTTGATCTCATCGGCCAAAATGATGTTGGCAAATATAGGCCCTTTGATAAACTGAAAGTTACGATCCTTATCTAAAGTCTCAGCTCCGAGAATATCAGATGGCATCAAATCAGGTGTGAACTGAATTCTGTTAAAATTAAGGTCTAACGCTGATGCGATGGTTTTGATCAGAAGCGTTTTAGCCAGTCCAGGAACACCCACCAATAGACAGTGCCCTTTACAAAAGATAGATATAAGTAATAACCTTACTACATCGTCCTGTCCAACTATGACTTTTGAGATTTCTTCCTTGAGATTCTTGTATGCCTCGAAGAGGCCGTCAGCCGCTTCTACTTCAGTAGCGTATTCTTTCATGTGTATCAAAAATTCTTTTAAGTAGGTAAAGCGCACTACTAGGCGCGCGTTCGACTGAGTCTAACTAACTCGGCCTTCAAGGCTACTATATAAAAGTGATTTTAACCAAAAAACAACAACAACTTTAACGAACGGATCAAAAAATTGTTGGTCATTGACGCATTATATTACAATTATTGTAGTTGTCATCGATTCTGATGAAAACATCATTCCTCGCTTTGTTAAACCAGGTTGATAGTGCACGGCTTTGTTTTTCATTTAGTGCAGCCGATTGGATTTTTTGCCAGTCATCCCTGAGGCTAGCTTGGTGAGGCTCAATGCGTGATTTAAAGTATATGATTCTGACTGCCTCTTTTCCATCATCCATTCTAAATTTAATCGGTGGGCTGATCTGTCCTACTTGCATGGTATCGATCGTGAAAAAGATGACAGGATCATCAAGGTTGTCTACAGAGATTTTTGTAGAACCTGATTGATCCAAAAAGAATCCTCCACTACCGGAAGTCAATTGGTCATCTGAATATTCCTTGGCAGCTTGCTCAAAGGCCATACTGTCCAATTCAATGATATTTTTTAAGCTATCGAGATAATCATCCGCTATTTGTATATCATTTTCAGAAAACTCGGGAATAATTAGAATGTGGCGTGAATCATATTCATTACCTCTTCTATCTTTAAGCTCAATCAAGTGAAATCCAAACTCTGTTTCCACCGGGTCAGAAAGCTCACCTGGCTTCAACTTAAGCGCAGCAGCCTCATATTCAGGAACCATAGCGCCTCTCTTGGCGATTCCCAACTCACCACCATTTCGTCCACTCGGTCCTTGCGAATATTCTTTGGCTAATACATTAAAGCTTTCACCGTTTTCAATACGGTCTTTTAAATCATACAGAGTAGATTTTGCTCTTGACTTCTGGTCTTTTCCTACTTCCGGGATTTTTACGATTTGAGCTACTTCTACTTCGGTTGAAAAGTAAGGTAAGCTATCAGTAGGAATCCTATTGAAGAATTTCTTTACTTCCGCAGGCGTAATCGTTACTCCACTGGTAATAGTGGACTGCATTCGTTGTACTATAAGCTGTTCTTTGATTTGATCTCTGATCTCTTCTCGTATTCTATTGATACTCTTTCCGTAGTATTCTTCCAGTCTTTCAGGAGAGCCTCCGTACTGAGAAATGATAATTTGCATTCTCCTGTCCAGGTTACCATCAACTTCGGCGTCAGAGACTATGACCGAGTCTATTTCAGCTTTAGCTACCAATAGTTTATTTACAATCAGCTGCTCAAGAATGCCACATTTTGCTTGTGGGCCGGAGCCTTGTCCTGAACTTAGGTATTGCAGATATGCGCCCTCCAGATCAGATTTAAGCACAATATAGTTATCTACCTTGGCAATAATCTCATCTACGAGCACGCCTCCATTCTCCGGTTGTGCCTTAATCGGCGCATTGAGTAGTACAAGTGCTCCCAAAAGCACCATAAAAACCTTAATTCTCTCTGAGAATCTCAAATTCTTTATTTTCAACCGCTCTTTCATAAATATCGTCTTCTAATTCCCGGGCAATTGCCACTTTTCTCTTATTAATGATAATATTGATA
Source organism: Bacteroidota bacterium (assembly GCA_039819065.1). GTDB lineage: Bacteria > Bacteroidota > Bacteroidia > Cytophagales > Cyclobacteriaceae > JBCBSS01. The sequence continues at coordinate 13,596 of JBCBSS010000039.1, forward strand.
ACCTGGTCGCGTACAAACTCTAACGGTGAAACATCACCTCCAAGTTTATATTCTTCCACTTTTAAAAGGTAAAGGTTTCCTTCATCCTCGGTTTCAATAAATTTATTTCGTTTCAAATAGCGTGTTACATCGTCCAACTCAGCTAACGGTGTCGTCTGGAAGAGTTCATCGAAATTCATCCATACCGAGTCACTTAGTTGAAATGTACTCGCGAACCTCAAACAGTAAGATTTAAGCTCCTCTTCATCTTTTTCTCTTTGGGATCTCATGAGTCTTTTAAGCTTGCCAATCTGGTGTGGCCCTTTCGGCAGTACAACGAATGAACCTCTTACAATTGGATTACGAAGGACGAAGTTATCGATGTTTTTCTGGTAGTAATTGGCTAATTCTTCCTCGGTCACCTCTCTACTCAATTTCTGGTTAACATAGAAAGATTGGTACTCATAGCCAATGAGACTATAACGATAATCCAATATTTTCCTTTCTATCTCCGCTTCATCAAAGTCTATTTTAGAAGAAGCTTCTCTGATCAACAGTTGCTTTTTCGCCCAGTTGCTGATGTAGCCCTCCACGCGATTTATGCTATCCTGAGCAGACAGTCCTTCAGGAACAATTCCCTCAAGGTCTTCAGGGTAGAGGTATTGATCATGCGCGCGAGCAACAGGATTGAGCTCGCTTGGAGATTCTACCGTACTCTCTTTGAATTGAATCAAATCGCACGATGCCAGTGATACAAGCAGAATTGTTATGTATATACTATTTCTTTTCCAGCTTGTCATAAACGTATGCTAACGTACGGTCATTGGTTTCAATATTGTATTTAGCCTTAAGTGAACTCACCCATTCTTTCTCAAGTTCGTCTTGATAGTCTGAAATCACCAGGCCTTTCACCTCATCAAGTTGTTTAGGAGTCGGTTCTAAAACCTTCTTTACAATAATTAACTGATAACGGTCATTGTCCGCCATCTCATACTGACCTGGTGCCCATGTCACCTTATCAATAAATTCTGATTGCCCTTTTTCGAAAAGTCTTTCTTCAATACTCAAATTTAAGGAAGAATTAGTATTGAATTTTTTCTCCAGGTTTTCCTTTGTATTAGAAGCAGTGTCAGTTTCTATGTTGGACTTTATTTCTTCTACGATATCCTTACTGGCTGCGTTATAGACAATGGCATCAACTCTCTTCTCCCATTTATATTGCCCCTTATTTTTTTCAAAGAAATTAGCCAACCCTACGGAATCACTAGCTGCTTTGGACCATACTTTATCATCCATTAGTTGAAATAGCAAAATCCCTTCTCTGTATTCCTTAAGAAGCATTCGATAATCCACGTATTTCTCGGCCAGATGATCTTCCTCATACTTAATAATGTTGGCCTTCACATAATTATTGTAAAGCAAATCCATATAATACTCTGGGCCATAGCCAGCGCTAGGCTTTTGCTCTTTTACAATATAATCATAGAACCCTCTAATAGTATAAGGCTGCTCTGCTATGCTAAACAAGGCAGAATCAAGATAAGGCGCTGATGATCGGTATGTCCACTTACCTTTCAGTAAAGAACTATCGGCAGTAGTAAATGCCTGCTTTTTTCTGTCAGGATATTCCTGAAAGCCATTTTCATTCTTAAGTCTTTTGATCAAAAACTTTTCTCCTAATTGAGATCTGGAATCACGATTAACCTTTTGTTTGATACCAGCTTCGAGTTCTTCAAAAGTCTCGAGTTCCTTCCTTCCCTCTAGTTTCACGATGTGCCAGCCAAAAGGTGTAGTGAATGGGTCGGATATTTCCTGGCTATTCTGAAGAGAGAATGCTGCCGCCTCAAATGTCGGAGGAAATGAACCTCTTTTGAACGGTTTTAGTGTACCACCATTACCTCTTGTATTCAAATCTTCAGAGAATTGCTTACAAAGCTCGTTCCAATCCGCTCCTGCCTGTAGCTGATCATGTATTTCAAAAACCCGATTCTTTGCGTCAGTTGAGTCCTTGGCGGTAGCACCTCTCTTAATGCGTATCATGATGTGCGATACTTCTACCTCGCCTTGCGACTTCCTGCGGTCATTTACCTTCACCAAATGATATCCGAACCTTGTACGAATGGGCATAGAGACGTCACCAACAGGTGTTTGATATGCAGCTGACTCAAAAGGATAGACCATTTGAAATGCTGTAAAGTATCCCAAGTTGCCTCCGTTGTTTCGTGCTGATGGATCCTGAGAGAACTGCCTGGCTAGTTGCTCGAATGGTTTGCCTTCTACGGCTTGTTCTCTCACACCCAATAGGCGGTTATATGCTTTTAATGTATCTGCAGGGCTGGCTTGAAGTTTGAGTCTGACCAGAATATGCGAAGCACTTACTTCTTCTTTCATTCTTTGGTAAGCCTCATTGATAAGTTTTTCAGTAACGCCTGACTCAGTCAAATAAGGTTTTTTGAGTTGTTCGGCGTAGGTATTGAATTCAGCATTGAAGGATGCTGTCGTATCCATGCCAAGGGCTTTGGCCTCTCTTATTTTAAGCTTAAAATTGACAAATAGGTCAAGGTAGTCTTTGATATCCTCACGCTGAAAAGCCTTCTCATTGTTGAAGTTATTTTTCTTGTAGACATACATGAATTCTTCGGCTGTGACCGGAGAGCCATCTACAGTAAAGAGAATATCGTTGTCTGAGGAGGTAAGGGGTTGCTCACTTTTACATGAAAGTGCTAAAAGTGTAATGAAACCCAATAAGAAATGATTAATCTTTTTCAAGGCAACTTGGACTGTTAAAAATCGTGCAAGTTTAATGATTTTTTTGCGTTAACAGGCTCAATCTGGGGGTAAAATGCCTAAAATGCTATCTGATCACTTCAGATTTTTTGTAGAGACGACAGATGTTTTTATTTGAGTCTGATATGAATTCTATCTTATCCATGATTCTTTTCACCAGAATCAGGCCGATACCACCTTTGCGTTGCTTTTTGACTATGTCTTTGATAGAAGGCTCGATGTACTCGTTGATGTCAAAGCCCGGAACCCCGTTGTCTATTATATCAAATACGATCCCATCATTCTTTCTGACTTTGATATCTACCTCAAGGGATTCTTTTGGGTCGCACTTATGGGAATGGATAATGACATTAGCACAGACCTCATCTATAGCCAGCACCAAAGTGCTGATCTCTACTTCGGTGAGACCATGGTTGCTCAGGGCTTCATTGACGAAAGCCCTGATGTCCTGGAGTCTCTCCTTGGAGCATGGTACCTTATAGCTATAGTTCATTGACAAGAGTCTTAGCTTTTTCTTTGTTCTCTGTAATAGGTAACAACTGGTCTAGGCCAAGTATTTGGAAGACGTTCTCGACTTTTTCATTGAGGCCATAGATCACCATTTTTATATCGTGCTTCTTGATTTCCTCGATATAAGACATGAATACACCCAAACCTGCTGATGAAATATATTCGAGATGGGTACAATCAATTAAAAATTTCTTTCCTCCACTTTCAACAGCCTCTTTGATTGCATTATCCAGCTGTATTGACGAACTCGCATCAACCTCTCCTACCACCATCAGTATATCAAATTCGTTTTCCTGAATCCTCTTTACATCTACCATAGTATTTTTACGAATTAAGTTTGGTTTAGTTATTTAAGCCTCATTTGAACTTGACTATCATCGTAGTATAATCGTCATCTATCGCTTCCGTACCTGAAAAATCGTAAAGTTTATCAATAAGGTACTTCTGAATTTCCTTTGGTTCACGCTCGGCCGACTCCTGCAAAGTTTCTTCTAATCTACGATAACCGAACTCCTCTCCTTTTCTGTTTTTTGCCTCTGTAATACCATCTGTGTACAATAACATGATATCCCCGGGCTTATATTTTATTTCACTGACCTCCACATACTTACAGAAATCGTTGCTCCGAATAATGCCTAATCCGAGCCCTTTATTCTTAAAGTATTCCGTATTTCTTTCATCGGCATTATAATAGAGCGTTGGGCAATGTCCTGCCCTGGCAAAGTCAATGGTTTTAGTTTCTGAATCCAATATGAAATAGGAGAGCGTGATAAAAGAAGTTTTATCCAAACACAAGCTCAATGCTGCGTTCGCTTTGACCAGAAATTCCTCAGGATTAAGATTTAGTTGCGAAAGACTATGAAATACCCCTTTCATCTGGGACATGTGGAATGCCGCAGATGTTCCTTTTCCTGAAACATCACCGATGATAATGGCAAACTTGTGGTCGTTGATCTTGAAAGTATCATAATAATCACCACCTACCTCATCAGCCGCTGCGGAGAATGCCACTAATTCCGTATCGTCATTGCTTTCCAGGGTTTCTGGTAAAAGGTTGTTGTGGACTCTTTTGGCAATCTTCACTTCTTCCTTGTAGCGCTCATTTTCTAATGCCTGAGAGAGTAGTCGGAAGTTTTCAATGGAGATACCGGCTTGATTGGCAAAAGTACTGATGATCTTGGCCATCTCTTTGTTAAAGCCGTCCGACACATCCTTGAGCAAGGCAAGAATACCAATCTGTCTGTCTTTGATCTTTATAGGGTAGGCCAAAATAGACCTGAATCTGGTTCCTTTAAGCGCTGAAAGATATTTGGTTGTGCCCCTGGTCTTGTCACTGCCATGGTCTAGAATACCTTTGATCTTGTTGCTCTTAATATGCTCTTTTACTTCTTCGATTTCATCGTTGGATATATTTTGAGAATATATCTTACTCTCATCCATTCCCTCGTTGATCTCCAACCAACCCGCTGAGGCGAAAACTGTACTCATCGAGCTTTCTAGTAAAATGGTGTAAACTTGTTCTTCACTTTGCTCAGTCTGTATTGACTGGCTTAGTCTTTGAAAGTTGACCACCTCTTCCAACTTTTGCTCGAACACAGAAGAAGTAGGTAAGTTGAAGAGTATTACCAGAAATGAGAAAATGGCATAAATGAAAACAAAGGCCAGTAGCGCTACTATGAAGATATTACCAATAATGCTTGTAATAGGCTCGAAATCACTGGAATAAAGATTATAGATGGTAGCCGTAAAATAACCCAGGTAGAGCATCGCCAGCACGATGAGCAGCAAGCTTTTGAGCTTTTGCTTGAAGTTGAGATAAGCTACCCATTTAAGGTTGGCCGACAAGAACAGCCCAAGTAGAATGAGAAAGATAAGATAAGCTAGTGAGAACTGTCTGAGTTCCGGGATGGGTATTACACTGTAGATCAATCCCGCGAGTAGAGAGTACTCAAAAACAGACCATGCCTTGAGTAATAACTTGCTTTTTTGATAGAGTATAAGTCTTTTCCAAATGATAAAGGTAGAAACCAGCAGTGTTGTCAACATAGCCAGGTTTACCAGGTAGACAAAGTCTTTGAACAGTACACTCTCCACTAGGCGCGTATTGCCCAGCAATACGGTGAATAGTACGAATACGAGGGAAATAATGGTCGTAAGTAGCCCAGTAGCAAAAACTTTCCAGAGCAAGTCTACAAAGTTGATGCTTTCTGCCTTCTCGATTCTGAACTTGTAGAAAATGAATATAGCAACGATGAAAAGATTAAAGAGGATACGTGGAACCTGGATATTGATCCCGGGCCTCAGGTCGTTGCTTATATTGAAAAGTATAGTGAGGTCTGTAAAAACCAGCACGATCCAAATCAATACCGAGAAAAGGGCACTAAGCCTTATAATCGCTTTACTTGAGTTCATTAAGCCTCTTCCGCCAAAACGCTTCGAAGATACGAAATAAAGATTTGTTTAATAAAAAACAAGCCTATTCAAAGATGATCGGCTTGTTATACTTTTAATAGGTCAATCTATCGGCTATAGTTAGGAGCCTCTCGCGTGATTTGTATATCGTGAGGGTGGCTTTCATGTACTCCCGCAGCAGTTATTTTGACAAACTTAGCCTCTTTGAGTGCTTCCACGTCTGATGCGCCACAATAGCCCATACCTGCTCTTAACCCACCGGTAAGTTGGTACAACACTTCTGCTACCAGACCTTTATACGGTACCCTGCCTACAATACCTTCCGGCACAAGCTTGGAGATGTCGTCTTCAACATCCTGGAAGTAGCGATCTTTCGACCCATCTTCCATTGCTTCAACCGAACCCATACCGCGATATGATTTGAACTTTCTTCCTTCATACAGAATAACCTCTCCAGGTGCCTCTTCGGTACCAGCAAGCAGTGAACCTATCATAACACTGCTGGCTCCACCGGCAATGGCCTTTACGACATCACCAGAAAAACGAATACCACCATCAGCGATGATCGGTACGCCCATACCTTGCACTGCTTTTGCAGATTCGAATACTGCAGAAAGCTGTGGTACACCTACTCCAGCAATGACCCTGGTAGTACATATACTTCCTGGGCCTACCCCCACTTTGATCGCATCTACTCCTGCGTCTGCTAAAGCTTTGGCACCGGCACCAGTAGCCACATTACCGGCTACCAAGTCTATATCAGGAAATTCTGCCTTTACCTTGCTACAGGTATCGATCACTCCTCTTGAATGCCCGTGAGCCGTATCAATGCTCACTACATCTACACCAGCTTTTTTTAGTGCTTCTATTCTATCTAGAATATCCGGGGTTACTCCAACAGCCGCACCCACTCTTAATCTGCCATATTCATCTTTACATGCGTTGGGGCGATCTTTTTTCTTGAGAATATCCTTATAGGTAATCAATCCGGTAAGCTTACCATCGTCACTAACTATTGGAAGCTTTTCTATCTTATACTGTTGTAGAATGTCTTCAGCCTTAGTAAGATCTACGCCTTCGTCAGCGGTAATCAGGTTTTCCTTGGTCATGATCTCACTTACCGGTACAGAGAAGTCTTTTTGAAACCTCAAATCCCTATTGGTGATAATTCCGATCAACTTGCCTTCTGCATCGACAACCGGAATCCCGCCAATCTTGAATTCGCGCATGATTTCATTCGCCTTTTCTATAGTAGAATTGCCATCTAGTGTGATCGGGTCAAGTATCATCCCACTTTGTGAGCGCTTGACCTTTCTAACCTGCTCTGCCTGGGCTTTGATACCCATGTTTTTATGAATAAAACCTAACCCGCCTTCAAGCGCCACGGCAATGGCCAATTCAGCCTCGGTAACGGTATCCATAGCAGCTGAAACAAGAGGAATATTTAGCTCAATATTTCTTGTTAGGAGCGTCTTAGTGCTGGTGTCTCTTGGTAAAACTTCGGAGTATCCGGGAAGCAGCAACACATCTTCATATGTGAGTGCTTCATAGAGAAATTTGGAATTGTCGATCGACATTGCAAATAATTTTAATTCTTATTTGCCGGACAAAACTACTCACATTGCTTCATTAAAAAAAAGAATCCCTATATAATAATTGCCAAGCTTTTTTTACTTTGTTACCACATGTTGCTATTAGTTAAAATGGAGTGCTTCTCTTCCAAACTTATTTGGTAATCCATCTAACGATATCCTTAATAATGTACTCGGGAATACTATTTGGCTCACTATACTCCTTCGGCCTACTTTCTCCCTCTCCTTCATGAAAAAGATGATTGAGTTTAGGATACGACTTCAGCGTCACATTTCTTTTCTTACTTAATCGTTGTTGCCAAAGGTTGTAGTCCTCCATAGTCACTTGATAATCCCTTTCCCCCTGCATGATCAATATGGGCACTTTCAGCTTACTGGCTACTTTGAGTTGGTCGAAATTATTAAGGTCAATCCAGTAGCTAGCTGACATACCTAATGGCAACGTTTCGGCAGGGGTAGTCAGCGAGAGTGATTTTGATTTCACAGCCTTGACGGACTTCTCGATCTTAGAGATTTCAGCTTGTTCGGCATCAGTGGTACCTTCAGCACCAAGTAAATACTTGGATTGCTCCAAAATAAGATCTTCAAGTGGCCTTGCATAACCAGCCATGACGATGATACCTGCTGCATCAGGGGCATTCTTGGCGATGCGAGGTGCCATGGTAGCGCCAAGGCTATGGCCTAATACATAAATTCTGTCAGGATCAACATTCGGCAGGCTCTTGGCATATTTAACGGCCGCAACAGCATCGTCTATGACCTCGTCTTTGACGGTGTAATTATCCTTTAATGCCAAGAATTTCTCAGGATAAGCCTTGGTCTTCTTATCATATCTCAAACTGGCTATGCCGTACTTTGCCAAACCCAGAGCCAAATCTTTGAACGGTTTATTCGGCCCAATAGTCTCGTCCATATCATGGCTGCCTGAGCCATGTACAAAGATCACAATAGGAAACTTCTTGGTGCTCTCTTTTTCTGGCAGCATTATCTTGCCTGGCAGGTTTCCGAAATCTACCGGCAATTCAATATCTTTTTCCTCGAACAAATTTGGGTCGACGTATGAAGCGGGCTTATAGTAAACCTTGGGTTCGCCCGGCAGAAAATAGATGCCGACGACTTGATCGTTTTTATCAAAGGTCAGTTTGAGGTTGATGTACGACTTCTCAAAATCACATAACCCCGTCGCAACCACAAAGTCTCCTTTTTCTTCGGTTTGGACTTTATCGAGCTTAAGGAATGAGCCTACTTGTATAGCAAGAGTATTCCAAATTTGACCAAGCTTGTTGGCATCAATTTTAGCTTTTACCTCTGGGCTAAAAAAGTCTGCCGCCTTGTCAAAAGCTTTGGCATCAAGGTGGGCAACGAACCGTTCTGTGTTTGAAACAGCATCTTGGGCATTTGCAACTAGTGGAATTAATATCAAGAAAGCAGTAAAGATGTTTTTCATGATTTGGTGATGCTTGGGTTTATATTTCATGTTTTGATTGGTCAGTAGTCATTTTGTCGATTTTCTTATATACGAGAAAGGAGTATACAAATGGAACACCGGCCACTATGATGATAAATGGAATGAATAGCGAATTGAATATGACTTCGTTGGCAACGAAATTAATGAGGATCATTACCAGGGAAGAGATGACCCAAAGTGGCCCGGCCATGCGATGGGTTTTGATCCAGACCTGCTCATTTTCTAACGTCCATGGTGTGCGCACTCCTATGAAGTAATTAGGCCTTATTTTGCCTAGGTAATTACCCATTACCAGAAACAAAAGCAGAATAAAATTCTTCATGATCAAATTGAATTCGAACTCGTAGCCGAGTGTGGCAAAAAAGGTAAGGAAGAAAACAAAGACCAAGAAAACCGATATCGCCATAATCAAAGTGCGATAGGTCCCTTGAAACTTCTCAAAATTCTTCTTTGGGTCTATTCTAGGTATGATGAAAAATAATGAGAGTAATACCAAGTTCACAAAAGGTATAATAGTAGTTGCCCATTTGGAACCTGAAAACTTATCCGGCTCTCCTCTCCAATTCCAGTGGGTGGGCACTCTTTCTGGTATTTCTGCCCAGTATACATAAATGATTATAAAAGGCACAATGAGAATAACCAGCATCAATATTTTTTGAAGGGTATTGGTACGGTTCATATCACTTGTTTTTGTCTTTAGTAAAATTCATCAACCACTTCAACACTTCTTCCATCACCGAAGTATTCAAAGCATATTTGACGAATTGACCGTTCTTCTCCGAGAGCACCAAGTCTGCTTGTTTCAGCAGATCCAGGTGGTGGGATATGCTGGGTTTACTGATGTTAAAAGCATCGGCTATTTCACCAGCGGTCAGATCTTTTTCCTTCAGCATCTCCAGTATTTCTCTTCTGGTCGGGTCGTTAAGCGCTTTAAATATTTTATTCAATGATCCTTGCTATACGTACTTCGCTTAAGTTTTATAACTTAATTAGATATTTATCTAAATATCTATACGCTGTTGTTATTTTTTGGTTATATCATACAGGTTGTTTTGAGCTTAGCCATTAAGTTCTATCTTCGTACAGAGTTAATCGAGACTATGAAAAGACATTTTTTGATCATTGCACTGAGCTTATTTTGCAGCCTTACACTCTATGGCCAAACCCAGACGGGCAAGGCATCTTACTATGCTGATAAATTTGAAGGTAGGGCTACAGCCAGCGGAGAGAAATACAAACACTCCAAACCAACTGCTGCTCATCGGACGCTTCCTTTTGGCACTAAAGTGAAGGTGACCAATTTGGCCAACAATAAGTCTGTGGTGGTCAAGATCAATGATCGTGGGCCTTATGTAGACGGCCGGGTCATAGACCTTTCCAAATCGGCTGCAGAAACACTCGGATTTGTCAATGATGGTTTAGCAGAAGTTAAGATCGAGGTGGTTGACGCTGGAGATGGTAAAGGTAACAGCATGCCTAAAGCGGTAGACCCATCTACATTCGTGGATGAGAAGGAGTTTTATGATTTCAATGTTGAAAGGACCAAGCCTAATGGTTTTGGTGTTCAGATTGGCAGTTATCGCGAGCTAGTGAACTTGGTAAGGCTTTCTGATAACCTAAAGTCTTCTTACCGAAAAGAAGTAACGGTACAGGTGAAGCTGGTTAATAACACCAAGGTTTATACACTTATACTGGGACAATTCAGTACTCGGGCTAAAGCGGATCAATTCAAAGCTAAACTACAGAAGAAGTACCCCGACGCTTTCATCATAGACTATGCTAAGCTTTAGAAGGGTCTTGTAAATATGATAACAATGCTTTGGCGTTGTTATGCTCTTCGTTCTTAGCTGCATATAGGATTGTCACTTTTCCATGGTCGCTTTCTAACGCTCTGATCTTATCTAATAGTTCAGGCTGAAGGTCGATTTCTGCTCTATATCTTTTTAGAAACTCCACCCACTTTTCAGGCTCGTGATTAAACCATTGCCTTAGGTCTTTGCTAGGAGATATTTCCTTCATCCATAAATCTACATAGGCATTTGACTTACTAAGCCCACGAGGCCACAAACGGTCGATAAGTATTCTATACCCATCGGTATCCTCATGAGGCTCATACACACGTTTGGTATCTATCATATCAATTTCACCTTCATTTCAAATTAGACAATATTACGTTTGTTTGATTAGCATCGGCAAAAAAGAAGGTTTAATTCTACCCAACTGTCGGCCGTACGAAGTGCTTTAATGTCAGAAATATCTTATTTTTAATAATACACTGGCAAATTCAACCGCCATTAACCGTGAAATTAAGGTTACTCTTAATAGTGCTTTGCAGTCTTTCGCCAATATTGCTCCTGGCGCAGAGAGACTCTTTGATTCTACTATCCGATATAGGTTTCCATTCTGATTTCGAGAAAAAGGCATTCAACGATCATTTTGTTTCAGGTGAGGATAACTACCTGGCCCTCTTTATGGCCGTCAACGGCGCTATGAATAATAGCATGTATCAGGAGAATCAAGCCAAATTCAAAAGTGAGCTCAACACTTTCAACAAGGTTAAATTAGTTAAGAAAAAGCCAGAGCAAAAAATAAAGGCTTTATATGGCAAAATTCATGAAGCTTTTTTGAAGAAATACGATGCCCGCAATGAGTTCTCAAGTATCTTTAAGTCAGGCAGTTATAATTGCGTATCCTCCACGGCTTTGTACAGCTTGGTTTTTGATGAATTCGGTATTCCATTCAATATTAAAGAGACGCCTAATCATGTTTATCTGATTGCCTATCCAGCAACCGAGCGTATCCATGTCGAAACCACTGATGCTTCAGGCGGCTTCTTTCAATTTGATGAAGACTTGAAAAAAAGATATGTCGACCATCTTTATGCGCAAGAAATCATCAGCAAGAGAGAATATAATTCACTGACCATTGATGAATTGATCGATGAGTACTACTTCACCGAAGACGAAATCGACATTGAGCGACTAATCGGCATTCAATATATGAATGATGGCATCTATCGGTTTGATGATGGTCATCTGGTAGATGCGTTTGAGCAGTTCGAGAAGGCTTATCTATTCTACCAGCATGAAAAAATAGCCAATATGTTGGTTATGCTGGGTTCATACATTTTGCGAGATGGCAAATATGGAGATTTGGAACATGTAGATTATCTGGCAAAGCTTTCCAGATTTGAAGACTATGGTTTTGACGTGGATGTAGTATTGGCTGAATTTGGGCGTATCGCCAAAATCCATCTGATTAACGGGGGTAACAGCACGAGGTATTCAGCTTTCTACAAAAGACTTGATCAGCAAATCAATAATACCATTTTGAAACGTGAGCTTGAGTATCAGTACAACTATGACATGAGTTGGTTTTACTTCAACCAGGGCTACTATGATAAGACTTTGCCTCACATTGAAAAGGCCTACGCTGTAAGACCTGAAAATATAGAAATCTCAAAGATCATGGTCTCAACCATCGGTGAAAAGGTGAGATTGATGAGTGATAACCAAGAGGTAATTAACATTCTACAATCTTACCGGGATAGATATAAGGCTTTGAGGGAGAATAACATTTTCAACAGTATGTTGGCCAATGCATTCATACTTGAGTTCGGTCACTCTTTTGATATGGGTTTTGAGAAAAAGGGTCTAGAATACAAAGCACTATTTGAAGGCATTTTAGCCTCTCTCCCTGAAACGCTGATTAACAAACACGCTGTTGGCCGTTCCTATTCTCTGATGGCGGTCTACTACTTCAAAAAAGGCCATACTACCAAAGCCAAACAAATCATTGATGAAGGGTTGCAACGCGCGCCGGGCAGCTATGAACTGATGCAAAGAAAGAGAATGTTGAAATAGCTCTTTATCTTCTATTTTCCGCTGCGAGATTAAATGAGTGCGTAATGATATAAGGGTTACCCAGCCTGGTTTTAACATTGGCTATGATATGGAGGGTTTCCATAACAAAGGTTCCTTTGGGAAGATTGTATTTGAGTTCCATCACACCATTCCTTTGAGGGTATGTTCTAAAGAGTCGGTCTTCTAGAAATCCTTCTTCATTTAGCTTACCAAGATGAAACTCTACATTCTTGGAATTATCAGAAAGATGTACTCTAACAATGTATTGGTCTTTTCTTAAGATGTTATCAACAGTCTCGACGATGATTCTGGGGTATTCTTTTTTGAGCTTGCCATCAAGTGTATATTCTTTCAGGCCTTTACCGGGCTGGTTATTCTGGTAAGGAATTTCGGCATATAGATCACCGTTTTGTCTATACTTCTTTCGGATGCCGTGGATCCTACCATTGACATAAGGGGTGCTTTGATAGGCGTTTCCGTTTTCATAGTAGGTGGTGGCAGTACCATGCTTGCGGTTGTAGCTGTAGTTTATCTCTTGGTGTAAAGTGCCGTCACGGTAATAGTTTCTGGATGGCCCATGCTTTTGTCCATCTTTGAGTGTGATCTCAATTTTAGTTTTCCCGTTAGGCCAGAATTGCTTATTAACACCATCCTTTTTGCCTTTTTCGGTTTTTTGCTTGGCTTCTTTTTGCTCTAGGGTATCACACGCCACCATGAGAGCAGCACCAAAAAGAATGAATGCGATAGAAAGAATTCTTCTCATCAACCCATCAGAGCTATTATATCATCAACTATTTCTTGAGTGGCACGTTCAGCTGATTCGAATGCACCGTGTACTGTTCCAAAATTACCATTAAGATTGGTGGCTTCGCCAGCAAAGTACACTCTTTCTCTAATTGATTCGGCTAATGTGGCCCGATCATCCGGTTGAGCCCCGGGTAGCGGGTAGGAAAACGCTCCCCTAATAAACGGTTCTGTTGACCAATCGAAGTAGCCAAAATTATTCAGGTCATTACTTGGAAAGTCGTCGAAGTATTGGTCAAGATCATTGAGTGCATATTCTAGCAGGGCTTCGCTTGACATGCCGGCCAGATTATTAGCCAAATCTCCGTAAATGAGCGCATTCAAAACGCGTAATTGTTCGCTACGCCCTACTCCCACATTATAATACTCCGGCACAGCATCGGATCCAAAAATTGACCCGGTAGTTTCGCCGTAGAATGTTCTATTAAACCGAATGAACATTTTAATAGCGTTGTCCATTCCGATTCGGGTCATCACTTGCTGCTTTCTAGCCGGTAAAGCGGGTAGAAAAGTAATGTCTCCGTCTTTTAGAACAGTGATGGGCACGGTGACCAACAGTTTGCGGCACTTATAGATTATATCGTTCTGGTCAATGACAATAATTTCGTCTTCATTATAATCCACTGTAACGGCTTGCGTGTTGAGAAGGATTTTGTCATTCAGGGAGAAGAATAAAGACCTGACAACATCTTCTTGGGGGTTACCTGAAAACACAAACCTTCTATTACCAGCAGTGGTCAAACGCCTGGCCTCGGCCAATGCGACAATATCAAGTTGGCTATTAGCAGCCCCGTATCTATTACCTATCAGTCCATTAAGAATTTCATGAACCCTGGGGTTAATACCAGCTTGTTCTATGGCTTCTTGTACAGAAGGTCCTCCTGCTACATTGGCGTTAAGGTTATTAAGAAAGTTAATGGCATCGACGAAATCAGGATCTGCTGAAGCATCCAGAATACTGGTCAGCTGATTGTCGATGATGTAATTATCAGAGGTATCGACGCCTATTTCGGTAAGTTGAATACCGGCCTCCTGAAGCGTATTGAACCAGCTTGAGTTTTCACCCAATATCCAATCTGCACCGTATTCTAAGGGAAAATCTGCAGAAACGTCATCCGGGAAGGCTCTGGTTGATCTGATTCTACCGCCTATACGGTCAGAAGCTTCCAATACTTGTACTTCTATTCCTTTCTCGGTGAGTATGTTGGCCGCGTGCAGACCTGCTACACCCGCTCCCAAAATGATCACGTTACCATCAAATGGCACTTCAGGTCCGGGAGGGTCTTCTTCAAAACATGAGCTAAGGAGAGGAGGGGTTGCTAACCCTAGCGAAGTACCTAGTGCTATTTTCTTTAGTGCGTTCCTTCTTTTCACCTTAGGTTGTTTACAGAATAAATATCAAAAATAAGAAAAATGACCATTCTAACGATTGCTAATAACACTTTGAGTATGTCCTGTGATTCTGAACAAACATATAGATAATTCTAGATGGTTGTTTTTTGTTTACGAAAACGGTAGAAACCATTTCGAAATATTGCATAACACTGTGTCGGTCATTTTTAATTATCAATGACTGACTGTCTGATACTTGGGTATCGGAATTAAAAAATATATTTGCTCAATTTATGAATTTCGAATCAGTATTAGAACAAATCCTCGATTACGCCACAAAATTATCGTTGGCTGAATTGACTGGCTTAATAGCTGGTTTTCTGGCTGTTATGTTTTTAATCAGAAATAATGTCTGGACGTGGCCTGCCGGAATTGTATACGTACTTGTTTCATTTTTCATTTTTGCCAAGGCAAAGCTATGGGGTGATTTTAGTTTGCACATCGTATTCCTGGTATTAAACAGTTACGGCTGGTACTATTGGGTATATGGCAAGAAGAAGGAAGAAAATGATGTTCCCATCACCCATAGTTCTAACAAGTCTCTCATTATAGTCTTGTTTTTATCTTTGGCAGGTTGTTATCTATTCGGCCTTGGTTTGAAGCATATCCATTTTGCTTTACCCATTGAGCCCAACGACCTGCCCTATTGGGATGGTATAACTTCGGCATTGAGTGTAACGGGTATTTGGCTTACGGCACGTAAAAAAATAGATAACTGGTATTATTGGTTTGTGGTGGATGTCCTATCTACTGGCATTTACTTCTACAAAGGCCTGTATTTTTATTCATTCTTATATCTGATTTACATTGGCATGGCAGTTTCAGGGTTCTTTTCGTGGAGAAAAATGATGCTGGCCAAAGCATGATCAAAATTGCCATCACCGGCCCCGAGTCTACGGGTAAAACTACCCTATCCACGGCACTGGCGGAAAGTTATCAGACAGCTTGGGTACCTGAATATGCGCGGTCGTATATTGATCAGTTGGATAGGCCTTACGAGCAGAAAGATTTACTGATCATCGCTAAGGAACAGGTGAGGCAAGAAGAGGCCGCTATCCGAAATGCCAATCGATTGATTTTCTGCGATACCGATCTAACGGTGATCAAAATATGGAGTGAACACAAATATGGTTCTTGTGATCCTGAAATTCTCAAGCTGTTAAAACAACAGCACTACGACTTGTATCTACTTACCGGCCTTGACATACCATGGGAGGAGGATGATCAAAGAGAGCATCCTCATTTGCGCGAGTTTTTCTATGCATGGTACAAGAAGGAACTTACTGCCCTCCAAGTAAACCTAGTAGAAATTCAAGGTGACACTATTGAGAGAATGAAATTAGCCAAGAAAGCCATAGATACCATTCTAACAGCCTAAATTACTTGATTTTAAGGGCTTTAGTCCAAACTCTTCATACATAGATAGCACCATCAATTCACGGTAAAAAAACGATTCTAAAACAGGTTGAAAATAAAATTGACTTTTTTGTCAACTTTAATATTGACTTTTTAGTATATATTGAATAACTAGCATATAACTTAAACGTTTTGGATCGTGGAACACTTGACAACTATACCAATAAAGCAGAAGACATTCATTGACGAATTCATTGAATTTACTGAGCCACTTTATCGTTTTGCTTATCGACTTGCCGGAGACGAAGATGTGGCGAAAGACCTCGTTCAGGAAACTTACCTGAAAGCATATCATTATTTTGATCACTACCAACTCGGAACAAACGCTAAATCCTGGCTGTTCAAGATATTAAACAATCTCTTTCTCAATGAGTATAACAGCAAGGCTAAGAAGCTACTCACCCGTGATGACAAAGAAGAAATCAGCGACAGGCTTAATTCCAGCAAGCTTACTTTGCAGCCTGAAGCATTTGAGGATAGCTTAAGTGATGAAGTGCTACTAGCTTTTAATGCGCTTTATACGAATTTGAGAACAGTTCTTTATCTAAGAGAGGTCGAGAACTTGAGATATGATGAGATTGCCAAAATAATGGATGTGCCTGTATCGACGGTAAAAACCAGGTTACACAGGGCACGGATAATGTTTAAGAAAAAGCTAGTAGAATTTGGCTTTTTTGGAAGTCAGAATTAATCATTTGATATGAAAATCACTGCGCAGGAGGAATATGGGCTAAGAGTGTTGATTAGACTAGCCAACCACGAGGGTGGGCTTTGTATTGCCGAGATTAGCCAGTTGGAGGGAATGACCCATCACAATGCTGCCAAACTGTGCAGGGTTTTAAGAATGAAAGGATATATCCTAAGCAAGAAAGGCCACGAGGGAGGCTACACACTGGCTCTCCCTCCTGAAGAAGTAGTTTTAAGTGATTTGATCAGAGATTTAGGTGGCCCCTTATACGATAAAGGCTATTGTGAAAGATTTACTGGTCTGAATAGTATTTGTACCAATTCTCTTGATTGCACAGTGAGATCGTTGTGGCGACTGCTACAGGATAACATTGATGACCTTTTGAGCAAGCTTACGTTGCGCGACCTTATTGGTAAGGAAAAACAGGTTGAACAACATATTATTGATTGTACTAAATAAATTCTTTTCCTACTCTACTCGGCCGTTTCATTTCCTGGTCGTTATCGGCAAATTTCTCTTTACCCCCTACTCTTTCTTCTCATCTACTTTGTTCTACCGGACAACTCGGTATTCTTAATATCAGTATTTTGCCTTAATTTCGTGTCATCAAATAGGGGTGCCTCAAATATACGGGCTGAGATTATACCCATTGAACCTGACCCTGGTAATGCAGGCGCAGGGAGGTAAGGTTAAAAAGGTGCATAAGATGCCCCTAGTCTTGTGCTGTGTTTAACCAAAGATTAATTACATGTTTAGAGTATTGTTATTTGTTGCCATTTTGGCACCAGGCTGGGCCTTCTCGCAGTATAAAATAAGCGGCCTGGTCATTGACCAATCATCAGGGGCTCCTTTGCAGGGTGCGAACGTTTATTCTGCTGACAAGAGCCTTGGTACTACAACAGACGCGGAAGGTGCTTTCGAATTGCAAAACGTGCCGTCCGGTACTTTCGAACTCTTCGTTAGCTTTGTAGGTTTTCAGTCATTTTCAGTAAAGTTGGATGTAAGTGCCGACACGTACAGAGAAATTGGCCTAGTACCTTCCAAATCACTAGAAGAAGTTGTTATTAAAGGCATCCGGGCAGGCGAGGACAGCCCGGTAAGCCAAAAAACCATTTCTAAAAAGGAGATCGAAGCAGTATACATCGGTCAGGATGCTTCTTTCTTGCTTGAAAGGTTAACACCATCCCTAGTAGCCTATTCAGAGTCCGGTACGGGTCTGACTAACTACAGCCAAATAAGGCTCCGTGGTATAGATCAAACCAGGATCAATATCACTTTGAATGGCGCACCTTTGAATGACATGATCGATCAAGGTGTATTCTTCTCGAACTTCACTGACTTTGGCAATAGTATTGAGTCGGTTCAAGTACAAAGAGGAGTGGGTACCAGCACCAACGGAACCGCTTCTTATGCAGGTTCTATTAGTTTCGAATCGGTCAACCTTAATGATCCCGACCCAAGCTTTGAGCTTCAATTGCTTTCAGGATCATTCAACACGCACCGTGCCAGTGCTGAGGTCAAAACCGGATTGATGGAGAATAAGCTGTCTTTTTATTCCAGGTTCACGGGCACTACCTCCGATGGCTATAGGTTCAACTCAGGAACCAATTCCTATTCATTCTTCTTTTCCGGAGGTTATTTTGGGGAGCGCGACCTGATCAAAGTGACGGCTTTCACCGGGCGAACCCGAAACGAATTGGCCTATTTGCCAGTCTTTATCGATGACATTTTAGCCGAACCTAGAACGAATCCAATATCGCCCAATGATGTAGATAACTTCGGCCAGCAGTTCGTACAGCTTCAACATACGCGTTGGTTCAATGATGATTTAAGCTTAACCTCCTCTTTTTATTATGGCGGCGCAGGTGGTGATTTCCCTGTGGGTTTAACGGAAGATGGTACATTCAGACAGCTCAATTTCCCATTGTTCAATGATCACTTCGGAGTGACCTCCAATGTTGACTATCAGGCTAGTGGTAAGTTGAATATCTCTGGTGGACTACATGCCTATACATTCCGTCGAATAAACGAAGAAAGTTTCTTCCCTGATTTGGAGAATCCTTTTTACGAAGACGAATCCCAGAAAGACGAAATCAGTTTGTTTGGTAAGGCCAACTATGACTTAGGTGCTATTAGTATCTACGCTGATGTTCAGGTAAGGAGGGTAACGCTCGACTTAGACGTAGAAGATGATATTGTTGGTGCTCCGGTTAACATCCCTTTGCGCGATTGGACGTTTGTCAACCCGAAAATCGGTGTGGTCTTCCCGGTTGACGATAAAATAGACCTGTTTGCCTCATATGGAAGAAGCGGCCGTGAGCCAACGCGGTTTGACTTATTGGGCAACACCAGTATTACGGTTGATAACCTAGCCGCAGCTGAGGATGTTGACGCGGTTCAGCCTGAATATATTAATGACTTAGAAATAGGTGGAAGATGGAAAACAGGCAGTTTCTCAGGCTCTGCTAACTTCTTCTATACACAATTCGAAAATGAGATTTCCCCGATCGGAGAATTAATCTTAGGCTTTATTCAGCTACGGGAGAATATAGCCAACAGTCGACGCTCTGGTGTAGAAATTGATTGGCAATGGAGGCCATCGGCAAAGCTCGCTATCAACGGTAATACCACGTTCATGAGTAGTCAAATTGAAGAATTTACGTTTTCAGGATCTAATGAGACATTTACTGATGTAGAACCTATCCTTACGCCTGACTTAATCTTCAATGCTACTGTTGAGTACAAGCCAGTGCAGTCATTACTTATCTCACTATCAGGACGACATGTGGGAGAGTCATTCTTAGAATTGACCAACAGGGAAGATCTCATATTACCTTCTTTCTTTGTTGCCAATGCCCAAGTGGCTTATGAATTTAATAAGCACGTGTCTCTGTCGTTTTTGCTAAACAACATATTCGACGAGCAATATTTCACTTTTGGTGTACCGATCGATAACGATTTTGACGGTACCATTGACGGGCCTGGGTATCTTATTCAGCCTCCAAGACATTTTTACGGTAGCCTAAAAGTTAAATTTTAGTCAAAGCACCATAGTAAATTGAATTAGAGCACATCAGGGTATAACTTTGTTATAGTTTTGTACCCTGATGTCTTCTAACACTTCTATATCTCCTAAGAATTTCTCGCTCACCGGTTTTATTAAACTGACCCGGGTCTGGAATCTTTTGATTATTGTTCTGGCTCAATATTTTACAGCCATTTTTTTAGTAGCTGAGGGAGATAATTGGAACAACGTGCTATTCGACTTGCGGCTCTTCCTCCTCAGTCTTTCTACTGTATTAATAGCCGCATCTGGTTATATCATCAATGACTATTACGATGTTAAGATTGACTACATCAATAAACCGGAAAGGGTTGTAGTAGGCAAGGTTTTGAAAAGGCGTGTGGTTATGGTAGCACATACCTTCATTAATTTTGCCGGTATTGCCATCGGCGCCTATCTCTCATTGAAGCTAGGGTTGATCAATTTCCTCTCCGCTTTATTACTGTGGCTCTATTCTAACATTTTGAAAAGAAGACCATTTATTGGCAATTTTTCGGTTGCACTTTTAACTGGCCTGTCCATTTATGTGGTCAATGTTTTATACGAAATCAATAGTCCCCTTGTGATCATCTATGCCTTGTTCGCATTTTCCTTCACATTGATAAGGGAAGTGATTAAAGATATGGAGGACATAAGAGGAGATCTGGCCTTCGGCTGTAAAACCCTGCCTATCATTTGGGGTATTCGGCGCACAAAATGGTTTCTTTTTTACATCTCGTTAGCCTTTCTATTTTGTGTTATTGTTATTTCCAATCTGTTCCTGACCAAGTCGTTCATATTGCTGTCATTTCTGCTCATCCCTCCGGTAGCCGTTTTGATTTTCTACATGTATCGAGCAGATACGAAAAGGGCATTTACGAGACTCAGTAACCTATGTAAATTGATTATGTTATTGGGCATTATCAGCATGATAATAATTTGATTCATGAAGGCAAAAACCCGAGTTGCAGTATTCGCTTCAGGCAACGGTACAAATGCCGAGGAGATATTCAAATACTTCAAAAGCCATGACACTATAGAAGTGGGTTTGTTATTGAGCAATAAAGCGGATGCCTACGTTTTGGAGAGAGCCAAAAAGGCTGGTATTTCCAAGCATGTTTTTAACAGGGTCGATTTTAAAGACCCGGATGGCGTTTTGAATCTATTGCAAGAAAATCAAATCGATTTTATTGTACTGGCAGGTTTTTTATGGTTAATGCCTCCGCATATTGTAGAAGCGTATCCCGACCGGATCATTAACATTCATCCGGCGTTATTGCCAAAACATGGGGGGAAAGGCATGTACGGAACGGCTGTACATCAAGCGGTTAAGTCAGCCGGAGACAAAGAGACTGGTATCACTATTCATTTTGTGAATGAAAGGTACGATGAAGGCGCTATTATCTTCCAAGCTAAGTGTAACGTAGAGCCACAGGACGACCCGAATGGAATAGCGCAAAAGGTGCATCAACTTGAATATCGCCACTATCCGCAGGTCATCGAAGCTACCATTAGAAAAACCAATCAAAATTGATAGTTTTGTGCCTTGTTTTTAAAACCGACTCATGTCATTGAAAAAAATCAACTCAGCGCTGATCTCAGTTTATTACAAGGATAACTTAGACAGCATCGTAAAACTCCTCGCTGCTCACAATGTTCAAATTTTCTCAACCGGTGGTACCCAAAAGTTCATTGAAGAACAAGGGATTGATGTGACCGCGGTTGAAGACCTTACTAGCTACCCATCCATTTTTGGTGGGAGAGTAAAAACGCTTCACCCAAAAGTATTCGGAGGAATCCTTCATAGAAGGGAGCTTGACAACGATATCGCAGAGGCTGAGCAATTTGAGATACCAAATATAGACTTGGTTATTGTAGACTTATATCCATTTGAGGAAACGGTGGCATCAGGTGCCGCAGAGCAAGATATTATCGAAAAAATAGACATCGGTGGTATTTCATTGATCAGGGCAGCAGCCAAGAATTTCAAGGACGTGCTAATCGTATCATCAAGAGAGCAGTACGAAGAGGTTTATTCTCTTCTGGATGCTAAGCAATGTCAAACTGAACTCTCTGATAGGAAGCGTTTCGCAGCTAAGGCCTTCGATATGAGTTCTCACTACGATACTGCCATTTTCAATTACTTCAATGACACATTAGAAGAGTCGGATAAGATTCCTGGCTTCAAGCAAAGTGAAAGAACGTCCAAAGTACTTCGTTACGGAGAGAATCCTCACCAGAAAGGAGTATTCTATGGAAACATGGAAGACATGTTCGATCAACTGCATGGGAAAGAACTCTCTTACAATAACCTGGTAGATGTAGATGCAGCCGTTAATCTCATTGAAGAATTTGAAGGTGAGACTGCCTTCGCTATTCTCAAACATACTAACGCCTGTGGTGCAGCGACCGGTGCGACGACAAAAGAGGCCTATGTAAAGGCTTTCGAAGCTGATACCGTTTCAGCCTTTGGTGGTGTTTTAGTATCTAATAAGGAAATCGATCTTGATACCGCAGAGGAGATCAACAAGATATTTTTTGAGGTATTGATCGCCCCTTCTTTCTCAGAAGAGGCGCTTAACATCTTGACTTCTAAGAAGAATAGAATTCTGTTGGTACAGAAGAAAAACTTAGAGGGCAGGAAGCAGTTCAAAAGTCTTATTAATGGTGTGATCGAACAGGATCGGGATATTAAAATCGAGAACAAGGAAGACCTAAAAGTAGTTACTAAAAGAGCTACTACTGACTCTGAGAATAATGCTTTGATCTTTGCTAACAAATTGGTGAAACATACGAAATCCAATACTATTGTTCTGGCAGTTGATGGTCAATTGCTGGCGAGTGGTGTTGGCCAAACTTCAAGGGTAGATGCGTTAAAGCAGGCTATTGAAAAAGCCAAGAACTTTGGGTTTAACCTTACAGGGTCAGTGATGGCGTCAGATGCATTTTTTCCATTCCCTGATTGCGTAGAAATCGCTAATAGTGAGGGGATTAAGGCCGTAATTCAACCCGGTGGATCAATAAAGGATCAGGAATCCATCGATTTTTGTGATAAAAACGACATGGCAATGGTCTTTACCGGAACGCGTCATTTTAAACATTGAAAAAACTTTAATACCTTAAAATATTATAGATAACAAATTTGTAAATTTCCACTCGGAGATACTTAGCCATTATAATTAGCGCATGGGATTATTTGATTTTTTCTCAAGTGATATAGCTATCGACTTGGGCACGGCAAATACTTTGATCATACATAAAGACAAGATTGTAGTAGACGAACCCTCCATCATTGCCATAGATAAGAATAACAACAAGGTGCTGGCCATCGGTAGGCAGGCCATGCAGATGCACGAAAAAACCCATGAGAACATAAAGACAATTCGACCTCTTAAGGATGGTGTGATTGCTGACTTCCACGCTGCTGAGCACATGATAAGAGGAATGATCAAGATGATCGATACCGGTAGCCGCTTTTTACCATCTTCTCACCGCATGGTGATCTGTATTCCTTCAGGGATTACAGAAGTTGAAAAAAGAGCAGTAAGAGACTCGGCTGAACACGCTGGTGCCAAGGAAGTATATATGATACATGAGCCAATCGCTGCGGCCGTTGGCATTGGGGTAGATATTGAGCAGCCTGTAGGGTCAATGATTGTAGATATCGGTGGTGGTACAACGGAAATTGCCGTAATAGCCCTATCTGGTATTGTATGTGATCAATCCATCAGGGTAGCCGGTGATACATTCAATAGAGACATTCTCGATTATATGCGCCGACAGCATAACCTGCTTATCGGTGAGCGTTCAGCAGAAAAAGTTAAGATCGAGGTAGGTTCAGCATTGACAGAGCTCGACGATGGTCCTGAGGATTACGAAATTAGGGGCCGCGATTTGATGACTGGTATTCCAAAAGTGATCAAGATATCTTATTCTGAAATCGCCTTTGCTTTAGACAAATCTGTATCCAAGATCGAAGAGGCGGTTCTGAAAGCCTTAGAAATCTCTCCTCCAGAATTGTCGGCTGATATTTATGACAATGGTATCCATTTGACTGGAGGTGGTGCATTGCTGAGAGGGCTGGACAAAAGACTGGCACTTAAGACCAAACTTCCCATCCACGTTGCAGAGGACCCTTTAAGGGCTGTTGTAAGGGGTACAGGAATCGCACTTAAAAAAATAGCAGGCTATAAGGCAGTACTGATGACTTAGCCTACCGTTAAGGTTGTCCTGATACATTAAGGAATACTGATAGGCTTACATGCGGAGACTTCTTAATTTCATTTACAAAAACAGGACATTCATCCTGTTCGTCTTCCTGGAAATATTATGCGCTTTGTTGATTGTTCAAAACAACAGATACCAAAGCTCAGCTTTTTACAATTCCTCTAATTACTTCATTGGAAGTGTTTACAACTTTTCGGATAACGTTAAATCGTACTTTTCGCTAAGTGGGGTTAATGAGGACTTGGCCGAGGAGAATGCTCAATTGAGAAAGCTCCTTGAACAAAAGAACCAAAGCTTGTTCAATCTGGGGGTGCGGGAAAATAGAGACCCTGAGTTACTTCAACAATATGAGTACGTAGACGCCAAGGTGATCAACAATAGCACGCGCTGGTTTGATAATTATATTACGATAGACAAAGGTAAAAAACATGGCCTTGAGCCCGGGATGGGTGTAATCAATAGCAGCGGTATTGTCGGAAAGGTAAAGTCGGTCTCCCGAAACTATTCAGTTGTCAACTCAATGTTACACAGTAAAGTAATCGTATCTTCTAAAATCAAAAGAACCGGTGATCTTTGTTCAACGCAATGGAATGGCAAAGATCCTTACGAGGCCGATCTCTTTTACGTACCTAAACATGTACAATTACAAATTGGAGATACAGTAATTACGTCAGGGCATAATGCCGTTTTTCCAGCTGAGATGATCATTGGTACAGTAAAGGATATCAATTCTGATGATGAAGACTTGTTTTACGAAGTTAGCATTAGATTAGCCAACGATTTTAATGCCCTCAGTTATGTCTACGTGGTAAAAAATCGTCTGAAAGTAGAAAAGGATTCTTTAGAGAATATATCTGGGGTCAATGAGCAGCAATAGGATCATATCTCAAGTACTGGCCTTTTTCGCTTACGTACTGGTACAGGTTTTAGTGTTCGAAGACATCGGTTTTCTAGATCGCTCTTTTTGCTTTATCTATGTTTCCTTTTTGCTGTTAATCCCAATAGAAACCAGTGTTGTCATATTGTTATTGGCCGGTTTTGTAACAGGACTGTCGGTTGACTTGTTCTATAATAGTATAGGGATTCATGCTTCCGCTTCGGTACTTGTCATGTACCTTAGAACAATCTGGCTCAATTCATTAACTCCTCAAGGCGGTTATGATCTTGGCATGACACCTACAATCAAAGTGATGGGCATTACTTGGTTCACTGTTTACAGCTTGCCACTTATCTTTATCCATCACTTGGTGCTGTTTTTTGTAGAGGTTGGTGGGATCAAAATGGTTGGTTTCACTTTGACGAAAGTTATTTTTAGTACGCTGTTCACTTTTATCATGGTAGTGATCACGCAATATATTTTCTATCAGAAAAAGCAACGCACATGAATGGCAGAAGGTTGATTATCCAAACCGCTATGATCCTGGTTGGGATTGTCTTTCTAGGGAAGCTATTTGCGATACAGGTAGCAGATTCTAAATATGCGTACAAAGCAGAACGGATTTCTCGAAGAAAGGTAATTGAGTATCCCCACCGCGGGCTTATTTTCGATAGAAACAATCAGTTGTTGGTTCATAACAACCCGCAATATGATTTATTGGTTGTTCCCAGAAATGTTAGAAACTTAGATACAACGCGCTTCTGCTCCCTTTTCGAAATCACCCGGGAGGAGTTCAATAAGAAGATGAGATCTTTCCGATCTTATCCCTACCGGCCACATACTTTTCTTACCAAAATAAGCCACCAGCGCTTCGCTGAAATACAAGACTTTCTGGTCGACTTTGAAGGGTTTAGTGTTACCGCCAGAACGGTCCGGGCCTATCCTCATCCGGTTATGGCTAACGCGTTTGGCTATATCAGTGAAATATCCCAAGAGCAACTTACAGCTGATAAGGCTTCGGAAAAGTACTATCAGCAAGGAGATCACCTCGGACAGAGCGGAATAGAGAGATTCTATGAAGAAGAGTTGAGAGGAAAAAGGGGTGTGAGCTATAAGATCAAGAATGCCAAAGAGGTGGTAATCGGTGCTTATGAGAACGGTAAATATGATACGCTTGCGATACCAGGTCAAAACCTCATTTCTACCATAGATATAGATTTACAGCTATATGCGGAAAAACTGATGGCCGGCAAGGTAGGAAGTGTGGTAGCCATAGAGCCCTCGACCGGGGAAATACTATGTATGGTTTCCGCTCCCTCTTATGACCCTAATTTGCTCACTGGTAAAAATTACAGCGACAATTTCCTCGAGATCAGCAATGATACGCTGAAGCCCTTTTTTAATCGTCCTTTAATGGCCATGTATCCTCCGGGATCGATGTTCAAAACTATTCAAGCGTTGATCGCTATGCAGGAAGGGGTGCTCAGGCCGAACGAGCAGATTTACTGCGATGGTACACTCATTGGCGATCATGCTCCCAATGGCTATTATGATGTGAGAAAGGGCATTAAGTTATCATCAAACAATTACTTTTTCAAAGTATTTAAACGCATCATTCAGCAAGGAGAAGATCCAAGCCCATTCATTGACTCACGTTCTGGTTTACGAAAATGGAAGAATTATATAGATGCTTTCGGCCTTGGAAGAGCGCCTAATATAGACCTACCTTCTGCTAAAGCTGGTAACATTCCCGGCGTAGCAGATTATGACAAGATCTACGGGGAAAATCGTTGGAAATTCTCAAATATCTATTCTTTAAGTATAGGACAGGGAGAAGTGTTAGTCACTCCAATTCAAATGGCCAATTTAGGTGCCATTTTAGCTAATCGAGGTCATTACTACGATCCGCATATCATCAAGTCTATTGGTGAATCGGGAGAGGCGAAACAGGCTTACCTCCAAAAACATGAAGTAGGCATAGATGCTGTACACTTCGAATCTGTTATTGATGGCATGGAGGAAGTGGTCCAGGCAGGGTCAGGGCTACGTGCTAAAGTACCAAATATCGCTATCTGTGGAAAGACCAGTACGGTTGAAAACCCACACGGTTATGATCACTCAGGTTTTATGGCATTCGCTCCCAAGGATAACCCACAAATTGCCATTGCAGTATATGTGGAGAATGCAGGCTGGGGTGGTCGAGCTGCTGCGTCTATTGCAGGTTTGATAATCGAAAAATACATTAATGGCGAAGTTTCACGCAAGTGGATAGAGGACTTTGCAATCAAAGGAGAATTTATTTACTGAGTGAGAAGGCAAGAGAACATAGTAAATCAGATCGATTGGCTTACCATATTCTTATACTTAATATTGGTCTTGTGGGGATGGCTCAACATATACGCGGCCGTTCATGACGATACTAACAACAACAGTATTTTTGACCTCTCTATTAATTCAGGCCGTCAACTCATTTTTATAGGTGCCTCATTCATACCCATCATGGTCATCATGATCATAGATTTCAAGTTCTACGACACTTTCGCCTATATCTTTTACGGTGTTACCATTGTGATGCTCTTAGTTGTATTGGTGCTGGCAAGAGATGTTTCAGGTGCGCGGGCATGGATTGATATAGGAGCATTTAAGCTACAGCCTTCAGAGTTTGCCAAAGCTGCTACGGCATTGGCCGTCGCCAGGACCATTGCTAGCAGCACTTTTAAAATGGAAAAGCTCAAAAATCAAATGTTGCTATTTGCAATAATTGGCTTACCCACCGTGTTGATCATCCTACAAGACGATGTGGGTACGGCTATGGTTTATGCCATTTTTCTGGTAGTTTTTTATCGCGAAGGCATGTCGCCCATCTTACTGATAGCAGGTATAGTCGTAGCAACGCTTTTCGTATTGACACTTTTCATTGATAATCTATATCTCACTTTGACACTCGGAGGGCTGGCATTGTTGATTGCCTTATACTTCGCACTGGCAAAGAAAAAAATCAGAGTAGCTTTTATAGCAGTGGGTATTGGTGTTTCGATGGTTTTAGTAGTGCTAGGTACAGATTTCTTTATCAACGAAGTATTGCAACCGCACCAAAGATCCAGAATTAACACACTAGTTGATCCTGAAGCTGACGAGAAAGGTGCTGGGTATCACGTAAGCAATTCTAAAATAGCCATTGGTAGTGGTGGGTTTTCTGGCAAGGGTTTTCTGGCTGGCACACAAACAGCAGGTGGGTATGTACCCGAGCAAAGTACCGATTTCATATTTGCCACTATAGGTGAAGAATATGGCTGGCTGGGTAGCTTAATAATGATTGGTCTGTTTATTACTCTGTTACTTCGTATTATCTTCATCGCCGAGCGACAAAAGTGGCGGTTTGCCCGGGTCTATGGATATTGCGTGGCTTGTATTCTATTCTTTCACTTCGGAGTCAATATTGGTATGACCATTGGGCTATTCCCGGTCATTGGTATTCCTTTACCATTTTTTAGTTATGGAGGCTCATCACTATTAGGTTTTACGGCACTGCTTTTTATTCTGTTGAAGCTGGATGCGCATAGAAAACAAGTACTGATTAGATGATTGCTACTTAGTCGTACCTCTTGTCAAGAATAGCCATAAACTCTTGGACTTCTTCTTTGTCTATATCCCAACTACCAAAGTTCTCCTGAAGGTACATTTCAGCATCCTTTCGAGTGCCACAGTCATCCAGATGATGGATTATTTTCTCGAACTCCTCCTGATTTCCATCGAATAACTCATTGATGAACATATATCGCTGATTGATGGAAATGTACTTCTTAATGCTCTCAATTTTCGAATTTTCATGAAGGTCTGCTAGGGTAGGTCGACTATCAGAGGCCAGTTTATCGTTTAGCGTTTCCTGATTTCCTATCAAAGGCTCTTGATTCAAAGTTTCAGAAGGTTCCGATGCTTCATATTGAGGCTCCTCCTGTACGACCGGTTGAGAGACAGGCTGAGGTTCGCTTCTTTTTTCAGGCATTGAATAGATCGAATCAAGATCTAACGTTAGAACCTCCGAGAATTGTTGGTAGTAGCTTTCAATATCATCAGGAGTCTCTCCTATTTCACCAAATACTTCATTGAGGATGTTGTAAGCCTCATCATGTGATACTTGGTCTAGTTTATCACGCTCAAACCTTGTGATAAGAGCTTGTAGTAGGTGGTTATTCACCTTAACGTACTTGGAAATCTCTTTAAGGTTTTGGAGCGTTATCGCATCCACTTCTTTGTTAGTGACTTCCTTGCAATAATAATCGTACGGCGAAAATACAATGAGCACACTATCGTAAACTCCTTTCACCAGTAATTGCTCGAAATCCAAACGGTTGACTGCAATGTGTTGAGAAAGGATATTCATATACTCCTTCAACGCCTTTTTGACCTCCTCATTATCATAATCAAAGTATGGGCTGTGCAGCTTTTTGGCCTCTTCTTTCCATTCTGAAAGCAGCTGTTTGATCACAAAAAGGTTAATCTGTTTGACAGGCGTAATGTTAAGAATCTGCTTGCCTTGTACCAGCGTATTTTCCAAAAAGAAATCATCCAGTATTTTAGAGGCAAATTCCTGACTATAACGCTTGATTGCTTGGTGATTCAAATGGCTTTCTTCCATATTGTTGTGGCGACTATTTGAGAAGCGCGGTGTTAAATTGTGTGTATTATATGGTAACGAACGTACGCTACCTAAACAATGTTCTTATCGTAAAATTATTAATTATGCCCAAAATTTTGGTGAAAAACCTATTTAATAAGGCATTAAGTTATTCGGATAATACCAAGTCTGTTCTTGGTATTCTACAGGAACACTATGTGGATTGGATGCATGCCTGTGGGGGTAAAGGTCGGTGTACTACCTGCAAAATGAGAGTCCTGGAGGGGATGGAAAACTTATCACCAATGACCAACTTCGAAGAGGGCTTCTCAAAGCAAGGGCGGTTGAGTGAAAATGAGCGATTAACATGCCAAACCACTTGTTTAGGGGATGTAGTGATAGAAGTTCCAGAGTCTGGTAAAATGCCTCATATTAAATATTCTGATTAACTTTACTCAATGTTTATAGAACCAGGTTTTGGCAGGGAGCGAGAGCCTCTCTCAGGTTGGATTGAAGTGGTATGTGGGTGCATGTTTTCAGGTAAGACCGAGGAGCTCATTAGAAGGTTGAACAGGGCCATTATAGCCAAGCAAAAAGTCGAAATATTCAAGCCATCCGTAGATACAAGGTATGATCAAAAAGATGTTGTATCTCATAACGAAACTTCCATACGTTCTACACCAGTAGATTTTGCCAATGACATCTTACTATTAGCCGGAGAGTGTGATGTGGTAGGGGTAGATGAAGCACAATTCTTCGACGATGAAATCGTTAATGTCTGTAATACTTTAGCCAATAACGGAAAGCGAGTAATCGTAGCCGGGTTAGATATGGACTTTGAGGGCAAACCTTTTGGCCCAATGCCTTATCTACTAGCTACAGCAGAGTTCGTCACTAAGCTGCACGCCATATGTGCCCAAAGTGGTGAATTGGCTTCTTTCTCATTCAGATTGGCACAAGAAGATAATAAAGTAATGTTGGGCGAAAAAAATGAATACGAAGCCAGAAGCCGTAAGTATTTCACCAGTGGCATGAATCAAAGAAAAGGCGATAAGAAGTAATGAGCATAATAAAATTCTTTTTCGCTGCTTGTCTGGTATTTGGCTTCACTATTCAAGCTCAAAGTCAGGAGAACATTCCTTTAGGTACCTGGCGAGCACACCTTTCTTTTAACAATGCATTGCGTTTAGAAATTGGTGAATCGAGAGTAGCATGTGCAACGAGCAATGGCATATTCTTTTTGGATCGAGAGGATAACAGTCTTACACAGCTTTCTGAAATTGATGGCTTAAGTGACGTAAACATTACTGCCCTGGGTATCAACCCCCAGAATGACCAATTGATCATTGGGTATGAGGATGGAAACATTGATATCATTAATGGGAATGAAATCATAAACTTTGATTTCATCAGGAACACTGATCAAATAACCGGTTCTAAGCAGATTAATCATTTTACCTTTAATGGTGATTTGACCTACATATCCACCGACTTTGGGGTAGTACTGTTTGATACACAGCGCTTTAATATTGTAGAAACTTACAGGGAGATAGGGCCAAATGGCGAAATGACAGTGGTGAATGAATCGGTGCTATTAAACGATTCAATTTACCTCGCCACACAGCTAGGCGTAATAGCAGGAAGAAACGATGGTTCGGTCAGTCTTTTAGACTTCAACAACTGGAGAAGCTTTGGGCCTATAGAGGGTATCCCTGATGAAGAAGTGGAACACATTATTGCAGCTGGATCCGACTTGTTGGCAAGTATCAATGACGACGCTATTTATCAATATACTGGTCAGAATTGGGAGCCTCTTTCCACATTGCAAGGGGAAGATTATAGCTCTTTGGATTATAGACAAGGCCGGTTGTTGGTTACAACATCTCAACAGGTTTGGCTAATTGAAGGGACTTCTATCAATGAAATTGAGAATGAAGCGATCGAAATACCTAACGAAGCGGTTCTGGATGAAGACCTAAATATTTGGATTGCCGATGGTGTGAATGGATTGGTGAGCAATTTTGTTGGAGGTTTTCAGACATTCTTTCCTTCCGGGCCTTTTTCCAACAATTCATGGGCTTTACATTATAGCAATAATAAAGTATATGCCGTGGCCGGAGGAGTAACCGAAAGTAATGCTCCTTTGAATATCCGGGACGGCTTCTATGTATTTGAAAATGGTTCGTGGTCTAACTTCAATGCATTTACGAGCAGCGTTTCGTCTACCACTATACCAGAATTCAGAGACATAATCGATGTGACACGCTCTTCTAGTTTAGGAAAAACCTATTTTGCCTCTTTTGGTTTTGGCCTTTTGGAATCAGATGAGTCTTCCGATCAGTTCAATGTCATTGATGAAAACACGCCCGGAAGTCCATTAGTCAATCTAAACCCTAATTTTAGGCAGGTACGAGTTACCGCATTAGCCAGTAATCAAGAAGGGTTATGGGTGACCAACTTTGGAGCAAGTAATTCTTTACATCTTTTAGAACCTGATGGTAATTGGCGTTCATTTTTCTTTGGTTCATTTTCTTCGAGGTTCCCCTTAGATATTGAAATTGCCAATAACAATGACAAATGGATTAGCCTGAATATCAATCAAGGTGGTGGCATACTGGTCTTCGATAATGAAAATAACGTCAATCGGTTATTGACTGATGAAGAAAATCAAGGTGGATTACCAAGTATGAATGTGACGGCCTTAGCCAAGGACAAAGATGGGTTCATCTGGGTTGGCACTGATCGCGGTGTGGCGTTTTTCGCTAACCCGCAACTGGTTCTAGGCAACAATGCAGTGAATGCATTACGTCCAATCTTTGAGAATAGACCTTTGCTAAGAAGTGAGAACATCACTGCTATCGCCATTGATGGTGGTAACAGAAAGTGGATCGGGACGGACAATGGCGTATGGTTATTTAATGAGGATGGTGAATCTCAAGTTTTCAATTTCACACAGGAAAATAGCCCCCTCCTTTCTGATAATGTAAGAGATATAGCTATTCATCAAGAAACAGGGGAAGTGTTTTTTGCCACTGACAGAGGCATCATTTCTTTCAGGGGTACGGCCACAGAGGGAACAGCTATTCATCAAAATGTTAAAATATTTCCTAATCCAGTTACTCCTGACTTCAACGGCTTGGTAGGGATATCGGGGCTGGCTATTGATGCTGTAGTGAAAATCACGGACATTTCGGGCAAGCTGATATGGGAGACGCGTTCCAATGGTGGTACTGCAACATGGAACACACTCGGTCTCAACGGTGAAAGGGCAAGTACTGGTGTTTATCTTGTTTTTAGTTCAACAGAAGACGGTGAGGATACATTTGTTGGTAAAATAGCAGTGGTTAATTGAAGTTCTATTCTCACTAAAAACACTTCATGTTTTCAGGAAGATGTTATTTAAGACAAGAGGTATTGTTTTCAAGTTTGTCAAGTTCAAAGAAACTTCGATCATCGCCACTATCTTCACTGATAAGTTTGGGCTACAATCCTACATTGTCAATGGCGTCCGCAGCAAGCGTTCTAATAACAAAATAGCGCTTTACCAGCCACTTACATTGTTGGACATGGTGGTTTATCATAAGGAAAACGCCAACATTAACCGTATTTCTGAGATCAAATGTGCCCACCCTTTTCTCAGTATCCCTTATGAAATAAAGAAATCCAGCATTGCCATGTTCATGATCGAAATGCTGAATAAAACTGTCAAGGAAAAAATAGAATCTGAAGACTTATTCGAGTTCCTAAATCAGTCCATTTTATTCCTGGACCATCTAGAATCCGGTTATGAAAGTTTCCATTTACAGTTTCTCATCAAGCTTTCTAAATTCCTTGGTTTTGACGCGGGCTCCTCAGATGAAATTCTCAATGCCCTATATTACAATCCTAGCAACGAAAGCCATCTGGAAAAAATGGAAGCGCTTCAGCAATTGATCAATCATGATTATAGTTACAAGCTTCCGGTAGATAACCGCTTGAGGGCATTGTTGTTAGATGATATCCTGAGGTTTTACAAACTTCATTTTGACGGTATTTCTGATATTAAGTCTATCAAAGTACTACGTGAGGTAATCAGCTAGGCTCTTTTTGAGGTTCATATCTCCATCATAAAAATGTTGCTCCTGGTTATACCTGAGTCGATAAATTTACCGATTTCAGTAAAACGAGAATTTGAAAAAATTTGATTAGTTTGCAAAACGACCAAAGTATTTGTCTCATGAACGAAAAGCTGTACGACGAAATACCTTCGCTTGACTTAGCAGACTTCACGGATGGGGATCAAGAGAAAAAACAACGTTTCATTAAGGAGCTTGGTGATGCCTACAATAATATTGGATTTGCGGCAATACGAAATCATTATCTCAGCCAGGAACTCATTGACAAATTATACGATGCAATTAAAAGATTTTTCTTTCTATCTGACGAAATCAAGCAGAAGTATGAGGTGCCAGCGCTAGCGGGTCAACGTGGTTATATAGGTAAGGGCAAAGAGCATGCTAAAGGTCGTAAAACAGGAGATTTAAAGGAATTCTTTCATATTGGACAAAACGTAACGGACGGGGATCCAATTAAGAATGAGTATCCTGATAACATTTGGATCGATGAACTACCTGAATTAGAGGAAATAGGCCTGGAGGTGTTCCGAAGACTAGAGCAAACCGGAATGCAAATGCTCAAAGCTATTGCCTTATACCTAGGCTTGGAGGAGGACTATTTTGACAATAAGGTCAAGAATGGCAACAGCATTCTCCGCCCAATTCACTATTTCCCAATTGACAATCCCGAAGAGGTGCCTGATGATGCCGTGAGAGCAGCAGAACATGGTGACATTAACCTGATTACCTTACTAATGGGTGCCAGTGCAGAAGGGCTGCAGGTGTTAAGAAAAGATGATAAATGGATACCAATCACCGCACTACCTGATCAATTGGTTGTTAATGTTGGGGATATGTTAGAGCGATTGACCAACAACAGGTTGAAATCGACGATCCATAGAGTGGTAAATCCCCCTAAAGATCAGCTAAATACTTCCCGATTCTCAATACCATTCTTTATGCACCCGAGGTCAGATATGAGTCTGAAGTGTCTAGATAGCTGCATCGACATAAAAAACCCTAAGCAGTACGACGACATTACCGCTGGAGAATTCCTCAACCAAAGACTTGCGGAAATAGGATTGAAAAAAGGTTAGTTAAAATCCCTACAAATTGTTTAAGCGAGTCAGATATTACATTTTTCTTAAAGATGTTTTAATACTGGCTCTTAGTGCCTTTGGCGGCCCTCAAGCACATCTGGCTATGTTCCTAGATCTGATGGTCACTAAAAGAGGCTATTTATCAGAAACAGATCTGATTGAGCTTAACGCGCTTTGCCAGATTCTACCTGGCCCCACATCCACTCAGACGATAACAGCCATAGGATTCAAGATTGGTGGCCCCAACCTCGCTTACCTCACACTACTTGTCTGGATGACACCAGCGGTGTTAATTATGACAATTATGGCCATATTCATTGCCATGATTCCCGGCGAAGTCCAATTCACCCAGTTCATTCAACCGATGGCAGTTGGTTTCGTGAGTTTCGCTGCTTATCGAATCAGTAATAAGGTGGTCAACACCAAAACAGGTATTGTTATAATGATTGCCGCTGCTGTTTCAGCATTTTATATTAGAACACCGTTCCTCTTCCCTGTGCTCCTGTTGTTTGCAGGCGCTACAACGGCCTTTAAGTACAAGGCACAACCGATAGAAGAAAAGTCAGGGTTAAAGATAAAATGGGGCAATTTCCTATTATGGGGAGGTGTATTCATCGTAGCCGCATTGTTAGGTAGCGTTACAAAGAGCTTCCCAGTAATCGTAACCTTCGAGAATTTTTATAGAAATGGAAGTTTGATATTCGGAGGAGGAGACGTCCTCATACCTCTGCTCTACACTGAGTTTGTAGAATACAAAAAGCTTTTAGAACCAAGTGAGTTTCTATCGGGGTATGCCATGGTACGTGGTATTCCAGGACCTGTATTTTCATTTAGTTCCTACATAGGCGCCATGTCCATGGAAACACAAGGTTTCGGCGTTGGTGGGCAAATAGCCGGAGCCATATTTGCAGCCATGGGCATTTTCTTACCTGGCACCTTTCTTATATTCTTTGTTATACGCTTTTGGGAAAGTCTGAAGAAGTACAGGATTGTTAAGGCCTCTTTAGAAGGAATAAGTGCGGCAAGCTCGGGAATGGTAGTTGCCGCCGCTATTCTTATGTTCCAACCATTAGAAAACAACTTTCAAAATTTTGGTATTACGATTGGCACATTCTGTCTTTTAGCCTTCACGAAAATACCCGCCCCCTTCATCATTCTAACAGGACTTATAGCTGGTATCTTCATATAAACCGTAGCACGGATTTATCATTACCTACCTCAAATTCAGCTTGTCTTAGGTTCGGAATGGCAAGATTTCGTTTTTCATGACCAAAAGGAAAATCGAAAGCTACTGGATAACCATATTCCTCCGTGTGCTCTAAAAAAATCTCTTCCACACTTTTGCCAAATGGCAATTGAGTATCTTTTATATAGGACATATGCCCCACAATCACCGCTGACGCCCGTCTTAGTTTACCGGATCTTTTAAGCTGTACCAACATTCGATCCACCTTATACAGATACTCGTCAATTTCCTCAACATAAAGTATGCGACCTTCAGTTTCGATTTCATTTGAGGTTCCCAGACTATCCACAATCAAGGAAAGATTCCCGCCGACCAATTGTCCCGATGCCTTGCCACATCGGTCAAACTTACCTCTCGGATACTCAATGGCTGCCTCGGTTCCAAATAGCACGGACCTAAGGCTGTCAGTTGCCGGATCAGCATTGGGATTAAAGAACAACGGCATAACGCCATGGATGCTTTCTACTTCCAATCGAGCCAGCTTAAGATGTAGGGCGGTAATGTCACTAAAACCCACTACCCATTTAGGCGAGATCATGAACTCGTCGAAGCTGATTCGATCTACAATTCTGGTCATACCATATCCACCCCTCGCACAAAAAATAGCTTTTATTCTTGGTGAATCTAGCGCTTCCTGCAAGTCAGATAACCTCTCTTCATCTGTACCGGCAAAATAGCCATATTCACTGTATACGTTAGAGCCTAATACCACTTTGAGCCCCCATGACCTCAAAACTTCTTGAGCCGTATCCAAGCTTTTTTGGTCAATCTTTCTGGCTGGTGCAACAATGGCTACTTCATCACCGGCTTGTAGGTATGCTGGTTTCATATGACTATTAGAATCCAGTTTGTGAATGCTTGGTAAGTTCAAATTAAATACAAAAGCCTCACCATATGGTGAGGCTTTAAATATCATTTAGTTATTCAAGTCTGTTAGTTCGCAGTTGGGGTTATACCCATTTTCTTCAATACAAGATTTGAAGCGTCATACTGATCATCAACATAAAGAATGATATCCGCAGTACCCAACTTGCTTCTGAAGATGTGAGTAAAACCATTCTCTTTAGCAACCGCTTCGATGGCGTTACCTACCTTAGTATAAATAGGAGACATGAGTTGCTCTTGCTTTTGTTGCAAAGAAACATTGGCATCCTGCTCGAACTTTGCAATCTCTTCCTGAAGCCTAAGCAAAGAATTCTCTTTGTCTTGTCTGATAGTAGCATCCATGTTAGGGTTTGCCTGAAGCTCTTCTTGGTATTTAGTCAGCTTCGTTTGATAGTCCTGATACTTGGCTTTTAATCTGTTCTGAAGTTGAGTATTGTGGGATTGCAACTGAGACTCAACTTGCTTCGCCTCAGGCATCTGCGTAAATACATAATCTGTATCTACATACCCGATTTTCAATGCAGTCTGTGCTTTTACTGAAAAGCTAAGACCTAGTAAAATAGCTATTGCTAATAGGGTTTTGTTTTTCATAACCTTAATAATATAAATTTACCTCACTTTATTACGTCGTTCGGGTCTCCCAGACCCAGCTCATCTAAGACATAGTCCGTATAATCATGCCGCGGATCAGTGTAGATCATCACTAAATCACCAGCTTTATCAAACACGATCTGTAGTCTTTGTTCTTTCGCCACTTTTTCGACAGCGTCGAATATCTTATCCTGAACCGGCTTCACCAGTTCTTTTTCTTTTAAGAAAAAAAGGCCTTCAAAGCCAAATATCTTCTTTTGGTAATCCTTAACTTCAACTTCTTTTTCCTTAATAAGCTTTTCCCTTTCCTGATACATCTCAGTAGTCAAGAGCACTTTCTCCGCTTCCAGTGCACTATACATAGCAGCTATTTCTTTATGCATAGTCAGTATTTCATCTTGCCACGACAAAGATAACTTATCAATCTCAGCCTGGGCCTCTTTGTACTCCGGCATTTTACTCAAGATGAAGTTAGTATCCACATATCCAAACTTCTGCGCTAAAGCGCCCTGGATACTGAATACAACACATATCAAAAAGAGTGCCGACTTATACATTGTTATCTAATTTGCTGTCCGATAGTGAATTGGAATAAGGCTCCAGATGGTTCCGCTCTGCCAGGCAATGTATCAAACCCATAGCCCCAGTTAACACCAATTAGACCAAACGCCGGCATGAAAATTCTGGCTCCAAAACCTGCTGATCTGTATAAGTCAAATGGGTTAAAGTCAGCGAAGTCATTCCAGTTATTACCTCCTTCGGCAAAAACATAGCCATAGATGGTAGCGGCCTGACCTGTCGTGACTGGATATCTAAGCTCTAAGGCAAACTTATTGTAAACAATACCTCCACTAATTAGGTTTCTGGTGGCGTCCGTTGGGGCCTGACCAAAATTAGGGGGTGTAATCTGGTTGTCATCATAACCCCTCATGGCTATGATATCAGTTCCTAATACAAAGTTTTGTCCTGCAAGACCCGCTCCTCCTAAGTTAAACCGTTCAAAAGGTCCGACACCTGCTCGATTAGTGTATGAACCAATGAAACCTAGGTGCGCTTTGGATTCAAGTACCAACTTGCCTGCTACCTTAATGTAGTACTTAGCATCAAAAAGCCATTTATGGTATTCGATCCACTTATATCTCTCGGCATTACTAGCTGTTTCATAATCTATGTCTCTCCATAAAGAGTAGGGTGGGGTAAGTGCTACACTAAGAGATATGGTAGAACCAGAACTTGGGTACAAAGGCTGGTCTATATTGTTTCTAGCTATTGTTGTATTAAATACGATACTATTAGCATTTCCGTCTGTGAAACCTAACCCTCTATCAACCCAATTTTCTAATTCATATACCAGATAAGACAGGGAATTCTGCAATGAGAAGTAGCTATCAGGCCAGTTAAGTCTTCTTCCCAATCCCAAAGTAACACCCCTTAATTTCAAACTTGCATTGAAATCGTCGAATCGCCGTGGTATAGCCTGGTTAGTCTCTGGGTCGATTTCAGGGATAGAAGCTCTTTGAATGGAATTATTAAGGCTTATTGAGAAAGAATTAGGCTTCTTACCTCCAAGCCATGGTTCAGTGAATGAGAAAGTATAATTCTGGAATTGGCGCCCATTGGCTTGAACTCTCAACTGCAAACGCTGGCCATCTCCCACAGGAAGAGGTCTCCACTTTTTGATGTGAGGGATATTTCTAACCGAGAAATTGTTAAAGACTAGTCCTAAAGTACCTACAAAACCAATTGGTCCACCCCAGCCACCAGACAGTTCTATTTGATCACTAGGTTTCTCAACAACAGCCCATTCTATATCAACAGAGCCGTCAACAGGGTTGGGTCTAGGAATAGGGCTGATTTGTTCTGGGTCGAAGTAACCTAACTGAGATAATCTTTGTTGGCTCCTGATAATCTCACTACGGCTGAATTTTTGACCTGGTAGTGTCGTAAGCTCCCTTAGAATTACATGATCGTTGGTTCTATCGTTACCGGTTACAATTACCTTATTAATAGTCGCTTGGGTGCCTTCAAAAATACGCATCTCCACGTCTATAGAATCCCCCTCAATACCTACTTCAACAGGTGTGATATTAAAGAAAAGATAACCGTTATCCATATAGAGGCTACTGATATCTAAACCTCCTGGGTTGAAACTAAGCTTTTTATCAATTAAATCTTTGTTGTAAATATCACCCTTTTCAATGCCAAGAATACTGCTTAGTTGTTCTTTAGTATATACATAGTTTCCTGACCATGTTATATCTCTGAAGTAATACCTTTTTCCTTCTTCTACCTTGATATCTACATCAATACTTCTTCTATCGTGATCATATATCGTGTCACTCACAATTCTAGCGTATCTATAGCCTTTGGCATTATAATAAGCTATAAGT